>NZ_SMKX01000019.1 GCF_004349055.1 Kribbella antibiotica
CCTGAGCCCAGGTGGGTCCGATCCACAGCGACGACCGGACCCACCTGTTCCACATTTGGTGGGCTGACCCACGCCCGTGTGGGTTAGCCCACCGCATGCGGTAGGCCCACCCGCATCCCCGTGGGCTGACCCATCAAATGGGGTGCGTCGGCGAACAACCCACAACGTCCGAAGGGTTGGAGGGCGTGGTCTCCGGATCTTCGGACGTTATGGGGCTGTGGTGTGGTGGCGCTTATACCGCGACCAGTACTGATCGCAGCAGCTCCGCGGTCTCGGTGGGGGTTTTGCCGACGCGAACACCGGCTGCCTCCAGCGCCTCCTGCTTGGCGGCCGCCGTACCGGATGAGCCGGAGACGATGGCGCCTGCGTGGCCCATCGTTTTGCCTTCTGGGGCGGTGAAGCCGGCGACGTATCCGACCACCGGTTTCGTCACGTGCGCTGCGATGTACGCCGCTGCTCGCTCCTCGGCGTCGCCGCCGATCTCGCCGATCATCACGATCGCGTCGGTATCCGGGTCGTCCTGAAACGCTTGCAGGGCGTCGATGTGGGTGGTTCCGATGATCGGGTCGCCGCCGATTCCGATGGCCGTCGAGAAGCCGAAGTCTCGCAGTTCGTACATCATCTGGTAGGTCAGCGTCCCCGACTTCGACACCAGGCCGATCCGCCCAGGTCCGGCGATATCCGCTGGAATGATCCCCGCGTTCGCCTGGCCGGGACTGATGATCCCTGGGCAGTTCGGCCCGATCACTCGGACTCCAGCTGCGGAAGCGTGCGCGAAGAACGCGGCCGTGTCGTGCACCGGCACGCCCTCGGTGATCACGACCACCAACGGAATCCCTGCGTCGACAGCCTCGATCACCGCGCCCTTGGTGAACCGCGGCGGCACGAACACCACCGACACATCGGCGCCTGTCGCAGCAACTGCATCCGCGCATGACCCGTAGACCGGTATCGAACGGCGAGCGAAGTCGACCGACTGGCCGCCCTTGCCGGGCGTCACGCCGCCGACAATATCGGTGCCGGCGGCAAGCATTCGGCTGGTGTGTTTCTGCCCCTCGGCACCGGTCATCCCCTGGACGACAACCCGGCTCTTCTTCGTCAGAAAGATTGCCATCATCAAACCCCTTCAGCGGCGAGTTCGGCGGCGCGCAGGGCGGCGCCGTCCATCGTGTCGACCACGGTCACCAGCGGATGGTTGGCCTGGGCAAGGATCTTGCGACCTTCGGCCACGTTGTTCCCGTCCAACCGGACGACCAGTGGTTTGTCAGCGGCAGCGCCGAGCAGTTCGAGCGCCTGGACGATCCCGTTCGACACCGCGTCGCAGGCGGTGATGCCGCCGAAGACGTTCACGAAGACACTGCGGACCTGCGGATCGCTCAGGATGATCCCGAGGCCGTTCGCCATCACCTCGGCCGACGCACCGCCGCCGATGTCGAGGAAGTTCGCGGGCTTCACGCCGTACGGCGAACCTGCGTACGCGACGACGTCGAGCGTCGACATGACCAGTCCGGCGCCGTTCCCGATGATGCCGACCGAGCCATCGAGCTTGACGTAGTTCAGCCCCTTGTCGTGCGCCGCGGCCTCGAGCGGATCCGCCGACGCGCGGTCTTCGAAGGCCGCGTGATCGGGATGCCGGTACGACGCACTGTCGTCCAACGTCACCTTCCCGTCCAACGCCTCCAGCGATCCGTCGGCCAGCTTCACCAGCGGGTTCACCTCAACCAGCGTCGCGTCCTCGGCAATGAACACGTCCCACAGCCGCCGTACGACGTCCTCCGCGCCGGCGGGGAATCCAGCCGCGGCCACGATCTCGGCGGCCTTCGCATCGTCGACCCCGAGCGCCGGGTCGATCGGCACCTGAGCGATCGCGTCAGGGTTGGTGTGCGCGACCTCCTCGATCTCCACACCGCCTTCGGTGCTGGCGATACAGAGGTAGGAACGATTCGCTCGATCAACCAGAAACGAGAGATAGAACTCCGAGGCGATAGCGGCGGCCGGTGCGAGCAGCACGCGGTGCACGGTGTGGCCCTTGATATCCATCCCGAGGATGTCGCCGGCCCGCGCGACCGCCTCGTCGGGGGAGGCGGCGAGCTTGACCCCGCCGGCCTTGCCGCGGCCGCCGGTCTTCACTTGCGCCTTCACCACCACACGTCCGCCGAGCTCTGCGGCAGCTGCCGCAGCGTCAGCCGGGTCCTCGATCACGCGGCCGAGCGTCACCGGGACGCCGTGCCGTGCGAACAGCTCTTTGGCTTGGTACTCCATCAGGTCCACGGGGCAGTCCTCCGATCGAGCGGTCGAGTGCCGACTGTATGCGGTATGCAATCTGGTCACAAGAGGCGGTCGCAACGCGCCAGCTCTGGACAACCAGCGGCGGAGAGGGGTACCACAGATCTCATACGGTATGCAGTAGTCAGGAGGCGCGACATGGATCACGTGACTACCCGGGACGTGTACGGCAGGCAGTATCGAGTGGGTGAGGACGCCCAGGACCTGACCGGGCACCCGCGCCGCTGGCAGCTGTGGGCGGCGTGGGCATGCATGCTTGCCATCAGTCCGTTGCAGTACTCGTTCGGCACCGCCGCCCTCGGCCTCGAATCCGACCGCGGCTGGGGTGCGGTCCAAACCCTGTGGCTGCTGGCGATCTTCGTCGCCTGCCAGGCCCTGGTCGCGATCCCAGCCGGCTGGCTCCAGCGGGTACGGCGGGCAACTCCGACCCAGCTCGTGGTTCTCGGCGGGGTTCTGTCCGCGATCGGCCTCGCCACTCTCGCGCACGCGGACAGCTATCTGGTCGTGGTGATCGGCTACGCCCTGATCGGCGGTATCGGCGCCGGTGTCGTCTACGCCGCCTGCATCACGACCGCGGCTCGCTGGTTCCCCGATCGGCGCACCGCCACGATCGGGTTCGTCACCGGCGGCTTCGCGATCGGCGCCGTACCGAGCATCTTGCTGTTGACGCTGGCGGAGACGCCTGGCAGCCGGCGGTTGGTCTTTGACCTGGCTGCGATCGTCGCCGTGCTGGCGACTGCCATCGGTGGCGGGCTCCTGAAGGATCCGCCGCGGCACTGGTGGCCCGCGGCGATTGATGCGCAGGCATGGGCGGTCGACCGCAAACTCAACCGGAGCATTCCGCACAACTCGCCCGCCGTGCGCCACTACCGTCCAGCTGAGGCGATGCGGACGGGCGCGCTCCCGCTGATGTGGCTCATGCTCGCGATCAGCGCCGCGTTGTCGTTGTTCGGGATCGCCTTCGTGGTGAGCTTCGCTGTTGCGA
Organism: Kribbella antibiotica; assembly: GCF_004349055.1. Lineage (GTDB taxonomy): Bacteria > Actinomycetota > Actinomycetes > Propionibacteriales > Kribbellaceae > Kribbella > Kribbella antibiotica. The sequence continues at coordinate 3,272 of NZ_SMKX01000019.1, forward strand.
CCGGATTGGGGATGGCGGTCGCCGGGTTCGCTGCCGGATTGCTTGCCGCGGTCAACGGTCTTGGTCGCTCACTCGCCGGGACGTTGTCCGATCGATTCGGCCGGCGGCGCGTCTTGGCCGCTGTACTGATGGTGGAGAGCTTCACCCATATCGGTCTGGTCGTGGCGGGGGAGGCGGGTGTCGGCTGGGCGTTCGTCGTCTGCGCGATGTTCGCCGGCCTCGGTGGTGGCGCGTTCTACGCGATCATGGCGAACCTCGTGCTGGAGTTCTTCGGCGAGAACAGCCTCGTGCAGAACCAAGCCATCCTGTACTCCGCCAAAGCTGTCGGCGGCCTAGTGGGTGTCGGAGTGGCCGCTTCGGTGATCGCGGTCGTCGGCTATCGACCACTCTTCCTCGGCGCGGGACTGCTCGGCGTACTGGCTGCTTTGAGTGTGCGATTGCTGAAGCAGCCAGGTCGACCTGCGCTGTCAGTACGGCGGCAATTGGGTACGCCGGTCGCCGGGTCGAACGAGTGAGTGAGTACGGGCGCATCGCGCGGCCGGAGCCTTGCGTGATGGAGCTGGTGTCGAAGCTGGCCCGGGAACCGTGGACGGATCGGCCGACGTGCGTGCATCCGACCCTGAGCGCGGCGGCCCGGGCTGTGCATGACCATTCCAGCTCGGCGGGGCGCCGGGCGTTGCTGCCGTTGGCGCCGAGGTTCCTCGACACTGCCCGGCCCGGCATGGAGGTGTCGGCTCGGGTGGTCGCGCTGTGTGTCTCGACGGCGCTGGCCACTGGTGAGGAGGGCGTCAGGTTGCGAAAGGCGCATGAGACTGCGCTGCGGCTGATGACGGGGGAGGGAGTGATTCCCTGGTGGCTGCGCTTCAGCTGGAGCGAGCCGTTCTACCGCACGTTCGTCGCGACCGAACAGGTCGCGGAAGCCGTCGCGGTCACCGCTCGCCAAGCGAATGACCGTGAACTCCGCAACCTGCTCAAGCAGTGTCTAGCGGCTCATGGCGCTCTGCGTCCCGGAGCGCCCACTCCTTCGTGATCGACATCCCCGGCGCCCCACAACCCGTGGTCGCGGTCGTCGTCGGGGATCACGATCAGCTCGCGATGAGCCGGCGTAATGATTTGGTCCTCAAGTCGGCGGAGGTCCGTCGTGCAGCGTTCCAGATCGTCCAGCAGGCGCAGTACGTCGATGTGAGCGCCCAGATGATTCCTCAATGACATAAGGGATTTCTCCAGCGCGAGCAGTGCCGTCCGGGTCCGTTGAAGTTCCTCGTGGATTGTCATCGCCGTCTCCCTCTGGACAAGCACTGCGGCCTGGGATAAGACTACGACTACCACATACGGTATGCAATCTACAGAAGCCGGATCCCGGCCTTTCCGAGGAGATGACTGCAGATGGCGCAGACAGTGTCGGAGACCCAGCCCGCCGCCCAGTCCGTTGCGCAGGTGAAGGAGCCGGAGATGATCTCGGGCGGTCACCTGGTGGCCAAGGCCCTGAAGGCCGAGGGGGTCGAGGTGATCTTCACCCTCTGCGGCGGCCACATCATCGACATCTACGACGGCTGTGTCGACGAGGGCATTGCGGTGGTCGACGTACGGCACGAGCAGGTTGCAGCGCACGCGGCTGACGGCTATGCCCGCATCACCGGCAAGCCCGGCTGTGCCGTCGTCACCGCCGGCCCCGGTACGACGAACGCCGTGACCGGGGTCGCGAACGCGTTCCGCGCCGAGAGCCCGATGCTGCTGATCGGCGGTCAGGGTGCGTTGAACCAGCACAAGATGGGGTCCCTGCAGGACCTGCCGCACGTCGACATGATGACGCCGATCACCAAGTTCGCCGCGACCGTGCCGCACACCGCGCGCGCCGCCGACATGGTGTCGATGGCGTTCCGTGAGTGCTACAACGGTGCGCTCGGACCGTCGTTCCTGGAGATCCCGCGCGACATCCTGGACAACTCGGTCCCGGTCGAGTCCGCGACAGTTCCTTCGGCGGGGCACTACCGGGCGTCGACGAAGAGCATCGGCGACCCGGTCGCCATCGAGGCGCTGGCGGATCTCATCGCGCACGCGGAGAAGCCCGTCGTACTGCTCGGTGGTCAGGTCTGGACGTCGCGCGGTAGCGACGCGGCGACCGACTTCGTCCGGGCGCTCGACGTACCGGCGTTCATGAACGGTGCCGCGCGCGGCACGCTCGCTCCCGGCGACCCGCACCACTTCCACCTGTCGCGGCGGTACGGGTTCAACAATGCGGACCTGATCATCATCGTCGGTACGCCGTTCGACTTCCGGATGGGCTATGGCCGGCGACTGCCGAAGTCGGCAACCGTCGTACAGATCGATATGGATTACCGCACGGTCGGCAAGAACCGCGACGTCGACCTCGGTCTGGTCGGCGACCCGGGCGCGATCCTGGCCGCGGTCACGCAGGCCTCGACCGGTCGGGTGCGGAAGACGGATCGCCAGGCCTGGTTCAAGGAACTGCGGGCCGAGGAAGATGCGGCGTACCAGAAGCGTCTTCCGCGCCAACTGTCCGATGCGAACCCGATCCACCCGCTGCGGCTCGCGCACGAGATCAACGAGTTCCTCACCGAGGACTCGATCTACATCGGCGACGGCGGCGACATCGTCACCTTCTCCGGCGGCGTCGTCCAGCCGAAGTCGCCCGGCCACTGGATGGACCCGGGCCCGCTCGGCACCCTCGGCGTCGGCGTCCCGTTCGTGCTCGCGGCGAAGTACGCGCGACCGGACAAGGAGGTTGTCGCACTCTTCGGCGACGGCGCCTTCTCGATGACCGGCTGGGACTTCGAGACGCTGGTCCGCTTCAACCTTCCGTTCGTCGGTGTCATCGGCAACAACTCGTCGATGAACCAGATCCGCTACGGCCAGGAAGCGAAGTACGGGCAGGACCGCGGCCGGGTCGGCAACACCCTTGGTGACGTCAAGTACGACGAGTTCGCGCGCAACCTCGGCGGGTACGGCGAGGAGGTCCGCGACCCGAAGGACATCGGGCCGGCGATGCAGCGGGCGCGCGAATCCGGCCTGCCGTCGCTGATCAACGTCTGGGTCGACCCGGACGCGTACGCCCCCGGAACCATGAACCAGACCATGTACAAGTAGGAGGACCCCGTCATGTCTCAGGCCCTCGATGGTGTTCGTGTACTCGATATGACCCACGTGCAGTCGGGTCCGTCCTGCACGCAGATCCTTGCCTGGCTCGGCGCCGATGTGGTCAAGCTCGAAGCGCCGACCGGTGACATCACCCGCCAGCAGCTGCGCGACGTACCGGATGTCGACAGCCTCTATTTCACGATGCTCAACTGCAACAAGCGCAGCATCACGCTGAACATGAAATCCGAGCGGGGCAAGGAGATCTTCATCGATCTGGTGAAGAACTCCGACGTCCTGGTCGAGAACTTCGCGCCCGGCGCGATCGACCGGATGGGCTTCACCTGGGAGCGGCTGCAGGAGATCAACCCGAAGCTCGTCTTCGCGTCGATCAAGGGCTTCGGCCCGGGCCGCTACGAGAACTTCAAGGCCTACGAGGTGGTCGCCCAGGCGATGGGCGGCGCGATGAGTACGACGGGCTTCGAGGAAGGTCCGCCGACCGCGACCGGTGCTCAGATCGGCGACTCCGGGACGGGCATTCACCTGGTCGCCGGCATCCTGGCCGCGCTCTACCAGCGCACGCATACCGGCAAGGGTCAGCGGGTCTCGGTCGCGATGCAGGAGGCCGTGCTGAACCTGACACGGGTCAAACTGCGCGACCAGCAGCGGCTCGCGCACGGTCCGCTGAAGGAATACCCGAACGACAATTTCAGCTCCGAGGTCCCGCGCTCCGGCAACGCGTCCGGCGGCGGCCAACCCGGGTGGGCAGTCCGTACGGCGCCTGGTGGGCCGAACGACTACATCTATGTGATCGTCCAGCCGCCCGGCTGGGCTCCGATCGCGAACCTGATCGGCAAGCCGGAGCTGGCCGAGGACCCGGACTGGGCGACGCCCGCCTCCCGCCTCGACAAGCTGGACAAGATGTTCGCGCTGATCGAGCAGTGGACCGAGCAGCACACCAAGTTCGAGGTGATGGACAAGCTCAACGCACTCAACGTGCCGTGCGGGCCGATCATGTCGACGCGTGAGCTGATCGAGGACAAGACGCTGGCCGACCTCGGCGCGGTCGTCGAGGTCGAGCACCCGCAGCGCGGGACCTTCAAGACCGTCGGCTGCCCGATCAAGCTGTCCGACTCCCCGGTCGTGGTCGAGACCTCACCCGGTCTCGGTGAACACAACACGGCCGTCTACGGATCGCTCGGCATCGACACCGCCGAACTCGAGGAACTGAAGGCCGCCGGCGTCGTCTGACGTCACCCCATTCTTCGCGAAACGGAGTGCATGGCATGAGTTATGACAAGGCAGCAGTCCAGACCATCCTCGACCAGGCTCTGGCGGACGGCCGCACCTCGCTGAGCGCGCCCGAGGCCAAGCTGGTCGCGGATGCGTACGGGATCCCGACGCCGGGTGAGGGGCTGGCCACGACTGCCGAGGGAGCAGCCGGTCTCGCGGCCGAGATCGGCTTCCCGGTGGTGCTGAAGATCAGTTCACCGGACATCCTGCACAAGACCGACGCCGGTGGCGTGGTCGTCGGAGTGGACAGTCCGGCGGCGGCACAGGCGGCGTACGAGAAGATCATTGCGAACGCCAAGGCCTACAAGGCGGATGCGGAGATCAGCGGCGTTCAGGTGCAGAAGATGCTGGTCACGGGCGGTGACGTGCAGGAGGTCATCATCGGGGCGATGACCGATCCGACCTTCGGGAAGATCGTCGCCTTCGGTCTCGGCGGCGTTCTCGTCGAGGTGCTGAAGGACGTCACCTTCCGGCTCGCACCGCTGACCGGCGCCGAGGCGCGCGCCATGATCGACGGGATCAACGCGCGCGAAATGCTCGAGGGGATCCGCGGCGCCAAGCCGGTGGACAAGGACGCGCTGGGCGAGCTGGTCCAGCGGCTGTCCGACCTGGTCACCGACTTCCCGCAGTTCGCCGAGGTGGACCTGAACCCGGTGCTCGCCGGGCCGGATGGCGCCACCGCGGTCGACTTCCGGATCATCGTCGACACCGAGGCCGGCAAGCCGGTCGAGCGGTACAGCCAGGAGGAGATCCTGACGGCGATGATGCGGATCATGAAACCGCGCGCCGTCGCCGTGATCGGGGCGTCCAACGAGGACGGCAAGATCGGCAACTCGGTGATGAAGAACCTGGTCAACGGCGGGTATGCGGGCGACATCTACCCGATCAACCCGAAGGGTGGCGAGGTGCTGGGGCTGAAGGCCTTCCCCAGCATCCTCGACGTACCGGGTGACGTGGATGTGGCGGTGTTCGCCGTACCGGCCAAGTTCGTCGGTGGAGCGCTCGAGCAATGCGGTGAGAAGGGCGTGGCCGGGGCGATCCTGATCCCGTCCGGGTTCGCCGAGACCGGGGAGCAGGAGCTCCAGGACGAGATCGTGGCGATCGCCCGCAAGCACAACGTCCGGATTCTCGGGCCGAACATCTACGGCTACTACTACCTGCCGGAGAAGCTCTGCGCGACCTTCTGCACACCGTACGACGTCCAGGGCAGTGTCGCGCTCTCATCGCAGAGCGGCGGGATCGGGATGGCCATCCTCGGGTTCAGCAGGTCCAGCCGGATGGGCGTCTCCGCGATCGTTGGGGTAGGCAACAAGGCCGACATCGACGAGGATGACCTCCTGACGTTCTTCGAGAACGACGACAACACCAACCTGATCGCCATGCATCTTGAGGATTTGAAGGACGGCCGGGCTTTCGCCGAGACGGCGTCCCGGGTGTCGAAGAAGAAGCCGGTCATCGTGCTGAAGGCCGGTCGCACCGCCATGGGCGCGAAGGCGGCCAGCTCGCACACGGGTGCCCTGGCGGGAAACGACAAGGTGTACGACGACATCCTGCGGCAGAGCGGCGTCGTACGGGCTCCGGGGCTGAACGAGATGCTCCAGTACGCCCGGGGGATTCCGTTGCTGCCGACTCCGAAGGGTGAGAACGTCGTCATCATCACCGGCGCGGGCGGCTCGGGTGTCCTGCTTTCGGACGCCTGTGTCGACAACGGCCTCCAGTTGATGACGATCCCGCCGGACCTCGACGCGGCGTTCAAGAAGTTCATCCCGCCGTTCGGGGCGGCCGGCAATCCGATCGACATTACCGGCGGGGAACCACCGTCGACGTACCGGAACACTGTTGCGCTCGGGCTCGAGGACGAGCGGATCCATGCACTGATCCTCGGCTACTGGCACACCATCGTTACACCGCCGATGGTGTTCGCGAAGCTGGTCGCCGAGGTGGTCGAGGAGTATCGGGCCAAGGGCATCGACAAGCCCGTGGTCGCATCGCTGTCGGGTGACGTCGAGGTCGAAGAGGCTGCGCAGTACCTGTTCGAGCACGGCGTGGTCGCCTATCCGTACACCACCGAGACACCGGTTCAGGTGCTCGGCGCCAAGTACCGCTGGGCCCGCAACGCGGGGCCGCTCGGAACGTAGCAAGGGAGGGGTTGCACAGCGGGGGTTCATTCAGTGTGCCTGGCGTCGATCTAAGGAGTCCGCCTTGGACGTCACAAGCAAGACCTCAGAAGTCCCCGACGAGCCCGCCGCGGCGGCCGTCACCGAGAAGGTCTGGAAAGCCGGCCGGCTCGAACCGATGCCGATCCGGAAACTGCCGGACGCACCACCGTCCATCCACATCCTCGGCCCGACCGTCTTCCTGGTCGCGCTGGGCGTGGGGATGGGGGAGTCGTACATGTGGCCCCGGCTCGTCCTGGTGTTCGGGCCGGACATCCGCTGGCTGTTCATGGTCGGCGTCACCCTGCAGGCGTTCGTGCTGCTGGAGATGGCGCGGTATGCGATGGCGACCGGGGAGAGCATCTTCTTCGGCGCCGCCCGGATCTTCAAACCGCTGATGTGGTTCTTCTACGTCGCGGCGATCCTGATCTACATGTGGCCCGGCCATCTCTCGGCCGGAGCCGCCGCCTTCGAGGAAGTGTCGGGCATACCGTGGCAGGTGACGGCGTGCGTGGCTCTGGTGTTCGTCGGCGTCCTGTTCAGCATGCTCTCGGTGATCTACAACTTCCTCGAGAAACTGCTCGGGTTGCTGATCGGCTTCCTGGTCGTCGGTACGTCGGTCATCGCGGCGATCGTCGGTAACTGGGACGACCTCGGCAAGACGCTGGCCGGGATGTTCGCGGTCGGGTACTTCCCGCACGAGGCGATGACCTCGGCGTGGTTCCCGGTCGTGGTCGGGTCGATCGCTTTCGCCGGACCGTCCGGGATGCAGCAGATGTGGTACACGCTGCAGCTGCGGGACAGTGGCGCTGGGATGGGTGCACACATTCCGAAGGTCCGCGGGCTGCGGTCGGCCGGCGAGGCCGAGGCGATGCCGTCGCGCGGGTTCATGTTCGATACCGAAGACCCGGCGGAGATGGCGAAGTGGAAGGGCTGGCGCAAGTGGGTCACCTTCGACGCGATCCTGCTCTTCTGGGGGATCACGATGCTGGTCACGGTGTCGTTCACCGTGCTGGCCATGTCGGCGGCCCGGACCAACCCGAACGTGAAGTCGCTGATCGAAGGAGGCGACCGGGATGCGGCGCTGCGGGCGATGTCGGATGCGTTCGCCTCGGCGGGTTCGCCGATCCTGGGCACGCTGTTCTTCGCCTTCATCGCACTGATCGGGCTGAACGCGACCCTGGGTCTGTTCGACTCGTTCTCCCGCGGCCAGGCGGACATGACGTACTACTTCGTGCCGGGCGCCAAGCGATTCTCGATGTCCCGCCTGTACGCCGGGTTCCTGTGGGGCGTGATCGTCTTCGGCATCCTGATTCTGCTGTTCGGTCCCGCTGACGGGCCGGCGGGGATTCTGGACACCCTCGCCTTCTTGTCCACGTTCGCGATGGGCGCCTACTGCATCGTGTTGCTCCTGGTGAACAACAAGCTGCTCCCCAAGAAGATCCGGCCCGGCCCGGTGCGGAACCTGATCATCGGATTCGGTGCGGTCTTCTACCTGGGCATGCTCTTCTACTGCCTGATCCGCTTCGGCGTGGCAGTGGGCTGACATGACCTCATCGAAGGAACTTGCGGAGTTCTCGGTCCCGGGGGCAATCGTCGGCGCCGCAGCCGGGCTGGTCGCCGGGGCGCTCGGCGTCCTGGCCGGACAGCCGCTGGGCTGGGCCATCATCACCGGCCTCGGCCTCGGTCTCCCTCTGATCGTGCTCGGCTCCGGGTACGCCGTACTGGTTGCCCTAGGCAAAGTCCCGGCCGGAGTGTTCGCGCCGGCCGCGGTCTACTGGGTGATCGGCTTCCCGCTCGCCCTGCTCGTCCACGCCATCACCACCACCTGGTGGGTGACCGGCAGCCCCGGACTCCCGCCCGAACCCTGGAAGTTCCTGGCCTTCCGTGCGCTCGTCAGCATGGGCTTCGCCATCGGCTTCCTCTGGATGCACGAACAGCTCGGCCGCCACTGGTGGCCGCGGATCCTCCCGCACAACCGGTACGCGCGCCGTACCGTCGAGCAGTACTCGCACTTGGCCTCAGCCTTGGCTGAACGCAAGGCCGCCACCGGCCGCCGTTGAGAACCGCCCGCAGCTCACCCGATGAGCTGCGGGCAGTCTGCGGTTAGCCGACCTCGATCTCCGACAGGCCGATGGCCCAGCCCTCGCCGCCTTCGACCTGGAACTTCACCCAGCTGATCGACTTCGGGGTGAACGTCACTGTCTTGCCGCGCCCGCTGTCGTCGAGCTCAGTGACCTTGACCGAGCTGCCGTCGCTGAAGGTCAACGTGCCGCCGTGGGCCTTGTCGATCAGGTTGTTCCGGTCGTACAGCACAACCTGGGTCACGGTCTGCGGGTATGCCCAGTCGAGCCGGAGCCACGGGTTGAGCTCGCGGTTCGAGCCCCACTCGCCGGTGTGCCACTGGTTGATCACGCCGTCGATGGCAGCACCCGCGCTCGTCTGGGGCGTGTCAGGCGCCTCCGACGACGCCTTCGCCGTCGCGCTGGAAGCCACGTTGCCGATCGGCCGGATCTGCAGCTCGGACAGCCCGATACCCATCCCGGTCGACCCACTCGCCTGGAAGCGCACCCAGCCCACGCTGCGCGCGGGGAACGTCACCACCTTCGCCTTGCCGTCGGCCGGGATCCCGGTCACCGGGACCGAACTGCCGTCGCTGAAGGTGAGTGTCCCGCCGTTCACGTTGCTGGTGGCATCGGCCCGGTCGTACAGGGTGATCTCGTCGATCGTCCGGTTGCTGACCCAATCCACCTGAAGCCACGGCGATGCCGTCGTGGACACCCAGTCGGAGCCGATCACACCGTCAACAGCCCGTACGACGCCAGGGGCCGAGCTGCTGGTCAGTACCCCTGCGGGTGCGACGTTGCCGCCGCGGTGGACCTGCAGCTCGGACAGCCCCACATTGAGCCCGACGCCCGTGGTGACCTGCAGCCGGATCCAGCTCGTCGTACGGGAAGGGAACGAGATGACCTTCGGGCTGCCGTCGTTGGGCAGCGGTGGCACCGGCACCGACGTACCGTCGCTGAAGATCAGCCAGCCTGCCTTGATCTGGTCCGTCGGGTTGGCCCGATCTGCGAGCACGATGCGGCTGACCGTCTGCGCGGTCGGCCAGGCGAGCTGGACCCACGGCGTCATCTCGGCGTTGGAGGCCCACTCGCCGAAGGCGTGTACTGACTCGATCCCATCGATCACCTTGGCCGGCACGAGACCGTCGCTGCTGGAGGAGCCGGTCACCGTCGCGCTCGGCGCGAGATTCTCGGTATCGGCGATTGAGTACGGCGTCAGGCGAACACCCAGCACCGACTTCGCGGGCGCCTGGAACCGGACCCGGCTGTTGCCGCCGGCGACGGTCAGCGGGATCGAGGCCTTGGGGGAGGGGATCGCCTGGTCGCTGCTCGCCTCGAAGATGCTCGCGACCGTGGTGGTCGCACCGCCCAGCCCGGTGAGCGCCAGGTCGACGTCGACCGGAGCCGTGCCGTCGTTGACCACCCACGCCACGTTGTCGCCGGTCGAGGTGGTCGCGGCCGCTGCGTTGGTGACCGGGCCGCCGTAGCTGATCCCGCGGATGATGCTGTCACCGGCGGCGAGGCCGAGGTCCTGTCCCAGCAGCCGGAACGCGCGCGACTTCGGGGTCAGCGTGCCGTTTTTGTACACGCCGAAGTGCACGCCCCAATCCTCCTCGCCTTCGTCGTTGTCGGCGTAGTAGAGCGTGCCGTTGGCGCGCTGCTTGTAGAAGGTACTCAGCCGCTGGCCGACGGAGCTGATCATGTTCGGGTGATCGCTGTTCATCGGGTCGTAGCCCCAGGCGGCGGTCCAGTTCCACTCGGTCACGTAGACCGGGAAGTCGGCGCCCTTGCCGTTCTGTTGCGCGACGGCCTTCCACTGGTCGACGACCTCGGTGGGGTCGGTCGCGTAGTGGTGGTAGCTGAGGAAGTTGATGTTCGGCGCGATGCGGGCGTCGCTCAGCAGCGGCTGGATCCAGTTCGTCGCGGGGGCCGACAAGGCCGGACCGCCGAGCGGGATCTGGCTGTCGACCGACCGGATCGCCTTGGCTGCGTGGAAGTAGATGTCCCGGTACGCCGTCAGGTTGTCGGGGTACGAGCTGCCACCGATCCGCAGGAAGTCGATGTTCGGCTCGTTCCAGAGCTCGACCATTTTCACCTTGCCGGCGAAATGCTGGTAGACCTTCTTGACGATGTCCTCGTAGATGTCCCAGTTCTCCGGCCGTGGCGGTGAGAAGTACTCGCAGTCCGCACAGCCGTGCCCGATCCAGGGGACGCCGTAGCCCATGATCAGCATCAGCTCGATGCCGCGCTGGGCGTACTCGTCCGCCCAGCCGTACAACTCCCAGTTCCAGTTGGCCGGGTCCGCGACCCCACCGACGTTCGCCCGGTAGTCCGCGGGCGTCGTGGTGGGCACGATCTGGAAGAGGTACGCCGTCCGGCGGACGAAGTTCGCGCCGTTCTGATGGAAGGCGTCGAGTTTGGCCGGCTGATCGAGGTGGTTGATATTCGCGCCGAAGACCTCGCGGTGACCCTTGCCGAGGTTCTGGGCGAAGTCCGCGGTGACGGACGCCGTCGCGGCGGCGACCTTCTGCTGCGCAGCGGGCCGCGGCGCCGTCGGCGTACTGGGTGCGGGAGCTGCACCGGTCAGCGGCACCAGCAGAGCAAGCGCGGTCAGCAGGGTCAGGACAGGTCTGAACTGCATGATGCTCCTTCGACGTTCCCCAGGGGCGGATGGGCATCAGCACCTTCGCATGCCCGAAGACAGCGCGACATTCATTCGAGGTCCATCGAAGAGGGCACTAGGGTCAGGCGGGTGGACGATCTTGCCGGACAGGCCAAGCTCTGGGTGCAGAAGTGGCGCTGGTACGAGCGGAACTCGCTGCCGTGGAATCGAGCGCGGATTCACTGGGAGTTGATGCGCCGCGGGGCGTTTGCACGGTGGCCGCTCCAGGGGAATGTGCTGGAGGCGCTGCGAGATGGGCGGCTCGAGGTGGGGGAGCACGCGCTGTTCGAGCCCAACGTGTGGATCACGGTGGGGGATGACGCGCGGGTGCGGATCGGCGCGGGGACGTTTCTGAACCTTGGGGTGATGGTTGCCGCGCTGGAGCTGGTCGAGATCGGCTCGCATTGCATGCTCGCGAACGGGTGTTTCGTGACGGACTCCAACCATCGTTTCGACGATCCCGACAAGCCGGTTCCCTGGCAGGGGTTCGAGTCCAAGGGGCCGACGCGGATCGGCGACAACGTCTGGCTTGGGGCGAATGTCGTGGTGACGAGCGGTGTGACGATCGGCGAGAGGTGCGTGATCGGCGCGAACAGCGTGGTCACGCGCGACATACCGCCGTACTCGGTGGCTGCTGGCGCGCCGGCCAAGGTGCTGCGCGCTGTCACGTACTAACCGCTCGACCGACGCAGTCGGCTTGCGTTAGAGACTGCGGCGCCGGCGGCGGGGTTCTGGCTCAGGGGCAGGCGCAGCGGGGCCTTCGGCGGCGCGGAGGTCGTGGTAGGCCTTGCGGGTGTGCTCGGTGTGCTCGCGCATGGTCTGGGCGGCCTTGTCTTCGTCGCCGTCGCTGATCGCCTTGACCAGGCGACTGTGCTCGCGCCAGGAGGCGGCACCGCGGACCGGGGCGATGGGGGTGTAGTACCAGCGGACGCGACGATCGACCTGCGCGGCAAAGTCGATCAGGAACCGGTTGCCGGACATCTCGGTGATGAACGCATGCAGTTCGCCGTTCGTCCGTACGGCGCCATCGGTGTCGCCGGACTCGTGGAACGCCGTACCGACCTTGCAGAGCTCTTTGAGCTTGGCCAGGTCTTCCTTCGTGGCATGACGAGCGGCGAGGCGGGCGGACTCGGACTCGAGTGCTGCGCGGGCGGCGAGGAGTTGGTCGACCTCATCCTCGGCGGGCACGTGCACCATGGCGCCGAAGCCGGGGCGGAGGTCCACCCAGCCTTCGTTGTTCAGGCGTTGCAATGCCTCGCGCACCGGTTGGCGGGAGACGCCGAGCAGACCAGCGAGCTCAACCTCGACAAGGTGCCGGCCGCGCTCGAGCGTGCCGTCGATGATCATCTCGGTGAGGGCTTCGTAGACGGACTCCCGCAGCGGCTGCGGCCGCTTCACGTGGCGGACGCCGGCCGGTTCCGCTCCTGCGTTGATGGTCGTCATCGAAGGTCCTCCTGTTTGCTGTGAGCAACAGCATGGCACTTGGTAGACAGTCTACCAAGTGCCATGGCCGTACCTAGCTATTTCATCGCAGCCTTGGGTCAAGCGATCAGGCGGCCGACTCGTCGGCGCGCTGCTTCTCGTCGTCTGTGGTCAGTGCGGCGAGCTCGGCATCCAGGTCCACGGGAGTGTTGAGTTCCTGCTGCAGCTCCGGGGCATCCGGAAACTGCGGGCGGGCCGCCAGAGCGCCGAACCTACGGGTGAAGATCATTGCTGTCCTCTCTTTGAATTCTGGCTTCTGTATACATTCAACCAGGTGTACTCATCGGTTATGCCCGCATCTCACGTGATCCGCCTTACATCCGGGTCGAATACGAATGCGCTCCGGTACCCGCCAGTCGCCCACCGTCGACAATCAGGTACTCATCGCGGATCGGCGTCCCCGCCAACCACGACTCGAGGATCTCGCGCGTCCCAGCGGCGTACCGGGCCTGCGCAGACAGGGAGGAGCCGGAGATGTGCGGGGTCATGCCGTGGTTCGGCATCGTGCGCCACGGGTGATCGGCCGGGGCGGGCTGTGGGTACCAGACATCGCCGGCGTACCCGGCGAGCTGTCCGCTCTCGAGAGCGGTGACGATCGCGTCGCGGTCGGCGATCTTCGCCCGAGCGGTGTTGATCAAGTAGGTACCGCGCTTCATTGTTGCGAGCAACTTCTCGCCGAACAGCCCTTCCGTCTCCGGGTGCAGGGGCGCGTTGATCGTCACCACATCGCAGTGCGGGACCATGTCGGCTGCGCTCGCGTGGAAGGTCAGGTTGAGTTCGCGTTCGACCGACTCCGGCAGGCGGTGCCGGTCGGTGTAATGCAGGTTCACTTCGAACGGCGTGAGTCGCCGCAAGACCGCCGTACCGATTCTTCCGGCGGCGACCGTGCCGACGTGCATCCCCTCGAGGTCGTAGGAGCGTTGCACGCAGTCCGCGATGTTCCAGCCGCCGTCAACGACGACCTGGTGCGACGGGATGTAGTTGCGCACCAGCCCGAGAATCATCATCACCACGTGCTCGGCCACACTGATGCTGTTGCTGAAGGTCACCTCGGCGACCGTCACTCCGTGCTGTACGGCGGCATCCAGATCGACGTGGTCGGAGCCGATGCCCGCCGTGATCGCGAGCTTCAGGTTGGGCGCCTTCGCGATTCGCTCGGCGGTCAGATAGGCCGGCCAGAAGGGTTGCGAGATCACCACATCGGCGTCGGGCAACTCGCGATCGAGAACCGAGCCGTCGCCTTCCTTGTCCGACGTCACGACGAGGGTGTGCCCCTGGCTCTCCAGGAAACTGCGCAGGCCGAGCTCCCCGGACACGCTGCCGAGCAACTCGCCCGGCGTGAAGTCGATCGCCTTCGGGGTCGGCGCCGTCTGGCCGCCGGGGTAGGTCGTGATCGTCGGCACGTCGTCGCGCGCGTACGACGTCGGGTAGCCGGTCGTGGGGTCGTCGTACAGGACACAGAGGATCTTCGCCATGATGTGGAATCTCCTTGTTCTTCAGGGGATTCCACCGTCCCGCTGTTAGGTGCCGACGGTCAAAGACTTGCTGGTTATCTCGTGATAGGCGGTACCCATCAAATGCACGTCGAGTAGATCGTCGAGGGCTTTGTGAACACCTGCCTGGCGGGCGACATCGAGCAGCGCTCTTGCCAGCACGGGCTCGGGGCTGCGGGCCGCGATCACCAGGCCGACGCGCGGTCCGTGGGCTGGGCCCTTCAGCGGTACGACGCGCATCCCGTCCGGTACGCCGAACATGTGCAGCCAGGCATGGGAAATCACCGTCGACCAGTGGTCGCCGTGGAGGTGGCTGTAGAGGCCCGAGACGGTGTCACTCTCGATGGCGGGGGTGGCGATGACGCCGTCGTCAGTGAAGTAGCCGTTCATGATCCGGCGGTTGCGCATGTCCGGCGACAACAGGCAGAGCGGCAGCTCGGCAACCTGCGCCCACGTTGCCATCGGCAACTCGGCCAACGGGGAGTGCTGTGGAGTGAGCAGGAGGTAGCGCTCTTCGTACAGCGGGGTCTTGCGAACCTGGCCGAGCGTGTCATCGTCGAGGTACGTCATCGCGACATCGAGGTCGAACTCGGCCAGCTTCTGGGTGATATCCCGCGACGACAGCGACTCGATCGTCACCCGTGCGTGCCCGTGCCGCTCACAGAACGGTGTCGTCAGCAACGAGATCACCGGCATTGCGGTAGGGATCGCGCCGAGTCTCAGGGTGCCGGTCAGGCCGCCCCGCAGCACAGACAACTCGTGCTTCAATGCGTCCTGCTCCGCCAGGATCCGCTGCGCCCACAGCAGCACCCGCTCGCCCTCGGGTGTCAGCCCCTCGAATCGCCGGCCCCTTCGCACGATCGGTACGTCGAGCTCCTGCTCGAGCTTGCGGATCGCGGCCGACAGTGATGGCTGCGATACGTAACAGGCGTTGGCGGCTCGGGCGAAATGCTTCTCCCGAGCGAGGGCCACCAGGTACTCCAACTGCCTCAGCAGCATCGCGCATACCAGCTGTCTGTATACATAATCCAACTGTAGTGATCGGGGTCCAGCTTCGATAGGTCTCACCTGTCTGTGACTCAGATCACAACTGCCCGCTGTCTGCTCTGCCGCCTACCGATCGACGCACTGGCAAGACATTCGTTGTGGAGAAAGGTAGACAGATGCAGAAAGTCACGTCACCAGACGGCACCGAAATCGCGTACGACGTGATCGGCACCGGACCCGGCTTGGTCCTGGTGGCCGGTGCGTTCACCGCCAGGTCGTACTTCACCCCGTACGTCGAGGCGCTGTCGACCGCCTTCGCCGTGGTCAACTACGACCGCCGCGGCCGCGGTGATTCCGGCGACACCTCGCCGTACGCGGTCGAGCGCGAGTGGGAAGACCTGGCCGCCGTACAGGCCGCAACGGGCGCGCGCTTCGCCTGTGCTTTTTCATCAGGGGTGATGGTGCTGCTGCAGTCCGGGGTGCCGTTCGAGCAGCTGGCCGTGGTGGAGCCGCCGTTCCGCACCGAGGGCGCACCGCCAGTGCCGGACCGGTACGTCGAGCGTCTGCAGGAACTCGATGCCGCAGGAGCCGCCGAGCTCTTCATGGTCGAGGCAGTAGGCCAGCCCAAGGAGGCGGTCGACCAAATGCGCTCCACCCCCATGTGGCCCGAGCTGATCGCCATGGCTCCAACCCTCCTGTACGACGCGCTCCAGTTGCGGGACAGCGCCGTACCGACCGCTCTGCTCAAGTCGATCAACACGCCAACACTCGCCCTCTTCAGCAACGCCAGCCCGGCGTGGCTACAAGAGTCAGTCCGCCAAACCGCCGCAGCCCTCCCGGATGCAACCGCCGAAGGCCACGAAGGAACCTTCCATACCGTCTCCCCGGAAACGCTCACTCAGGTACTGACGGGTCGGTTCTTGGGGGTGTGAGCTGCTTTGGCAATGGTTGCTCGCCGCTCCGGACAAGCCGGGCACGTTGTCTGTGGCTGGTCGCCGCGGCGGCCGCGTTACATAAAGAGCTTGGCTGGGGCCGGCGCGGGGTTGAGGTACTGGCGAGGTTGGCGATCGCGTGACCGCTGCTTGAGGTACCCGCTATGGCTGAGGTCGAAAAGCAGCGCCAGTGTGGAAACTTCATGTCGCCATTTGCACAAAACGTTCCACCCAGCTCTCCAGGCGGGCTAGTAGGTGGGGCCGGGGAGCTTTACCCGTCATTCCAGGTCAGTTTCGCTCCCCAGCCCGCCCGGATACCTCACGAATCGGGCACTGGGGAGTCCTACTGGCGTATCCGCCTGCCGTTTCGCGCTACGCGTGACTTTTTCGGGTCCATACGCCGAAAACTCACGCATAGTGAGCGCCGGCGAGTCCAGCCGGGCCAACAACCGGGAGCTTGAACAAGAAAAGGTGGGCCAGGACAGGTAACTACTTGCTCACGCCCACCACCAAGCCCACAGACCCCCGACAACTGGACAGCGCCGCGACGAAAAAGGGGCAACCAGCGAGGCAGCCGGGCACGGCAGCACCCCCGGCCTCCTTGCCAGCGCTTTTCACCACCAACAAAGGGTCACGTTCCAGGCGTCCCCACTACCGGCCGCAACCATAGCGAGCACCTCAATCGGCGCGAGCGCGATCGCCGACCTCGCCAGTACCTCAACCAGCCACCGGCCCCAGCCAAGCTCTTTATGTAACGCGGCCGCCGCGGCGACCAGCCAAAGACAACGTGCCCGGCTTGTCCGGTGCGGCGAGCAACCATGCACCGCCGTACCAGCCAGCCGCAGTCGTTGCGGCGAGCAACCATGCACCGCCGTACCAGCCCAGCCGCAGTCGTTGCGGCGAGCAACCACGCCGCCATACCAGCCCGGCCGCAGGTAGTCCGGCGCGCAACTAGCCAGACGGGAGTCTGGGGTTTGCTAAGCGCCGGCTGGGCGGATGAGGTGGGGGTGAGCGGTAGCGAGTTCGGCGTACGCCGCGAGGACGAGGGCGGGAATGTCGACGTGGTCGATGAAGTTGCGGCCGCGCGGACCGTAGCCGTGCTCGTCGTCATGTAGCCGACGGATCTCGCCCAGAACCAGCGAGCGGAACCGTGGCAATCCCCAGATCTCCGGATGGTCAGGGCCGGCGCTCACGAATTCTGGGCCTATCCAGGGGAGCACCGGCGCGTGGCTGATGAGCTGCGTGCCGGGGAGATCGGCGAACGAGCGCGCGAAGCTCGCGTGCGTTCGCCGTTGCATCGTCGGGTCCTGGATCAGCACGAGAGCTGCCGGCTCGTCGATCAGCCTCCGGGTGAACGCCGCGTTGTCACCACAGTTCGTCGACTGGTCCTCCACCTGCAGAGCCGCGGCCGGTACGTCGAACTGCGTGGTGAGGACGTCGCGGAAGACGTGCGATTCCGGGCGACCCACCGCTACCGTTAGGCCGCGGCGTCTGACCGCGGTGTCGAGGTGATGGGTCGAGTGGCCGATGCCGCCGCTGATCAGGATTCGTGCGGCGGTGGCGTGGTGCAGCTGAGCCGCGACCTCGACCGACTCGAGCACGGCCGAGCCCATCAACACGATGATGTCCACCCGCTCGGGCAACACGTCGCGTCGAGCGAGGTAGCGGCCGATGGTGGTCTCAGCCGGAGTCGACTCGGTCATGCGTCATCCTGACATCAGCCCACCATTCGCAGCGGCACCACGATGTACGCCGAGTCGCCGCTGGGCTCGTCGTCGGCGGAGCGCAGGCCGACGACGTTGACCGGCTTAGTCGGCTCCGTGAACGAGAAGTGCGCGACCGGTGTGCCAAGAGCACTAAGCGCATCGAGCAGATAGCCCGTGTTGAAGCCGATCGTCAACGGATCGCCGGTGAGTTTGGCCTCGATCGGCTCGGTGGCCTCCGCCTCCTCGCCGCTCCCGGCGCTGAGGGTCGCCGTGCCGTCGGTGAACGCGAATCGCAGCGGCGAAGTCCGCTCAGCCACCAGAGACACCCGTTTGACCGCCTCGAGCAGCGTGGCGGTCTCCATGGTGACCGTCCTGGTGATCGCGCCGGGAGACGGGATCAGCTTGCGCACCTTCGGAAACTCGGCGTCGATCAACCGGCTGGTCGCCCGTCGGCCGGCCCCCTCGAACCCGATCAACCCGTCCCCTGTGCGAGTTGAACCGAGTGCGAGGGTGACCTCGTGGCCGGCCATCGTCTTGGCCAGGCCGGCCAGCACCTTTGCCGGGACGAGCGCATCCGCCTCGATCTCCGGATCGGACGGCTCCCAGCTGAAGCTGCGGACCGCCAGCCGGTAGCGATCCGTGGCCAGCAACGTGATCACTGGCCCACGGATCTCCACCCGCACCCCCGTGAGTACCGGCAAGGTGTCGTCGCGCCCCGCGGCGGTCACCACCTGAGTGACCGCCCGCGCCAACACCTCACCGCTCACCACCCCACCGGCTGCCGGAAGCTCCGGCAATGGTGGGTATTCCCCCCATGGCAGCGTCTGGAGCGCAAACCGGGAGCTGCCGCTGGACACCGTGACCCGCGCCCCCTCCGCATGCAGGTCAACGGTGTCCCGCGGCATAGCCCGGCAGATGCCGGCCAGAAGCCGCCCCGACAGCAGGACACGGCCGTCGTCCCCCACGTCCGCCGGCATGGCGACGCGTGCCGAGCTCTCGAAATCGAACCCCGACACCGTCAGCACCCCGTCGGCCGCCTCAACGGCCATCCCCGCAAGAATCGGCACACTTGGTCGGGTCGGTAGCCCCCTAGCCACCCAACCAACAGCCTCAGCCAGCACCTCACGCCCGACTCGAACCTTCACGGTCACCCCTCCAGATCGCGAGGTTCAACCCAATCAGGCGCCGCCGACAGTTTCCGGTGCCCCGTTCAGGTGGGGCACCGGAAACCCCTGTCAGGTCACGGCTATCACCACTTTCCCGCGCACGTGACCGTCGATCAGGTACTGGATCGCCGCCTTCGTCTCGGCGAGCGGAAACACGCGGTCGAGCGCCGGCACTACCTGGCCGGTCTCGATCAGTTCCGTCATCACCTGCAGGTCGGCGTGGTTCTCGGAGTTCATGAGCGGACGGAGTCGCTGGCCGATGAACCGCGACAGCAGCATCGCCCGCAACTGGCGGTCGTTGCCCCCGATCCAGCGGCCGCCCGTTTCACCTCCGACGATGACGAGCGTCCCCGTCGGGGTCATCGCTTTCCGCAGCCGGCGCAGCGACGCGTTCCCGTTGATGTCGATGATCACGTCGAAGGGTCCGTACTGCGTGAAGTCGTCGGTGCGATAGTCGAGCACGTGATGTGCACCCAGCCACCGGACGAGGTTAGCCTTGTTGGCACTGCACGACGCGGTGACCTCGGCGCCGTACGTCTCAGCCACCTGCACCGCGTAGCTGCCCACGCCGCCGGAAGCGCCGAGGATCAGCACCCGGTCACCCACCTTGACCTCGGCCTTGTCGCGGACCGCCTGCAGCGCAGTGAGCGCGGAGATCGGTACGGCGGCAGCCTGCTCGAAGGTCAGATTCTTCGGCTTCGGAGCCAGTTTGCGCTCCGGAACGCGGGCGTACTCGGCGAAGGCACCGATACCGATGCCGTACACCTCGTCGCCCGGTCGGAACCGGCTGACCCCGGCTCCGACCGAGCTGACCACGCCGGCCAGGTCCATCCCGAGCACCGGGTTCTTCGGCGTACGAACGCCGTACCCGGCGAGTCGGACGGGATAGGGGAGTCCGGCCATGAGGTGCCAGACGCCCCGATCCACCCCCGCCGCGCGGACCTCGACGAGGACCTCGTCCTCGGCCGGGACCGGGACCTCGATGTCGCGGAGTGCGAGCACCCCCAGGTCGCCGTACCGGTTCTGTGTCATCGCCAGCATTGTTTCGTTCCCCCCAGGCTGAACTTACGGCGTAAGCTTACGATGTAAGTTATAGGATGTCGACCGATTTCGTCCAGTGATTCGTAAAGGAGTGACCGATGACACCGCGCGGCGATCCACTCAACCGGGAACGCGTGCTGCGGGCGGCGATCGCGCTCGCCGACCGTGACGGTCTCGATGCGCTGAGTATGCGAAAACTCGGGACCGAGCTCGGGATCGAAGCGATGTCGCTCTACAACCACGTGAAGAACAAGAACGATCTGCTCGACGCGATCGTCGACCTGGTGCTGACCGACATCGAGGTCCCGCCGACCGGTACGCCGTGGAAGGAAGCGATGCGGCGCCGTTCGATCTCCGCTCACGACGTGCTGGTCGCGCATCCGTGGGCGGCGGTGCAGATCATGTCCCGGTTCACGATCGGCCCGGGCATGACGAAGTACCTG
This sequence comes from Kribbella antibiotica, assembly GCF_004349055.1. Taxonomy (GTDB): domain Bacteria; phylum Actinomycetota; class Actinomycetes; order Propionibacteriales; family Kribbellaceae; genus Kribbella; species Kribbella antibiotica. The sequence continues at coordinate 23,795 of NZ_SMKX01000019.1, forward strand.
GACTCGACGCTCGGGCGGCTACTGGAGGGCGGCTTCACGGTCGAGGGCGCGCTGGATGCGTGGCATGCGCTGGATAGTCACCTCTACGGCTTCACCATGCAGGAGGTGAGCCTGCCGTTTGCCGTTGAGGCCGCACCGGATGTCTCGGCTCAGGTGGTGGGCGGCCTGGATCCCGAGCGGTTCCCGCATGTCGTGCGGATCATGGCGCACGTGATGCAGTCCGGCCGGGTCGAGGACTTCACCTTCGGCCTCGACCTCGTCCTGGATGGACTGGAGAGCAAACTCAACGGAAGCTGATCGCCTGCAGTCGGCTGGCCTGCCGCCGGCTCAGTACGATCGCGGACCGCGCGCCCGGGACCACCTGTCCCGGGTCCTCGGCCGCCTTGGCCAGCAACTGCGGCCACCGCCGGCAGTGCGTCTCCATACTTCCCGTGCGTACGACGCGTCCGCGCGACCACTGCCCGTCCCGCGCCACCTCACCCGGTACGTCGATGAGGATCAGGTGCAATGGCAGTCCGGCGCGCTTAGCCCGCCAGCCGAGCAGGCGTCGTACCCATGGACGCGTAGCGCAGTCATGGATCACCAGCGGGCCACTCTTCATCGCACTGAGCACCTGCACGTAGTAAGTGAGGTGCAGCAGCGGACGCCAGTAGGAATACGGGACTACGCCGAGCACTCGCATCCACCGCGCCCGCAGCCGCTCGGAGTCGAACACCTGCACCCCGCCGTTCTCCGCGCCCTCCGGAAAGAGCCGACGCAGCAGTGTGCTTTTTCCGGCCCCCGGAATCCCGGCCAGCACCACCACGGCATCGCGCGAGTACCGGATCTCTTCCTCGGCCCCGACGACCGCCAGGTTCATCGCTATCACGTCAGTGCCCTTCCCTAGCCCGCCAATACCGGTTAGACGGCACGGTTCCCCGTTCCGCCCCGTGGGTGCACTAAGAACTAGCTAGGAGTTCCCTGAGAGCGAGCGACTGTGACGTGAACGAACTTGTTCGTTACGAACATGTTCGTTATGGTCGAGACATGACAACACATCACCCCATCGCGATCATCGGTGCGGGGCTCGGCGGGCTGACGGCCGCGCGGGTTCTGCAGGTCAACGGAATCGAAGCGGCGCTGTTCGAGCTGGAGTCCTCTGCGGAGACTCGGGTCCAGGGCGGCATGCTCGACATCCACGAGGAGAACGGGCAGCAGGCCCTGCGGGCAGCCGGTCTGTACGACGAGTTCCGCGCGATCATCCACGAGGGCGGCGAGGCGATGCGCCTGGTCGGCCCGGACGGGACTGTCGTTGTGTCGGAGGAGGATGACGGCAACGGCGGCCGGCCCGAGGTTGATCGTGGCGATCTGCGCAAGCTGTTGCTGGGCTCGCTCTCCGACGGCTCGATCCACTGGGGCAAGAAGGTCACCGGTGCGCGCCCGCTCGACGGCGGGCGTCATGAGGTGACGTTTGCCGACGGATCTGTCATCACCACCGATCTGCTGATCGGAGCCGACGGCGCCTGGTCGCGCATCCGTCCGCTGCTCTCGGACGCCAAGCCTGCCTACACCGGGATCTCGTTCGTCGAGTCCGATCTGATGGACGCCGACGCCGGCCACCCGCGCAGTTCTGCGGTCATCGGCCACGGGTTCTTCATCTGCCTGGGTGATGAGCGTGGTTTTCTGGCGCACCGCGAGACCGACGGCAGCCTGCATATCTACACCGCGCTGAAGGTGGACGAGGGGTGGCTCGACACCATCGACTTCACCGACCCGGCGGCCGCCAAAGCGGCGGTGCTGGAGTACTTCGACGGCTGGGACGAGGGCCTGCGTGGGCTAGTCGCAGACGCTGACGGTCCGCTGGTGCCGCGACGCATCCATTCGCTACCGGTAGGGCATCGTTGGGAACGGACTCCCGGTGTGACTCTGCTGGGCGACGCGGCCCACTTGATGTCGCCGTTCGCCGGTGAAGGCGCCAACCTGGCGATGTTCGACGGAGCTGAGCTCGGTCAAGCGATCGCTGCACATCCGGGTGACCTCGAGGCCGGCCTGGCCGCCTACGAGGATGCGCTGTTCCCACGCAGCGAGGCCAGCGCCGCGGACTCCGCCGAGAGCCTGCAGACCATGTTTGCTGCGGATGGACTGGACCGGATGACCGAGTTCTTCGCTGCGGTGAACCACGCATGAGGATCGCAGTGATCCTCGCCAGTACTCGCGCTGGCCGGGCCGGCGCTGCTGTCGCCGACTGGGTCGTGGCACAGGCCCAAGGCCGACCGGATGCCGAGTACACGCTGATCGACTTGGCTGTCGTGAACCTGCCCCAGATCGACGAGCCGATTCCACCGGCCGCAGGACGCTACAGCGAGCTCCACACCCAGCAGTGGGCGGAGACCATCGCCGGCTTCGACGGCTACGTCATCGTCACCCCGGAGTACAACCGCTCCTTCCCGGGCGCCCTCAAGAACGCACTCGATCGCGTCTACGCGGAGTGGAATAACAAGGCCGCCGGCATCGTCTCCTACGGCGTGGATGGCGGCGTACGGGCGGCCGAGGCGCTGCGTCCTGTGCTCGGGGCGCTTCAGCTCGCCGATATTCAGACGGAGGTCACGCTGAATCTTCGCTCCGACTTCGAGCAGTTCGGTGCCAGATTCACGCCATCCGACCATCAGGCCACAGTGCTCGGTGGGTTTCTCGACCAGCTCGAGTCCTGGAGCCGTGCGATGGCTTCGGTGCGCAAGGTCCCGGTCGCCGGGCCAGTGCAGTAATTTTGACCCCATGCCTGCGCTGAGCCGGCGGGAGCGTCCCGCCAAACCTGCATTGACCCGTGAGGGCATCGTTGACGCGGCGGTGCGGTTGATGGAGAGCGAAGGTCTGCAGCGCGTCACCATGCGCCGGCTCGCACAGGAGCTCGACACCGGCGCCGCCTCGCTCTACGTGTACGTCGCCAACGCCTACGAACTGCACGCGGCAATCCTGGACCGGCTGCTGGCACGGGTCGATCTGGCGCCGGCCCCCGACTGGCGCGAGGGCTTGCATCGCGTTCTCCGCAGCTATGCAGACCTGCTGTTCGCACATCCCAGCTTGGCGCGCTCCGCGCTCAGCCTGCGCCCCAACGGGCCCAACTACCTGGCACTGGTCGATACCTTGCTCGGGTTGCTGGCGGCTGGTCGAGTACCAGCTGTGCAAGCGGCCTGGGGTGTGGACTACCTGCTCCAGACAGCTACTGCCACAGCCGCCGAACACGCCGTCGACACCAAGCGGGACGCCGAAGCCGAGTGGCAACAACTCAGCGACACCCTCGCCAGCGCATCAGCCGACGACTACCCGCACCTTCACCAACGAGCAGCCGACCTGGTCTCCGGTACGCCGTCGGAGCGCAGCTACTGGGCAGTCGACATGCTCATCAACGGGATCATCGCCACCCCTACGCCCCACTAGCCAGTTCGACGATTGCATCGGCGTACTGGCTCAAGAGCTGCGGTGCCAGGTCGTGTCCCATGCCAGGGATGAGTAGCAGGCGGGCGCCTGGGATGGTCCCGGCGGTGTCGCGCCCGGCGGCTACCGGGATGAGTGGGTCGGCTTCGCCGTGAATGACCAGAGTGGGGACAGCGACGGCTCTGAGGCCGGTACGGCGATCTGTGGCCGCGAAGGTGGCCGTCTGATGGCGGACTGCTCCGGCTGGGTCGTAGGAGCGGTTGAAGTCGCTGGCGAACTGGGCGCGTAGTTCCTGCGCATCGGTGGGGTAGTCGGGGGACTGGGTGAGCTGCGCATTGGCGACTTGGTGGTCGAGGAAGGCGTCCAGATCCTCCTGCGGGTCGGGTGCCGGAGCCATCAGTCGCTGGATCAGCTCGGGGGAGGGGCCGGGCAGCTCCGGGTTGCCGCTGCTCGACATGATCGAGGTCAGCGTGCGGACGTGATCCGGGTGGTTGATCGCGATGAGTTGCGCGACCATGCCACCCATCGAACCGCCGACGATGTGCGCGGCGCCGATCCCCAGCGCATCCAGTAGCCCGGCCGCATCGGCCGCCATGTCGTCAAGCGCGTAGCCCGCATCCCCCTCGACCCGATCGGACAGTCCGACGTCGCGAGCGTCGTACCGGATGACTCGCAAGCCTTTGTCCACGAGCAGTTCGACAAGGCTCAACGGCCAGAGCGTGAGCTGCCCGCCGGTACCCATGATGAGGAGCACCGCCTCGCCGTCCTTGGGCCCGTAGATCTCGTACTCCAGTCGCAAACCGCTCGCAATCGTGATGTCCATGCGAGCTACGCTATTTCTTGACGTTGACGTCAAAGGCAAGGAGAAGTCGCGATGCGTATCGGTGAGCTGGCCCACAAGTCCGGCGTCAGCACGCGTGCCCTCCGCTACTACGAAGAGCAGGGCTTGCTGGAGTCCGACCGCACCTTCAGCGGCCAGCGCGTCTACCCCGAGTCGGCCATAGACCGCGTGCTCCTCATCCAGCAGCTCTACACCGCCGGCCTCAGCAGCCGCCTCATCAAACCCCTGCTCCCCAGCATCGACGCCCAAGACATCGGCCCCGAACTCATGCAGTGCCTGATCTCCGAGCGCGCCAACATCGCCCGCCGAACCGCCGACCTCCAAGAAGCCGGCCGCCGCCTCGACTTCCTGATCGACCTCTCCCAGAACCCCGACGCTCACCGCTGTCCCGCCAGCCTCGCTGAACGGCCCGCCTGACCTCGTTGGTAGCGTTCCGAAATGGCGCAGATCATCACTGAGGTATCGCGGACATTCAACGAGTTCCTGCTGTTGCCGAACCGGACCCGGACCGACACTTCGGCTACGACAGTGGAGCTGAGGACGCCGTTGGTGCGGCACGTCGTGGGCGAGGTGCCGGCGATCGAGCTGCAGTCGCCGTTCACCTCGGCGATCATGCAGGCGGTCAGTACGCCCGAGCTGGCGATCGCGCTTGCGCGCAACGGTGGTCTCAGCTTCCTGCACCACAACCAGTCGATCGCGGACCAGGCTGCAGCGGTCCGTGAGGTCAAGAACTTCAAGGCCGGTTTCGTCACTAGCGACACCAACGTGCGTCCCGACGACAGTCTGGGTGTCCTGGTCGACGTCATGCGTCACACAGGTCACAGCACCGCCGCAGTGACCCACGACGGATCGCCCAACGGCAGTTTGCTCGGCCTGGTGACCTCCAGGGACTTCCACCCCCAGCGCCATGACCTGGACGGACCGGTCAGTGGGCGGATGACCGCTATCGCGGACCTGACCCATGCGGGGCCTGACGTCACGCTCTCCGAGGCCAACGCACAGCTCTGGGACGAACGGCTCGATTGCCTTCCGGTGCTGGACGCCGACGGTCGCCTGCAGCATCTGGTGTTCCGTTCCGACTACACGGACAACAAGCGCTTCCCGAACCAGCTCGTTGACGCGGCCAAGCGGCTGCGCGTGGGTGCGGGCATCAACACCCACGACTATCAAGAGCGCGTCCCGGCTCTGCTGGAAGCAGGTGCGGACGTGCTGTGCTTCGATTCGTCCGACGGCTACAGCGACTGGCAGGCGCAGGCGGTGACCTGGGTGAAGAAGCACTACCCCGAGATCCCGGTCGGCGGCGGCAACGTGGTCGACGGCGAAGCGTTCACCTTTCTTGCCGAGGCCGGTGCAGACTTCGTTAAGGTCGGCGTCGGCGGTGGTTCCATCTGCATCACCCGGGACCAGAAGGGCATCGGCCGCGGCCAGGCCAGCGCCGTACTGGATGTCGCAGCAGCCCGGGATGCCTTCCGTGAACGCACCGGCGAGTACGTGCCGATCTGCTCCGATGGCGGGCTGGTGCACGACTACCACGTCGCCCTGGCGCTGGCGATGGGCGCCGACTTCGTCATGATGGGCCGCTACTTCGCTCGCTTCGACCAGGCCGCCGGCGCGAAATTCCCGACCCGTGACGGCTTCGTCAAGGAGTACTGGGGAGAGGGCTCGAACCGGGCCCGCAACTGGCAGCGCTACGGCCAAGGCGGCCAGGGACTGATCTTCGAGGAAGGCGTGGACGGCTACGTCCCCTACGCCGGAGACCTCAACGAAGGACTCGCGCTGACGATCGCGAAACTCAGGACCACGATGGTCTCCTGTGGCTCCAGGACCCTGCCGGAGTTCCAGTCGACGGCACGGCTGACCCTCGTCTCGGACCAGAGCTTCCAAGAGAGCCACGCGACCGTCACGCTACGAGACACCCCGCCAACGGCCTGACGGCCACTGCGGTTTCTGTCGGTCAGGCTGGTAGTGGCTCGCGGGCGCTCGACCAGAGCCAGAGCGCCAGCCAGCCGATTGCGACGGCGAGTAGTAGGAGGCCTGCTTGTAGGGCGGCCTCCGGTACGGCGGCGCGAAGCGAGACCGGTATGGCGCCGACGGCGTAGAGGATCAGGGCCGGTCGAGGCGGGCCCTCGCGGTGCCACAAAGAGGCCGCGAACATCGCCGTACTGATCAGGAACAGGATCGAGCTCACTGTCAGTGCCACGCCTAATGGGCCTGCGCGCAAGGACGTGACGGTGGCGCCGTCTACGCGGGGGAAGACCAGGTTGAGGACGAACTCGACCCCGACGAGCAACGTAATTGCGGTGAAGTTGAGCCCGAAGGCCACGACGCCGAAGATGCTGCCGCGCCGCCCGGTCCGCGCGAACAGCGCGGCCACGAGTCCGAGCGCCAGCACCTGGGCGAGCGGCGCGACCAGTTGCGTGGCGGCGCTGGTGGGAATCAGCTCTGCTCGCTTGGCCGTGTTGACGAGCAGGACCAGGCCACTCGCCAGTCCTGCCACGGCAGCGGCTCGATACACGTTCGGCAATGTCATCACACGCCTCCAGATCGATAACACTCGTTATTGGATAACGCTTGTTATGGTGAAGGCAGCGGTCGTCGACCACAAGGGCCGTGACCCACCTGTGTCCTCCGGAGTGGAATCAGATGGCGCGTCGTAGTGATCAACCCGACATCCGCGAACGCCTGCTGTCCGGCGCCGCCGAAGTCCTCGCCACGGACGGCGTCGAGGGCCTGACAGTCCGCCGCGTGGTCGAGGCGGCCGGACGATCGACGATGTGCGTCTACACGAAATTCGGCAGCAGAGGCGGCCTGATGAGCGCCGTCTACGAACAAGCCGCCACCAGCCTGTACGGCGTCCTCGACCGCGCGCGCCCAGCCGACGGAAGCGCGGTCCTCGGCCTGGCATCGGCGTACCGGCGCTTCGCCCTGGCCAACCCCGGCGCCTACGCCCTGCTCTTCGACCATTCGCTCTCGGCCCTCGACATCGACGAGACCCTCCGCGCCGACGCCATCACCCGCACCGCGACCTACTTCGACCCAGCCGGCGAAGCCGAGCCTCTCCGGCTTTGGGCAACCATGCATGGCCTGCTGACACTCGAACGGTCCTTACCCAGCCCGCCAACCGGCGCTTGGAAGGACTTCTACCTGCGCGGCCTCACCTGACGGACGCGACGCCATGGTCAATCCCAGGACTCTGTCACTGGCCTTCTGCTCGATCTCACAATCCACCTCCGGTCGCTACGGCTTCGGGCAGTGGGCTGTGCGTCCGGCGCCGTGGCCTACACGATGGCGGGGCGATCGTGCGAATTCCTTGCAGGTTTCTGCACTACGCTGCTCACGACCTGTCATCGTGTCGTTGTCGAGCGTTGCGTCAGGGGGCTGGGTGTGACGGCTGAAATACGTCTGCTGGGTGAAGTGGACGCGCTGGTCGACGGGCGGCCGGTGGACCTCGGACCGCCGATGCAGCGGTGCATGCTGGCGGCCCTGGCAGTCGAGGCTGACCGAGTGGTGCCGGTGGATCGGTTGGTCGCGCGGGTCTGGGGTGCGGACGCGCCGCCACGCGCGCGAGCGACGCTGCACAGCTACATCTCCCGGCTTCGTGGGATCTTGTCCGGCGTGGCCGGAGTGAGCATCGTGCGACGCTCAGGCGGTTATGCACTGGTGACCGCCACCACGGAGCCGGTGCTCGACCTGCATCGATTCCGTGTTCTGTGCGCTCGCGCTCGTGAAGACGAGGGGGACGCAGCGCGCTGGTTGACCGAGGCTTTGGCCTTGTGGCGTGGCGATGCGCTGACCGGCTTGAATGGCAGTTGGGCCGAAGCGGAGCGCGACCAGTTGGGGCAGGAGCGGCTGGCGGCACAGCACGATCTGGTCGAGGCCCGGTTGCGTTCAGGACATGGTGAAGAGCTGGTTGCCGAGTTGTCTGCACGCGTCGGCGAGTATCCGTCGGACGAGCGGGTGGCGAGCCAATACATGCTGGCGCTGTACCAAGCAGGACGAGCCGCCGAAGCGCTGCGGCATTACCAGCAGATCCGTACGTCGCTGGTCGAGGAACTGGGCGCCGATCCTGGCCCCGAGCTCCAGGACCTGCATCGGCAAATACTGGCCGCAGATCTGCCTCGCGCCGTCGCGCCCACCGACTCGGGGGCGACCGCCGTCGTGGCGGGCCGCAACTGTCTTCCCCGTGATCTTCCGGACTTCACCGGGCGGGAGAACGAACTCGCCCGGCTGGCGGCGTCTGCCGATGACCTGGCCACCGTCTACACGGTCGACGGTATGGCGGGGGTCGGCAAGACCGCGTTCGCCGTCCACGCCGGCCACCTGCTGGCCGACAGGTTTCCGGACGGGGCGCTCTTTGTCGACCTGCAAGGCCACAGCGCGGGGAAGACGCCGCTGACCGCAGACGAGGCCCTGGACGTTCTGCTGGGTCAGCTCGCCATAGCGGTGACCGTTGACGCGAAGGCACAGTGGCGGGCAAAGACTGCGGCACTGCGGCTCCTGGTCATCTTCGACAACGCCGTGGACGAGTCCCAGGTGGCCCCGCTGCTGCCCGCCGGTCCCAGCCTCGTGATCGTGACGAGCCGAGCCAGGTTGCCGAACCTCGCCGGGGCACGACCGCTGTCCCTGGTCGTTCTGCCCGAAGAGGAAGCTACGGCGTTCTTCGCGCGTCAGGTAGGCGCCGACAGGGCGGCGGCTGAGCCCGAGGCCGTGGCGCACATCGTCCGCATCTGCGCGGGTCTGCCGCTCGCGCTGCGGCTGTCCGGGGCGCGGCTGGCGCACCGTACGGCGTGGCCGGTCGCGCATCTTTCCGCGCAGCTGGCCAATGCGCGCGGGCGGTTGCCACAACTGTTCGCCGACCGCGAGGTTGCGCTGGCGTTCCGCATGTCCCATGAACACCTGCCCGCCGCGGACCAGCAGATCTTCTATGCGCTGGCCCGGCATCCCGGTGCCGACGCGGACGCCGCAGTCCTCGCGGCGATGACTGACATGCCATTGGAGCGGGCTGACGACGCCCTGCAGCGGCTGGTTGATGTCCATCTGGCCGAGGAACCCGTGCCCGGCCGATACCGCCAGCACGACCTGCTGCGGCAGTACGCCCGCAGTCTGTCTGATGACCCTCAGATGACCGAGAAGATGCTCGACCACTACATAACGGCCATCGCAGATGCGACAGCCCAGCAGGCTGGCAGCGGCCCGGAGGCCGACGCGGCGCACGCTTGGTTGATTGTGGAGCGCGGCAACTTGCTGGCCGCGACGCGCTGTGCCGCGGCTGAGGGATACAGCAACCACGCCTGGCGGCTGACGATCTCCTTCTGGCACTTCCTGGGTCGCGACGTCGCCGACGATCCGATCGAGCTGCTCGAGCAGGGCCTGGCTACGGCGCAGGAGACGGGCGAGGGCGGTGAGGGACTGCTGAGCACTCTGCTGGCGCTCGCCCACTGGTCAGCCGGCCACACCTCACGCGCCTACGATCTGCTGACCGCCTCGGCGAAGCAGCAGGAGAACACCGAGTCGCACGCGCACACTCTCGCCTTGCTTGGTCTGATGCACCTGCAACGCGGAGCCCATGCGCAGGCAGCACAGCATGCGGAAGCAGCCTTCAACGAGCTCGCCGAACTCGGGCGTCTGTCCCCGCTCGGCATCGACGCCAAAGTCATCACCTCCTGGACCCGCGGCGTCGTCCACGGGCTGAACGGCGAGCACGAGACCGCGCTGGCCTACCTGCGAACGGCCTACAACGACTGCGAAGCACTAGGCCAGGTCAGCCCCAACGACCACGTGCTCACCGCGCTGGCCCGATGCCTCATCGCGCTCGGCGCCTCCGAAGAAGCCCTCGGCCACCTCCACCAGGCACGCGACCTGCGGCAGCGGATCGACGACCGTGAAGGCGAAGCCGAAACCTTGATTCTCATCGGAACAGCCCATCGCTCGTCAGGACATGCCCACGACGCCCTGGAGCCACTACGCGCCGCGGTGACCATGCTCGACGACGATGCCCGGCTCCAGGCCCACGCCCGAATCGAACTCGGCCGGACCCTCGCCGTACTGGGAATCACCACCGAGGCCATCGAGCACTACGACCTCGCCCTCACCCTCGCAACTCAGGGGGAGCACCTCCACGAACAAGCCCAGGCGCACCACGAACTCGCCGCACTGCTCAATGAAGACGACCCTGAGCTGTCCCAGAAACACCAACAGACGGCAGCAAAGATCTCCACCCAGCTCGACCTGAACCAGCCGGCCTCGCTACCGCATCTACGCCCCGCCGGCTGGTGAACCCGCGGTCAGCCGCGGCCCCGAAACACATAACCGCAGGTCAGTGAGGGGTTTTGCGCGCCAGGCAGGACTCGAACCTGCGACCAACGGATTAGAAGTCCGACGCTCTATCCAGCTGAGCTACTGGCGCATGCCAGGAAGAGTCTGTCAGATGGGCGGGTGATCGCGCTGCCGGGTTGCTCGGTGTGGCGTGGAAGTACAGGGTTGTCGTTCCATCACGGTAACGCCGCGTGGGCGGTTCTGCCGTCTGGTGGGTGATCCAACTAGGCTGCGGGCATGAGTTACCCCTCACCAGGCCCAGCCGGGCCGCCGCAGCCCGCGGCGCCGGCGTATCCGGGCGGCGGACAGCAACCGCAGCCGAACGTGCTCGGGGACCATCCGGTCCCCGGACAACGGCGGAATCGCCAGGTGCTGATCGGCATCGTGGTCGTGGTGCTGATGGCGATCGCCGGGCTGGCGATCTGTGCGATCGTGGCGGATTCGACGGGTGCGGGCGGCTTCACCTGGGGGATGGCCTTCGCGATGGTGCCGGTGATCCCGGTCATCGGGCTGTACCTGTGGCTGGACCGCTACGAACCGGAGCCGACCAGGTACATTCTGTTCGCGCTGTGCTGGGGTGCCTTCATTGCGACGCTGGTCGCGATCTTCATCAACACCGAGGTCGCCAAGCAGCTGGCCGAGACCGGGGCCGGCGGGGACCGGTCGGCGATCTTCGTGGCGCCGCCGGTGGAGGAGTTCGCCAAGGGGTCCGTCATCCTGCTGCTGGCGCTGGTGCGCCGCAAGGAGTTCGACGGGATCATCGACGGGCTGGTCTACGCCGGGATGGTCGGAGTCGGTTTCGCCTTTACCGAGAACATCCTCTACTACGGCCGCATCTTCAGTGAGCTGTCGAACGAGGGCGGCAGCAACGCCGGTCTGCAGGGCGTGCTGGTCCTCTTCATCCTGCGCGGCGTGATGTCGCCGTTCGCGCATCCACTCTTCACATCGTTCACCGCGATCGGGATCGGCATCGCCGTCCGGCATCGCAGTACGGCGGTGCGCTTCCTGGCGCCGGTGGTCGGCTTCCTGGCTGCGGTGCTCGCGCACGCGGCCTGGAACGCGTCGGCCAGCTGGGCCGAGGGCACGGGTTTCCTGCTCGCCTACTTCCTGCTGATGGTGCCGATCTTCGTCGGCATGGTGATCTTCGCGCTGGTGCTGCGCTCGCGTGAAGGCAAGATGATCGCGTCGCGGCTCTACGACTACGTGCGGTTCGGCTGGCTGGTCGCTCCGGAAGTGCCGCTGATCGCGACCATGCGCGGCCGCAAGGCGCTCCGGCAGAACGCCCGCCGGTACGGCGGCCAGGCCGAAGCTGCTGCGAAGGCGTTCCAGGCGAACGCGACCGACCTGGCGTATCTGCGGGACAAGATCGTCCGGCAAGTGATCGGGCCGGAGGCTCTCACCGATGAGAAGCGGCTGCTCGACGAGCTGCGTGCTCGGCGGGCCAGTGTTCCCTTCCCGCCGATGCCGGCCTTCCCGCAGGCGATGCCGCCGGGCGGGCCAGGTGGACCGGGCGCTTACGGCCCGCCGCAGCCGGGTCCGGGTGACTGGCAGGGCGGTGGGGGAGTACAGGATGTGCCTGCACCGGGTGGACCTGGACAGGGTGGTTACGGAGGGCCTCAGCCGGGGTATCCATCGGGGCAACCCGGTTACCCAGCGAGCCAGCCCGGTTACCCACCGGGACCCCCTGGTCCGCAAGGATCGCCGGGAGGATACGGTCCGTATCCACCATCTCAGTGACTGCCACCCGTCCACGCCGCCAAACGGGGATGACGATGACTTTGCTTCTGTGCCGTCCGACCGGGCACTCTGTGCTCGTGGACGGACGCCGTGGCTGACATGAAGTCAGCAGCTGGTGAAGGTCCGGAGCCACAGGTTCCGGGCCGGGACCAGCCTGCCCAGGAGCTGGCCAGCCTGATCGCGCAGTCCGAGGCCGGTGCCAAGGGCAAAGGCTTCTGGCGCCGTCGCCGGCGCAAGAACGCGACCCCTGAGCCCGCCGCGACGCCGTCGGTGGATGCCGAGGCGGACGCGAAGTCTGCCGAGCCCTCTGAGGACAAGCCCGCGGAAACTGTCAAGGCTGCGGCTGAGGCGCCGACGAGCACCGTCGAGACGGCAAATGACGAGTCGGCGAGCGGTAAGCCGACGGAGGCCGCCGAGTCTGCCGACGAATCCGCGGTGGAGACGGCTGAGCCTGTGGAGTCGGCTGAGCCTGCTGCTGAGGAGACCGAGAAGTCGGTCGACGCGGCAACGGACGCTCCCGCGGACGGTTCTGCCGAAGCTGACGCGCCCGAGGGCGACGCTGCGACTGCTTCTTCTGACGATGACGACGAGTCGAGCTCCGTTGCCGGTGCCGAGGCTGCTGAGGATGATGTGGCCGTGGCGACGAAGTCCGACGCGGACGACGAAGCGCAAGCTCCCGAAGCAGCCGACTCTGAGGACAAGGCTGCCGCTGACGTAGCTGAGGTGCCGGAAGAGGCTGACGAGCGGCCGCGGCCGACTGTCGGTGTGGTGTACGAGCCGGATGAGTCGCCGGACGGGTTCCCGTTGGAGTACGGCAACATCATTGTTGGGCTGCCCAAGCAGGGTGATGCGTCGCCGGACGATATTGATGAAGCCCGTGCCTACGCCGAAGAGCTCCGCGCCGTCGAGTCTGCCGGTGTGGAGCCGGTGCAGGTCGAGCCCGCGGAAGACACCGTCGTCGAGGACTCGGAGACCCCGGTCGCCGAGGAGACAGATGTCGTTGCGGCCGAGTCTGCCGTCGATGACGCTGCCGACGAGCCGGCCGAGGCTGTTGCTGCCGACAAGGCTGTGTCGTCGGACGAGGTCGAGCCGGAGGTGGACGACGCAGCGGAAGCCGTCGCCACTACCGAAGATGTCGAAGGCGAGGCTGCGGAGGACGGAGCCGCCGAGGTGACGGCGCCGGAGGCTGAGCAGACGGCGGCTGACGTCGAGCCGGAGGCGGAACCGGAAGCTGCGGTCGCCGAGGAGCCGACGGAAGCCGAGGAGCCGACGGAAGCCGAGGAGCCGACGGAAGCCGACGAGCAGGCTGAGGCCGAGGAGCCGACGGCCGAGGTTGTCGACGACGAATCCGGCGATGAGGCTGCGGAGGCGGTTGTCGACCAGCCCGACGAGGAGCCTGGCGACGAAGTTGCTGAGGTTGCCGACGAGGATTCTGCCGACGAGTCCACTGAGCAGGCTTCGGAAGATTCAGCTGAGGGTGAGTCGGCGGAGGCTGAGAGCTCTGCGGACGAGGTTGTCGAGGAGCCGGTTGAGGTCGAGCTGACGGCGGAGGAGCTGGCTGAGCAGTTGGCGGCTGAGCAGGCCGCGATGGCTTTGATCACGGCTCTGATGAAGCTGCGGGGCGCGCTGGCTGGGAGCCGGTTGCCTTTGGACGTTGTGGGGGCCGATGAGGCTCGGCAGCAGCAGAAGGCGATGCTCGACCAGTTGGACGACTACATCCTGCCGCGGTTGGTGCAGTTGGAGGCGCCGATTCTGGCGGTCGTCGGTGGGTCCACCGGCGCCGGTAAGTCGACGTTGGTGAACTCGGTGATCGGCAAGGTGGTCAGCGAGCCGGGTGTGCTGCGGCCGACGACGCGGTCGCCGGTGCTGATTCATCACCCGGCCGATGGCGACTGGTTCATCGGTGACCGGGTGCTGCCGGGGATGGCGCGGACGAGCGCGGAGAGCCCGGGCGGCATGGAGGATCCGGGGCAGCTGCGGCTGGTCTCGTCGGACACCGTGCCGCGTGGCCTTGCAGTGCTGGATGCTCCGGACATCGACTCGGTGGTCGAGGCGAACCGGGATCTGGCCACACAGTTGCTGGCGGCCGCCGATCTCTGGCTCTTCGTCACGACGGCAGCGCGCTACTCCGACGCAGTGCCGTGGGAGTTCCTGCAGAGCGCTTCGGATCGCAGTACGGCGGTTGCCGTGGTGCTGGACCGGGCGCCGACCGAGACGATCGACGACATCACCGGGCACCTCGCGCAGATGCTGCTGGAGCGCGGGCTCGGCGACTCGCCGTTGTTCTCGATCAAGGAAACAGTTGTCGACGGCAACGGAATGCTGCCGGACGAAAGCGTTGCCTCGATCCGGGAATGGCTGGCCGACCTGGCCGCCGACGCCGAGGGACGTGCTGCGGTCGTGCGCCGGACGCTTCATGGCGCGGTCACCTCGATGGTGAAGACGACTCCGCCGTTCGCTGCCGCAGTGCGGGCGCAGGGTGACACCGCGGTCGAGCTGCGGTCGAGTGTCGAGGCTGCCTACGACCAGGCGGTCAAGGGCATCGCGACCTCGACCCAGGATGCGACCTTGCTGCGCGGCGAAGTGCTGGCGCGCTGGCAGGAGTTCGTCGGGACCGGCGAGCTGCTGAAGGGTCTGCAGGGCAACTCGAGCAAGCTGCGGGAGAAGGTCAAGAAGTCGATCGGCACCACGCCGGCACCGACCCGCGACCTGAACGACGCGGTCGAGTCCGGGCTGTTGTCGTTGCTGATCGAGCAGGCCGAGGCGGCTGCCGAGCGCGCGGAGAAGATCTGGCAGGCGACGTCCGCCGGACGCCAGCTCCTCGCTGCGGCCAAGACCGCACCGGACACAGTCGCCGGCGAGGCGGTGGCGACCGAGACCGAGACCGACACTGAGCTCGCGCTCGGGGCGATGTCCCCCGATTTCGCGGCCAAGGCGGAGCGGGCCGTCAAGGAGTGGCAGGCCGGTGTCCTCGAACTCGTCCGCAAGGTCGGGACCGAGAAGCGGCTGGCGGCGCGCATCCTGGACGCTGGGGTGAACGGGCTGTCGTTGTCGGTCATGGTGGTCCTTTTCGCCGAGAACGCAGGGATCCCGACCGGTGCCGAGGCGAGTATCGGTGTCGGTAGCGCGGTGGTCGGGCAGAAGCTGCTGACCGCGGTCTTCGGCGACGCGGCGGTGCAGACCCTGATGTCGAAGTCGCGCGCGGATCTTGACGGTAAGGTTCATGCCTTGATGGATGCCGAATTCGCCCGGTATCTGGCGGTCCTCGACCAGCATCCGGTCGATCCCGAGGCTGCCAGGCAACTGACCGAGGCCGCGCGCGCGGTGGAGGACTGCACGTGACGGAAACGACGGAGACGGTCAAAGGCCCGGTGCGGGCTGCGACCGACGTCCTGACCAAGATCGACGCTCTCGAGAAGGCCGCGACGGCTGGTCAGGGCCGGCTCGATCCGGTTGTGCTGACCGAGGCCACCCAGATCGTCGACCGGGCCGGGCAGCGGCTGCGGATGTCCGGCGAGCTGACTGTGGTCGCACTGGCCGGGGCCACCGGCTCCGGGAAGTCGTCGCTGTTCAACGCGATGACCGGCCTGGATCTGGCCGCGATCGGCACCCGCCGGCCGACCAGCTCGATGCCGCTGGCCTGTGTCTGGGGTGAGGAGCCGGCCGGTGAGGTGCTGAACTGGCTGGGCATCCCGCGCCGGCACCAGGTGCAGCACCGCAGCTCGCTGGAGGACGCGCAGTCGGAGGACCTCGACGGTCTGATCCTGCTCGACCTGCCCGACCACGACTCGATCGAGGTCGAGCACCGGCTCATCGTCGACCGCCTCGTCGAGCTGGTCGATCTGCTCGTCTGGGTGGTCGACCCGCAGAAGTACGCCGACGCGGCGCTGCACGACCGCTACATCAAGCCCTACGCCTCGCACTCCGGGGTGATGGTCTTTGCGCTGAACCACGTCGACAAGCTCACGCCGGATCAGCAGAAGAGCTGCCTGAACGACCTCGAGCGGTTGCTGAAGACCGATGGCGTCAAGGCGCCGACAGTCGTGGCGACCTCTGCGGTCAGTGGTGACGGACTCGACGAGGTCCGCGGCCTGCTGGTCAAGCGAGTCAGCAACAAGCGCTCGGCCAAGGAGCGGCTCGCCGCCGACGTGGATCGCGTCGCGGACCGGATGGCGAGCCAGTGTGGCACCGCCAAGACTCCGGAGATCGCCGACGCCGAGGTCAACGAACTGGTCGAGGCGCTCTCCGACGCGAGTGGTCTGCCGGTGGTGGTCGACGCCGTCCGTCGCTCCTACCTGCAGCGTGCTCAGGCGGCGACGGGGTGGCCGCTGACCAAGTGGATCGGTCGGCTGCGGCCGGACCCGCTGCGTGGTCTTCAGCTTGACGAGGTCTCTCGCCAACAGGGCAAGGCATTGCGCAAGTCCACGGCGAGCGATGTCGCCACCGCCCGCACTTTGTTGCCTGCGGCAACACCAGTGCAGCGGGCCCGGATGGACAGTGCGGTGCGCACCATCACCGACCGCGCGGCGGCCGGCCTGTCGCGGCCGTGGGCCGACTCGGTCCGGACTGCGATCCGCCGCCGCGAGGAGTCGCTGGGCGACGAGCTCGACCAGGCTGTCGCACGGACGGACCTCGGCAACTCCACCAACCCTGGTTGGTGGAGTGCGGCCAAGTTCATTCAGTGGCTGCTCTTCCTGGTCGCATTGGGTGGTGCAGCCTGGCTGCTCGCTGCCCTGGTGGCGCGGATCGCCGGTGCCGGTGAGGTGCCGCTGCCGAGTGCGGGTGGCATCGCGTACGCCTGGATCATGCTGGTCGGTGGAGCAGCCCTCGGTCTCGGACTCGCAGTGCTCTGCCGGTTGGTAGCCGTCAGCGGTGCTGCGCGGCGGGCTCGTGCGGCTGAGCAGGCGCTGCGCAGCGAACTCGAGAGGGTTGCCGACAGCCACATCGTGGCACCGGCCCGGGCCGAGCTCGACGCCTACAGCACCTGCCGCGACACGCTCGCCATCGCTCGGGGCTAACCAGTCACGACTCGCGTCTGCTGTTCGTCAGCCTGCACCACCCTGTGCAGGCTGACGAAGAACTTCCGAACGTCTTCAGCGAGTAGTTCCGGCACCTCCATGGCGGCGAAGTGGCCGCCACGGTCGAACTCGGACCAGTGCACGACGTCGTACAGGCGCTCGGCCAGCGGCCGGATCGACTGGGTGATGTCGTGCGCGAAGACTGCGACGCCCAACGGGACCGGGCAGGTCTGCGCGCGCCGCGGCACGTCGTGGTGCAGTCGCGCCGATGAGGCCGCCGTCGCCGTCAGCCAGTACAGGGCGATCCCGGTGAGCATCCGATCGTCGGTGATCTGCGAGCGCGGATCGGTCCACTGCGCGAAGCGCTCAGCGATCCAGGCCAGTTGGCCGACCGGTGAGTCGGTCAGCGCGTAGCCGATGGTCTGCGGAGTGAGGGCCTGCAGCGCCTGGTACGGCGGCCGGTTCGCCATCAGGTGCCGGATCTTGTCCAGGCGGGCTTCCTCTCCAGCGGTCAGCTCGATACCGGCGTCGGGATCTGGCCGGGTCGGAAGATAGTTCACGTGCACCCCGGCAACGTGGTCGGGGGCGACCGCCCCGAGTGCCATCGAGATCCCCGCGCCGAAGTCGCCGCCCTGCGCCCCGTAGCGCTCGTATCCGAGGCGGCGCATGAGCTCGGCCCAGGCCCGTGCGATCCGGTCGAGGTCCCACCCGCGCTCGTGGGTCGGACCGGAGAATCCGAACCCGGGGATCGACGGGATCACCAGATGGAAGTCCCGCGACAGCGGCTCGATCACGTCGAGGAACTCCAGGAACGAACCTGGCCAGCCGTGGGTCAGGATCAGCGCGAGTGCATCCGGCCGCGCGCACCTGACATGGACGAAGTGGATGGTCTGATCATCGATCTCGGTGGTGAAGTGCGGAAGTTCGTTGAGGGTGGCCTCGTGGGCGCGCCAGTCGTAGCTGGTGCGCCAGTGGTCGGTCAGCTCCTTGAGTCGGGCCAGCGGGAAGCCGTAGTCGGACCCGGCGTCGGTCACTTCGTTCGGCCAGCGGGTGCGGGCCAGCCGGTCGGCCAGGTCGTCGAGATCGGCTTGGGGAACGGCGATACGGAACGGCTTGATCATGTCCCTGCTCCTGCGGAATCGGCGGATGCCCATAACGTTAGTCCATCTAACGTTAGGAGTCCGAACGGTATCACGATCGTTCGCCCGCCGAACGATTCGATAGCATGCCCGGATGGACGAGCCTGAGAATGAGGTGGCCAGGTGGGCGGCCATGCCGACCTGGGTGCTGAGCCAAGCCGCTCAGCACGGTTCGCGGCTGGTGGTCGACGGCTTCGCGTCCGTCGGTGCCCGCGGATATCACTATCGGCTGCTGGCGACGCTGGAGGACTTCGGGCCGGCCAGCCAGGCGGCGCTGGGTCGTCGGAGCGGCATTCACCTGAGTGACATGGTTGCGACGGTCAATGAGCTGGCGGAGCTGGGGCTCGTCGAGCGCGCGGCGGATCCCTCGGACCGTCGGCGCAACGTCATCACGCTGACGACGGCGGGCAAACGTCACCTTCGGCGCCTTGAAAGTCGCCTGGCGGCGGCTCAGGAGGAACTGCTTGCTCCGCTGTCGGCCGATGAGCGGCGCCGCCTGGTGGCACTTCTGGCGACACTGCTGGAGCACCACGACCGGCGAGCCGGGGTCCAGGAAGAGCGCTGGCGCTGACCGGGAGCCTGGATGGAACCGGCGAAGATCTACAGCTCGACGCCGGGAGCGAACTGGTCCATCGAGACCTTGGCGGCCTCCAATGAGTCTTCCTCGGTTGTCGTGCCGGAACGGCGAACGACCTCCAGCCAGGCCCGCACGGACTGCTCGTTGAACTGCAGCATCTCGGGTGAGTCGGCGAACGTGACCGGGTCGTGGTCGTCCGGCAGACCGGCGACGTAGAGCGCTAGCCCCAGAAGACCGCCGTCCCAGCCAGGTCCGACGTACAGTGCGCCGCCTGCGCCAGGGGCCGGGATGTCCGTCACGACATGCTCCAGCTCGAGCTCCGTCGAGTTGTCCGGTGCCGGCTGCAGGCGGATCTCCAGCAGGCTGTTCGGGCCGCCGTAGCTGACCTTGAAGCGCTGGGGTGGCTCGCACTCGAGGACCTCGCCACCGGCCATGTCCTGCAGCTGGAAGCTTCCGCCGACCTGGAAGTCGCCGGTGGTCGGCCAGAACCAGCGGGCCAGCCGGGCCGGATCGGTCAGGGCGTCCCAGAGCTCCGCCGGAGTGGCGCGGTACGTCCGGCGCATCTTCAGGCTGACGGTCTCGCCGGTCCGGCCGACTTCGCGCTGGACGGCGTTGAGGTGCTCGAGAATGTCGATCATGAAGGCCAGAATGCCGGGCTGGGCTTATATAAGTCAAGCCTGAGATAGTCATGCGGCCTCGGCCTCCCGGGTAGTCGGGGTGAGGGGGAGTGAGGTCGCGGCGAACTCGTCGGGCGGGAAGGGCGCGACGAGGTCAGGGTCGGGAAGCGAATGGCTGGACGAGTCAGCGGGCGCAGGTGCGGCTGTGGGGGTGTCCGGCCACGCGGCTTCGGCTCGGGGCGCGGACTTGGTGAAGATCGTGGTGCCTCTGGACAGGTCGTGGCCGACGGAGAGGGCTTCGAGGACCACTTTTGAGCGGCGTTCGCCGTCGTCGGTGGTCCACTCGTAGGTGCGGAGCCGGCCGGTGATGATGACCGGCTGACCCACGTGGACCGATTCGAAGGTGTTCTGCGCCAGGCCGCGCCAGCACTCGACGTTGAACCAGGTGGTTGGCCGGTCGACCCAGCCCTGGTCGGCCTGGAAATACCGTGGGGTGGAGCCGATCCGGAAGGTCACCTGCGGCGTCCGCCCGCCGACTTCCCTGAACTGGGGCTTGCTGCCGACCCAGCCCTGCACTGTCACGTAGGTCTCACTCATCCTGGCCGCCGTCCTTTCGATCGCGTTGTCACCGGAGAAGATGCACGCGATCGGGGCCGGAATCGGCGCCGACCTCAGGGCCTGTGGACAACCGGTTGGGCTCAGGCGGTGCCGAGCGCATAGGCTCTGGGTATGGCGGAATTCATCTATACCCTTCGCAACGTCCGGAAGGCGTTCGGCGACAAGGTCGTTCTCGACGACGTCACGCTGAACTTCCTGACCGGGGCGAAGATCGGCGTGGTCGGGCCGAACGGCACCGGCAAGTCCTCGCTGTTCAAGATCATGGCGGGCATCGACCACGCGTCCAACGGTGAAGCCCGGCTGGCGGAGGACGCCACGGTCGGGATCCTGTTGCAGGAACCGCCGCTGAGCGAAGGCAAGACCGTGCTGCAGAACGTCGAGGAAGGGGTCGGCGACACCAAGCAGAAGCTCGACCGCTTCAACGAGATCTCTGCCGAGCTGGCCGACCCGGACGCGGACTACGACACGCTGCTCGGCGAGATGGGCGACCTGCAGACCGAGCTCGACCACCGCAACGCGTGGGACGTCGATGCTCAGCTCGAGCAGGCGATGGACGCGCTGCGGTGCCCGCCGGGCGACGTGCTGGTCGACAACCTGTCCGGTGGTGAGCGCCGCCGGGTCGCGCTGTGCAAGCTGCTGCTGCAGCAGCCCGACCTGCTGCTCCTCGATGAGCCCACCAACCACCTGGACGCTGAGTCCGTGCTGTGGCTGGAGCAGCACCTGCAGAAGTATCCGGGCGCCGTCCTGGCGATCACCCACGACCGGTACTTCCTGGACAACGTCGCCGAGTGGATCCTGGAAATGGACCGCGGCAAGACCTACGGGTACGAGGGCAACTACTCGAAGTACCTGGAGACCAAGCAGCAGCGGCTCGTCGTCGAGGGCGCGAAGGACGCGAAGCGGGCGAAGATCCTGGAGCGCGAGCTCGAGTGGGTCCGGTCGAACGCGAAGGCCCGGCAGACCAAGAGCAAGTCCCGGCTGGCCCGCTACGAGGAGCTCGCGGCCGAGGCCGAGCGCTCCAAGAAGCTGGACATCGACGAGATCAACATCCCGGCCGGACCGCGGCTGGGCAGCACGGTGCTCGAGGTCTCCAAGCTGGAGAAGGGCTTCGGCGACCGCACGCTGATCGACGGCCTCAGCTTCAGCCTCCCGCGGGCCGGCATCGTCGGTATCGTCGGCCCGAACGGCGTCGGCAAGTCGACGCTGTTCCGGATGATCATCGGCGAGGAGCAGCCGGATGCCGGCAGCCTGAAGCTCGGCGAGACGGTCAAGATCTCGTACGTCGACCAGTCCCGCGGCGGCCTGGACCCGAAGAAGACGGTCTGGCAGCAGGTCTCGGACGAGCTCGACTACATCAAGGTCGCGAACTTCGAGATGCCGAGCCGGGCGTATGTCGCCTCGTTCGGGTTCAAGGGCCCGGACCAGCAGAAGCCGACCGGCGTTCTGTCCGGTGGTGAGCGCAACCGGCTGAACCTGGCGCTGACGCTGAAGATGGGCGGCAACCTGCTGCTCCTCGACGAGCCGACCAACGACCTGGACGTCGAGACCTTGCAGTCCCTCGAGGACGCACTGCTCGAGTTCCCGGGCTGCGCTGTGGTCGTCTCCCACGACCGGTGGTTCCTGGACCGCGTGGCGACCCACATCATGGCCTGGGAAGGCACCGACGAGGACCCGGCCAAGTGGTTCTGGTTCGAGGGTAACTTCGCGTCGTACGAGGCGAACAAGGTCGAGCGGCTCGGCCCGGAGGCGGCCCGCCCGCACCGCGTCACGCACCGCAAGCTCACGCGCGACTGATCCTGAAGCACTGAAGAACCCCGGACGACCGAGAGGCCGCCCGGGGTTCTTCACGTTGCCGACTTACGTACCGGGCTTCGGGTAGAGCAGGTTGAGGACCTGGCGGTCGTCGCTGGACGGGTGCGTGCTCCAGCCCGGCCCGACGGTTCCGCTCATCAAGCAGCTGTTGGTGGATGAGTTGTGGTCAAGGCCGAGGGCGTGCCCCAGCTCGTGGCAGGTGGTCTTGGCGCGCTGTGTGGTGTTGGTGAGCAGACGCGTGTTGAGCTCGACCGAGGCTGGGCCCGATGGAGCGTTCGCCGCCCACCTGGTCAGGCCGTACCAGGATTCCGCGCTGTTGACCGCGTAGACGTGTACGCAGTGCCGGCCGCCACCGGGGCAACCCTCGGTGTACCAGCGGTAGTAGGAATCGATCCCCAGTGCCTGGTTCCAGTCGTTCACCGCAGCCGTGACCGGGTAGCCGGCTGGGGTGTGGTCCAGGAAGTAGACCTGCGGGTCGTTGAACTGGTTGTAGGCCCACGCGTGGCTGCACCACGCGCCTGCCGTACCGACGATGGGCGAGCAGGCGAGCACCCCCGATGGGCCCATCGTCTGGCCGGCGGGTACGACGCCCTGCACGCCCTTGGCGCGCAGCTCGGCGCGGAGCTTCTCGGCTGATCCGGCGGGCTCGTACCGGGTCATGCTCGTGACTGCGCCGAGCGCGTTCCGCTCGATCACGACGACCTCGTCGTCGGCAACCGTCGGTGCGGCGGCAGGTGCCTTGTCGGCCACGGGGGCGGCGCCGGCCGCGACTCCCCACGGCGAAATCGCGACGGCGACGGCGAACAGCGAAGCCGCTGCCGTCACCACAATCCTTCGTCTGACATGCCTCACGGGTGTTCCTCTCTCGGGGCGGACACCGGTCCGGGGACCGGCGAGGAATTCCCATCAGAACGCACAAAATCCGGAACCGGCCAGGCTTCGGAACCGGCAGCTCCCGAAACTGCCGGTGTTCGATTGTTCACCGTCAGTCGCTTGATACTTAGCCCTTGCGCTAAGTGTTGAGGATGGTTAATACTTAGCCGCATGGCACAGTATCTAGGCGAGGTGGACGGCGTGTTCGTCGCGCTCGCAGACCCGACCCGGCGCGACGTGATCCGCCGGCTCGGGCGCGGTCCGACGAGCGTGGGGGAGTTGGCGGCGGAGTTTCCAATGACGCTGCCCTCTTTCATGAAGCACGTCCGCACGCTCGAGACGAACGGTCTGATCCGGACGGTGAAGACCGGCCGGGTGCGGACCTGTGTGCTCAATCGTGAGCGGCTGGCGCTGGTCGACAACTGGCTCGACGAGCAGCGGCGGATCTGGGAAGACCGCACCGACCGGCTGGACCGCTTTGTCACCGAATCGATGGAGGAGCAGTAGATGAACCCCGATCTCGACCTCACCCTGGAGCGGATCATCCGCGCGCCGCGAGCTGTGGTGTGGCGTGCGTGGACCGAGCCTGACCGCTTTGAGAAGTGGTGGGTCCCGGCGCCTACCGTATGCCGGGTCGAACGGCTGGAGGCTCGGCCCGGCGGCGCACTGGTCACCCGGATGAGCGACGACGGCGTGGACTTCGTGCCGCATCTCGACGCAACCTTCCTGGCCGCCGATGAGCTCGAGCGAATCGTGTTCACCAACGCGATCGACAGTGCGTGGCGGCCGGGTAGCCCGGAGCAGGTCACGATGGTGGCCGAGATCACGCTGGCCGATCATCCCGACGGGACCGACTACCGGATCGTCGTACGGCATGCCGATCGGGACTCCAGGAATCGCCATGCGGCGTTGGGGTTTGCCGATGGCTGGGGGACTGTCACCAAGCAGCTTGCCGAGTTGGCGGAGGAGACGCGATGAGGATCGTACTGACGGAGTTCGTCACGCTGGACGGTGTCAGCCAAGGTCCCGGTTCGCCGACCGAGGACACGACCGACGGATTCAGCCGCGGTGGCTGGCTGGTCCCGTTCATCGATGAGGTGTTTGTACGGCGCACTGCCGAGTGGCTGACCCTGGCCGACGGGTTGCTGCTCGGTCGGCGCACGTACGACGCCTTCGCGCGCGACTGGCCGCAGATCACGGACCCCGACGACCCGTTCACCGAGCGGATGAACGCACTGCCGAAGTACGTCGTGAGCAGCACGTTGGCCGAAGGCAGCTGGAATCCGACGACGGTTGTCAGCGGTCTCGAGGGCGTTGCGGAGTTGAAGAAACTGCCGGGGAACGAACTGCAGATCCACGGCAGTGCGAGGCTCGGCAATGCCCTGCTGAAGGCGGGTCTGGTCGACCTCGTGCGGTTGGCGGTCGCGCCGACGGTGATCGGGGCCGGGCGTCGGCTGTTCGAGCACCCGGGCGATACGGCCGGGTTGAGGCTGGCCAAGCACGAGGCGACCCCGAGCGGTCTGTTGCTGCTGGAGTACGAGGCGGTCGGCGCCGCGCGGATGGCGGAGTACGAAGGCGTTACCGCGTTTGTCTGAAGTCTTCCAGGACGCGTTCGATGACTGTGAAGTCCGCGTTGACAGCGGCCTTCCAGAGTGCCCAGCCGCGGGCGCGTGCCCAGGTGCCCGCGTCCTGCCGCACGGCGGTTCGGAAGGTTTCGCGGGCTGCGCCGGTGAAGAAGGTGTACGCGATCGCCAGGTCGCAGGCCGGATCGCCGACGCCTGAGGTGCCGAAATCGATGACGGCCGACAGGCCTCCGTCCCGCACCAACAGGTTGCCGTAGGCAATATCGCCGTGGAACCACACCGGCGGTCGGTCGTAGGGATTGCTCAGAGCTGCGTTCCAGACCTCCGTGGCCAGGTCGGCATCGATCCTGTCCTTCAAGGAAACAAGGGCTTCGACGGTATCGGAGTGATAGTGCGCGGGCGGCGCGCCGCGGTAGAAGGTGTGCTCGCCTGCCGGCGGTCCGCCGGTCGCGTCGCACCGCTGGAGTGCGAGCACGAAATCAGCGATTGCCCGGGCGAACTCGTCCAGGTCCGGAACGGTTTCGACGGAGACCGTCTCGCCCGGGATCCAGCGCCGTACGGCCCAAGGGTGTGGGTAGCCCTGGCCTGGCTCGCCTTTGGCAACGGCTTCGGGGATCGCGACCGGGAGGGCGGGCGCCAGGATCGGCAGCCAGTGGTGTTCCTTGTCGACGGCAGCCACGTACCTCGCCGCTGTCGGAAGGCGAACGGTCAGTTCGGAGCCGAGCCGGTACGTGCGGTTGTCCCAGCCGTCGACCTTCACCGGAGTGATCGGCAGTCCGGCCCACTGCGGGAACTGGTCGGCGATGAGCCGGCCGACGAGCGCGGCGTCGACTCCGGCGCGGCCGTCCTGGTGGTTCGTCATGGCCCGAGTTTCCCGGATGGACAGTTCCGGGGACCAACGGTTTAGTCGGCGGCTACAGAGTCGGTGAGGAACGCGAGGATCGTGCGCAGTTCCTCGTCGGTGCGTGTCGCCAGCACGGCCTGCATGCGCGCGCCCTGTTCGACGTACATCGGCATGAAGGTTTTCTGGATGGCCTCTGTCGAGGCTGTCACCACGACCTTGCGGCGGTCGGCGCGATCGGGGCTGCGGGTGACGAAGCCGTGTGCCTCGAGCCGGTCGAGCACCCCGGTGACCGTGCCGGAGGTGAGGCCGCTGTACTCCGCGAGTTGCCGTGGGGTGAGCGGGCCGTGCGTTTGCAGCAGTGTCATGAACTGCGAGTCGCTGGCGCCGAGCCCGAGCTTGGCGGAGACGGAGTGGTTGAACAGGATCACGTCCGCGATGAACCGGATCATTTGCTGCTGGATCCTCGCGGCGAGCTCTTTGCTGGCATTGGTCATGGTCCGCCTCAGCATAGAGGGCTTGCTTTTCTCTCGGATCTCCAAGATACTCATTGTATCAAGATACTTGAAGGTGCGAGATAATTGAGGAGAATTCATGAAGGTGCTGGTGATCGGGGGTGGGACCGGCGGGCTCGCGTTGGCCCACGGGCTGGTGCGGGCTGGGATCGAGGTGGCGGTGTTCGAGCGCGACGCGCTGCGCACCGACGGGCTGCACGGCTACCGCGTCGGCATCGACCCGGACGGGAGTCGGGCGCTGCATGCACTGCTGCCGGCCGAGCTGTATGACACCTTCGTGGCGACCAGGGCTCGCGACCCGAAGTACTTCAACATGCTCACCGAGGACCTCAAGGAGGTCCTGTCGATGGAGCTGCCGCCGGACCCCGACCCGATCGAGAGCGAGAAGTCGATCAGCCGGATGACGATGCGGCAGGTTCTGCTGACCGGGCTCGACGACGTGGTGCAGTACGGCAAGGAGTTCACCCGCTTCGAGCAGCGCGGCGACCAGGTGACTGCCTACTTTGCCGACGGTACGACGGCCACCGGCGACCTGCTGGTTGCCGCCGACGGCTCAGGCTCCCGGGTACGGCGGCAATATCTTCCGCACGCGCAGATGGAGGAGACCGGGATCATCTCGATCGCCGGCAAGCTGCCGATCACCGCGGAGAGCCGGAAGCTGGTGTCGCCGAAGGTGTTCGAGGGCATCAGCATGGTGAGCGCGCCGCACGGGTTCGGCTGCATCCTGCACGTGATGGAGTTCCAGTGGGACCGCGACGGCAACATGAAGAGCGGTATCGGTGGAAACACCGAGGAGCTCATCCGGCGCTGGCCCGGTCTGCAGTTCGACAACACCCGCGACTACATGAACTGGGGTCTGTGGGCGTCGAAGGAGAAGTTCCCGGCCGATGTCATGGAGCTGGGCGGTCGCGAGCTGGTCGACCTGGCGTTGAAGATCACGCCCGGCTGGAGTCCGCAGCTGCGCAAGCTGCTCGAGTTGACCGATGTCAGTACGTGCTTCCCGGTCAACATCCGGACCTCGGTGCCCATTGGGCCGTGGCAGACCACTAATGTGACGCTGATCGGCGACGCAATCCACACCATGACGCCGGGCCGCGGGGTGGGTGCGAATACGGCGCTCCGGGACGCGGTGAACCTGTGTCGTCAGCTGGTGGAGGTCCGGGATGGCCGCAGTGAGCTGATTTCGGCGGTTTATGAGTACGAAGCGAAGATGATCGAGTACGGCTTCGACGCCGTAGTGAAGTCACGCGCGCAGATGACGTCGGACGATCCGATGCACAAGCCGGTGATCGGCCGGCTGGCGCTTGCCGGGATGCGCACGGCCATGCGGACCGTCAATCACCTGCCGCCGGTCAAGCGCCGTATGCGCGAGTCGATGCTCGCCTTCCGCGGCGCCGACCGGGAGGAGTTGGAACTCAAGCTCTAGTGCTGACCCACGTGCTCGGAGACGGCGTCGAAGACGCGGCCGATCGCGGCGAAGTCCTCAGGGCTCGCCAGGTCGACCAGGTTTGCCCGGACGCTCTCCACGTGGGTCGGCGCCGCCTCCACCAGGAGGTCGTGGCCCGCATCGGTCAGCTCGGCCCAGACGCCCCGCTTGTCGCTCGTGCAGGAGGTCCGCCGCACCAGCTCGGCGCCTTCGAGGCGGCCGATGGTGTGCGTCAGTCGGGAGCGGCTCTGGTGCAGCCGGTCGGCGAGGTCCGCCATCCGCAGTCGCCGATCGGGCGACTCGGAAAGCCGGACCAGGATCTCGTAGTCGTTGATCCCGATGCCGAAGCGGCGGAGCTCATCGTCCAGCTTCGCCATCAGGCGCGCCGTGCCCAGCAGGTACGCGCGCCACGCCACCTGCTGCTCTGGATTCAGCCAGCGAGTCTCAGTCGTCATCGTCACGTGGACCAGTGTACCGGGAATGTAATTGACTTTTAAACCGTTGATCCGTACTGTCGTGTTCATCAGGTTGACACGACAACCTGACCCTGACAAGTCGCCCCCCGGCACCGCTTGCACCTTCTGAGAGGACCTCATGACCGAGACCGTCACCACCCCCACCACCACGATCCCCGGCCTCGTCGCGGGGACCTACTCCCTCGACGCGGCGCACACGGAGATCGGCTTCACCGTCCGCCACCTGATGACCAAGGTGCGCGGCACCTTCCAGGAGTTCACCGGCGACATCGTCGTCAAGGATTCGCTGGAGGAGTCGACCGCGAACGTCGTCATCGAGCTCGCGTCGGTCCACACCCGCAACGACCAGCGCGACGGTCACCTGCGCTCCGGCGACTTCTTCGACGCCGAGAACACCCCGAAGATGACGTTTGCGAGCACCACCCTGAAGGCCGAGGGCGACGACTACGTCCTGGCCGGCGAGCTGACCATCAAGGACGTCACCAAGCCGATCGAGCTTGCGTTCGAGTTCCTGGGTGTCGAGCAGAACGCCTACGGCCAGACCATCCTCGGCTTCGAGGCCTCCACCTCGATCAGCCGCAAGGAGTGGGGCATCGACTTCAACGTGCCGCTCGAGGGCGGCAAGCTCCTCATCGGCGACAAGGTGGACATCCACCTCGACGTGCAGGCTGCACTGCAGGCCTGACCTGTCTGACAAAAGCCCCGCATCCAGGTGGATGCGGGGCTTCTTTATGTGGTCCGTGTTATGTCTGGACCATCCGGTGGGCGAGGTCCGCGTACAGCTTGCCCAATGCGTCCGGGTCGCCGCGATGCGGCGTGTACCAGCGAGCGACGTCAATCGACAGTGACAGTACGGCGAGCGTCGTACCAGGCAGGTCCGGTACGGCGAACGAACCATCCTGTACGCCGTCAGCCAGCACCTGCTCGATTTCCGTCGAAATGGCCCGCCGGATCGTCGCCACCTCGGCCAGGTGTTCGGGGGAGAGTGCATTCAGCTCGTACTGCACCACGTGCGCGATGGTGTGGTGCCGGGCGTGCCATGCGGTGAACGCTGCGACCAGTCCGCGGAGCCGGTCCGCCGGAGTGCCGCCTTGGTCGGCAGAGCGCAGTACCTCAAGCGCTGCGTTGTGGCCGTAGAGGCTGATCTCGAAGAGCAGTCGTTCCTTCGAGGGGTAGTGCACGTAGAGCGCAGCTGGACTCATCCCGGCGCGAGACGCGATGTCCCGTGTGGTGGTCGCCTGGAAGCCGCGCTCGGCGAATGCGTCGATGGCGCCGCGGATCAGCCGGCGGGCGGCGGCGGGCTCGACGTGATCCCAATCGAGGGAATCGGTGACTGCGGACACGTTGACACCCTGCACCAAACGGGTGAAGCTAAGCAAGCGCTTAGCCACGCGTAGTTAGATCAAACACAGGTCGAAATATCGGAGGGCACGATGGACCGCGTCATCTTCAACGAGGATCACCACGCCTTCCGGGCCAGTGCCAAGGAGTACTGCGACCGCTCGCTGGTGCCGCGGATGGAGCAGTTCCTCGAGGAGAAGACGATCGAGCGGGCCGCCTGGCTCGAGGCCGGTAAGCAGGGCTTCCTCGGTCTCGACGTGCCCGAGGAGTACGGCGGCTCCAGCGTCGGCGACTACCGGTTCAACCAGGTGTTCGCCGAGGAGGTCTCGAAGGTCTCCGCCGCGCTGTCGAGCTGTTTCGGCATCCACTACGACTGCGCTGCGCCGTACTTCGTCGACCTCGGCACCGAGGAGCAGAAGCAGCGCTGGCTGCCGAAGTTCTGCTCCGGTGAGTACATCGCCGCGATCGGGATGACCGAGCCGTCCGGCGGCTCCGACCTGGCCGCGCTGAAGACCACCGCGAAGAAGGCCGACGGCGGCTGGGTGCTGAACGGCTCCAAGACCTTCATCACCAACGGCGACATGGCCGACCTCGTCATCGTGGCCGCCCGCACCACCCCGGAGAAGGGCGCGAAGGGCATCACGCTGTTCGTGGTCGAGGAAGGCATGGAGGGCTTCGCCCGCGGGCGCAAGCTGGACAAGGTCGGCCAGACCGAGTCCGGTACCTCGGAGCTCTTCTTCGAGGACCTCTTCGTTGCCGACGACAACGTTCTCGGTGAGCTCGACCGCGGCTTCATCCACATGATGGAGCGCCTCGCCCAGGAGCGGATCGGCGCCGCGGTGTCGAATATCGCGCACGCCGCGCAGATCCTCGACGAGACCATCGACTACGTGAAGCAGCGCAAGGCCTTCGGCCAGGCGATCGGCTCGTTCCAGTACAACAAGTTCCTGATCGCCGAGCTGGTCACCAAGGTCGAGGTCACCCAGGCCTATGTCGACAACGGCGTGGTCGCGCACGACGAGAACCGGCTGACCGCCGTCGACGCCGCCAAGACCAAGTGGTGGAGCGCGCACGTGCAGAACGAGGTGCTCGACGCCTGCGTCCAGCTGCACGGCGGCTACGGCTACATGAACGAGTACCGCGTCGCCCGCGCCTGGCGCGATGCGCGCGTCACCAAGATCTGGGCAGGATCGAACGAGATCATGAAGGAACTCATCGGCCGCGATTTGGGCCTGTAAGAAAGGTATCCCGGACATGCCTGAAGCAGTCATCGTCTCGACGGCCCGCTCGCCGATCGGCCGTGCGAACAAGGGTTCGCTGACCACGATCCGCCCCGACGATCTCGCCGTACAGATGATCAAGGCGGCGACCGACAAGATCGGTCTGACCGGCGAGCAGATCGAGGACCTGATGCTCGGTTGTGCGGAGCCGCACGACGAGCACGGTGGCAACATGGCCCGCCGGGTCGCGGTGCAGCTCGGCTGGGACACTGCGCCGGCGACCACGGTCAACCGGTTCTGTGCGTCGTCGACCCAGACCGCGCGGATGGCGTTCCATGCCATCAAGGCCGGCGAGGGCGACATCTATGTCAGCGCCGGCGTCGAGTGCGTCTCGCGGTACAAGAACTTCGGTTCCGCTGGAGTCGGTGACCCGAGCTCGTTCAACGAGCAGTTCACCGATGCGGTCGCGCGGACGGCGAAGTACGCGGAGACCAACGAGACCTGGCACGACCCGCGCGTCGACGGCTACCTGCCGGACATCTACATCTCGATGGGCCAGACCGCAGAGAACGTCGCGACCCTCCAGGGGATCACCCGCGCCGACCAGGACGCGTTCGGCGTCCGCTCGCAGAACCTGGCCGAGAAGGCGATCGGCAACGGCTTCTTTGAGCGCGAGATCGTTCCGGTGACGCTGCCGGACGGCACTGTGGTCAGCAAGGACGACGGCCCGCGCGCGGGCACGACGCTGGAAGGCATCAGCGGCCTCAAGCCGGTCTTCCGCCCTGATGGCACCGTCACGGCCGGCAACTGCTGCCCGCTGAACGACGGCGCGGCCGCGGTCGTGATCATGAGTGACACCAAGGCGCGTGAGCTCGGCCTGACTCCGCTGGCGCGGATCGTGTCGACCGGTGTCAGCGGTCTGTCGCCGGAGATCATGGGCCTCGGTCCGGTCGAGGCGTCGAAGCAGGCGCTGGCTCGGGCCGGCATGAGCATCAACGACATCGACCTCGTCGAGATCAACGAGGCCTTCGCGGTCCAGGTGATCGGATCGGCGCGTGAGCTCGGCATCTCCGAGGACCGGCTGAACGTGCACGGCGGCGCGATCGCGCTCGGCCACCCGTTCGGTTCGACCGGTGCGCGGATCATGACCACGCTGATCAACGGCCTGCAGTTCGAGGACAAGCAGTTCGGCCTCGAGACAATGTGCGTCGGCGGCGGTCAGGGCATGGCAATCGTCCTGGAGCGCCTCAGCTGATGAGCCTGGAAAACCGTACGGCGATCGTCACCGGAGCCTCCCGGGGTATCGGGCTGGCGATCGCCC
The DNA here is from genome assembly GCF_004349055.1 of Kribbella antibiotica. GTDB lineage: Bacteria > Actinomycetota > Actinomycetes > Propionibacteriales > Kribbellaceae > Kribbella > Kribbella antibiotica. The sequence goes on from NZ_SMKX01000019.1 coordinate 55,479, forward strand.
AGCGTCTCGTCGCGGACGGCGCTCGCGTCGTCATCACCGGACGCAATCAGGATGCCCTCGACGAAGCGGTCAAGACCCTTGGCGGTCGCAAGCACGCCTTGGCGATCGCGGGGAACGCCGCGGACGGCGCGCATCGCGGATCCACGGTCGCGGCGGCCGTGGCGACGTACGGATCGCTTGATCTGCTGGTGAACAACACCGGGATCAACCCGATCTACGGCGACCTGCTCGATATCGAAGCCGGTGTCGCGGCCAAGATGGTCGACACGAACGTGCTCGCCACGATCTCCTGGGTGAAGGCCTGCCGGGACGCGTGGATGGGCAACCACGGCGGCGCTGTGGTCAACGTGTCCTCGCTGGCCGGGCTCGCCCCGTCGCCGGGCATCGGCTGGTACGGCGCCACCAAGGCGATGCTGTCCCGCGTCACGGCCGAGCTTGCGTTGGAGCTCTCACCGGAGATCCGGATCAACGCCGTGGCTCCGGCGGTGGTGAAGACAAAGTTCGCCGGAGCCCTCTACGAAGGACGTGAGGAAGAGGTCGCGGGGACGTACCCACTGGCCCGCCTCGGCCTCCCCGAGGATGTCGCCTCGCTGGTGTGGTTCCTGCTGTCCGACGAGGCATCCTGGATCACCGGTCAGACCATCACCATCGACGGCGGCCTCACCCTCAAAGGCGGCATGGTCGGCTAGTTCGACGACAGGCTAGGGCTGACGGCCCTGCCAAGCGGCGAGGCGGTCGTACGGCGATGCATCGTCGGCGACCGCTACGACCGGGCCGAACGGAACCGCACCGCCCCGCGGTTCGGCCGGCAGGTTGTGGCGGAGCATCGGCAGCACGGTGTTCGCCAAGTCGTCGTCGAGTTGATCAAGTCGCCCGGTCGCCTTCGCCAGGTCCCACGAGTGCGTGGTGAGCTCACCGGTGTAGGCGCCGATGGCGGCTGCTCCCGGCATGGTGCCGAACGGCAGCTTGCAGATCCGGCCGAGGATCGAGTCGTCGGTCAGTGTCACATCGAGCGCCACCCGGTGCTCTTTCCAGGCCGCGGCCACATCGGGACTGTCGGTCACCATCGGGATGCTCAGCGGATCGCCGCCGGTCAGCGCGAGGTCGATGCGGGCAATGACCGACAGTAGGTGTGCCTGCAACGTGCGGACGTCGTACTCCGGGCAAGGTGTCGGCTTCGCGAGGTCGTCGAGGCTGGTGGTGTTGATCAGGTGCTGCGTCTGGTCGAGGGCCCGGACGAACATCGGGCGTGGGTCTGCGTTTGTCATGTCCCCACTCTCGGGCCCTATAGGTGACATCTACTGTCGTCTATTCTCGAGAGATGCGAGCCGACCGGTTGTTGCAGATCATCTTGTTGCTGCAAAGGCATCCGCGATTGAGTGCGCGGGATCTGGCCGAGCGGCTCGAGGTGTCGAAGCGAACGGTGCTGCGCGACATGGAGGCGCTGTCAGCGGCCGGAGTGCCCGTGTACGCCGAACGCGGGCGCAACGGTGGTTGCGTCCTGTTGCCCGGGTATCGCGCTGACGTCAGTGCGCTGACGCCGCGAGAGGCGCAGGCGTTGTTCGCGTGGTCGGGGCGGGCTGAGCTGTCCGACGAGCTGGGGCTGCAGGGGAGTCTCAAGTCGGCCATGGGCAAGCTGTCGGCCACCCTGCCGCTGGAGCTCCAGAGTGATGCCACAGCGCTGTCCGGTGCGATCGTGGTGGACCGCCGCCGCTGGTTCGCCGAAGCAGAGGACCACGGCGCACTCCCCGCACTGCGACAAGCCGTGGTGGCCGAGCGTCGAGTCCGGCTGCGATACGCATCCGCCAGTAGCGGACTGCAGCGTCGTACGGTCGATCCGTGGGGACTGGTCGAGCAGGCCGGGCGCTGGTACCTGGTGGCCGCGCATCGGGGCGCAGCGCGGATGTATCGGATGTCGCGGATCGAGCAGGTCGACGTACTAGACGAGGTGGCCGACAGGCCGGCCGGTCTGGATGTGCGGGCCGAGTGGGATCGGTTGCGATCCAATCTGGAGCAGGGGCGCGGCCCGACCGGCGTACAGACTGAGGTGCGGGTGCATCCCGATCGGGTCGACATGGTGCGCCGATTGGTCTCACCGTTCCTGGCCAAAGGCGCGATCGCCCAGGTGATCCCCAGCGACGACGACTGGCCGCACCTGCGTCTGGACTTCCGGGTCCGCGAGGCTGCGTGCGGCATGCTGCTCGGTCTTGGAGCCGGAGTAGAGGTCCTCGGTCCAGACGACCTGCGGGACCAGATGCTGGAGCTGGCGAGAGGTGCCGTCGCGCTCTACAGCTAGTCGCTGTGGACTCCCCGCCGCCGGTGACCCCGTCGTGTCCCAGCACGATGGCACTTCCGGCGGTCGGGGCGTTCAGTCCGACAGCACCGCATAACTCTAATGCTTCGGGGCTACACGACCGAATCACAGCCAGCCCGCACCTGGTTGCGATCACGTTGCTATCTAATTCCGTGGCGTGGTACCGGGGCGGCTGGCTATGGTCCGGACATGACGACGGGGATGCAGATCCGGCCGGTAACCGGCGATGACGCGGCAGCAGTGTCGGCCCTGCGTCGCGCTGTCTACACGTACAAGGTCATGTCGCCGCAGGCGGCACATCACATGATCACTGTCTTCTCCCCTGCTGAGCGCTTCCTGGCGCTGGTGGCCGAGGTGGACGGTCAGTTGGTCGCGTGGGGTTCGGCGGCGCTGAACAACTGGACCAGCGAAGTAGGTCAGAGCTACCTCTCGCTCTACGTTCACCCGGACTTCCGCAAGCAAGGCATCGGCAGCGCGCTCACGGACCGACTGCACCAGCACCTGACCGAGGTCGGTGCGGTCAAGGTGCGCACGTTCGCCCAGGCTGAGGGTCTGGAGTTCGCTCGCAACCGTGGCTACGACGGCACGAGGCAGATGCACTACGCCGGTGTCGAAACGGCCGTACTGCCGCCGCAGCCGCCGACTCCGGAAGACATCTCGCTGGTGTCGCTGGACAAGCTCGATCCGCGCCAGGTATTCGCCGCCGATGCGGCAGCCTCGCTCGACGAGCCGGGTGATGTTCCGATGGACACACCTGACTACGACGTCTGGCTCAACGAGGTCTGGAACGGCCCTGGTCTCGACAAATCACTCAGTACGGCGGCGATGGTCGGTGACGAGGTGGCGGCCTTCACCGCCGTGGAGGTCGACGGCGATCGCGCCTGGTCGGGCATGACCGGCACCGTTCCGGCGTACCGGGGTCGTGGGCTCGCGAAGCTGGTCAAATCGGTTGCTCTGCGCCACTGTTCTGCCGCGGGCATCACGTCGGCCTACACCTCGAACGACGACGAGAACGGCCCGATGCTTGCCATCAACAACTGGCTGGGTTACCGCCGCGTGCAGACCGAGCTGGGCCTGCTGCGCACGCTCTGAAGCGAATGCGCCTTGCTGCGCATGGCAACGGCTACCTGGTGTGCTGATACGGACCTGTAACGTGACAATCACTGCATGCCGGCCAGGGTTGCGGGATATCTTCCGGAGAACTTCGGTGAAGGAGTTCTCATGGAGATCAGGGCTGCTGAAGTGGGCGACCTCGACAGCGCGATGGCGTTCCACGACGCACTCGTGCCGTATCTCGTGGTGACGCGGACCAATCTGACCGCACGGCTGACTGCGCCGCCGCAACCGGGACAGGCCACGTTCGCGGCGGTGGATGGTGATGTCGTGGTGGGCTGGGGGACCACGGCGCTGACCTCCGGCTCCGATCCGCTCGCCGGTGAGCTGCGGGTCACGGTGCGGCCCGATGTGCGTGGGCGTGGGCTCGGGACGGCGTTGCTCAACGCCGCGCACGACGAGCTTCGCAAAGCCGGCGCGACCAGCGTGCGGGTGTTCGCCGAGCCGTCGTCGGCGGTCTGGGCCGCGCGCTGGGGCTACGCCCAGACCAGGCAGGTGCACTATGCGGGGATCGATCCACGCAAGGCCCCTGACCTTCCGGGGCCGCCGACCGGCATCGAGCTGGTCGCGCTGAACCAGGTCGACCCGCGCAAGCTGCATGCAGCCAATGAGGTTGCCCAGCGCACCAAACCGGGTGACGCGAAGATCGCTTCGCAGCCTTACGAAGAGTGGGAGCAGGAGGTCTGGACGTCACCGGCGGTGATGCTGGATCTGAGTGTGGCCGCGGTGCTGGACGACGAGATCATCGGCTTCACGCTCGGGATCGGTGACCGGACCAAGATCTGGTCGAAGATGACCGCGACGATGCCGGAGTATCGCGGGCGGGGGCTGGCCAAGTTGGTCAAGGCGGCCGCTCTGCAGCGTGCCGCCGCAGCCGGGGTGCAGAACTGCTACACCGCCAACTACGACGGCAACGCTCCGATGCTTGCCGTCAACGAGTGGCTCGGTTACTACCGCGTCGCCACTCACTCGGTCCTGGTCTGTCCCCTCTAAGGCCTTAAGGAACGAGCAGTACGACGGTCTCCGCGACGCAGGCCGGCTTCGCGGAACCCTCCAGCTCGATCACCCAGTTCAGCGACACCTGGACGCCGGCCGGGGTCTCGGCGGTGTTCGCGATCGAGGCACCGGCCCGGATCCGCGAACCAACCGGGACCGGCGTGGGAAAGCGGACCTTGTTCACGCCGTAGTTCAGCTTGGCGGTGACTCCGGAGACCGAGAACAGCTCCTCGCCGAAGCGCGCGATCAGGCTCAGGGTCAAGTAACCGTGGGCGATCGTGCCGCCGTACGGGCCCTTGCTTGCCCGCTCGACGTCGACATGGATCCACTGGTGGTCACCGGTCGCCTCGGCGAACTGGTTGACCTGCTCCTGGGTGATCTCGAGCCACTCGGTCTCGCCCAGTGCGGTGCCGACCGCGTTGACGACCTCTTCGACCCCGGTGAAGGATTTAGTCATCGTCAGTCCTTCAGTTCCGGGGTCCGCCGGCGACGTACAGGACCTGACCGGAGACGAAGCCGTTCTCCTCGCTGCAGAAGAACGAGGCAGCAGCGGCGATGTCCTCGGGCGTTCCGGTGCGCTGCACCGGGATCGAGGCTGCGGTCGCCTTCTTGAACTCCTCGAAGTCGATGCCGACCCGCGCCGCGGTGGCCGCGGTCATGTCGGTCTCGATGAACCCGGGAGCGATCGCGTTCGAGGTGACACCGAACTTGCCGAGCTCGAAGGCCAGGGTCTTCGCGAGGCCCTGCAGACCGGCCTTGGCCGAGGCGTAGTTGGCCTGGCCGCGGTTGCCGAGCGCCGAGGTGGATGACAGGAAGACCAGCCGGCCGTACTTGGCCTCGACCATGTGGGACTGGACGGCCTTCGACATCAGGAAGCTGCCCTTGAGGTGCACGGACATCACCGTGTCCCAGTCGTCCTCGGACATCTTGAAGAGCAGGTTGTCACGCAGGACGCCCGCGTTGTTCACCAGGATCGTCGGGGCGCCGAGCTCGGCCACGACGCGCTCGACGGCGGCGGCGACCTGGTCGGACTTGCTCACGTCGGCACCGATGGCGACGGCCTTGCCGCCGGCCTCGGTGATCGTCTTGACGGTCGCCTCGCAGGCGCCTTCGTCGAGGTCGAGGACCGCGACGGCGTTCCCGTCCTTGGCCAGGCGCAGCGCGACGGCCGCGCCGATTCCCCGGGCTGCCCCGGTCACAATCGCCACTCGCTGCGTCATTGCCGCTCCCTACCGGTAGGTATTACTGCCGAGGATGACATTACCCACGGTGCGTCACAGCGGCAGGACCCAAGGTGCGATGATCGCCGTGTGGATCATCACAGACCGGGGTGGTGGGGTGGGAAAGTATGAGCAACAGACATGTGTATGAGTGTCCGCTGCGTTGGGGCGACATGGACGCGCTTGGGCACGTGAACAACGGCAAGTACGTCGACTATCTCCAGGACGCGCGCGTCGACTTCCTGTTCCGGACCGCCGTCGAGCTCGGCGTGGACACCCTGGAGACCGGTCTGCTGGTGGCCCGGCACGAAGTCCAGTACCGCGCGCCGCTGCACTTCCGCCCGGAGCCGGTGCGGATCGAGTTGTGGATCAGCGAGATCAGAGGTGCGCAGTTCACCGTTGACTACGAGATTCTCGATCTCGAGCCGACCCGGACGACGTACGTCGAGGCCCGGACCAAGCTGGTCCCGTTCGACTTCACGGCCAATCGACTACGCCGGATCACTCCGGAAGAACGCGCCGTACTGGAAGGGCTGGTGGGCGCATGACGTTCACGCACCCGGTTCTGGTCCGTTGGTCGGACATCGACTCGTACGACCACGTCAACAACGTCCGGTACTTCGACTACCTGCAGGAAGCGCGGATCGCCTTCCTTGGCCACCTGGTCGACTCCCGGAACTACTTCGCCGAGTACCCGTGTGTCCTGGTCAGCCAGACCGTCGACTACCTGCGACCGATCCTGCTGCGACACCCGCCGTACGACGTGGATGTCTGGATCGAAGCAGTCGGTACGACGTCCTACACGATCGGCTCGCGAATCGTCGACCGCAGCGGTGGCGGCGAGGATGTCTACGCGAAGGCGGTGTCGGTGATCGTCGCGGTGGACGGCGAGACGCACGCCAAGCGAGTGCTCGGCGACGCCGAACGGGCAGCCCTCGCAGCGCAGCTTAGGACGACTTGAGACACTGGTCCCGACATGAGTGACGCAGAGAGCTTCTACGACGCCGTCGGTGGGGCGGACACCTTCCACCGGCTGGTGGCGGCGTTCTACCGCGGTGTCGCCACCGATCCCGAGCTACGGCCGATGTACCCGGAGGAGGACCTCGGTCCGGCCGAGGTGCGGTTCCGGATGTTCCTGGAGCAGTACTGGGGCGGGCCACGCACCTACTCCGAGGAGCGCGGGCATCCGCGGCTGCGGATGCGCCACATGCCGTTCGCGGTCACTCCGCGCCAGCGGGACAACTGGCTCCGGCACATGCGGGCCGCCCTTGACGAGATCGCCCTCAGCCCCGAACGGGACGAGGAGATCTGGCGGTACATGGTGATGGCCGCGCAGAGCATGGTGAACACCGACGAACCGCAGTACCCCGGCGCGATCGACGTGTCCGGCAAATAAGCTTCGCAAGGAGAACAGACGAGCATGGCAACGATTCGTACGGCCAAGACGCACTGGGAAGGCTCGCTGATCGAGGGCGCCGGGCAGGTCGCCCTGGAGTCCTCCGGTGTCGGCACCTTCGACGTCTCGTGGGCGTCGCGCGCCAACGACGCGAACGGCAAGACCAGCCCGGAAGAGCTGATCGCGGCCGCGCACTCGGCGTGCTTCTCGATGGCGCTGTCGCACGCGCTGACCGAGGGTGGCAACGCGCCGGAGTCCCTGGACACCTCCGCCGACGTCACCTTCCAGCCGGGTGAGGGCATCACCGGCATCAAGCTGTCGGTCAACGGCAAGGTGCCGGGCCTGACCGCCGACGAGTTCGCGGAGTTCGCCGAGGGCGCGAAGAAGAACTGCCCGGTCTCGCAGGCGCTCGCCGGCACGACGATCACGCTGGACGTCACCTTCACTGCCTGAGCATTGAAGAGCGCCCCGGTCCGTGTGGACCGGGGCGCTCTTGCGTTCAGCCGTGGAACTGAGCGGCGATCTTCGTGAAGGCGTAGGCGCTCTGCGAGATTCCGCTGCAGTCGGAGCCGGCGTCACCGCCGCTGCCGCATTGGCGGTCCCGGTTGATGGCCCAGTAGGTGAATCGCGCCAGGTGGTGCTGCTGGGCGTAGCTGAGCATCGTCTGGTAGTTCGCGACCGTCACGGTCTCACCGTCGTCGGTCTTGCCGTTCATCGACGAGATCCCCATGTGCCGGTACGCCGTGTCGTCGTTCCAGCCGTAGGCGGTTTTGAGCTTGCCTTTCAGGCCCTCCATGGCCTGCTGGGTCAGCGTGGCCATGTTGGCCGTACCGCCGCCGAAGTCGAACGGCATCAGCACCCAGCCGTCGGGGGTGAAACCGGAGTTCTTCGCCTTGGTGATCAGACCGCTGCCCCAGGAGTCCGGGCCGGTCTTCTCCGTGCCCATGGTGACGTAGATCTTCACGCCGGAGTTGTTGGCGCGGATGATCTTCAGCGCGTCCACAACCCGCTGCTGGACGGTGTTGTTCTGGAACTCGGTGTTCTCGATGTCGATGTCGATCGCCTTCAGGCCGAAGGCGTTGATCACCTTCTGGTACGCGCCGGCCAGCGCGGAGGCCGACGTACAGCGGACGCCTAGCTTGTCGCCGTCCCAGCCGCCGAACGACGGGATGATGTCGCCGCCGGCGCCGCGGATGCTGTTGATGACCGACTGGTCGTTGCCGCCGGTGAGATTGCGGCTGCCGTCCCACTTCGGGTTGCAGCTGCCGTCGGCGAGCACGAAGGCCATCGTGAACCACTGGTTGCCGGCGGCCTTCATGATGTCGGTCGCCTTCTGCGGGCTACCCCACCCGAGATACAGGTACGGCGCCGCGCCGATGCTGGCGGGGTCGGCCTGAACTGCAGTGGGTGCGGCCTGGGCGGCGGCTGCCGCGCCGAGGGCCAGCGAGCCGGCGGCTACGGCGGAAGCGGCGATTTTGAGCATGCGGGAGCGCATCTCGAACTCCAATCCTGGGGGCGGGGCAAGAGTGGTGCCGAACTAAGTTAGGAAACTTTCCTAATCATTGCGGACGATCATGACGCGCAGGTTTCGCCCGGTCAATATCGGCGACCGATGTTTTTAGCTGCTCGTTCATGATCAGGAACGCCCCGAGCCCGTGGAAGTCGTTCGTCGCTCGCTCCCGGTCGATGTAGTACTTGTAGTCGCCGACGTTGGTCCCGATGCTGATGTCCTTCAGATTGGTCCGCCCGTCGCTGCCGAGCGAGATCTTCGCCAGCACCCCTTGATAGCCCTTGTCAGCGACTGCCTTGTACGACGGCCCGACGTACCCACGCTGCACCGCCCGCGAGATGACGAACGTGTACATCGACGAGCACGACGTCTCGGTCCAGTTGTCGGTCCGGCTGCCCTTGTCGACCACCTGGAACCATCGCCCGGTCTTGGGGTCCTGGTGCTGCGCGTACCCCGCCACCAGCTTCCGCAGTACGGCGATCAGCTCGGCCCGCCTGGGCTGGTTGGCCGGAACCGCTTCGAGGACGTCGATCACCGCCATCCCGTACCAGCCCTCGGCGCGGCACCAGACCTCCGGCGCGAGCCCGGTGTTCGGATCCGCCCAGGTCTGGGCGCGAGCCTCGTCGTACGCGTGCCGTAGGAGACCGCTGGGCTGCTGCAGGTGCTTCGCGTACGTCAGGAGCTGGTCGACAGTCTCCTTGCCCGTGTACGTCGAGTCGCCGAACTCCCGGCCGTACTCGGCGAGGAAGGGGTCGACCATGAAGACCCCATCACCCCAGAGCTGGTGCTGGCGGCTAGTGGCGTGCCAGAAGCCGCCGTCTGCAGTCCGGGGATAGCTGTCGAGTCGGGTGCGGATCTTGCCCGCGGCAACCTTGTAGCGGTTGTCACCGGTCTCATGGTGCAGCAGGACGAGCAGTCTGCCCGAGAGCATGCTGTCGAGGTTGTTGAAGCTGTTGTTGATGTTGCCGGACGAGTCCACGAACCTGTCGACCCAGGTCTTGAGGTACGCCAGGTACTTGGGGTCATGCGTGCGTTGGTAGACGAGGTACTGGCCGTAGAGGTAGAGGCCGATCGGGTACGACCAGCCGCCGATGGCTGTCGGCTTGTAGCGCGCCATGGTCGAGTCCACCATCGCCACTGACCAGTCTGGTGCCTGGGCGAGTGCACTTGCTGAGGTGGTGACGTCCAGGTAGTCCAGGTTCGGAGCGCCGTCAGCAGTTGCTGCTGTCACGCGGATGGTGTTCGCACCGGCGTTGAGGTTCGCACTGGTCACCAGGGTGCGCCAGAGCGTCCAGGCGCCGGTGGACGGGACTGCAACGTTCTTCGCGACCACCGTCCCGTTGACGGCGATGTCCACTGCCCGGTTGGCCGTCGTACCGTTGGCGTGGTCGAACGTGAGGGTGGCCGGACCGGCCTGCGAGCGGTTGATGGTCCACTGCACGTAGCTGCCGACCGCGTTGGGCGTGTTGACGAATCCAGCGCCTGAGAAGCCTGAGTGGTTGGTGTCGACTGAGCTGCCGCTGGATGAGGTCGCCGACTCTGCCTCGAGCCGGTCAGTCACGCCGGCCCGGGAGACGCGGTACAGAACGGTGCCGTGGGCTGGGACCGACGCACTGATCGCACCCGTGGTGGTCCGGGATGCATTACTCCACAGGTCTTTCAGCGTGAACGACGACGATCCGCCGAGGCCGAGTGCTGCCGCAGTGGTGGAGATGGTCGCGGCGGCCGTCGTCTCGTTGGACAGGGCGACTGCGCGGTCGCCGTTGGCCAGAGTCTTGCCGTAGATAACCAGTCCGCCGGACGAGCTGACCACTGTGGCCTGGCGGCCGAGCTTGTCCTGATCGATCGCGATCACATCGTGGTTGGTGAGGATGCCGAACGTCTCGGCCGAGGCCTTCCGCAGGTCGGTGCCGATGAGCAGGGGAGCGGACATCATCGCCCACAGGCTCAGGTGCGTGCGGTACTCCGTCGCAGTCATGCCCCCGTTGCCGACCTCAAGCATGTCCGGGTCGTTCCAGTGCCCGGGGCCGGCGTACTCGGCCAGGACCCGGTTGGCTTGGGCCTTGCCGATCATGCTGTTCCAGTTGTCGCTGATGTCACCGGTGGTGCGCCACAGGTTGCCGACGTCCTTGCCCCACTGCCATACCCGCGGCGGACCGGTGCGGCCCCACTCGCAGATCGAGTAGGTGATCGGGCGGCCGGTGTTGAGCAGTGCGTCCCGCATGGCCTTGTAGCGCTGCTGAGCGTCTACGCCCTGGTTGTTGCAGTTGTCGTACTTGAGGTAGTCGACACCCCAGGAGGCGAACAGGTTGGCGTCCTGCTGCTCGTGCCCGAGTCCACCGGGGAAGCCTGCGGTGTTGCAGGTCTTCGTCCCGGCACTGGTGTAGATGCCGAACTTGAGGCCCTTGCTGTGCACGTAGTCCGCGAGGCTCTTGATGCCGTTCGGGAAGCGGGCCGGGTCCGGCACCAGGTTGCCCTGCGCGTTGCGCTGGGGGAGTGCCCAGCAGTCGTCGATGTTGACGTACTGGTACCCGGCGTCCTTGAGGCCGCGGCTGACGAACAGGTCCGCGATGCTCTTGATCATCGACTCGTTGAACGTGCTGGAGCACTTGGTCGAGTTCCAGTTGTTGAAGCCCATTGGAGGTGTCTTCGCGAGCCCGTTGTCCAGCATCAGAGTCTTTGGGCAGTTCGACGTCGAGTCGGTCGCCTTGATCCGCAGGTCACCGGTTGCGCAGTACCCGGCCACAGTCTGGAAGCCCACGTCGAACGGACTCGCCGTACCGCGCTGTGCGCTGAAGGCGGTCAGTCCGACATCAGCCGAGCTGTTGGCGATCGCTGCGGGCCGGCCGTCGTTCTTGCTGAACTTCAGCGAGCTGTTGGTGAAGTGAACGTCCTCCACCTGCCGTGCGTACCACCCGTACGACGGCCTGGTCCCGATGCTGTTCGGGTTGTAGTTCTTGGGGTCGTTACTCGGTACGGCGGTACTCATGGTGCCGTTGCCACCCGGAACGGTCAGGTGGACGTTGTCGAACGTGATGTCGTGGATGCGGTTGCCGGACTCTCCCCACAGGGTCGGGCTGTACGCCGTACCGCGGGAGCCGTCGTACGTGCCGGTGACGTTCTGGTAGGTGATGTTGCTGATCGAACCGACGCCCGGATTGTCGCCACAGCGTTTGCGGGTGCCGACCTTCTGCATGATGTGCCCGCGGGTCCCGGACATCGTGATGTCGCGGTAGTGCACGTCGGAGATGTTGCTGCCGTCCATCGAGACCAGGCCGAGTCCGGACTTGCTCGCACCGGTGATCTTGATCCGCTCGAAGGTGTAGTCGGTGAAGTCGCCGCAGGTTTCCGAGCCGAACATCAGGGCGTTGCAGCAGCCGGCCGACAGTTCGGAGTCCGACACCCGGACGTGGCCGTTGTCGATCGTGCGGCCCAGCGCCCAGTCGCTCTTGAAGGCGAGCGCGTCGTCGTTCGCGGCGATCTTGGCGTGCGTGATCGTCACGTTCTTCGCGTTGATCACGTTCCAGCCGTCGCGGTTGTCGGCGGTCTCGATCCGCAGGTTGTCCGAGCTGATGTTGTCGCAGCCGTTGGTGAGCATCGCGAAGTGACCACCGCGCTTCAGCCGGATGCCGTCCACCCGCAGCCCGTTGCAGCGGGTCAGCGAGATGATCTTGTCCGCCTCACCGGCCTTCGGGTTGCCGGTGATCAGGTGGCCGCCGCCGTCGATGGTGCCGGTACCGGTGAAGGCGATGTCGGTCAGCTGGTCACCCCACAGCATCGCGTTGTGGAAGTGGCTGTGGCCGTAGTCCTGGTAGTCGTCGTGCGGGTTCGGCTCAGCCGCGTCGTACGTGTCGTTGCTCGCACCGAGGATGGTGGCGCCGGAGTCGAGCTGGTAGGTGATCTTGCTCTTCAGGTGGATCGAGTTGGCGCTCTTGTAGGTGCCGGACGGGAACCGGACTGTCCCCCCACCGGCGTTGGCGGCCGCAGTGATGGCCTTGTTGATCGCAGCGGTGTCGTTGGCGTTGCCGTCACCCTTGGCGCCGTAGGTCTTTACGTTGAACTCAGCAGCGGGCGCCAGCTGACTGGATTTGGGGTACGCCGTACCGACCCAGGTCTCGTCGATGCGCAAGCGCTTGTAGCGGGTGCTGTCGCTGGATGCGGCGTGTGTGTTGACCACCTCTAGCCGCAGGTACCGGGCGGTGGTTGCTGGAAGGTCGATGAAGGCCACACCGCGCCGGCTGGGCAAAGTGCCTGTCTTGATCGGTGAGCCCCAGCTGCTCCCGTCCGCACTGGCATAGACCTTGTAGTCCTTGATGCGGGCGGACTGCTCGGTCGCAGAGCGCGCGTAGGCGACGGAGTCCTCGCGCTGGTTGATGCCGAGGTACCGCACTGGCTTGGCTGAGCCGAGGTCGTAGCGCAGCGACACCGGTGTGGTCTTGTTGGTGTCCCAGAAGGTCAGATAGCTGCCGTCTGCGGCGGCCGGCGCGCTGGTCGTCGCCCGGAGGATGCCCTCGCGGCCGGCAGTCTCCACCTTGAAGACGGTGTCGTACGGGTCCCACGCGCTGATGCCGCTCAGAGTGAGGCTGCCGCTGGCCTGTGAGTGTGAGATCACCGCACCGGTGCGCAGGTCGGTCACTCTGGCGACTCGGTAGCCGTTGTCCCGGATCTTGAGGGTGTTCGTGGACGGCCGGGTCAGCACGTGGATGTAGTGCTCGTCGGGGTTGCTGCGGCTCACGGTGGTGACTCCGTGCGCTCCGTCGTTCCAGAAGCCGGGCTTCAGGCCGCCGTACGCGTAGCCGCCGCCTTCGGTGCCGTTGACCGACGGCCAGATCTTCGCCATAAATTTGTCAAGAAGGTTGTTAAAATTCTCCTGCTGGGCCGGGAAGCGGCCGTTGACCATTGCTGTCTCGGCCATCAAGGCCTTGATCGACGACCCTGCGTTCGTGACGAGCCGCCCGATGGTGAGCTTGGGGTCCACGGCCGGGTCCGAGCCGCTGTACCACCAGGCGCCGGTCGACGGCAGCTTGAAATCGGCCTCGATCAGCCGCGGCGCCGCGGTGTAGACGGCCTGCGGGTAGTCGTAGTCCGGGGACATGCCGGTCTTCTGCTCGTTGCTGATCATGTCCATGATCGGCGTGTCCTCGTTGTTGTTGCTCAGCGTGTACGACGGCCGCTCGCGCCGGATCCGCTCGTACAGGCCGTTCTGTTCCCAGTAGGCGTTGTCGTTGTCGATCCAGAAGCCGCCGAGGTCGGGGTAGCGCTGCATCACCTCGACGAAGTTGTCGTAGCTGAACTCGCCGAACCCGTCACGGGTGGTCAGGTCGACCGAGTGGCCCTTGTGGGTCGAATAAGCCTTGGAATCAAGCCAATCCTTGCCTGCAGGCAGCCCTTCGGCGTGCCACTGCGGGTCGTCGGTCATGTAGAGGACGACCTTCAGGCCCTTCGCCGTCGCGGCGTCGATGGTCTCCCGGACGAGGTCGCGCTGGGTGTGGCAGCTGCCGGGGATTGCTGATGGCCAGGGCCGGGCGTAGCCGAGCCGGCTGTGGAAGGTCGCCAGTACGAGGTACTGCGTGTGCAGCTTCTGGGCCTCGCGGACCCAGTACGCCGGATCCCAGCCGCCGGCTTTGACGGCGTTCTCCCAGGCGCTGCAACTGGTGTAGCCGGGGGAGGTTCGCATCCCCCAGTGCAGGAACAGTCCGCTGACGGAGTCGCGGAGGAACTGTTGTCGAGGGTGCTGCACCTCGGCGCTGGCGGGTGCTGAGGGCGCGGCCAGCAGGGTGCTGAGGAGGGTGAGGGACAGGAGCGCCACCAGGGCGCGACGCAGGACGAATCGGCGCATCTCGAACTCCAAACCGGGGCGGTTGAGTTGGATCCGAATTTGGTTAGGAAGGTTTCCTAATTACTGCCGATGATGACTCGCCGTGGTGGTTCGGTCAAGATCTGTGATGATGAATTCTGTGCTATTCCGTCGGAAGGTGAGTGGGGTCTTCGGCCTTCTCGGTGCCGCTGCCGACGCCTGAGGGCGCGGCCGACTGTGGGTCGCGGGTGGTCAGGTTGCCGATCCGCAGGACCTCGCCGTTCCGGACGTACCAGGTGGTGCCGTCCTCACCGCGCAGCGTGGTGATCCGCAGGCCGACCGCGATCACCGTGCCGGTCGCCTTCTCCATGTCGATCAGGTCACCGACGCCGTACTGGTCCTCGAAGATCATGAAGACACCGGCCAGGAAGTCCTTGACCAGCGTCTGGGCGCCGAAGCCGAGCGCGACGCCGAGGATGCTTCCGGTGGCCAGCACCGGCATGATGTCGAAGCCGAGCTCGGCCAGCAGCATCACCACCAGGACCGCGGTGAGCATGATCGTCACGACACTGCTGAGCAAGGAAGCGATGGTTTCGGCGCGCTGGGTCCGGCGCTCGGTCGCCAGGTTGTTCTCGACGAAGTCCTGGCCGAGCCTCGATTTCGACAGCACGCCGGCGACCGTCCCGTTGCCGGTACGACGGGCGAACCGGCGGATCGCCTTGTGCAGGATCCAGCGCAGCACGAAGAAACCGATGACCAGCGCGATGATTCGCGCGGGCACGGTGATGATCTCGTCGGTCAGTTCGAGTTTGCCGTCGTTACCCCACCGGAAGAAGGTTGGGAGCTCCATCGGCAGGGCAAGCAGGGGGTGACTGAACGCGGACGTAAGGTAACTGGTCAGAATAGGTGTCATCGCCGCCCGATCTTAGTGACCTTTCACAAGGGAGAGACGATCGCATGCCCAGCCGCTTGGATGACGAGCTGCTCAGGCTCGTGAGCGCGGGCGTGCTGCGCCAGTATCAGGCGGAATCGCTCCGGGATGCGGCTGATGCCGAGGTGGACGCTGCGCGGACTGCTGCCGCGCGCCAGCAGTCCGAGCTTCCGGCGGCCCCGCCGCCAAAACCGCGGACGCCACCGGCCGCGCCGCACTCGAACGCACTGGTCGAGGTCCTCGGGTACGTCGGTGGTGTGCTCCTGCTCGGCGCCGTGGCGTTGCTCACGCTCGCCAACTGGGGCGAGATGGGCCGCGCGGCCCGGATCAGCACCGGGAGCGTCGCTGCGGTCGTCCTGCTCGGCGCAGCGGTGCTTTTGAAGCTCGTCCGCCGCCGCGACCAGCTCGCCTCGGCGCTGGCCTCCCTCGGCTGCTGTGTGACCGGTTTCGCGACGTACGTCGCCATCGAGGGGGAGACTGGCCGTGTCGTCGGGGTCGCCGTTGCGCTCACGCTCGCCTGCCTCGGACTGTGGTGGCTGGCCGGATCATCGTTGCTGGTGGCAACGTTCAGCATCCTGGCGGTCGGTGTCCTGGTGATCACCGCCGACGTGCTGACCCCGGAGGACGGGTCGGCCTCGAACTCCGCGGGGATCGCCGGGACCGGGTTCATTCTGGTCGCGTTCGTGCTGGCCATGCTCGGGCTGGTCCGGGACCAGGCGACCGCGTGGTCACTGGCCGGCGCTGCGATGTTCAGCTCCTCGATCTGCTGGCTGATCCAGGACCGCGGCGAGATCATGGCGCTGGCCGTCGGAACGGCCGGTCCGGCTGCGCTGCTGGTTGCCTATGGGCGGCGGCGAACATCGGTGTACGCGGTGGTCGGATGCTCGATCCTGCTGGTCATCTGGCCGACTGCGCTCTACCAGCTCACCGACAACGTCGCAGGGGTCGCAATAGGCCTCGTAGTGGCCAGCGTGGCGCTCCTGTTCGCCGTACTGCTCCTAAGCCGCAGACGCGCAGCGGACTGACACGGCGCTGCGGTTACACACGAGCGGCCCTGATGCGGCAGACTCGCTGAGGTGACTGCTCCCACCCCAGCCCTTGTTGAGCTAGCGGTTGCCCATGGTGTGGCGACGGAGTACTGGAACTGGCAAGGCGAGCACGTGATCGTCGCCAGCGAGGTTGTCTCCACTGTGCTCGCAGCACTCGGTGTGGATGCGTCCACGCCGGAGAAGGCTGCCGCAGCTCTCGATGACCATCAGCAGGCGCGCTGGCGGCGGACGCTGCCGGCCACTGTGGTGATGCGTGCCGGCTGGACGCCATGGTTCGCCGTGCACCTGCCGCATGGTTCGACCGCCGAGGTGTGGGTCGACCTGGAGGATGGCGGCCAACGCCGGGACATCCCGCAACAGGAGCACTGGGTCGAGCCCGAGTGGATCGACGGCGTGCAGATCGGCGAGGCGACGTACCAGCTGCCTGGGGATCTGCCGCTCGGCTACCACCGGCTGTGTGCGCGGATCGGTAGCAGTCCGGAGATCTCGTGCGGCACGCTGATCGTCACGCCGAGCAAGCTGGAGCCGGAGAAGCTGAACCGCACCTGGGGCTGGGTGCTGCAGCTGTACTCCGTTCGCTCGCGCCGCTCGTGGGGGATCGGAGACCTGCACGACCTCGCCGATCTGGCCGCCTGGTCGGCCAACGACCTGGGTGCCGGGTTCGTGCTGATCAACCCGCTGCATGCCGCCGAGCTGGCTGGGCGGATGGAGCCTTCGCCGTACCTGCCGGCGTCGCGGCGCTTCGGTAACCCGATCTACCTGCGCATCGAAGACATCGACGAGTACGGCGATCTCGCACCGGCTGAACGTGATCGGGTCCGGACGCTCAGCCTGCAGGCGCGCGCTCTGAGTGAGGATGCGAACGCTCTGGACCGTGACACGGTGTGGGCGGCCAAGCGCGAGGCACTGCAGTTGCTGTTCGGTGTGCGGCCTTCGATAGGGCGCATCGCCGAGTACGGCGCGTACTGCGACCGTGAGGGCCAGGGGCTCGTCGACTTCGCCACCTGGGCAGCGATCTCCGACGTCCACGGGCCGGAGTGGAGCAAGTGGCCTGAGGAACTGCGGACCCCGACCAGCCCGGCGGTCACTGCGTTCCGCAACGAGAACCCGGACGCGGTGGAGTTCCACTGCTGGCTGCAGTGGCAGGTGGACGACCAGCTCGCCCGGACGCAGGCCAGAGCCAAAACGGCCGGTATGTCACTGGGCATCGTCCATGACCTGGCAGTCGGCGTACACCCCGATGGTGCGGACGCCTGGGCGCTGCAGCATGTGCTGGCGCAGGGCATCCATGTCGGAGCGCCGCCGGACGCTTTCAACCAGCAGGGACAGGACTGGTCGCAGCCGCCCTGGCGGCCGGACGCACTGGCTGAGACCGGGTACGCCGCTTGGCGCGATCTGGTCCGCGCAGTCATGCGCCACGGTGGTGGGCTGCGGATCGACCACATCCTCGGCATGTTCCGGCTGTGGTGGGTCACGTCGCCGGAGCGCCCGACCGAGGGCACCTATGTCCGCTATGACCACGAGGCGCTGATCGGCATCCTCGTGCTGGAGGCCACCCGCGCCGGAGTGACGGTGGTGGGGGAGGACCTCGGCACTGTCGAGCCGTGGGTGCGCGACTACCTCAGCGAGCGCGGCGTGCTCGGTACGTCGGTCCTGTGGTTCGAGCGGGGAGTAGACGGCAAGCCGCTCGCGCCAGAGCTCTGGCGCGAGCTGTGCCTGGCCACTGTCACCACGCACGACCTGCCGCCGACTGCGGGCTACCTGGCCGGCGACCACGTCGAGCTGCGCAACCGGCTCGGTCTGCTGACCCGTCCGGTCGCCGAAGAGCTTGCTGTCGACGAGGCGGACCGGGACGCGTGGCTGACCGCGCTGCGCGAGCGCCACCTGCTCCGCTACACCGACGGCGACGTAGAGCGCATCGTCGAGGCGCTCCACCAGTACGTCGCTCACACTCCATCGAAACTGGTCGGAGTCGCCCTCGCGGATGCGGTGGGTGAGCGTCGTACCCAGAATCAGCCCGGGACGACGGACGAGTACCCCAACTGGCGGGTCCCGCTCGGCGGCCCCGACGGCGAACCAGTTCTCGTTGAGGATTTACCCAACAATCTCCGCCTGCGCCGCCTGATCGGGGCACTGACAATCTAGCTTTTCTGTCTTTCCGTGTTTCTGTGGTCACGAGTTGTTGACAATAGATTTGAAGAGTTGTTTTCTATTGGTCACCACGAAGGCGCCTTCCTTCACTGTCACCGCCCCCACAGTTGAAGGAGTTATCTCATGCTGCGATCACGCAAAGTCAGCATGGCCGGTGTTGCTGTTGGTGCCCTGGCACTGACGTTCAGCACATCGGTCCCCACGGCCAGCGCACACGGCTGGACCAACGCACCGATCAGCCGAGCCAAGTACTGCCAGGCCGGCACTGCGCAGAACTGCGGCAACATCCAGTGGGAGCCGCAGAGCGTCGAGGGGCCGAAGGGCTTCCCGAACGGTGGTCCCGCGGACGGCAAGCTCTGCTCGGCCGGCATCGGGGCATTCGCCCCGCTCGACGACCAGCGTGGCGGTGGCTGGCCGACCAACAACCTGCGGTCAGGACAGAGCTACACCTTCAAGTGGCACTTCACTGCGATGCACTCGACGACCGACTTCAGGTACTACATCACCAAGAACGGCTGGAACTCGAACGCTCCACTGACCCGCGGAGCGCTCGAATTGAACCCGTTCCTGACCGTTCCCTTCAGCGGCCGCCCGCCGGCCGACATCTCGCACTCCGGCACCCTGCCGGGCGGTAAGAGCGGTCGGCACATGATCCTGTCGGTCTGGACCATCGCCGACACGGGGAACGCCTTTTACCAGTGTTCGGATGTTAACTTCTGATCCACTGGCAGGTTTGGTAAATAACTTTCCTGGGCATTGCACTCCTTGAAATAACCGCCCCTATTTCAAGGAGTGTCCCCATGAATTTTCGTCGCGCCCTGGTTCCGGTGGTCGCCGTACTGGCCGGATTGCTGCCGGCTGTGGTGGTGGTCGAACAGGCCTCCGCAGTCACCAAGATGACGCATTCCCAAGCGACCGCCATCTTCAGTGCGGCCGGCATTACCTGGTCGTCCAGCGGTAACTGCTCGGACTGGAACAACTCGACCTGTACGTCGTTCACCAACATCAACGACACGACCGTGTACGGCGTCCGCACGCTCAAGCAGTCCAGTGGGTGTGCTGTGAACATCACCGGTGGCACCGAGACCGGTCACGCGAGCGGAACCTACAGTCACCGCAACGGCTACAAGGTCGACATCTCCAAGTACACCTGCGTCGGCAACTACATCCGCAACACCTTCACCTACATCGGCGTCCGGGGTGACGGCGCTCCGCAGTGGGAGTCCGGTGCCGGCAATGTCTATGCCGACGAGGGCAATCACTGGGACATCACGTACCACAACTGCGGCGGCTGCTGACGGCTTGCCGGTGTTCGTGCTCGCCCCAGGTGAGGCCCTGGGGCGAGCGCGGCCGGTGGAGTACTAGGCTGCGGGTGTGATTCCTGAGCTGACCGGCCACACGCTGTTGGTGTTCGTCGGCATACCTGCACTGGTCATCGCGGCGATCGCGCTGCTGGTGTTCGCGTCCTCGATCGCGAGCGGGCCGCGGTACCGGCCTGGTCTGTCCTGGTGGGCACCGCCGGTCTGGATCAACGGACCGGCCGCCACCAAGCCCGACCCTGCCAGCCTGCCCGAGCTGCCCGCCGCACCGGGAACCCTCGCGACCGCCGGATCCGGCGTCGCCCGCACGACCGGAGGCGCAAGTGCCAGTTGGTGACGCGTTCACGCCCGACCAGCTCTACGACATCGAGAGGGCGGTCCGGCACGCCGAGGAGGCGTCCGGCCTGCGCTTCTCCGTGTACGTCGGTGGTGCGGACTCCGAGACCCGTCCGTTCGCCCAAGAGCTCCTGAACGAGCTTGAGGACCCGGACCACACCGTGCTGGTGTACGTCGACCCGGCCGGCCGTCGGCTGGAGATCGTCACCGGCGCCGAGGCGAAGCGGCAGCTGTCCGACACCGCAGCCGGTCTGGCCGCGCTGACGATGCAGACGTCGTTCGCCACTGGTGACCTCACCGGCGGGCTGGTGACCGGTGTGCAGCAGTTGGGTACCAACGCACACCAGGCGCCTCTGCTGCACGCCAACGAGCCCCACAAGCAGTAGTGGTCAAGGGGCTGCAGCCGCATCGCATCGAGCTGGACGACGCCGTACTGCGTCCGTTCGTAGCCTCGGATGAGGAGGCGGTGGCTGAAGCGCTGCAGGATCCAGCTGTACTGCGCTGGACCGCGGGGACTGCGGTGATCCGCACCCCCGCGAGTCAGCGGGCCTGGCGTTGGCTGGAGCCGCGTCTGGACTCCTGGTCGCGCGGCAATGCCGTGTTCGCTGTTGCGGACCGCTCAAGCGACCGTGTGCTCGGCAGTGTCACGCTGCGGGATGTGCATCGCGTCCCTGACCAGGCGGTCGCCGCCTACTGGATCAGCCCGGCCGCTCGCGGCCGTGGACTCGCTGCCAGGGCTCTCGATGCTGCTGTGAGCTGGGCCTTCGCTCCGGCCGGTCTGGGGCTGCACCGCATCTCCCTCGACCATGCTCTGGTCAACGAAGGCTCCTGCCGAGTCGCCGTCCGGGCTGGGTTTCAGCTGGAGGGGATCATGCGGGACTACTACGTCGAGGTGAGCGGCGAGCGGCATAACTCACACCTGCATGCGCGCTTGGCGACCGATCAGCCTGCTGGTTCGTAGGTAGGGCAGGCCAGGTTGCTGTAGGCGCGCTGGGTCTTGGGTGCCGAACACAGATCGAGCATCTGAGCCGACGACGGCCCGGGACCGAGGTAGACGACCCAGGTGTCCAGAACTGGCTCGCCGCTGCTGTTGGCGAAGCCGGGGTACTGGCCGTTGACCAGCATGGCCTTGGCCGGGACACCTGCTGCGGCGATCTTTGCGGCGGCCTTCTGCGCGGTCTGACTGGCGTCCAGACCGGTGTCGGACGTGTACTTGTCGAGCACTGCGATCCACTGTCCCCGCTTGAAGACCGGGGAGGTCGGGCCGGTGTCGATGGGCGCCGATGTGGTCGGCTTGGCGACAGTGTGGTTGGCCGGCGGCTTCCGGTCGGC
The DNA here is from genome assembly GCF_004349055.1 of Kribbella antibiotica. Classification (GTDB taxonomy): domain Bacteria; phylum Actinomycetota; class Actinomycetes; order Propionibacteriales; family Kribbellaceae; genus Kribbella; species Kribbella antibiotica. Next base: position 76,943 of record NZ_SMKX01000019.1, read on the forward strand.
CTTGGAGGCAACTGTCGGATGAGCACTCGGCGTCGGCGTAGTCGCAGCCTTCTCCGGTACGGCGGCCGCCCGGACGCTGTCGGCGGTGGACGGCTTGGAACCGCCCTGAGTCAGGATGAAGGCGGACACCCCTGCGATCGCAGCGGTGGCCACGATGGCGGCCCCGACTGCGGTGCGCGAACGCTCCGGCTTCTTCTTGCGGCGATGTGATGTCACGGTAAAAGGACCCCTCCCCAGGTCTCTAGTCCGTGAGCCTAAACCGATTCCGGGGGGAAATGAGTGTTCTTCAGGTGGTGAGAATCTCCTTCTGGACAAGGGAATTGCGGTCCGTGCACATCCGTTCACCCTGTGCTGACGAGCAATCGTTTGATGGCTACAGGTCGCGTTCGTCAGGTGCCGCTGGGTCAGATGCCGCTGGGTATGGCCTGTGCGTCTGGTTGGGGCCGAGTGTCGAGCGCATCGTCCAGCCAGGCGTCCACATCGACACCACCGCTCAGGATGTGAGTCACGTACGCCGATCGCTCGTGGCTGAGCACTTCGAGCTCCCACACGCAGGGTGCGACCCCGCTCGGCATCGGGCGCAGGTCGTCCACGTCGATCCCGCTGAACATGCTCAACCGGGACTGGAAGTCCTTCGTCCAGCTGTGCACCACCAGATGGATGCTGTCCTCACCCAGGTGCAGTACGACGACTGCCAGGCCGACAGAGCCCATCGCATCGTCGAAGTCCAGCTGCCGACCGGCCGCCGTACGGGCGAGGGCGACCATCTGGTCGTCCCACCGGCGGCCGCGGGCCGTGACGATGTACGGCTTCACCAGTCGGTGGGTGTCGTGCCAGGGGAGCAGGGGAATGACAGGGCGCGGGCGGTACGCCTCAGCGAGTCCAGTCAGCGCTACAGCTGCTGCACCGGCCAGGGCGGGGTCAGAAACAGGCATCTGCTCTGTTCTACCCCGCCCGGGCACCGGCTGTCATTCAATAGGCGGTCAGCTCGCGTCAGCGACCTGTGCTGCGATAGCGCGGCTCAGGTCGGCCTGAGCCTCTGAGACGTAGCGCTTGGTCGGAGCGTCGATGGATGCGGACTCAGCGGCCAGCCAGTCGGTCAAGGCATCCAGAGTCGGCTGCTCCGCCAGGATGCGCGGCGACAGGTTGACCAGCACGTTCTCGCCCATCGACGAACCCAGGCGGGTGTAGACGTCCTTGGCCGCGGCCAGGTACTTGCCGACGTACGGACGCAGGAGCTCCTCCTGGCCGGGCTGCTGGAAGCCGAGGATGGTCCGGAACTGTGTCTCGTTCGGGGTGTCCCCGGACTCGACCGCGATCTGCCAGGCCTCTTCCTTGGCCTCGGCCGTCGGTCGCGCAGCGCGGGCCTGCGCAGCCCGCTCGCCACCGGTGATGGTGGTGTCGCGGGTCAGCTCGTCCTCGATCTCGTCGGCACCGATCCGGCCCAGCCGGGACAGTGCGACGATCAGCGTCCAGCGCAGGTCGGTGTCGACGGCCAGATCGGCGGGCAGCTCGCGCCCGTCGAGCCAGGCAGCCAGCCGATCCGCACCGGCGGTGGAGTAGACCGAGCCGGCGTAAGCGCGCGCGAAGGCGAGCTGGTGGTCGCTTCCGGCCTCGGCGTTGTCGACCAGCTCTGCCAGGGTCGCCTCGAACTGGACGCGCAGGGCCTCCCGGTTCGCGGGAGCCGAGTACAGGTTGATGGCGCTGGTGGCCTGCGTCAGCAGCGAGCGGACACCGGTCAGGTCGCTCTCGGCGCGGATCCCGCGCAGCACCATGCCGACGTACTGGCTGGCCGGCATCTCGGCGTCCCGGGTCATGTCCCAGGCCGCACCCCAGGCCAGCGCCCGCGGCAGCGACTCGGCCAGCTGGTCGATCGACTCGACCAGCGTCGCGCGGGAGCGCTCGTCCAGCCGGATCTTGGCGTAGGTGAGGTCGTCGTCGTTCAGCAGCACGAAGTCCGGCTGTGTGGCGCCGACGAGCTCGGCCAGCTCGGTGCGGGCACCGTCGATGTCCACCTCGAACCGCTCGGTGCGCACCAGGCCCGCATCGGTCAGCTGGTACAGACCGACGGCCAGCCGGTGCGGACGCAGTACCGGGAACTGCTCGGCCGCGGTCTGCTCGATCGCGAACGAGGTGAACTTGCCATCGGCGTCAACAGCGAAGTCAGCGCGCAGCGTGTTTACGCCGGCGGTCCGCAGCCAGCGCTCGGTCCAGTCGTCGAGGTCGCGGCCAGAGGCCTTCTCGAGCGGCTTGAGCAGGTCGGCCAGCTCGGTGTTGCCGAACGCGTGATCGGCGAAGTACTCCTTCAGTGCACTGATGAAGGTGTCTTCACCGACGAACGCCACCAGTTGCCGCAGCGTGGATGCGCCCTTGGCGTAGGTGATGCCGTCGAAGTTCACCTCGACCGCGTGGAAGTCGACCATGTCGGCCGCGATCGGGTGCGTCGAGGGCAGCTGGTCCTGCCGGTAGGCCCAGTTCTTGCGGGCGTTGCAGAACGTCGTCCAGGCACCGGCGTACTTGGTCGTTGCGGTGGCCTGCGCCCAGTGCGAAGCCCACTCGGCGAAGGACTCGTTCAGCCACAGGTCGTCCCACCAGGTCATCGTGACCAGGTCGCCGAACCACATGTGCGCCAGCTCGTGCAGCACGGTGTTCGCGCGGCCCTCGAGCTCTGCGTGCGTGGTGCGGCTGCGGTAGATGTACTCGTCCCGGATCGTCACACAGCCGGCGTTCTCCATCGCGCCCATGTTGTACTCCGGCACGAAGGCCTGGTCGTACTTGTGGAACGGGTACGGAACCCCGAAGGCCTTCTCGAACAGCTCGAAACCTTGCTTGGTCACCTCGAACAGGTCGTCGGCGTCCAGTGCGTCCTTGAGCGACGGACGGCACAGCAGCGACAGCGGGTAGGTCCCGTTCGGGCCCTCGTAGGAGTCGGTGACCACGTGGTACGGACCGGCGACGACAGCGGTGATGTACGTCGACATCCGCTCGGTCGGCGGGAACTCCCAGCGGGCCAGCTCTTCGCCGCTAGGACCGGCGTACGTGGTCGGCTCGGGGGTGGGGGAGTTCGAGATGACGACCCAGCGGGCCGGGGCGGAGACGGTGAAAGTGAAAGGGGCCTTGAGGTTGGGCTGCTCGAAGGTGGCGAAGACCCGGCGGGCGTCCGGCACCTCGAACTGCGTGTAGAGGTAGGTCTCCTTGTCGGCCGGGTCGACCGAGCGGTGCAGCCCTTCGCCGGTTCGCGAGTACAGACAGTCCGCGACCACGCGCAGCTCGTTGTCGGCGGCAAGACCGTCGAGCTGGATGCGGGCGCCGTCGTACACCGTGTCCGGGTCGAGCGACCGGCCGTTCAGCGTGATCTCGTGGACGGTGTCCGCGATCAGATCGGCGAACGTGCTCGCGCCGTCGGTGGCCGCGAAGGTGATCGTGGTCACGGACGGAAACGTCGGCGCTCCACTCGGGGCGGTGGTCAGGTCGAGCTCGATCGCGTAGCTGACGTTGTCGACCACGCCCGCACGGGTCCGCGCCTCGTCGCGCGTCAGGTTGGTTCCAGGCATATCGGCATCCTATGCAGCTGACGGTTGCGTTGGCTGAGGGTTTCCCCGCGACATCGATCGATGGATACCAAGCCGGTATCTGGCCCCGGGGTGATTCTTTGAAGTTTGTATGATCGAGAACATGACTGCCTCCGCCGATTTTTGGTTCGACCCGGCCTGCCCCTGGGCCTGGATGACGTCCCGCTGGATGCTCGAGGTCGAGCAGGTCCGCGACGTGAAGACGACCTGGCACGTGATGAGCCTGGCTGTCCTGAACGAAGAACGTGACGAACACGACGCCAATTGGCTGCGCAAACTCGGCCGGGTCCGGGTGCTGATCGCCGCTGAGCAGGCGCACGGCAACGAGGTCCTGCTGCCGCTCTACACCGCGCTCGGCCGCCGGATCCACAACGAGGGCCGTGGCGGCGCCGACGAATCGGTCCTGCCCGAGGCGCTGGCCGAGGTCGGCCTGCCGGCGGCGCTGCTCGAAGCCGCCACCGACGACCGGTACGACGAGGCGTTGCGCAAGTCGCATTTCGCCGGCATGGACCTGGTCGGGATGGAGGTCGGTACGCCGGTCATCTCGGTCGAGGGAACCGCGTTCTTCGGTCCGGTGGTCACGCCTGCGCCGAAGGGCGAGGCCGCCGGCAAACTGTGGGACGGAGTCCGGCTCGTCGCCGGTACCGACGGCTTTTTCGAGATCAAGCGAAGCCGCGACCGCGACCCCGTGTTCGACTGATCCATTGGGGCCGAAAATGCTTCGGTCCAGAGTTCAAGGCTTGAACTGAGCCCCCGTGCCGGTGAAGGTTGCTCACCAACGGGAATTCTTCAAGTGGTGAGTAGGTATCACATGACGTTACGTGACGAGCGCACTGAGCTCGATGTCGTCCCCGCCGGTGTGACCGCCGGCATCGCCGTGTTCGACCGCCAGACCGGGCGGTTCGTCCAGGAGTCCAACGCCGATCACCGGTTCCGCTCCGCCTCGGTGGTGAAACTGCTGATCGTCCTCGACCTGCTCTGGGACCGCGGCCCGACGTACATCGTCGGGCCGGAGGACCGGGCCAGGCTCGAGGTGATGCTGCGCAGCAGCGACGACGACGCCGCGAGTTACTACTGGGACCACAACGGTGGCGCGGCGATCGTCGAGCGGATGGTGCGACGGCTCGGACTCACCCACACCGAAGGTCCGCCGGCCACCCATCCGGGGTTCTGGGGCTACGTTTCGATCACCGCCGCCGACACGGTCCGGATCTATCGATACATCCTCGACCACGCCCCGTCACCGGTCCGGCACTACATCATGAACCAGCTGCACGAGCCGACCCGGTACGGCACCGACGGCTTCGACCAGTACTTCGGCATCGCGTCGGTATTCGATCCTGATTTCAGCATCAAACAGGGCTGGTCCGGATTCTTCGGGTCGAGCGGCTACGGAAGCGACCGTTCGAAGCCGGTCGAAACCCTCGATCTGACCAGCGACGCACTGCACACCACGGGCACCGTCGGGAAGGACGACCGGTGCATCGTGTCCGTCTACACGCTGCATCCGCGCGGGACGCAGTACGGGAAGGCGTACACGGACGTGACCCGGCTGACCCGGGCTCTGATCGTTCCGGGCGGCGTGCGGACCAGTGGGAGCTGGCTGGCCACCACTGGCGTGGGAGTACGCGTCCGGACGGCGCCGAACACCTCCTGCGGGATCCTGGGCATGCTGCCGCCCGGAGTCGAGGTTCTGGTCAGTGGGCAGACCCTGGGCGAGCACATCGACGTGCCGCCGCGCTCTAGCGACTGGTGGGCGTATCTGCCGAAGTACGGCGGCTATGTGACCACCGTGTACGTCGGGTCGGGTGCACCCAAGCTGCCTGGCGTTCCGGTGTATCAGTAGATTGCAGCCCATGCGAGTGCACATCGGCTCTGACCATGCCGGCTTCGAGCTTAAGAATCACGTGGTGCAGCACCTCACTGCTGCCGGCCACGACGTCGTCGACCACGGCCCGGCCGTGTATGACGCAGTGGACGACTACCCGCCGTACTGCCTGCGGGCTGGTGTCGGGGTCGTGGAGGACCCGGGCAGCCTGGGCGTCGTGATCGGTGGCTCCGGCAACGGAGAGCAGATCGCGGCGAACAAGGTGAAGGGTGTTCGGGCCGTGCTGGCCTGGAGCACCGACACCGCCAAGCTCGGCCGCGAGCACAACAACGCCAACGTTGTGAGCGTCGGGGCGCGGATGCACTCGACCGAGGAGGCGACCAGCTTCGTGGAGACGTTCCTGGCCACCGACTACTCCGACGAGGCGCGGCACACCCGTCGCATCGACATGCTCAGCGACTACGAGTCGACCGGCGAGCTACCGCCGCTCTCCTGAGCCTCTTCCTCCGGCGGGACGACTCCGCGGCGTTTGAACGGCTCACGCGGCCGGGAGACGTCGCGGGCCCGCATCGACCGGCCGGTGCCCACCACGGCCGGTGTGGCCGGTCCGGACCGGCCCTTCGGCGTACCACCTGTAATCCCCATAAGAGGAATCATGCCTGAAGGTCACACGCTGCACCGGCTGGCCAACGACGTCTGGGATGCGTTCGGCGGCAGGCCGGTCCGCACGACCAGTCCCCAGGGCCGGTTCGCCGACGGCGCCGCACTGCTCGACGGCCATGTGCTGCGGGCAACAGAGGCCCACGGCAAGCACTTTCTCGCCGACTTCGAGGGAGCGGGCTGGCTGCACATCCACCTCGGACTGATCGGCAAGGTCAACTTCGGTACGGCGCCTGTGCCACTACCAGTCGGCCAAGTCCGCCTCCGGCTTCAGAACGCCACGTCGTACGCCGACCTGCGCGGTGCGACCGTGTGCGAGGTGCTGACCGACGGCGAACGCGAGGTGCTGATCGGACGGCTCGGACCGGACCCGCTGCGCGACGACGCGGACCCGGAGCTCGCCTGGAAGCGGATTCATCGCAGCAAGCTGCCGATCGGACGGCTGCTGATGGAACAGGACGTGTTGAGCGGCGTCGGCAACGTCTATCGCGCCGAGGTGCTCTTCCGGGCCAAGCTGCACCCGATGACACCGGGCCACCTGGTCAAGAAGCGTGAGTGGCAAGGCATGTGGGACGACCTCGTCGAGCTGATGAAGACCGGCGTCGAGACCGGCCGCATCGACACTGTTGCCGACGATCACACACCCGAAGCCATGGGCCGCGACCCACGCCAGGACGACCACGGCGGCGAGGTCTATGTCTACCGTCGCCAGGGCCAGCGGTGCTACGTCTGCCAGTCGGTCGTCCGGACCGAGATCCTGGCCGGGCGCAACCTTTTCTGGTGCCCCAAGTGTCAGCGCACGGGGCTCACCAGAAAGTAAGTCTGAACAGTTATCAAGTTTTTTGATGCGCGGACCATGGGGTGCCGTTATCTTCTTCACACCATGATCAAGAGCAGCGGTCGAGCTGTCATACGACGCGTCGGCCGCCTGGTCGTCGCGGTGCTGCGCCGTGCCCGCCGGTTACACCCCCTGGCCTTCTTCGCGCTGCTCTCCTTGGCCTTGCTGTTCGCCGCGTTCAGTGCGGCCTGGCCGACCTATGTGCCTGCTGCTTCGCTCGTCATCCCGATCCTGCTCGGCGGGCTGGTCCTGGGCTTCCGGCAACTGGTCGTCCTCACCCTGCTGACGTTGATGATCGCGTCGTTCGTGCTCGTGTCGCGCGAGCAGCCGACGCCGACGACCGGATTCGTGCTGGTGCTCGGAGTGATCGGCTGGGTCGTCATCGCCGGCGCGAAGGTGCGCAATCAGCTCGGGGTGCCGGGGACCCGTGGTGAGTCGATGCTGATGGAGTTGCGGGACACGCTGACCGCGCAGGGCGAGCTGCCGCCGTTGCCAAGTGGGTGGCGGGCAGAGGTGGCGATCCAGTCGGCCGGCAAGTCGAAGTTCTCCGGTGATTTCGTGGTGTCGACCGAACGCGACAACCTGCTCGAGGTCGCGCTGGTCGATGTCTCGGGCAAGGGTGTCGATGCGGGCACCCGGGCGCTGTTGCTGTCTGGTGCCTTCGGCGGCTTGCTGGGCGTCGTACCGGTTGAGGATTTCTTGCCTGCGGCCAACCGGTATCTGCGCAGGCAGGACTGGGCCGACGACTTCGCAACCGTCGTCCATGTCGCAGTGAACCTGTGTTCCGGGGAGTTCTGCGTCCGGACGGCGGGTCACCCACCGGCGATCCAGTTCGACGCGTGGTCGGGGCGGTGGCAGACGCGGGATGCGGACGGGCCGCTGCTCGGGTTGGTGGAGGCGCCTGAGTTCGCGCCGAATCACGGCGTACTGAAGCCTGGCGACGCGCTGTTCCTCTACAGCGACGGGATGGTCGAGACGCCGCGGCGTGACATCGGGCGCGGTACCGACCGGCTCACCGGACATGCGGAACGCCTGGTGGCACAGGGCTTCCGGGGCGCCGCGGCCGACCTGGTCGCGACGGCCGGGGGACCGGGCGACGACTCGGCGATCGTGATCGTGCACCGGTTGGAGCATTCTTAGCCGGATTCTCGGCCCCTGATGGCGTAGCCTGCGTCGTCGTGATGGATGCTGCTGATCGGAGTGCCCCGGACGTCTCGTTCGAGGACCTGGTCGCGATGATGCCGGCCGAGCTGCGTGAGGTCTTTCCGCCGACCACGTGGCAGCTCGAGAAGCTGTGGGCGCTCGCTCTGAAGGTCGAGCCGATCGAGGTCGCGGACCTGGTCTGGATGTTCGAGCTGCCGTTGTGGCGGCTCGACGGCGAACGCTTCAAGGTCACGCCGAACCAGGTCGCCGAGACGCCGATGAACTTCCGCCCGCACTACCAGCGGGTGATGGACGCCGACCTGGACTTCCCGATCAACCTGGTCGCCTACCGCGGCCGTCTGGTCGTACTCGACGGCGTGCACCGGTTGCTGAAGGCGCACTTCCTGCGGCGGCGCTGGATCGAGGGCACGATCGCCACCGCGACCCAGTTACAGTCCTGTGCGCCTTGATGGCGCGCTGTGATTGTGGATGTTGATGCGTCACCATTAACATGGATGCCATGACCACCAATGACGAATATGTACCGAGCGCGTCCGAATGGGTTCGCGACCAGGTTGAGAAGGTCACCGAGGCCGGGAGCACCGACGCCGTCGACATCATGGGCCTGAAGGTCGTCCTGCTGACGATGCGTGGCGCCAAGTCCGGCAAGATCCGCAAGGTCCCGCTGATGCGGGTCGAGCGGGACGGTGTGTACGTCGCGGTCGCGTCCCAGGGTGGCGCCCCGAAGAACCCCGTCTGGTACTACAACCTGAAGGCCGACCCGAACATCACCCTGCAGGACGGCGAGGTGACCAAGGACTACGTCGCCCGCGAGATCGACGGCGCGGAGTACGACGAGTGGTGGCCGCTCGCGGTCGCCGCCTACCCGCCGTACGAGGAGTACAAGGCCAAGACCACGCGGAAGATGCCGTTCTTCGTGCTGGAGCCGGTCGCGTAGTTTCGCTGGGTTGCGCACACCGGCTTCGGCGTGTGCGCACAGCCGGTGACAAGGTCAGGACCTGCACTGTGAGACGCTGGCGGCGGCCGGGTCGTGTCGACCCGGTCCGGCGCCCTGCGCCGACCAAGTTCTGGGAGTAGTCCTGACCACACACGACGCGGTGCGGGAGCCGTTCGTCGGGTCGACGCGGTTGCGTCTGGCCGGATTCGCGCTGCACGCCTATACCGCGAGCGGAACCGTTTTCGCGCTGCTGATCGTCATCGCGGCCATCGACGGCGACGCCGTCCGGGCCCTCTGGCTGGGGCTGGCCGCCCTCGTCATCGACGGCACCGACGGCATGCTCGCGCGCCGGCTACGGGTCAAGGAGACGATCCCGTGGTTCGACGGCGCGATGCTCGACAACATCGTCGACTACCTGACGTACGCGTTCGCCCCGATCGTGCTGCTCTGGACCGGCCACTACCTCCCCGGCGGCGGCTGGGGCGCCGTACTGGCTGCACTGCCGCTGCTCGCATCGAGCTACCAGTTCTGCCGCACTGACGCGAAGACCGACGACCACTTCTTCCTCGGCTTCCCGTCGTACTGGAACGTGGTCGCCTTCTACGTGGTGGTCCTCGGCCTCAGCCCGACCACCACCGGCATCATCCTGGTGATCTGCTCGATCCTGGTCTTCGTCCCGGTCAAGTACGTGTATCCGTCGCGGACCAAGAAGTTCCGCTCGATGAACCTGCTGACCACCGCGATCTGGCTGGCCTCGTACGCCGTCCTGCTGTCGCAGATGCCGAACCCGAGCCCGATCGTGGTCGCGATCTCGCTGGCCTACCTGGTGTATTACGCGGTCCTCAGTCTGTACATGACGTTCTGGCTACCGCGCCGCAAGGCCGCCTGACTTGAACCTCGGCCTCGGTCTCGGCGCCGCCCTCGGTGCCGCCGTTCTGTTCGGCATCGCCTCGATCCTGCAGGCCGTCGGCTCGCGGAAGGTGCCGACCCAGTCCGAGCTCGACCCGCGGCGCTTGGGCGCCTTCGTCGTCGCACTGCTTCGCCAGCCCGCGTTCCTCGGTGCGCTGGCGTTGCAGCTCGCCGGCTTCGGTCTGCACTTCGTCGCCCTCCGGCTGCTGCCGCTCTACCTGGCCCAGGCCGGTATCGCCGTCAGCCTCGTCGTCACCGCGCTGCTCGCCACCCGGCTGATGTCGGATCACCTGAGTCTCGTTGAATGGTCCGCGGTGATCGGCGTCGTCGTCGGTCTCGGCCTGCTAGCCGTGTCCTCGGGCGAGGCCGGGCCGAACGTTCAGCACCACGGTTTGACGATCGGCGTCGTTGTCGGGCTGGTCTTCATTGCTGTGCTCGGGGCGCTGGCCAGTCGCTCACAGCACGGCATCTCCACCGCCCTGCTCGGCATGCTCTCGGGTCTCGGGTATGCGGGCGTCGCGATCTCGGCGCGCCTGCTCCAGGACGGTTCTGTCGGCGAGTTGCTGCGCAGTCCGACGGCATACACGCTCCCGGTGAGCGGTGCTCTCGCCTTCATCCTCTACTCGCTAGCCCTGCAACGAGGCTCGGTCACCCTCGCCACCACCCCGATGATCGCCCTGCAGACCATCACCCCAGCCGTCGTCGGCGTCGCCGTACTGTCTGACGCCGTCCGGGCTGGTTGGTGGCCCTTAGCCCTGCTCGGCTTCCTGCTGTCAGCCGCCGGCTCTGTGGTTCTGGTCCGCTTCGAATCCGTGAAGTAGCTACTTCGGGAACGCCATCCATTCTTTGGTCTGCGAGCAGGTGGTGAACCCGACCGTGGATGCGGCCTCGGCCGTGGTTTTGGCCACGCTGTCCGGGATGGTGACCTGCATCGCGATGGCCATGTCCGACCCGAACTTCGCGGTCTTGATGGCTTCGGCGAGCTTGCGCTCCTCCTCGGCCCACGACGCCAAGGAGTCCAGCCACTTGTTCAGCGCGGCCTGATCGGTCTCCCCGGCAGGCAACTTCCGGACCTCGGCCGCAAGCTCCTCGGCCAGCCGCGCTCGCTCCGACATCTTGGCGAGATCGTTCATCCCGACGCCCTCGCCGAACGCCAAATCACCGGCGAATCGCGCGTTGAGCGCCGTACAAGACTTGTCTCCGGCCTCGAGCAGCTTGTCTCGCTCGGACGCGCATCCAGCCAGCGCCACGCAGCCCACGATCACCAGCAACCCCATCGCCGCTCTCATCGCACCAGCCTCGCAACTGTCCGTGCATCAACAGCCCACCTGTCCCCAAACTGCCAGCGGTCCGGCTGATGTGACGGGGGTCACGGTAGGGGTTGCGGGAGTGGTGTCGTCTTCGGGAGAGGCTGGTCGACGCAGTGATGTCAGCACCACTTCTTGAAGGAGTAGCAAGATGCGCACCCTGATTACCACCGCTTTTGTTTCCCTGGACGGCGTCGTCGAGGCCCCGGGTGGGGAGCCGGGCTACCGGAACTCCGGTTGGACTTTCAAGGACGTTGCGATGGACGAGGCGGCGTACGAGCTGAAGGGGCAGGAGCAGGACGAGGCGGCCGCGATGATGATGGGCCGGGTCAGCTACCAGGCGTTCGCGCCGGTGTGGCCGGGGATCGCGGACTTCCCTCGCTACAACGCGATGCCGAAGTACGTCGTCTCCGGATCTTTGCAGGAGGCCGACCTGGTCGACAACTGGGGTGAGATCACCATCCTGCGCACCCTGGACGACGTCGCGGCGCTCAAGGAGACCGACGGCGGGCCGATCGCCCTGCACGGCAGCGCAACCCTGAACCGCAACCTCGCCGACGCGGGTCTGATCGACCGCTACAGCCTGCTCGTCTTCCCGGTCCTGCTCGGCGCCGGCAAGCGCCTGTTCAGCTCGAGCGACAAGGACAAGCAGAACCTCAAGCTCGTCGACCAGGCGTCCTACTCGAACGGCATCCAAAAGCTCGTGTACGACGTCATTCGCTGAACCCCTGGTGTGTGGCCGTCACCTTGTCGGCCACTTCCACGGCGGCTCGTCGAGCGGCCCCTGCCCGGCGATCGTCGTGGCACCCTGCTCCTTGATCAGCTCGATGGTGTGCACGTCCTCGGCCAGCGCTTCCATCGACGCCACGAATGGCCGCGAGTGCGTCACGACAATCACCTGCGTCTCCTTCGCTGCCGTGACGACCAGATTCGCCAGCGCAGGCAAGAGATCCGGGTGCAGACTCGTCTCAGGCTCGTTCAGCACCAGAAGCTCCGGCGGACGCGGCGTCAGCAAGGCAGCCACCCACAGCAGATATCTGAGTGTCCCGTCCGACAGTTCCGCGCCGGTCAGCGGCCGCAGCAACCCGTGCTGCCGGAAGGCAAGCTCGAAGCGCCCTTCGTTGTTGCGGATCTCCACGCTGCTGCCGGGAAACGCCTGATCCACTGCCTCCTTGACCGCGCCCGCAGGCCCCATCTCCAGGATCGTCTGCAATGCCGCTGCCAGGTCGGCCCCCTCCGGCCCCAGCACCGGCGTCCGCGTGCCGACCTGCGCCTGCCGGGCGGGCGCGTCGGTGTCTGTACGCAGGTGGTCGTAGAACCGCCACGACCGCATCCGCTCCCGCACCTGCAACAGCTCCGGCGCCCGCTGCGGATCCGCGAACTGACTCAACATGCTGTCGAACGTCTGCAGCTCCGGCCCACCCTGCTCCCAC
>NZ_SMKX01000001.1 GCF_004349055.1 Kribbella antibiotica
GGTTAGGGGGCGATGGTGGGGAGGCGGAGGGTAAAGGTGGAGCCGGCGTCGAGGGTGCTGGTGACGGCGGTGGTGCCTTGGTGGGCTTCGATGAGGGAGCGGACGATGGGGAGGCCTAGGCCGCTGCCGCCGGTGTGGCGGTTGCGGGACTGTTCGGCGCGCCAGAAGCGGTCGAAGACCTTGGGGAGGTCTTCGGGGGCGATGCCGGCGCCGGTGTCGATGACGTCGATGACGACCTCGGGGCCTTCGCGGCGGGCTTTGAGGGTGACTGTGCCGCCGGCTGGGGTGAAGCGGAGGGCGTTGGCGACCAGGTTGCCGATGGCTTGCCGGAGGCGGACTGGGTCGGCGTCCAGCTCGATGTCGCCGTCGGTTGCCGAGGACAACGTGATCTCGGCGTGTTCGGCCTGGCTGAGGTAGGTGGCGACGACCTGGTCGAGGAGGAGACCGAGGTAGACGCGTTCGGGGTGGATGCGGAGGTTGCCGGCATCGGCGGTGGCGAGATCGCGGAGGTCGTCGATGATGTGCTGGAGTAGAGCGGCCTCTTCGCTCAGCGATGCGATGAACGCTTCGTCGGGTTGGGCGACACCGTCCTCGACGGCTTCGAGCCAGCCGCGGATGTTGCTCAGCGGGGTGCGCAGCTCGTGCGCGATGTCGCTGACCATTGCCCTGCGCAACGATTCGGTTGTGGCCCGGCTGTCGGCGAGCTCGTTGAAGGCAAGCGACAGCTGGCCGATCTCGTCCTGGCCGCGAACCTTGACCCGGATCTTCTCGTCGCCACCGCTCATCTGCCGGGACGCTTTCGTCAGTGCGCGCAACGGTTGCACCAGCCGGATCCCGCCGAGCACTGTGATCAGCACGGTGATCCCGAGGATCGCTGCCGCGACTCCCGCGATCCGCTTCTGATTTGCCGCCGACAGGTCGAAACCCGCCGACGCGCTACTCCCCGGTGCGCTCACAAACAGCAGTGCCAGAGGAGCGACGTACGGCGTGAGCATTGTTCGGCGTGCTGACAGTAGGCAGTTCTCGACGGCATCGGGCGTGGGGAGTGGTGGCACGACCTTCGGGGCACCGGCGGGTCGGACGGGCGACAGTTGCCCGCTCGGGATGGTCCAGGACAGGTCGGCCTGGAGTTTGATCAGGGCGACCGACCCGCGCGCGGTCAGGCAGGTGTTGACGTCCTTCTGCAGCCGCTCGTAGTACTTGAGCTGCGGCGCCTCGATGACGTTCAGGTTCGACGCGAGGCACCGGTCCAGGAAGTACGGCGCTGCGCCCTCGATCCGCGGTCGGCCGGTCGGATCGACGACGATCTTGCCCAGACCGGTGTCGTCCTGGATGCACTTGAGAACGCGCTTCGCCAGCATGTTGTACCGCGACTTCTGCTCCCGAGTCAGCGCAAAAGGACCGACCACGTGCGGGTCGATCTGGTCGCCGCCCGCCTCCGCAGCGGTCAGCGCGGAGTCGACTTGGAGTGGATAGATGGCAGCGGATTGCTTCCGGCTCGGCGGCACTGGCTTGCCGGCGATCGGGGTGCGGTCGCGTTTGCTGAGACTGATCTGCCGATTGGTGCTCTTGCTGAGCTCGTCGAGCAGGGGGTCGACTCCGTCCCAGCTGCGGTGCGTGGCGGCGTACTCGAGCAGGGTGTTGTAGATCTTTGCGTCGTCGGCCAAGGCCTGGCCTTGCTGCTCCTGGATGGCGACCGTCGTGCTGCGGGCCGCCAGCCAGGCCGTCGCGGCGATCGAGCAGAGCGCGATCAGGACGGCACCTCCCAGCAGCCGGACCAGAAGGCTTCGTCGCGCAGCCATGTCAGCCGTCGGTCAGCTTGTAGCCGACCCCGTAGACGGTCAGCAGCCGGACCGGCCGGCGCGGGTCCGGCTCGATCTTCTTCCGCAGGTTCAGTACATGGGTGTCGATCGTCCGCGTGGTGATGTACTGGTCGATCCCGTGCATGTTTTCCAACAACTGAGCCCGCGTGAAGACCCGATGCGGGCGCGCGGCCATGGTCGAGATCAGGCGGAACTCTCCCGGCGTACAGGAGATATGGGTGCCGTCGGCAAACAGTTCGTGGCGATCGAGATCAACCGCCACCTCACCGACCCGCAGAAGCGTGCTGGGCTCCGCGGTCACAGGCACCCTGGTACGGCGAAGGAGTGTGCGAACCCGGGCTGCCAGCTCCCGCGGGCTGAACGGTTTGGTCATGTAGTCGTCCGCGCCGAGGTCGAGCCCGAGCAGCATGTCGTCCTCCTCGGTACGCGCGGTCAGCATCAGCACCGGGATGTCGGACTCGCGCCGCAGGATCCGGCACACGTCGAGCCCGTCGACCCCGGGCAGCATCACGTCGAGGATGAGCAGATCGGGCTGCCGCCGCCGCACCTCTTCCAGTGCGGACCGGCCGTCGTGCACGACGATCACGGTGTGGTTCTCCCGCTCGAGATAACGCCGGACGAGCTCGGCCTGCTTCTCGTCGTCCTCGGCCAGCACGACCTGCGCACACATGACTTCGACTATAGGACGCCCTGCGCCGAAGATGGGTGATGTCGAGCGCACCAGGACACCTTCCTGACAATTGGCCGAGCCTGACAATTGGCCGAGTCTGATCATGGCGGTTAGTCGGAGGCCAGGGCTTCCGTTGGGGTGAGCAACGATGCGCGGACCGCGGGATAGACCCCGGCCAGTACGCCGACCGAGATCGACGCGGCGAGCCCGGTGAGCAGCGCAGAGGCCGGAATGACCACCGGCCAGTCCTGCGAATCGGCGTACCCGATCACGCCGACCACCCCGAGCGCCGTGCCCATCAGGCCACCGATCGCGCACAATACGACGGACTCGGTCAGGAACTGGCCGCGGATCTGTCTTCGGTTGGCGCCGAGCGCGCGCCGCAGACCGATCTCGCGGCGGCGTTCCAGGACTGAAATCACCATCGTGTTTGCGACCCCGATTCCGCCGACCAGCAGCGCGACCCCAGCCAGGCCGAGGAACAGTGTCGAGAAGGCGTTCTGGGTGATGCGCTTCGCCGCGAGCACCTCCGACGGCCGGCTGATCTGAACCAGACCAGGCTGTTCCGGACTCAGCGTCCGGCCCAGTACGGCGCGGACGTCCTCGACCGCGGTGTCGGTGGATCGGACGTAGACCACGGATGGCCGCCCGTCGAAACCGAGGTTGGTCTTGGCCGCATCCCAGCCGATCAGCACGGACTGCTCGACATCCGGCGCGAGCGGCGAGTTGGCGAGCACACCGATCACCGTGAACCACGTGTCGTTGAGCAGGATCCGGGGGAGTGGTTGCCCCGCGGGAAGACTCGTGATCCCCAACCAGGTCGCGGCTTTCGCGCCGAGCACGACCGTGGGGAACTTGTCGGTCGCCGGGGACAGAAACTTCCCGGAGTGCATCGTCGTGCTGAGCAGATTGAGTAAGTTTGGTGTCCCAGCCAGCACGGTGATCCCGCTGCTGTTGCTGGTGGCATCGATCTTGTCCGAGCGCCGCACACTCGCGTGGACGTTGGCCACGCCACTCACGTCCTGCACTGGCCCGATTCGCTCAGCCATGCCCACCGCCTCGACCGGCAGCCCAGGTGGCTTACCAGACTTGTCCGTTTCATCCGGTACGGCGGCCGCCCGGAGTAGGTCCGGTCCGAGCGTCGACAACTCGTCGAGCACTGCCTGCTGGCTGGAGGCCGGAATCCCGGTCACGACGATCATCGTGGCGATCCCGATGGAGATCCCGAGGGCGGACAGGGCGGCCCGCAGCGGTCGAGTGCGGACGCGGGTGAGCCCTAAGAGCAGCAGATCGGAGAGCGCCAGCCGGACCGGTTGGGTCAACTTGGTCATGCTTTCACCAGCTGTCCGTCGCGCATCTCCAGTTGGCGGGGGAGCTGGGCGGCGATATCGCGGTCGTGAGTGATGACGGCGATCGTCGTACCGGCGGCGTGGAGTTGGGTCAGCAGGTCGAGGACGGCGAGACCGTTGGCGGTGTCGAGGGCGCCGGTTGGCTCATCGGCCAGGACTACTGACGGGCTGTTGACCAGAGCCCGCGCGATGGCGACTCGTTGGCGCTCACCACCAGAGAGCTGGTGCGGATGGTGGTTCGCTCGGTGTGACAGGCCAACCTTGGCGAGTGCTTCCAACGCAAGCGGCTTCCGGGCGCGTCTCGGCGTCCCGGCATACAGGAGCCCGGTCGCCACGTTTTCGGTGGCGGTGTGGCCGTCGGACAGGTGGAACTGCTGGAAGACGAAGCCGATCGAGCGGCCGCGCAATGCGGACAGCTCGCGATCGGACAGGCTCACGACGTCATGGCCGCTGATGGCGACGGTGCCTGAGGTAGGCCGGTCGAGAGTGCCCATCAGGTTGAGCAGGGTGGATTTGCCGGAGCCGGACGGGCCGACGATGGCGACCAGCTCGCCTTGCTCGATCTGGAGGGAGACGTCGTCCAGCGCCCGGACGCCACCGGGATACTCCTTCACTGCGTTGGTGAGCTCGACGACGGCGGTCACGACGTGGTCACCACCTTCTGGCCTTCTGCCAGGCCGTTCCCGGTGATCTCGACGTTGCCGTCGGCAAACATTCCGGTCTGCACGCCGACCAGCGAGGTCGTCGTACCGTTCACCACCTGGACCGCGTACCCGCCTTCGCGCAGCGCGAGCAGCGCCGCAACCGGCACGACGAGGACGTCCTTCCGCGCGGGACCGGGAACGGTGACCTGCACCGGGCCGGTGTCGACACCCTTGCTCGCAGCCTGTTGATCGAGGGAGATCGTCGCGATCAACTGCGGCTTCTTGTTCCCGTCCGCCGGGCTGTCGCCGTCGGGTGGCGGGGTGGCGTCGGTGCTGACACTGCGGATCGTGCCGGTGCTGTTCTTGCCGTTCGGCAGGGCCAGCTTGACCTTCACGCCAGCCTTGATCCCGGCAGCATCGTCGGCGTCGAAGGGCAGTGTGACGATCTGGTCGGTCGCCGTGACGCCCAGGAGATCGGCCGCGGCCGGGTCGCCGAGGACAGCCTTGATCGAGTCGACCCGTACGGCGCTCGGCAGCACGACGACCGTGGTCGGGTCGATGACCCCGGTCGCTTCCTGGTCCAGCGACTTCTGCCACTCCTTGATCGCCTTGGTGGTTGCGGTGGTGAGCTTGTCGCTGGTGGTCTTCGGCAAGAATCCGAGGGCGGTCAGGTTCTCTTTGACCACTCGGATATCAGGTCCTTCGAGGGGTTTCCCGTTCGCCGGCGGGTTGCTCGGCGGCGGGCTCGCAGGCGGGTTTGCGGGTGGTGGCGTTGCCGCCTTGCCGATGGCGCGAAACAGCGGGGTCGAGCCGTAGAACAGGGTGACCGGCTTGTTGTCCACCCGGAACAACACGTCCCCGCGGTCCATCGCTGTGTTTGCCTTAGGTAACCAGGTGATCGTGCCGGTGGCATGACTTTTGATGGTCGAACTGCCGCCGTACCCGAGCTGGCCGGTCACCTCCCGGGCCTGGGACAGATCAGTCCGAGTGATCTCGACTGTCTGCGCCGGATCGGGTCCGTTCGCGGCAACCGCCTTCTCCGGCCGGTCGAAGTACCGGAAGCCTGCCAGACCGCCGCCGGCCACCACGGCCAAGGCCACGACAGCCGTGATTGCACGTCGCCGAGAGCTCACTTGCCGGCCACCTCGCGCTGGCACTCCGGCATCAGGTCCATCCCCTTCGTGATGGACGCCATGTCGTTGTTCTTGCCGCCGAGCGCCGGGCCGACGACGCCGGACGACCTGTCGGTCGACAGCTCGACGTACTTGACGCCCTTGTTCTTGAGGCACTGCACGACCTTGCGGCCGAAGTCGAGCGCATCCGGGTTCTTCGCGTCGATCTCCCAGGCCGGCAGCGGCAGCTTCGGTTCGCAGACCTTGCCGGCGGTCTTCGCCTTCGTCGGGTCGGTCGTCGGTCCGGAACCCAGCACGCCCGCCTCCTTGCGCTCCGCGAGGGCGTCGATCCCGTTGTCCTTCAGGCATTGCAGGTACGGCTGGATCAGCCGCCTGCGGTCCGCATCGGTCATGTCGATGCGCTCCCGGGGCCGACCGGCGTCCGGGTCCTTCGGGGTCGCCTTGGTGGTACTGGTCTTGCCCGGCGTCGGGGAGTCCAGCGTGGCGATGTCCGGCGCCTTGCCGCCGTGCGCCTGAGTGTCCGCCGGTGAAGCCGAACAGCCCCCGGCCAATACCGCCACGAGCGCGATCGGTGCCCACTGCAACAGTCTTCTGGTCGTCATATCTGCCACGATGCCGACCCAATGTCAGGGACTTGTCCGCGCGTGGTGCCGATCCCGTCCGGGCTACTTCGCTTCCACGCTCGCGAGCTTGACCAGCTCGTCCGCTGCGGTCTGGAAGGCGGTCTCGTCGACGTGGAACTGGGTCTGGAGGTAGGCCGCGGTGAGCTGCGCGATCGTGGCGACTCGCTGCGGATCCTCATCGGTGGTCTCAGCGGCGTCGTACCCCTGGATGCCACCGAGGAGGTGCTCGGCGCCGAAGACCGTCAGCAGGCTCTTGGGTGCCGGGGCGAGGTGGTAAGGGTCGGCGTGCCACTCCGGGCCGAGGTCGGTGAAGTGCTGGGAGTCGTCCTTGTCGCCGATGACGACCAGTGCTGGGGTGGTCATCGTGCTGAAGTCGATCGTGCGCGCGAAATCGATGGCGTCGGCCATTGGGCCGTTCAGTACGTCGCCTCGGCCGGGTGCGGCGAGGACGATGCCCTGCTTGATGCGCGGCTCGCGCAGATCCGCGATCTCGCCGGTCTCCGGGTCGACGATCTGCGCGCCGAGCAGCTGGGTAGTCGTGAATCCACCGAGCGAATGGCCGGCGACGGCAACGTGCTCACGGTTGACCCGACCGGCAAGCCCCGGCACGGCGTTCTCGATCGCGTCGAACTGGTCGAGGATCTGTGACATGTCCTCGGCGCGCGACCGCCAGAAGTACGGCGCTCCAGGCGCATCGGCGACCAGGCTGGTCAGCGTGCGCGAACTGAGGTGCGTCGGCTGGACGACGACGAAGCCGCGCGCCGCCCAGTCGTTGGCCAGCGGGGCATAGCCGTTCAGCGAGGAGAGGTTGTTCGCGAAACCGTGGCCGTGCGACAGCAGGATGATCGGCAGATCGGTACCGGTGGTCGGCGCGGAGACGCGAACCTGCAGGTCGACAGGGCGTCCGGGGACGGTGAGGATCACTGGGCTATAGGAGATGACGGGCATGATTCTTCCCTTCGGTGCATTACAGTGAGAAGCGGGACGTTGTTCCACTTACGATACGGAACGTTGTGCCGGTTATCAAGTGGGACAGTGTGCCGTTTATTCGATGGAAGGGAGTTGGGCTCGGTGGAGGCTGTTCGGGGCAAGCGGTCCGATGCGATGCGGAACGAGCAGAAGCTGCTGGCCGCCGCGGCCGAGATGTTCCTGGAGGCGGGTGTCGATGCGCCGATCCGGGAGATCGCGGCGCGGGCAGGTGTCGGTACCGGCACGATCTATCGCAACTTCCCGACCCGGGCCGACCTGGTGATCGCCGTCTACAAGGTGCAGGTCGAGGCCTGCGCGGAGGCCGGTCCCAGTCTGCTCGCCGCCCGGGAGTCGGCATTTGAGGCTCTGGAGGAGTGGGTGGACCTCTTCGTCGACTTTCTGGTCACCAAGCACGGCCTGGCCCACGCAATGCAGTCCGACATGAGCGGTTTCGAAGCCCTGCATGCGTACTTCCTCGAACGCCTCGTCCCGGTCTGTGGCGACCTACTGACCGCCGCCACGAAGGCCGATGAGGTGGTGTCCGACATCAAGCCCCTCGAGCTGATGCGCGGCATTGGCAACCTCTGCATCACCCGCGAAGGTGACCCCACCTACAACCCCCGCCACCTGGTCGACCTTCTGCTTCGGGGGCTCCAAGCTCACTGAGGTGGGCGGAGGAGGTGCTCGCCGGCCAGGTGGACGGCCTCGGTCCGGGTGCGCCCGGGGTGGTCGAAGGCGATGAAGTGGCGACCGATGGCGAGGGTGAAGGCGAGGATGCTGCGGGCCTCGATCTCGTCCGGGTCGGTGAGGAATGCGCCGAACATCGTGCGCAGGAAGTCCATCCGCTCGGTGTCGATCCGGCGGAGCCGTTCGGCGACTGCCGGGTCGTGCCGGGCCCAGGCGCGGACGGCGAGATCGATCTGGTGGACGTCCTCGGAGAAGGTGAGTTGGCCGGCGCGCCGGATCCGCATGGCCGCGTCGCCGCCCTCGGCCTCGACGTTCAGGAGGACCTCCCGGGTGCAGCGGCGCTCCCACTCGTCGAGCATCTCGGAGAGCAGCGCGGCCCGGCCGTCGAAGAACCCGTAGAAGCCGCCCTTGGTGACGCCGAGCTCCGCGGCCAGCGCCTCGATCCGGACGGCGTCCGGCCCGCCCCGGGCCAGCGCGGTCAGGCCGGCTTCGATCCAGCGGGTTCGCGGGGTCCGGGCGACGGCGGGAATGGTTCCTCCTCCATTGATGGCGGCGGATTTGTACGTTACCGTACAGATCAAATATACGGCGCCGTATAAACGAGAGGTGGGACCGTGACGCGACTCGATGAGGCCGCTCATATCGAGCTGACCTGGCGGATTCACGAACTGACCCCGGACTTCACGGTCGAGGACGTGTGGTCGTTCCGTACGCCGGGAGCCGGGCCGGACGACTTCCCGGTCATGCTCGCCGCGATGCGGGCAGCCGGTGGGCTCGGCAACCAGTCGGGACCCTCGAACTTTCTGATGGCTTTCCGCTGGAAACTGGGCGCGCTGCTGGGCTGGGACAAGCCGTCGGACGGCCTGGGCGCCCGGGTCGCCTCGTTGCGTGATCGGTTGCCGAGCGATCTTCGCGCGGCGTCCACCGGTCCGGATGACGCTCGGATACCGCTCAAGCCGGTCTACGAACTGGAGCGGGAGGCGGTCCGCGAACTGGCGAACAAGACGGTGCATGGCGTCATGCACCTCGGATGGGTGCAGGGAAGCGAGGGTGACTACGAGCTGCGGATGGCCGTGCTGGTCAAGCCCAATGGGACGTTCGGGCGGTACTACATGGCGGCGATCGCGCCGTTCCGCTACCTGATCGTTTATCCGGCGATGACGCGCCGCTGGGAGCGGGCCTGGCTCGACCGTGAGCAGTTGCTCGCGCACTAAATCGTTTGCAAAGAAAGTTTTGCAAAGGTAACTTTGCATCATGGAAGCACGGGCACCTGCACTCGGTACGGCGGCTCTGCGTGCGCTCGCGCATCCGCTGCGCGTGCGGATTCTCGACGAGCTGTCGATGTACGGGCCGCTGACGGCCAGCGGGCTGGGGGAGCGGCTCGGCGAGTCGAGCGGCGCCACCAGCTACCACCTTCGGCAGTTGGAGAAGCACGGGCTGGTCGCCGAAGACGCCGGCCGCGGTACGGCGCGGGAGCGGTGGTGGATGCGGTCGCCGGGCTCGATCACGCTGCCGGATGCACATCAGCAGCCGGAGGGCAGCGCTGATCGGCTGGCGACCGAGCTGATCGACCAGGAGTGGATGCGTCGCCGCGACGACAGCGTGCGCGAGTTTCGCGAACGCGGTGAAGCGGTCTTCGACCGCGAGTGGCTGGATGTCGCGTCGTTCGACACAGTCAATGTCCGCCTGACTGCCGAGGAACTTCACGAACTCGTCGCCGAGATCGATGCCGTCATCGGCCGTCGGCTCGGGGGTGCGGCGACTGCGGGTGCACGACCGGTGCAGCTGCAACTCAACGCCTTCCCCTTGGTACGCGGCGAAACTGACAAGGAGTAATACCGATGGACCCCTTCACGATCGCCGTCCCCGACGACGAGCTCGACGAGCTGCGCGCACGCCTGCGCCGGACCAGGTTCGCCGTACCGACGGCGAAGGATTGGGGTGCCGGCACTGATCCGGACTATCTGCGTTCGCTGGTGTCCTACTGGGCGGACGAGTTCGATTGGCGGGCGGCTGAGGCGCGGTTGAACGCCTACCCGCAGTACGTCGTGGACGGCGTCCACTTCGTGCACATTCAGCGTGACTCGACCAGACCGCCGGTTCTGCTCACGCATGGTTGGCCGAGCACCTTCGCCGAGCTCCTGCCGCTGGCTGATCTGCTTGACGTCGACGTGGTCATCCCGTCGCTGCCTGGGTTCCTCTGGTCCGAGCCGATCGACGGACCGACGTCGAAGGTGGCGATCGCCGAGCGATTCCACCACCTGATGACGCAGACCCTCGGCTACGAGCGGTACTTCGCGTTCGGCGGCGACATCGGCGGCTCGGTCTGCGCGTGGCTCGCCACGATGCATCCGGAGCAGGTCGCCGGTATCCACGTCATCCATGGACCGTTCCCCGACGACTGGTCCGAACCGATCACTACGGTCGAACAGGTCTGGCTGGACTCGGACGACGAGCGCGGTGACGAAGACGGCGGGTACGGCGCCATCATCGGCACCCGGCCGGACACGGTCGCGGCAGCGTTGCTGGACTCACCGTCGGGGCTGGCTGCGTTCATCCTCGACAAGCTGCATGCGTGGAGTGACAACCACGGTGACCTGGAGTCGCGGTTCAGCCGCGATGACCTCTGCACGATTGTCACGCTCTACTGGGTGACCGCGTGCATCGGTACGTCGTTCCGCCCGTACTTCGACGGTTCGCACAACGGGGACCGGCCGGTGATCGCCGTACCGGTGGCGGTCACGCAGAGCCAGGAGTGGAACATGCCGCTGTTCCCGCGGTCGATCGCTGAGCGCGCGGCCAGTGACATCCGCCGGTACCTCGCGCCGGCCGGTGGTGGGCACTTCATGGCGTTCGAGGAGCCCAAACTGGTGGCGAGTGAGCTCACTGCCTTTATGACCGACATCGAATGATGTATCGCCTGCACCTGTAGACGGTGAGAATGGCGGTCGTGCCGCCCCTGTGGAGCTTCGGAGTGCTGGGCCCGCTTGAGGTACGTCGCGATGCGGTCGCGATCGCGGTCCCGGCGGCGAAGCACCGGATCGTGCTGGCGGCGCTGGCGCTCCGGGCTGGTCAGACGGTGCCGGTTGAGCGGCTGATCGAGATGCTGTGGGACCAGGAGCCGCCCAGCGGCGCTCGGGCGACCTGTCAGGCCTATGTGATGCGGCTGCGGCAGACGCTGGGTGACCCGGACCTGATCCGGACAGCGCCGGGCGGCTACTGGCTCGACGTACCGAAGGAGCAGGTCGACCTGTTCCGGTTCGCCGAGTTGGTCGTACAGGTGCGTGAGACGCCGACTGCGCAGGGCCAGTCGGCGCTACTGCACCAAGCGCTGGCGGAATGGCGTGGGCCGGTGCTGGCCGACGTACCGTCTGAGGCGCTGCAGCGGGACGAGGTGCCGGCGCTGGTTGAGCAGCGCATGCTCGCTCTGGAGCAGCGGATCGAAGTAGACCTGGAGCTGGGCGCGCATGACAGGCTTGTGGGTGAGCTCCGGGCGCTGACGGCTGAGCATCCGTTCCGGGAGCGGTTCTGGGCCAGTCTGATGCTGTCGCTGTACCGGGCAAGCCGGTCCGCTGACGCGCTGCAGGTGTACCGCGAGCTGGACGCCATGCTGACCGCATCCCTCGGGCTGGGGCCGGGCGAACCAGTCCGCCGTTTGCACGAAGCCATCCTGCGCAAGGACCCCGCACTCGACCTGGATACAGCTCCACGCCCCAGTACGACGTTGCCTCCCGACATCGGGGACTTCGTCGGCCGGACCGAGGAGATCGCGCTGGCGACCGAACTGCTGGTGGAGCAGCATCCGACTTCGGCGCCGATCCTCGTCCTGTCCGGACCGCCCGGAGTCGGCAAGTCGGCACTGGCTGTCCATCTCGCTCGCCAGTTGCTGCACGAGTTTCCTGATGGCGTACTGCACGTCAATCTGCACGGCTACTCGATCAGTCCGGCGATGACGCTGACCCAGGCCTACGGCTACCTGCTCCGGGCCCTCGGTATCGCGTCCGAACGCGTACCGCTCGACCCGGCCGACCAGGAACTGCTTTACCAATCCCTGCTGACAGACAAGCGCGTACTGCTCGTCCTGGACAATGCAGCCGACGCCGACCACGTACGACGTTTGCTGCCGGCAGAACCGCGGTGCGCGGTGCTGGTGACGAGCCGCAGCGACCTGCGCGGTCTGACTGCGTTGCAGGGCGCACGGCGGGTTCGTCTGGACGTGCTGTCGTCAGGGGAAGCACGTGCACTGGTCGCGGCCATAGCTGGTCAGGTGATTGACCCACTAGCCGGTGACGAGCTGGCGAGCCTGTGTGGTGGTCTACCGCTCGCACTGCGGATCGCGGCGGCCAATCTGTCGAGTCGGCCGCGACCTGACGTTGCTGAGTACGTGGCAGAGCTGCGTGCAGATGACCGGCTGGCGGCGTTGGCGGTGGACGGCGACGAGTCAGCCGCGGTCCTGAGCGCGTTCGCGCCGTCGTACCGGGCTCTTAAGCCGGATGCGGCGCGGCTGTTTCGGCTGCTCGGTCTGGTGCCGGGAGTTGACTTCACTGCGCCCGTCGCGGCCGCGCTGCTCGACGTACCGGTGGGGACGGCTGGGCGGTTGCTGGAGCAGTTGAGTGCGGCGAGTTTGGTGCAGCAGTACGAGCCGCGGCGGTACCAGTTCCACGACCTGCTTCGGCTCTACGCGGTGACCACTGCGCATGATGAGGACGACGAGGTCGCGCGGACCGCGGCACTCCGCCGGGTCTATGAGGTGCTGCTCCAGACTGCTGAGGCGGCTGCGGAGTTGTTGCATCCGACGCTGCAGCGGATGCCTCGACCGGCGTCCAAGCGTGAGTCTTCGTTGGCTGATGATCTGGAAGCCGCAGCCTGGTTCGACGCTGAGCACCCGAATCTGATCGCCGCTGTGGAGCAGGCCACGACGGTGGCACCGGAATACTCCTGGCACTTGGCGGATGCACTCCGGGGATACCTGTCCGCTCGCCGCCTGGACGCGGACCTGCTCAGTACGACGGACACCGCGCTAGCGGCCGCCGTACTGGCTGAGGCGGATGGGGTGCTGCCGTGGCTGCGCAACAACCGGGGCATGTTGTTCTGGAGCCGCGGTGACTACCCGAGAGCCGTAGAAGATCTCACCATGGCGCTTGCGGAGCACAGCGTTTCGGGGGACCGGATTGGTGCTGCGGTTGCGATCGGGAACCTTGGAGTCGTCCATCTGGAACTGGGCGATCTGGATGCGGCGGTTGCCTTCTCCAGTGAGGCTCTGGCGACGAGTCGGGAGCTGGGGGAGCAGCGCCTTGAGGCGGCGTCGCTGGTTGTGCTCGGGACGATTCACCTGGAGCGCGGTGAGCTGGACGACGCCACGGCTTGTCTGACTGAGGCCTTGACGCAGTGCGGGCAGTTCGGCCTCGCACATACCGGAGCTGTTGCTCGCAACATTCTTGGTGGGGTGTGCCTTCGCCAGGGCCGGATCGGTGCTGCCTTTGAGCACCACCGGGCCGCACTGGTTGAGCTGCGGCGACTGCGTGCCCGCCACGACGAGGCGGAGGTGCTGCAGAACCTTGGCGCCACCTACCGGGAGGCGGGTGACTACGGGCAGGCCGTTGCGCACTGCGAGCGCGCGCTGCGGCTGGCGGTCGAGACTGGCAACCTGCGCTACAAGGCGGATGCACTGAACACGCTCGCGTCGGTCGAGCACCTCACTGGCGATACGAGGTCCGCAGTGGCCAAGCACGCGTCAGCACTCGAGCTGAGCCGCAGTGCGGGCTACCGGCAGGGCGAGATCACCGCACTGATCGGTCTCGGAAGGACGCTGGCCCCGGCGGACGGCGTACTGCATCTGGAAGCCGCACTGGAGCTGGCGCGGTCGACGGGGTTCCGGCTGCGGGAGGCGCAGGCGCTGTCTGTTCTCGCTGAGGTGGAGCTGGCGCTGGGGCGGTTCGAGCCGGCGGCATGGCATGGGGCCGGCTCGCTGGAGATGGAACGCGCGATGGGACTGGCCCGTGGGGTCGCCTCGGGGGTGCCGCCGGGGGAGGCGTCAACGCCGCGTCAACCGGACGTCACCGTCGGCGCGCAGGATGGGGATGTTTCAGCCCGCTGACGACAGGATTCCGCCCATGCAGAGTTTCTCCCGCCGCAGCTTGTTGGTCGGTACGGCGGCCACCGCCGCAGTGATCGGTTCGGGGCTGCCCGCGTCGGCCCGGACCAGCGGCACGACGTCACACCCGGAGCCGATCAACATCCGGGATATCCGCGCAGCGATCACCCGGCTGATCGGTCGCGACGACGTGTTCAGTATCCGGAAGCTGACCCCGCAGCCTGGCGAGGCCGACGCCTTCGAGATCGACACTTTCGAGGGCCGCGTCCTGCTGTCCGGTACCAGCGGGGTGGCGACCATCTCTGCCTTCCACTGGTGGCTCAAGTACGTAGCCGGCCAGCACCTGTCCACCAACGGCGACCGCATCTCACTACCGGCCACGCTGCCGCTTCCGACAGCCAAGATCCGGATGTCCACCGAGCTGACCGAGCGGTACGCGTACAACTTCACCGTCTTCGGCTACACGTCGCCGTGGTGGACCTGGTCGGACTGGGAGCGTGAGCTCGACTACCTGGCCGCCAGTGGCACCAACCGGGCGCTGGCGCTGATCGGGATGGAGCGGGTCTGGTACGACACGTTCCTCGACTTCGGGATGGACGAGCTCGCGGTGCGGCAGTGGATCGCGCAGCCGGCGCTGCAGCCGTGGCAGTGGTACGGCGAGACCACTGGGTACGACGAGAACGCGTCCGGGTACAGCGGTCCGGTGTCTGTCGACCTGATGGACCGCCGGGTCGAGCTTGGCGAGAAGATCGTGCAGCGGATGCGGTCGCTCAACATCACTCCGGTGTTCCCTGCCTTCACCGGTCAGGTCCCGGACCAGGCGTTCGCGGACCTGCACCCCGACACCCACATCCCGGCGCAGGGTGACTACGCCGGCCACCCCCGTCCGTACTGGCTCGACACGACCGAGGCGCTGTACGCGCCAGTCGCAGCGCGGTTCTACGAAGCGCAGACCGCGCTGTTCGGCAAGACGACGCACTACTCGGGTGACCTCTTCCATGAGGTCGACACGGACGGCCTCCCCGCCGTACTGGATGGTGCGAACCTGGGCGACGCCGCGAAGGCCGTGCAGGACGAGCTGGAGCGCGCCGTACCGGGTGCGACCTGGCTGCTGCAGGGCTGGCAGCACAACCCGCAGCTCGAAGTCCTCAACGCAGTCGACGAAAACCGGGTCATCGTGCTCGACCTCGACTCCGACGACTCGCGCAAGTGGGAGGACACCGAGGCGTACTGGGGTGTCCCGTGGTGCTGGGGAACCATCCAGAACTTCGGTGGCCGGCTGGGCATGTTCGGCAACCTCATCGAGCCCGGCCGCACCTTCCCCCAGGTCCGGACGGCGACCCGCCGCAAGCGCCTCGTCGGCAGCGCGATGGTGCTCGAGGGCACCCACAACAACCCGGTCGTCGCCGACCTCCTCGGCGAGATGACCTGGCGCCGTACGTCGGTCGACCTCGAGCCGTGGATCCTCGGCTACGCCAAACGCCGCTACGGCTCCGACGACCCACATGCCGCGGCGGCCTGGAAGATCCTCCTCCGTACGGCGTACTCGTATGCGTCGACCGGTCACTCGACCGGCGAGGGCCCGTTCGAGACGCCGTTCGCCGCGTGGCCGACGCTGAACCTCAGGTCGGCCAGCAACTTCGGTCCGAACGAATGGCGCTATGACCCGGCCGAGTTCGCGCCCGTTCTCGGCGAGATGCTGGCCGTGGCGCCCGCGGTGCGCAGCCTGCCGACGTACCGGTACGACCTGGTCGACGTCACGCGGCAGATCCTCGCCAACCGTGGCCGCCTGCTGCACAAGAAGCTGCGCGAGGCTTACGAGGCCGGCGACCGCCAGGGCCTCACCCGGCACTCGAACCGCTTCCTGCGCGCCCTCGACCTCTCGTCGCAAATCCTCGCCACCGACCGCAACTGGCTCCTCGGCCCCTGGCTGGAGTCGGCCAAGGCCTGGGGCGGCAACGCCGAGGAAAGCCACCTCCTCGAATGGAACGCCCGCTCGATCCTCACCATCTGGACCGAAAAGGCCCTAGGCGGTGGCGGCCTCCACGACTACGCCAACCGAGACTGGCAAGGCCTGCTGGGGTCCTACTACAAGCCGCGCTGGCAGCGCTTCTTGACTGCGTTGCCCGGGACCATCTCGACCGGAGTCGAGCCCGACCTGGAAGCCGAATGGGACCAGCACGGCCTCACCTGGACCCAACAAACCGAGACCTACCCCACCCAGCCAACCGGCGACCCATACACGGTTGCCTCCCAGATCGCGTCCGAGTTGGCAGGCGATCCGGTCTAACCCCTCAGTCTGTGGTGCCGAGCGTCCCCTGCGCTCGGCACCACGGGGCCTTCTTTGTACGCCGCCGCGCACGTGGGCAGGTTTCAGACCGCAGTAATAGTGACCGGTACGGCGCTCCCCAGCGTGTGACCGACTGGCGACGAGTTGCGGACCTTCTCGTGCAGGGCGGCGATCGCCTCCGGGTCGGCCGTGGACTTCAAGCGGACGGTCGCGGTGATGGAGTCGAAGCCCGCGTGACCTTCGGCCAACCCCAGGAAGACATGCAGGTCAATGTCGCCCTTGAGGTCGATGGTCAGCTCATCCAAGCCGATGCCGGCGACCGTGGCGTTGGCGGCGTAGCCGACGGCGAGGCAGTTGCCTAGGGCACCCAAGAGTTGTTCGACCGGGTTGGGGGCCTGGTCGCTGCCGCCGAGGGCCGGGGGCTCGTCGGAGGGGACCGGGTCGAAGGTGCGGATCTTGGCGGCGGAGCGGAAGGCGCCGTTCCAGGTGACGTGCGCGGACCAGGTGGTTTTGGCCTTCGCGGGGTCGGCCTGGATGGCTTCGACGAGAGCGCCGACGGCGGCGAGGTTGACGTCGTTGAGGGTTGCTTGCGCTTCAGTTGTCATCTATCTCACCTAATTTACTAGACATTGAGAACGCGCTCAGTTTGGCACGGCGGGAGTGGACCAGAGTGCGCGTATTACCTGGTGAGAGGGGCGGGCATGCCGTCAGTGAAGAGCTGACTGTCGAGGTGGTCCAACGCCACCCGGAGAGCGCCGAGCGCGACACTGTCGGCGCCGAGGCTGGAGGCGCGGATCTCGGGAACGCGGAGGCAGAGTCGGCCCAGCTCGCGTGCCAGTGGGTCGAGGATCAGGTCGGCGGACCGCGAGAATCCACCACCCAGTACGACGACCTGCGGGTCGAGCGTGAGCACCAGCGCCGCAGTACCGACCGCGAGATCCTTCACGTAGCGGCGGATCGCCGTACTGGCGTCGCGGTTTCCGGCGCGGGCCTCGGTGAAGACCCAGGCGGCACGGTCGTCGGCGTGAATCGACGACGGGATACCGGGGCAGTTCTCGATGTGCTCGGGTGCGGAGTCCCAGCGGACTGCTTTGAGGGCGCCGATCTCACCGGCGGCGCCGCCGAATCCGCGGCGGAGGGTGCCGTCGATGATGAGGCCGGCGCCGGTACGGATACCGGCCAGGACGTAGACGATGTCGTCGGCGTCTTGGGCGGCGCCTTGCCAGCGTTCGGCGACGGCGGCGAGTTTGCAGTCGTTCTCGACCAGGATCGGGCAGGTGAAACGGGCAGCCAGGTGCTCGGCGGGGGAGACGCCGGCCCAGCCGGGCAGCGGGGTGAAGAGGGTCGTGCGACCGGTCGAGTCGACCGGGCCGGTGACGCCGACGGTCACCGCCCAGATCTGCGTCGGACGCATCTTGGCCGCCTTCAGACACTGCGTGATCGCAGTGTCGACGGCGTCGAGCCGGGCTGCCGGGTCGGCGCTCGGCTCCACCGGCAGCCGGTGGCTGTGAACGACGTGGCCCTCGAGGTCGGAGAGCAGGACCAGGATCTTGTGGACACCGACATCGACACCGAGCACGTGGCCGGCCTCGGCGTTGAAGCAGTAGCGCCGGGCTGGGCGGCCGACCGTACTGCCGTCGGGCTCGACGACCTTGACCCAGCCGTCGGCGACCAGCCCGCGGACGACCACGTCGGTGCCGGGCCGGGACATCCCGACCCGGTCGGCGAGCTCGGTGACGGTGGCGGGCGGCTGACCGCGCATGGCGCGGACGACGCTGACCGAGTTCAGCTCGCGCAGCTTGCTGACGTCGGCTCCGGCCGGGTTGGTCACACGGGCTCCCTACTTACGCTGCAGTTCAGCGGAAGTTTAGCCGTCACGAGATCGGATACTGCTGACCCCGGTTCAGTGCGGCGCCGAAGTCGACGACGCGGCCATCCAAAGCCCAGCGATACCGGCCCTCCTGCACCACCGACGGCCGCTCCGACAAGTAGGTCGTCAGCCGCTCCAGCTCCTCCTGGCTGAGCCACGACGGCGGATCCGAGATCGCCTTGAATCCACAGATCGCCGAGAGGTCCTGCAACCACGACATCTGTACGTCGGTCAGCAGGTTCAGGCGGCTGCGGAAGTACACGACATCCGGGTCGACCTCGAGCAGCGGCGCATGCCAGAGCCGGTGCAGCGTATTCACCACCGCGTTGTAGGCCATCGCGTCAGAGGGATCTTCGCTGGCGTAATTCGTCCACAGGGGCGCCACATCGGGACCACTACGGAGCCCGTCGATCAGTCCGAGCGACGGCAGCAGCAACCCACCACTGCCGAGCAGATAGACCTCAGGCCCAGCCACCTCCCGGATCAGCGCAAGCGCATCCCGATACGCCTGCTCCCGCGGCGTACCAGACGCCCGTACGCCGGGAATTGCGCCGGCGTTGATGAAGTCGAGCTTGAGGTACGTGAATCCCCACTCGTGGACCACCCGATGAATGAGCGCCGCCAGGTGTTCCTGCACCCCCGGATGGGTCAGATCCAAAGCCCAGTAGCCAGTGCCCCAGTTATTCCCGGCAACCACCGGCTGTCCGTCGGCGGAGCGCAGTACATACTCAGGATGTTCACGCGCGACCGTCGAGGTCGGCAGCACGATGAACGGCGCGATCCACAGCCCGGGGCGCATTCCACCAGCTGTGATTCGTTCGGTCAGTGAACGCATGCCCGACGGGAACTTCTCGTTCGGCTCCCAATCGCCGACAGCCTGCTGCCAGCCGTCATCCACCTGTACGACGTCGAACGGCAACTCGGCCAGCTCCGCGATGTCCTTGGTCAGCGCCTCCTCGGTAATGCCCTCGTAGTAGGCGTACCAGGTGCACCACACGTTCCCGGCTCGCCGATTGCTGCTGCCAAGACGGGCAGCCAGCTGATCGGCGTACCGGGCGAAGACCTCTGCCTCGGGCCCGTAGGCCAGGAACCAAGGCGCGCCGTCGTCCTCGCACCAGCCGGCCAACGTGTCCTGGTCGGCGCTCAGGCGCGGCGTCCCGAGCCCGAGCGAACCGAGCAAGAGGACCTGCCCGTCTGAACCCTGCAGTGCGGCAACCGCTGAGGAGTGGTGACGCGAGGGGTCGTCCCAGCTGGTGTCGTCGGCAGTGAGCCGCCGTTCCGGATTGAGGATCCGTAACGGTGGTTCACTCAGTTGCCGCCACCCGCATGGACTCCACGAGTTCTGCCCGTGCCGATAGAACTCGGCATCACCGAGACCGTGCAGCACTGCCACCCGCCCCGGCGGCAGGATCAGGCCGCCGGGGACGGACGAGGGCGGTTCCGGGCCGGTCAGTTCCACCGCGAAGGTGCGGTCGGCCAGGTCGACGAGCAGAGGCATGGATCTCCCTTAGAAAGCAGCAGTGCTTAGCGGAACAGGTCGTTGACTTGCTGGTTGGCCTTCTTCAATGCCGGCTCGGGCTCAACCTGCCCCAGTACGACGGCCTGCATCGCGTCCTGCATGATCTGATTGATCTCGCTGCCGAAGTCTGTGATCGGCAACAGGAACGTCCCGTCGGGGCTCTTGGTGTAGTCGACGTAGACCTGGACGTCGCGCCCCGCGGCCTTGTGAGCGGCCAGCGCCTTGGCCGTCCCCGACTTGATCGCCGGGAACACGACCGCATTGGCCCCGACCACGTTCTGGCAGTCGGCCGATCCCAGGTACTGCACCCACTTCCAGGCCGCGTCCTTGTTCGGCGTCCCGGCCCACGCTGCGTCCGACAACCCGTTGATCGCGCTCTTCCGCACCCCAACAGGCCCAACCGGCAATGGAGCGAGCGCAAACTTCTGCTTAGCCTCAGCTCCGAGATACGTGTTGATCGTCCAGGAGCCGGCGATCGTCAAGGCGGCCCGGCCGGAGCTCATGATCGCGTCGATCCCCAGCGTCGACTGCTTGTCGAAGCGAGGCGCATATCCCTTGTCCACCAGCGACTTGTACCAGGCGATCGTCTCGACCAGCTTGGGGTCGTCGTACTTGTACTGCGTTCCCCAGGGGTTCTTGTCCAGATACGTGAAACCGTTCGCCGCCGCGAGCTCACCCCACCCGTTCTGCCCTTGCGAACCGTCGTTCCACTCCGGCTGGTAGCCGTAGACCTTCACCTTGCTCTTGTCGAACGCCGGATCGAGCCCGTTCCGCCCGGCAGCATCGATCGTGAGCCGGGCGATCGTCTTCTCGAAGGTTCCGCCGTCGCCGGGGTTCCACGTCATCGACGCAAGCTCGGCTGGTTTGATGCCCTGCTTCGCGAGCATCTCCGAGTTGTAGACGACCGCCTCGGTGTCCCAGTCCTTCGGCAGGCCGTAGCGTTTGCCGTCCTTGACCCACAGCTCCGCCAGCCCCTCTTGGTACTGGCCGAGGTCCACTTTCGCAGCATCGACGTACGGCTGCAGGTCGAGGATCTGCTGGCTCGAGACGAACTGCGGATAGTACGAAGCCTGGTTGGTCCAGACGTCCGGCGCGTCACCAGCGGCCAGTTGGGTGGTCAGGTTCTGCCAGTACTGCGCCCAAGCGGTCTGCGTGATCTTGATGGTGATGTCCGGGTTCGCCGTGTGGAACGCATCCGCACAGGCCTGGTACGACGCCTGCTGGTTGTCGTCCCAGAGCCAGTAGTCGAGCGTGACCGGGCCGTCGGCCGCCGCGTCGTCCTTCGCGCTGCAGGCGGTGAGCGCGGTCACCGCCAGTACGCCGGACAGGAGGGCCGCCCCCACCTGTTGTCTCGTGATCATCCGAGTTGTTCCTTCCAACTGCACTGTCCTCTTGCCAACCGAGCTGTCTCGACTAATGATGTGCCGCATCGAAAGTTTGTCAAGGGCAGATCGTAATCCTCTGGAGGTTCTCGATGCCATCTCTCGTGGCGCGGTTCGGTCGCGTCGCTCTCGCCCTGGTGCTCGGAGCGCTGCTGACAACCGCCCCCGCCCCAGCCACTGCCGCGCCTCAAGGCCCACCGCCTCGGCCGGCCGCACCCGCCGTACCGGATCCGGCTTTGACCGCTCATCCACTGACCGCGGCACCTGGTCCGGTGGACAACCCGCTGAAGGGATTCGCCCGGTTCTTCTCGACCGGTAGCAATCAGAACACCGGCTATCCGCACTC
Source organism: Kribbella antibiotica (assembly GCF_004349055.1). Lineage (GTDB taxonomy): Bacteria > Actinomycetota > Actinomycetes > Propionibacteriales > Kribbellaceae > Kribbella > Kribbella antibiotica. The sequence continues at coordinate 21,400 of NZ_SMKX01000001.1, forward strand.
GCTGACCTGGTCGTACTTCGGTCTCTCCGAGGTCATGACGAACGCCACGAACTGCGGCAGCTACGACTGGTCGCTGGTCGACCAGGCGCTCAACGAGAGTGCGACGTACGGGAATCAGACCGCGTTGCGGTTCTACATGGAGTATCCGGGTGGCTCGGGCACGCATCCCGCCAATGCGATCCCGCACTGCTTCGACGGGCAGGTTGCCTATCGCAACAACGCGTACTGGAACACCACGAGCCCTGACTACGACAACGCCTACCTGCTGACGGCGGTGAAGAACTTCATCGCCGCGTTCGGAGCCCGGTACGACGGTGATCCGCGGGTCGGCTTTATCCACACTGGCATCGTCGGGTTGTGGGGCGAGTGGCACACCTGGCCGTACGACACCGACACGAGTGGCGACAGCTACCCGAACTACATGCCGACCGATGCCCACGGCAAGGAAATCCTGCAGGCGTTCGACAATGCGTTCAACACCACGAAGCTCGAGGTTCGCTACCCGGGTTCGGGTGGATCGGGTGCCAACAATCTGAACATCGGCTACCACGACGACTCGTTCTGCTATCGCGAAGGCAGTCCGCTCGCCGGGGTGACGCTGCCGGTCTCGATGGGCGGCGCCAGTTACTCCCAACTCCAGCACGCGCTCGATCAGGGTGTGGAGAACAAGTGGATCGGCCAGTCGATGGGCGGCGAAGTCCGGCCGGAGATCCAGGCGCAGGCCTTCGCCAACTGGCCAGGGGGCTCGGGTGACGTCGACAATATGAAGGCCTGTATCGAGCTGGAACACGCCACCTGGAAGATGAACGAACAGAGCTCCGGCTACAGCTCGACAGATCCGAATGTCGCCGCGGCGGTCCGGTTGATGGGCTACAACCTCGGCGTCACCAATGCCTACTACAAGAACACCGTCTCCGGTACGGCGAAGATCGGCGTCCAGATCAGCAACGACGGCGTCGCCCCGTTCTACTACCCGTGGAAGGTCACGCTCGGCCTGAAGAACAGCGCCGGTACGGTCGTCAGGTCGTGGGACACCCCGTGGGATCTGCGCACTGTCCAGCCTCGCAAGATCCGGGCGTTCCCGGACTGGGGAGTCGGCGGCGATCCGACGTACCGGGACTTTGGGTACGCGCAGTACTTCGACAGCACGGTCGACCTGAGTGGTGTTGCCAATAGCAACTACCAGCTCGTGCTGCGAGTCAAGAACCCGTTGGAGACCGTCAACGCCAACGCCAAGAAGCTCCGCTTCGCCAACGCCACCCAGAACGCCGACGGCTGGCTCGGCCTCGGCGCCATCACCGTCGGGGCCAGCGCTCCGGCCACCGGGTTCGTCGAGGCCGAGAACCCGGCCAACAGCCTGACCGGCGGAGCCGTCACCGCGACCTGCTCAGCCTGCTCGGGCGGTTCCAAAGTCGGCTACGTCGGGAACGGCGGCACTCTCGTCGTCAACAACCTCGGCACCGGTACCGCCGGGAGCCACACCCTGACCCTGTCCTACCTGACCGCCGAATCCCGTTCCGCCACCATCAAGGTCAACAACGGCGCAGCAACCAGTTACACCTTCGCCCCCACCGCCGACTGGAACACCGTCGGCACCCGCAGCATCACCGTCCCCCTCAATGCGGCTAATAACACCGTCACCATCACCAACCCGACTGGCTGGGCCCCGACTTCGACAAACTCGCCGTCACGCTCAACTAGCACCCCGCCCCGCACCTAACGTCCGAACGATCTCCGCGTCGTTCGGACGTTAGGTGCGGTTGAGGCCGGTTTGTGGACTCGTACTGCCGCTCCGCGGCAATTAGTTACCCCAAAGACCTGGTTGCTCGCCGCACCGGACAAGCCGGGCACGTTGCTTGGGGTTGCTCGCCGCGGCGGCCGCGTTACAGAAAGAGCTTGGCTGGGCCCGGTGGCTGGTTGAGGTACTGGCGAGGTCGGCGATCGCGTGACCGTTGCTTGAGGTGCTCGCTATGGCTGGGGTGGAAAAGCGGCGCCGGGTGGAAACTCCATGTCGCCATTTGCACAAAACGTTCCACCCAGCTCGCCAGGCGGGCTGGTCGGTGGGGCTGGGGAGCTTTACCCGTCATTCCAGGTCAGTTTCGCTCCCCAGCCCGCCCGGATACCCGACGAATCGAGCGCTGGGGAGTTCACCGGCGTATCCGCTGCCGTTTCGCGCTATGCGGGACTTTTTCGGGTCTATGCGCCGAAAAATTCACGCGTAGCGAGGGTTGCCGGGGTCAGCCGGGCACTGCAGGACCCCGCGCTGCCTTGCCAGCGCTTTTCACCACCACCAAGGGTCACTTTCCAGGCCTCCCCGCTACCGGCCGTAACCATAGCGAGTACCTCAATCGGCGGGAACGCGATCGCCGGCCTCGCCATCCCCCTCAGCCACGCGCCGGGCCCAGCCAAACTCTCACTGTAAATCGGCCGCAGCGGCGACCAGCCACAAGCCGTACCGACCCGGCCGCATCGCGGCGATACCCCAGCCCCTACTTCAGCCCAGAGAAGTTCAGCGACTCCACCAGCCGCTTACCCAGAAAGATGAGCAGCAGCAGTACCGGGATGACGGACAGCACTGAGCCGGCCATCAGCCCCGTCCAGTCCGGCGCGCGGTTAGGCGACTGCTGAAGGAAGACGCCCAGACCAACAGTAAGGACTCGAGTCTCCTCGCCCTTGCCCACCAGTAGCGGCCAGAGGTAGTCCTTCCAGCTCCAGACAATGGTGGTGAGGCCGATGGTGATGAGCGGCCCGCGACTCATCGGCAGCACGATCCGCCAGAACATCCCCCACGGACCGACACCTTCGAGCAGGGCGGCTTCTTCGACCTCGCGGGGGATCGACAAAAAGAACTGGCGCAGGAAAAACACCGCGAACGGTGTCATCAGCAGGCTCGGTAGGACGAGGCCAGGGATGGTGTTCAGTACGCCGAGTTGCTTGGCCAGCACGAAGTTCGGGAGCAGGGTGAAGATCGGCGGCACCATCAGGGCGGCGACGATGATGCCGAAGGCCAGGTCGCGGCCGGGGAAGCGCAGGCGCGCGAAGGCGTAGCCGGCCATGGCGCAGCAGAAGGTCTGCACTAGAGCGATCGAGCCGCTGTAGATCATTGAGTTCAGCGTGTAGCGCAGGAAGTTGATCTGCGCCCCGGAGCCACCGGCGGCTCGCGCCTCAGCCGCGTCGACGAGTCCGAGCACCCGGCGGAAGTTGATCAGGGTCGCGTGATCCGGCCACAACGAAGTGGAGCCGGCGTACAGGTCGGCTGCGGGGGTGAGCGCTGTCCGGACCATCCAGTAGAAGGGGAAGATCGTCAGGACGAGCGCCGTGGTCAGGATGATCCAGGCAACGACTCGGCCGGGCCTCAGGTTGGCGAACATGGCGTGGCTCCTAGGTCAGGTCCGAGCGGGATGCGCGCAGCATCCGCAGCTGGACGAACGTCAGCACGCCCAGTACGACGACGAGCACCATCGCGACCGCGGCTGCGTAGCCCATGTGGAAGTAGGTGAAGGCCTGTTGGTAGATGTAGTAATAGATGACGCGGGTCTCGGGGATGGGCGCTTTACCGCCGTAGACAACCGCGACCGTGTCGAAGATCTGGAACGAGCCGATCATCGACACGACCAGTACGAGCGCAAGGATCGGCCGGATCAACGGCAGCGTGATCGAACGGAACATCCGCACCTCACTGGCTCCGTCGATCGACGCGCTCTCGTAGAGATGCTGCGGTACCTGCAACATTCCGGCGTACAGGAGTAGTGCGGTGTAGCCGGTGTAGGCCCAACTGTTGACGAGGGCAACCAACGGCATCGCCCAGTTGGGGGAGTTGAAGGACACCGTCGTCCCGAGCAGGTGGTTGACGAATCCCAGGTCAGGGTCGAGCAGCCAGGCCCACAACAGGCCGATCGTCACGTTCGGAACGAGCCACGGCACCAGCAACGCAGCCCGCAGTACGACGGACCGCGTCAACCGGTGCATGAGCGCCGCGAGCCCCAGCGCGAGCAGAGTCTGGGACACGATGTTGACCACGACGTAGTAGCCGGTCACCTTCAACGCGTTCCAGAACTGCTCGTCGCCGATCAGCTTGCGGTAGTTGTCACCGCCAACGAACGTCGGTTCGTTGAGCAGGCTGTAGTCGGTCAGCGAGTACCAGACACCTCGCACTGTTGGGTACGCATAGAAGATCTGGAAGCCGGCAATTACCGGCAGCAGGAACAGCCATCCGACTCGACGGTCGTCCCGCCGCCTCACCACAGTCATGGGATAATGATGCGGCCTAGCGAAACTTTGTCAACAGCGAAGCGTAACGCGGGCCCTGTCGGTCAGTGGAAGTTCCACTCCGCGCGCGGGCCGGGGCCGACGGTCAAGGTGGAGTTGCCGATCTGCTCGACGTGGCGGGGCGTCGGGTGGTTCAGGCGGAACTGGACCTGCTTGAGGCCGGCGTCGGCGCGCTCGACGCGGTCCAGCCGGATGGTGGTGAAGTCGCTCTGGGCGATGATGCCGGTCGGCAAGGTGCGGAGCTTGAAACCGCCGGCGCGCAGGAGCGGCACGGTCGCGTCGAGATCCTTGGCGGTGACGCCGAATCGGATCAGCGTGATGTCGCGCATCAGGCGCTCGCGGTACAGGTCCGGCAGATACCGCTCGCGGCTGACATCACCGTCGTACTGGGCGGGCTCGGTCTTGCTGCGCGGATCGGCGAGATAGGAGGGCAGGTACTCCATCGCCCAGCCCCCGAAGGCGTCGTACGTCGTCTCAGCGAAGACCGCGTCGAACCAGGGGATCGGTACGCCGTCGCCGAAGTCGCGCGTCTGCTGGTATTCGAAGGGCTCGACCCCGGCCCGGCGCAGACCCGCGACGATCTTCGGGTAACCGCCTTGGCGGTCGGTCGAGATCGCGAGACCGGCGGAGCCCTCCGCGGCGTCCTGACCCGGCAGATCGCCGGCCGCGAACAACTCGAGATAGGTCTCGCGGCCCTTCAGATACCGGCCCTTCCAGGTCTGGCCGCCACCGGTGGTGGTGCGGACCTCGAAGTTCGCGAACTCACGCAGGTACGCCGAGTTCTCGATCGCATCCGCGGTCGGCTTGTCGAGGACGCCGTACGCGTGGTTGTAGAACGCTGTCACAGTCCCTCCGGCCTGGGCGGTCGGCGCCGTCAGCAACACTACGGCCGAGGCGAGGGCAGTCAGTAAGGTCATCGGGCGAAAGCTGCGCATGAGCGACACCGTAGATGCCATGTCATCGAAATTTCATGCACTGGCAGGAACATGCACTCATGAGCACCGCTTTGGCCGCCGTCGCCGCCGCCGCACTCCTCCTGATCCGGCTGGGCCTGTTCGTCGCCCTGCATGTCGTCCGCAGCGACTACAACCCCATTGAGCATGCCGTCAGCGACTACGCCGTGGGCCCGACCCGCCGCCTCTCGACCATCGCCGCCTGGGTTTGGGGCGCGGCCTGGGTCGCCCTCGCCTTCGCGGTCGACTCAGCATCGGCGCGGGTCTGGCTGCTGGTCCTGGCTGTGATCTTCGTGGCACTCCCGTTCATCCCGACCGATCTCGAAGGCACCCGACAGACCGTGATCGGGCGGGTTCACTACGTGGCGGCGGTCGCCTGGTTCGCGATCAGCTTCAGCCTGATGAGCACCTTCACGGACCGGTACGACGTCGCCGTACTGACCGTCTTGCGCTGGATCGCGCTCGTGTCGCTGGCAGCACTCGTGATTGCACTCGTCGTGCGCCCGCTTCGGCGCCGGTTCTTCGGGCTCTCGGAGCGGGCGTTCATCGTTGCGGTCAACCTCTTCTACCTGATCGTGGCGATCCTGACTGTGACGCGCTGACGGGTTCGGGTGGTCTGTGGCCGGGTACTGAGGGGCCATGGATGCGACTGAGCTGCTGGCGGCGACGGAAGGGTTGTCGAAGGCGTTGACGCCTGGCGACCTGGACCACACGTTGGGCCGGATCACGGCGGCTGCGGTCGAGGTGCTGCCTGAGGTCGAGTACGCGAGCATCACGGTCAAGCACGGTGATGGGCGGCTGGAGACGGTTGCGCCGACCAGCGACATCTTGTGGGGTGTGGACGCGGCGCAGTACGAGTTACGCGAAGGGCCCTGTTACCAGGCGGCGACGGAGCAGGTGCACATCCTGTCGCCGCACCTGGCCGAGGACAGCCGGTTTCCCCGGTACGCCGCCAGTGCGGTTGCGGCGGGGATTCTCGCGCAGGGCGGGCTGCGGCTGTTCGATGCGCCGAAGTCGCAGGGGGCGTTGAACCTGTACTCGACGAAGGTCGGTGCTTTCGAGGACATCGCGACGATCGGGGCGTTGTTCGCGCATCAGTCGGCGATGGCGATCGAGTACGCGCAGGAGATCAAGGACCTGCAGGACGCGTTGCGCACCCGGCGGACGATCGGTCAGGCGATCGGCATTCTGATGGAGCGGTACACGCTCTCCGACCAGCGGGCGTTCGCGTTCCTGGCCCGGCTGTCGCAGCAGCGCAATGTGAAGCTGCACCGGGTGTCGGCGGAGCTGGTCGCCGATGCCGAGCATGCGGCCGGTGAAGTCATCAGCAAGAGTTGATCACCTCGAGTCACGGCCGGGGAGTTTGCGGGTGTTGATGAAGTCCTGGGCGACGTCGCGGAGCTTGCGGTTGTTGTCCTGGGAGTAGCGCCGCAGGACCTCGAAGGCGCGGTCGCCGTCGAGGTTGTAGCGCTCCATCAGGATGCCCATCGCCTGGCCGATCAATTTCCGGGCATCGACGGCTTGCTGCATGGTCGCCTGATGGCGGGCGGCCGCGATGGCGATCGCTGCGTGCCGGGCGAGGATGTGCGCGATGGCCAGGTCGTCCTCGGTGAACGCGCCGGGTTTGGCGCCGTACAGGTTGAGGACGCCGCCGGCACGGCCGGTGACGGTCAGCGGGAGGTGGACCGCACTGTAGATACCAGCCGCGATCAGCCGGCTGGTCAGCTGTGGCGACCATCTGGTTTCGGTCTGAAGGTCAGGGATCGACAGCGCTGCGCGGTCGCGGATGGCGGTCAGCAGTGGTCCATCCCCGGCGTTGATCTGCTCCTGGTAGAGCTCGGCCAGCCGCGGATCGGTCGACGCCAGCACCTCGGGACGGCGGCCCTGGGCGATCAGCACTACGGAGGCGTACCGGCAGCGCACAGCGTGTAACGCGAACTGGACGACGGCCTCGACGGTCTTGTCGATCCCGTCGACTTCCTGCAGCTCCGTGGCCAGTCGGCTGAAGGCTTCGGCCGACTTGAGATGGTCAGACATGAAAGGGCTCCACACGCCTCGCGGCGGCAGCCACCCACCTTCCGGAGCGACCCGTCACTATCCTGCCTGATGATCGCGCTTCGCCGCACGTTGCCCCGGTCGGCCTGCCTAGGGCAACTCGCGCCCGCGGCACGAACTACAGTCAGAGCCGTGAATCCTGTCCGGCCCTTGGATGCGGCTGACCCGGTGCGGGCCGTGCTCGAGGCCCGGGAGCGCGGGGTGCCGATCGCGCTGGCAACGTCCGGTACGACGGATCGGCCGCGGTTCGTGGTCCGCGATCCGGAGTCGTGGTGGGCGTCGTTCCCGGCGTACTCGGAGCTGACCGGGGTCGGTCCCGGAGCTTCCGTCTGGATCCCGGGGCCCTTGAGCGCGACGATGAACCTGTTCGCAGCAGTGCACGCGGCTGCCGTTGGGGCTCGGGTTGTTGAGGATGCTGCTGACGCGACCCACGCCTGTATGACGCCTGCTCAGCTCGATCGGCTTGGCGGCGAGCTGAGGCCCGATGCGCTGGTGTGTGTCGCGGGCGCCCGGTTGGAGCAACGGTCAGCGGGTCCGCAGGTAGTCCACTACTACGGTGCGGCCGAGCTGTCGTTTGTGGCCGCGGGCAACCATGGTGACGACCTCCAGCCGTTCAAGGGGGTTGAGGTCGATCTGCGCGACGGCGAGATCTGGGTGCGATCGCCGTACGTGTGTCTCGGGTACGCCGACGGCGCAGCCGGCCCACTGCGCACCGACCGCGATGGCTGGGCGACGGTGGGTGATCGCGGCCGCTGGTCCGGTACGACGCTCAGTGTCCTCGGCCGACCTGGAACCGTCACGACCGCTGGGGCGACCGTGGTGATCGCCGAGGTGGAGGAGCAACTCGCGAAGGTGGCTCGGGGGCCGGTGGTTGTTTTCGGAGTCCCGCATGAGGTGCTCGGTGAAGTGCTGGCGGTCGCCGTCGTCGAGTCGGCGGATCTGACGCGGTTGAAGGCGTATGCCCGCGAGCACCTGCCGTCGTCGCACCGGCCGCGTCGTTGGCAGGTCGTCGACGAGTTGCCGTTGACCGCCGGTGGCAAGGTCGACCGAGCGAGGTTGGCCAGTGTCTGACCTGTTCATCACCCACGCGTTGCGGACCCCGATCGGTACCGCCGGCAAGGCCTTTCGCGACGTCACCGCCGCCGACCTGGGCGCCGCCGTACTGGAGGAGCTTGTTCGCAGGCTTGCCGGTGCTGACGTCGAAGACGTTGTCCTAGGCAACTGCATGGGACCGGGCGGCAATGTCGCCCGGGTGGCCGCCCTCACGGCAGGGATCGCCGACCAGGTCCCGGCGCTGACGGTGGATCGGCAATGCGCCAGCGGTCTGGCCGCAATCCAGGTCGCCGCCGCAGGCTCGCCGAGCGGGTACGTGCTGGCGGGTGGGGTCGAGAGCGCTTCGACCGCACCTTGGCGATTTTGGCCGCCGGCTTCTGGTGCGGACGCTGTGCGGTATGAGCGGGCTCCGTTTGCGCCGGTCGGACGCGATCCGGCAATGGGCGCGGCGGCGGATGCATTGGCCGAGATGTACGGAATCACTCGGGCGCGGCAGGACGAGTACGCGGCGCGGTCGCATGAGCGGGCCGCTGCAGCCCAGGGCGCTGGAGCGTTCGACAGCGAGCTAGTGCCGGTAGGCAGTCGCGCGACGGATGAGCGCATCCGGGCCGGACTGACGGCGGAGCGGTTGGGGAAACTGCCGGCGGTGTTTCGCACCGGCGGGACTGTGACGGCGGGGAACTCTTGTGGGGTTAACGACGGCGCGGCCGTGGTTGCGATGTCAACGGCCAGACCAGGACCGGCCCTCAAAGTCCTGGCTGCGGCTTCCGCGGGAGTTGATCCGGCGTTGCCAGGGCTTGGGCTGGTGCCCGCTGTGCAAAAGGTCTTGAAGACGGCTGGGTTGAGCCCGGCCGAGATTGACGTGTGGGAGTTCAACGAGGCGTTCGCCGGTCAGGTGCTCGCGTGTTGCGACGTGCTTGGGCTGGCCGACGAACGCGTCTGCCCGCAAGGTGGGGCGTTGGCGCTCGGCCACCCGTGGGGCGCGAGTGGCGCCGTACTGGCGGTGCGGTTGTTCACCCAGCTCGTCACACAAGAGGGCGGTCGGTACGGCGTCGCAGCGATCGCGGCGGGTGGCGGTCAAGGTGCGGCGATTCTGGTCGAAGCATGCCGCTGATCGAGTTCGCCGAGGTCACGCATGCCTTCGGCGACGGGCCCGCCGTACTGGAGGACGTGACAGTCTCGCTCCACGAGCGCCGGATCGGCATCATCGGCGGCAACGGCTCGGGCAAGTCCACCTTCGTCCGAATGATCAACGGGTTGGTCGTCCCCGAGGCCGGGACAGTCCGGGTCGACGGCGACAGCACGGCCAACCAGGCGCGCCGCATCCGCCGCAAGGTCGGCTTCTGTTTCACCAACCCAGACTCACAAATTGTCATGCCGACGGTCGCCGAAGATGTTGCCTTCGGCCTCCGTCGCCTGAAGATCTCCAAGACCGAAGTGCAGGAACGGGTTGCCGCCATCCTCGAGACCTACGGCCTGAAGCAGCTCGCCGATCGCCCCGCACACACGTTGTCCGGCGGCCAGAAACAGCTGCTGGCACTGGCTTCTGTCGTGGTCACCGAGCCCGAGGTGCTCATCCTCGACGAGCCGACCACACTCCTTGACCTGAGCAACGAACGCCGCATCCGGCGCGAGATCGAGCAGCTCGACCTGCAAGTGATCCTGGTGACGCACCACCTGCATCTGCTCGACGGCTTCGACCGCACGCTCGTCTTTCACCAAGGCCGTCTCGTCGCCGACGACCATCCCGATCAGGCTCGAACTACTTACCGAGCACTGATATGAGCGACCTGATGACGTACACCGCCGGTACGTCGATCATTCACCGCCTGCCGGCAGGTGCGAAGGTGCTCGCCCTGGCAGTCGTCTCGATCACCACTGTGGTCATCGAGCGACCGTGGTTGACGGCGGCTGCGCTCGCGTTGGCGGCAACGGCCACGGTGCTGGCGCGGCTGCCACGCAGACTGCTTGTCAAGCAGTGGAAGGCCTACCTGGTCGTCGTCGGTCTGCTCGGCGGCTACCAATGGTTGACCGACGGCCCGGCAAAGGCCTTCCAGGTCGCGGGCGGGCTGGCTGCGCTCCTCGCACTGGCCGGTGTGGTCAGCGCTACAACGCGCACCACCGAACTCCTCGAGCTAGCCGTCCGGTGTTCCACCGAGCGAGTCGGCATCACCCTCGCGCTCGGCATCCGCTCAGTAGCAGTCGTCTACGACCTCGCCCGCGACGTCCGAGCCGCTCAGCTGGCCCGGGGACTCGGCTTCAGTCTCCGAGCGTTCGCCGTACCGCTCGTGGTCAGATCGCTGCGTCAGGCCGACGGCTTGGCTGAGGCCTTGATTGCCCGAGGCTTCGACGACTGACGTCGCGGTAGCAGATCCGGTACTGCGCGATGCACGGCTTCGGCCACGACTGTCGCGACGACTGCCTTCACCGTGTCCCCAATCAGGAAGAACGCGCTCCCGGTGATCGCCTCGCCAAGGCTCAGATGAGCGCGCCACGCGGTCACCGGGATGCCGATGCAGTACAGCACCACGATCCCGCCGAACACGATGCTCGGTAGCCCGAACCACATCCGGTACGGCGCTCCGAACCGGTACACGAGCGTACCGATCACGAACGCGGCCACCGGGAACCCGATCACGTAGCCCGCGCTCGGCCCGGTGAACACCGACAATCCACCGCGGCCGCCGGACAGCAGCGGCAGTCCGATGGCCACGAGCGCCAGGAACAGAAGCATCGACAACCCACCTCGGCGCCCGCCGAGAATCGCCCCCGTGATCATCACGCCCAGCGTCTGCACGGTGACCGGCACCGGGAATCCGAACGGTGACACGCCCGGCACCAGGCCCATCGCGCCGACCAGACCAGCGAAGGTCGCGATCAACGCCAGGTCCCGGGTGCGCCTATCTGTGCTCATACCGTCATTGTGCCTGCTGCCGGTCCTGTCAAGAACTCGATCATGGAGATCGAAACGATAGGCGGCCTCGTCAGGAGTGCCTAGCTTGTCGGCATGGCGACGAACTGGTCCAGAAGAACTTTCCTTGCCACTGGTAGCGGCGCAGTTGCAGCAGCCGCGATCCCCAGTGGAACTGCCGCGGCAGCCACCAGCGCCGCCGCAGCCCCCGCGGCGGCCGGGCTCGCCGGGGTCGAACCCGACATCGAGTTGGCCAAGCTGTGGTGGCCGAATCCGCGCAACGTATGGACGCCGATCGGGTGGAAGGACCACCTGTTCCGGTTCAACGTCACCTACAACGGCAGCGTGATCGGAGCGCCGTCCCCGTTGGCGCGCAAGATCAAGGAATTCGCGGCGGACGACGAGCACGACGCCAAGTACTACAAGGCCGACCGGCTGCAGCTGGACATGACGCCGTGGGGCGGCCCGGCCTTCACCAAGAGCAAGAACGCCGCGCAGCCGATGCCGGACCTCTATCCTGGCCACTTCTACGTCTACCGCGAGGACCAAGGCCTCTACGGCCGCGGCCGGCAGAGCTGGGCCGACCACCCGACGCCGGTGCTGCAGACCGACTGGACCTTCTCCGAAGCAGGACTGGTACTGCGCCAGTCGGTCTTCGCCCACGCGTTCAACGGCGCCGATGTGGTGACCGGTGAGGAGTCGTTGTTCGCCTGGATCCGGCTCGAGGTGATCGCTGCGGATCAGCGCTTGGTCAATCCCGATCACGACTACGGGTTCGCGATCCGGGTCTGCCGCGCGTACTACTCGCAGGAGCTCCCGTACAACTTCCAGGACGGCATCGTGCTCACCGGCTTCCCGGAGCTCGCGCCGTTCACCTATACCCGCTGGACCAAGCCGCTGGCGGCCGGCTCGATGACCGGGTTCTCGATGTGGCAACCGCGTGGCCCGCAGCTCGGCGTACTGGCCCAGAACGGGTCGCCGGCGCCGGTGTTCAGCCAGAAGGACGCGGGCAAGACGATCTACAACATCGAGGCCAAACTCAAGCCGGAGGTCGGCGCGCGGATCGACATCCTGCAGTGCATGCGGCCGGTCAACGAAGAGCGCGAGTTCAATCCGGAGATTCTCCTCGGGTACGACGGCGCGCTCGCCGACTCGAACCGTTACTGGTCCCGCAAGCCGGCGACGGCCGCCACGGTGACCACGCCCGAGAAGTACGTCAACGAACTGGTCGCCAGGAACGTGCAGTTCTCCGAGGTTGTCGCGTCCAAGGTGCCCGGGCAGAACTACTCGACCTTCCTCACCGGCTCGATGGGGTACGACGTCCTGTGGACCACGCCGACATCGATGACCAGCCACATGTTCCTGTCCCTGCTGGGATATCACGACGTGGTCGCCAAACACCTCGAGCTCTATCGGGGCACCCAGGGCACGGTGAAGCCGCCAGGTCCGGACTACTATGTGAAGCATCCCGGGTACTACGCGACGCCGGACACCGTCACTGCCATCGACTGGCTGCCCGATCACGGTGCAGTGATGCTCGCGGTATCGACGCACGCGCTGATGACCGGTGATCAGGCCTTCATCGATACGTGGCTTCCGTCGCTGCTCAAGGCTTGTGACTGGATCAAGGATGCCTGTGCGCTGACCGCTCACGACGGTGTGAAGGGACTCCCGCCGGCCGGCGGCGCAAGCGACGAAGGCGGCTCGGTCCAGAGCATCTGGGCCACCGCGTGGATCTACAAGGGCCTGATCACGACGATCCGCCTGCTCAAGCGGCTCAACCATGCACGGACTGCCGAGCTGACGGCATTCGCTGCGTCGTACCAGGCCAAGGCCAGTCAGGCGTTGGACACGATCGGGTCCCAAGGCCCGAAATGGCGGCACCCGGACGGCAACGAGTACCCGATCTACTCGGCCAACTTCTTCGGTGCACCCGGTGTGTTCGGCGAGGCGATGCGGCTGGACGCCGGCGCGATGGTGATGGTCTGGTCGGGACTGCTGCCGGCCTCGGATCCGCGGATGGTCAAGTACTGCGACTACTTCCGGGTCGGTCCGAACGCAAAGCTCTGGAACGGCGGCTCGCGTAAGCATCCGCTGGATGCGCCGATCCTCGAGCACGAGATCTCCAGCTTCGAACCCATCTACAGCTGGAACATCTTCCACTCCTGGCAACTCGGCAACCGCGCGAAGTTCCTGGAAGGCATGTATTCGCTGGCGGCCGGTGGTGTCTCTCCGCAGACCTACATCCCGTTCGAGCACCGCGGCGGTATGTCGGCCTCACTCGGCACCCACGCCACGATCTTCACCCTGATGCGCCTTGCCGTGGTCGACGACGCGCTGTCCGAGTCCGACCTCAACCTGCTGCGGCTCTGCCCGATGGCCTGGCTGTCGACCGACCAGGACACCGTCTTCGACAAGATGCCGACCGTCTATGGCCCGGTCAGCCTGAAATTCCGTCGTACGGGCGCCACCGAGTTGACGCTGACCTGGACGGCCACGTGGCGCACGAAACCCCAGCGTCTGCTGGTCCACGCGCCGCCCGGTTTCACCGCGCTCATCGTCAACGGTACGACGTACGCCGTACCGGCTGAGGGGTATGTCGTCGTACCGGCTTAGGCACAACCCTTTCGGCCCTGCTGGTAAGGAGCGCCGGTCCGTCCCGGCGCTCCACGCCTCACAAGATAGTTGCTATCGGCAAGTTAGTCGCCGTCTTCAGGTCTGCTGGAAACGATTCCGCCCTGGCTGGGGCGGATCTAGCCTCGATCGACAGTTCAATCGATTGAATGAGGTGCTCCTGTGCGAGTTCGCAAACTCTCCCTGGCCGCGGCCGGCGGCGTCCTGCTGATCGGTGGCCTGACGGCAGTCCCGGCCTCCGCCGACCCACAGTGCCTCAGCGGCCAGGTCTGCTTCTACCGCGGCGGCAGCCTGCTGGCGATCAGGCAGCCGCTCTCGTCCTTTGTCTGTTCAACCGGTGGCATCTCGAACTGGGACATGATCCGCAACTACTCCAGCGTTTCGCAATGGAGCTACTCCGACGGCGGCTGCGACAACGATCCGCAGCTCATCGGCGCCGGCCAGACCCGCAGTGACCTTGGCGCAGACAACTCCTACAGCGGCGGCTGACCTCTTGCCCTGCTGGGTCAGAGAGTCTTGGCGAAGCAGCGGACGCCGGACTGGTCGACGTACTTACCCCACGGCTCGATATGGGCGTAGCCACTCGACTCGTACAGGCTGATTGCCTCCGGCTGGAGATGGCCGGTCGCCAGGCGCAGCACGGGATGGCCGGCCTCCTTCGCCACGTGCTCAAGGCAGGTCAGCAACACCCGCGCTAGACCGCGTCCACGAGCCTCCGGTACGACGTACATGCGCTTCACCTCGCCGTCGCCCGGATGCTCGCTGTCCGCCTCGAAAGCCTGTACGGCGCCACACGCGACCGCGGTGTCGTCGTCGAGCACCACGAGGTAGCGGGCGCCGTCCTTCACCTGCGAGCGGCCCTCGGCGCCGTACCGGCTGACGAGTTCGTCGAACGCGGCGAAGAGCAGACGCGCCAGTTCCGGGTCGTCTACGGGCCGTTCCTCGATCACCAAGTCAGTCGCCACGGCGCCTATTGTGCAGCACGACTCAGAGTCGGGCCGCGGCCAGCATCGCCTGGTAGACCTCGGTGTTGTCCTGGACCCGCGCCAGGCGGTCCGATCCGGGGCCGGCGGCGGTCAGGGGAGTGTCGGTGCCGCTGTGGCTGTTGGTTGTCCAGTCGACCCCGAACTTCAGGTTCGATCCGGGGACAGAGAAGGGGCCCTCCTGGCGAGGGTCGGTCTTCTGCTCGTCGGTGTCCCAGTCCTGGACGCTCAGCCCGCCGGTCTCGTGGTCGCCGTTGATGATGACCAAGGTGTCCGGGTGCTGGGCGACGAAGCGCATCACCTCGGCGACGGTGGTGTCGAGACCGCGGCCGGCGTCGATCACGCCGCGGGCGTTGTTGTCGTGGGACAGGCCGTCGATGCCTTCCTCCTCGAGGTAGAGGAAGAAGCCCTTCGGGTTCTTGGCGAGCACGTCGAGTGCCTTGCGGGCCATCTGCTGCAGGGGCACCCGCGGTGCGTACTTGCCGTCCGGGCCGTAGTCGACCATGTCTTCGTTGGCGAACAGACCCAGCAACCTGTTCGAGCGGGTCGTCTGGAGCTCGGCGGCGTTGCGGACGTAGGTGTAGCCGCTGCGCTGAGCCTTCTCTACCAGGTTGCCGTACGGGCTCTGGCTTCCCTCGTCCGGCTTGTCCGGGAACTGGCCGGGGTTGCCCTTCGGGAACCACCAGTTCTCGCCGCCACCGAGCAGGACGTCGGGCCGGACGTTCTCGATGTACTGCTTGGCGATGTCGCTCTGCATGTCCCGGCTGCGCACGTGGGACGCGAAGGCCGCCGGTGAGGCGCCGGTGATCGTCGCGGTGGTGACCAGGCCGGTCGACTTACCGGCCTGCTTGAACTTCTCCAGGATCGTCTCGACTGGCCGGCCCTTCGGATCCATGCCGACCATGCCGTTGCGGGTCTTCACGCCGGTGGCCAAGGCCGTCGACGACGCGGCGGAGTCGGTCACCAGCTCGTGCGGGTCCACCGAGGTGGTCCGCACCAGCCCCGCAACCGGGAGTTTGTTGAGCTCCAGTTCGCCGTACCGGCCCTTGAGAGCCAGCCGGATCAGGGCGCGCTGCCCGATCCCCATCCCATCACCCTGGATATAGATGATGTTCTTCGCGACGCGAGGACGCTTGTCCTCCTCCGGTCCCTTCGTCGTCTGGGCAACCGCAACCGCCGTGCTGCCGCCCAGGACCGTCAATGCCACCGCCAGCGCGAGACCGCGCATAGTGCCTCCTAGTGAGAAATGCCTAGTGAGAAGGAAGAGTGCCGACCCGTACGGCGCCGCCGGCCGCCTCGTCGTCGGTTCCGTACAGGACCTCGTCGCAGGAGCGTGAGAGGCAGGTCAGGGCCTCGATCTTGTGACCGGGGTAGCGGGCGAGCTCCTTGAGTGCGAGCCCGATCGAACCGTCCTTGCCGAGCTTGCCGGCCTGGTAGACCGCGGAATCGAACGGCCCGTTGTCACCCGGATCGGACGCCGAGGTAACGAGCACCCGGTTGTCTGCAGTGATCTCGAGATCGGAAATGTGCCGTACGTCGGTCGCCGGATACGGGACGCGGAACTCGACGGACTGCACCGGACCGAAGGTCGCCTTGGCGGCGTCGAACCGGGCCGAGTAGATCGTGGATGAGCGGGCGTCCTGCCCGCGGTCCGCCCAGACGGCGAACAGCCGGTCCCGCACCACCTTCAGCGCAAAGCTTTCGTAGTTGTCGCCCGGCTTGCCCGCCGGGACCTGGAAGGTGCTGAGCACCGTGAGCCGAACGCCCTTGAGCTGGAACACGAAACCCTTGCCGGCGCTGGCCAGCGCGACGTACACGCCGGCTTTCCCCGGTACGGGATCGACAGCCTCCAGATCAACCGGCAGCTCACCGGGCCAGACGATCTCCTGGACCTTGTCGTCGTCGAGCCGGATCGCCCGGTTCTCTCCGGTCTTCTTGTTGTCCCGCACTACCAGAACGTCGTCGCTGTCGCCCAGTACGGCGATTCCACTGACGCCTGCGGTCATGCCGTCGCCGATCTTCTGCCAGCCGTCATCGGCCAGCGAGGTGACCGCTTGAGCGATGCAAGGCAAGCCACCGGCGCGGAGTGCGTGGCCGCCGGTGTTGTCGTCGTCGGCCCAGACGGTCTGCTTGCGGCCCGCCGAGCAGGTGGGGGCGATCGCGAAACCTTCGAGGTTGTAGTTGCCCAGCTGGGCCGGGCGGTCGTAGGTCGCCGAGACGGTGAACTTGCCGTTGACGATCGACAGCGCTGCGCTGCGGCCCTGGCAGGAGTTGTCGCACGTCGACCAGAGCTGCCCGGCGGCCGGGTCGAACTCGAGATCCATGATCGCCGGGAATCCACCGGCGAACGAGGCCACGCGGGTGTAGGTTCCGCCGGACTGATTGAGCGCGTACGCGTAGACCGTGCCGTTGCTTTCCAGGCCGGCGAAGTACAACCCGGTGCCGTGGTTGGCGTACGTACTGGGCTTGTAGGCGGCCTTGGTGCGGTCGTCGCGGAAGCCCTTCGCGGTCAGGAACGAGTCTGGCACCCAGGAGATGGCTTCCAGTCCGTCGTTACTGTCCACCGCGGGCAGATCGCCCGTGAGATCCCATTCGGCAGAGGCATTGACAGATTTGGCGGTCGACCGAGGGTCGTAGCGCAGAACCTTCAGCGAGCTGTCGCCGCCACCGTCGCGCTCAGTGGCAACCACGAGGCCGTCCGGTGTCCGAACCACCGCCTCGGCGTCGGGTTCGCCGCTGCCGTTGCGATACTTCAGCGTCCGGGCGCCGACGGAATCCGGCTTCCACCGCGTGCCGTCCCGGACGAGCCGATAGAGTGTGCTCGGCCCGTTTTGCACGGCCCATAAGACATCTTGGCTCTCGAAGGACAGGCCGCTAAGATTCTCGCCGAAGACATTGCTGCCGTCGGCAACAGTGACGGTCGGTCCTCCCGGCCAGGCGGTGGCCGCTTGTGCAGGGGCAGTCATCACGGATGCGGACAAGGCCGCGACAACAACAGCGGACAGCGTCGTACGGCGAAACAAGGGCACGTCGCGCTCCTTCCGGCCAACGGGGGGCGGGGCTCGGGTGAACAGCAGCGGAACAATTAGTAAACTTAACTAACAGATTCCAGACTGTACCGATCCGGCCGCTGGCTGTCGACAGTCGCGCGGGGTTCAACCGAACGGATGAACGGTAAGTAGCTGATCGGCGCGGAAAAGATCCATCGGGTGGACGCGCTCTCACGCCGTGCCTGGCGAGGATGTGAGAGAAGGAAGACTCCATCAGAGAGGACCGCCACCATGGACGATCAAGGACTCAGCCGACGCACGATTCTCGGGGCAGGCGCCGGGCTGGGCGCGGCCGCCGTGCTCGGATCGGCGACGCGGGCCTCGGCGGCGACCGGTGCCGAGGAGACGCGGTCGCTGGACGAGCTGTACCGCGCGGCCGTGGCCGAGTCCGGGAAGCTGGTCATCTATGCGGGCGGTGACACTCCCACCCAGCAGCAGTTCATGGCGGCCGCCTTCCGGGCGAGGTTCCCCGAGATCGACCTGACCGTGGTCGTTGACTACAGCAAGTTTCACGACGTCCGCATCGACAACCAGCTCGCCACCGGGACGCTGGTGCCCGACGTGGCGCAGCTGCAGACGCTGCAGAACTTCGACCGGTGGAAGCGCGAGGGGCGGCTGCTGCGCTACAAACCGGCCGGTTTCTCCCGCGTGTACGACGGCTTCAAGGACAGCGACGCGGCCTGGGCCGCGATCGCCGTCTACAGCTTCAGTTTCTCGTACGACGCGGACGCGGCCGGTGCGGCTGCGCCCCGCGCACCTAGAGAGCTGACCGATCCGCGCTGGCGCGGGAAGATCGCCTCGGCGTACCCGAATGACGACGACGCGACGCTCTATCTCTTCAAGCGGTATGCCGAGGTCTACGGCTGGTCGTGGATCGCTCAGCTGGCTGAGCAGCAGCTCGCCTTCGCGCGGGGGAGCGACAGCCCGGCGAAGGCGCTTGCAGCTGGGCAGAAGACGATCGGTGTCGGCGGTTCCGGAGATCCGCGGGGGACCGGCCGGGTGCGCTGGGTCGTGCCGGCCAGCGATCCGTTCATGGCCTGGGGCCAGCGCGCTGCGATCTTTGCCGCAGGCCAGAATCGGGCCGCCGCCAAGCTCTACCTCAACTGGCAGCTCAGCAAGGAGGTCCAGCAGACCGCCTACAACGGCTGGTCGGTCCGGACGGATGTTACGCCCGGCACCGGTCTGCGACCGATCTGGACCTATCGCAACGCCAACCTGGACGGGTTCCCCGCCTTCATGGCCGACCGCGGCGAGGTCGAGCGTTGGCGCCAGACCTTCAGCCTGTACTTCGGCGAGGTCACCGGCGCCCCGAGCCCGGGCTGGCTGGGGCTTCACCCCGGCCGGTGATTGGTGACCGTCGATAGACTCAGCCTGCAGATGGCCGATGGAAGGGAGCCGACGTGTCCCGGAGCGTGGTGTCCCGGTTGGAGATGGCCATGCATGTGGCGTTCGCTCTGATCGTCGTCGGGTCGTTGATCCGGCTGTTCAGCATCAACAGTCCGTTGTGCCATCGGGTGCTGGTGCTGAGTGCGCTGCTGTCGGTGGGTTATGGGCTGACGGTCTGGGGTGGGCGGCGGCTCGGCCGCTGGCAACCGGTAGCGATCGCGATGATCGCCGCGGTGTGGTTGCTGGTGGCAATGACACTGCCCACCGCGTATGCGGCGGTCTACGCGTGGCTGACGATTCCGCTGGCCTGCCTGATCCTGCGGGCCCTCCCGCCGAAACCGGCGATCGTGGCGATCGGCCTTCTCACCGGGCTGCTGATCGTGACGATGTTCCGGCAGTCCGGGAACTTCGAGCTCTTCCTCCCGCCGGCCGCCGCGATCCTGACGACCGTCGCGCTGTATGCCGCTCAGCAGCGCGACACCGCCAGCCGTCAGCGACTGGTCGAGGACCTGGCAGACCTGCTCGACGAGCTTGCCGACACCCGCGAGCAGCTGAATGATCAGCAACGTGCGGCAGGTGCGCTGGCCGAGCGAGCCCGGCTCGCTCGCGAGATCCATGACACGCTCACGCAGGAGCTGGCCGGTAGCCGGATGCTCCTGCAGGCCGCCGATCGTGACTGGAACGCAGATCCGGTCAAGGCGCGACAGCGGGTTCAGGGCGTGGCCGAGACGCTGGGACAGAACGTCGTACAGTCTCGGCGGTTGATTGCTGACCTGACCCCGGCGGAGCTGGAGGACGGGAGTCTGCAGGCGGCGTTGACCGAGCTGTGCCGACGCGAGCAGCAGTACGGCGCCGCCGTGGAGCTTGAGGTGACGGGCGAGCCGCGGCCGATCAGCCCGGAGCTCGAGACCGCGCTCTTGCGGACTGCGCAGGGCGCCCTGGCCAACGTCCGCGACCACGCGGCCGCGGACCGAATACACGTCGTGCTGGACTGGCGGCTCGCGTCGGTTCGGCTGGAGGTGCGGGACAACGGGAGCGGTGCGGAGCCGACTCCGGGGCCCGCTGATCGTGGGTACGGGTTGCCTGGGCTGCGGGAGCGCCTGCGGGGGCTCGGCGGCACGCTCACGCTGGACAGCAGGCCAGGCCGCGGTACGGCGCTGACCGCCGACGTCCCCATCGGGTCCGCCGGATGAGGGTGCTCCTGGTTGACGATCACAAGGTGGTCCGCGCCGGTCTCCGAGCGCTGCTCGAAGGTGAACCGGGGTTCGAGGTGATCGGGGAGACCGGCGATGGCGAGGAAGCCATCAAGCTTGTGCTCGACCTGCAGCCGGATCTTGTGCTGATGGATCTGCGGTTGGAGAAGGGTGCGATCGACGGGGTCGAGGCCACCCGCCGGATCGCTGCGATCGCGCCGGCGGCGAAGGTCGTCGTACTGACCAGTCATGGGACGCGGACGGACATTGCGTTGGCGCTCGCGGCTGGTGCTCGGGGTTATGTCCTCAAGGCCGGGCCGCCGGATGAGCTGTTCCGTGCGCTGAGGACGGCGGGTGAGGGTGGGACGGGGATTGCGCAGGAGGCGATCGGTCTGCTGGTCGACGAGGCGATTGCGCCGACGTCAGAGCTGAGCGATCGGGAGATCGGCGTTCTGCGGTTGCTCGCTCTGGGGCGCAGCAACCGGGAGATCGCGGCCGACCTGCTGCTCGGCGAGGCGACGGTGAAGACGCATCTGGTCCGCATCTACCGCAAGCTCGGTGCGGCGAACCGGGCCGCCGCCGTCACCGAAGCCGTCCGCCGGGGAATCGTCGATCCAGGCTGAGGTCCCGGGATTCCGGAGAATTTTGACCGGCAACGGAATGGGTCAGTCGGTCAGGCGGTTGAGGACTGAACAACCTGATCGCACCACTCTTGTGGAGGTACCGCTCGTGAGTAACGCCGATATCGTCATCGCCGCCATTCGCTCCGGTTACGACCGGCTGGCGGATGTGGTGAAGAAGCTCGACGACGACGCGCTGGCCGGTCCGTCCGCGGCGACCGAGTGGGACATCGCGCAGGTGCTGAGCCACCTGGGCAGCGGCGCCGAGATCTCGACCAACACTCTGCAGCTGGCGATCGACGGGCAGCCGCCGGCGGAGGGAGATTTCAATCAGACCGTCTGGGCGCGTTGGGATTCGTCGTCGCGCCGCGAGCAGGCCGATGGCTTCCTGGAGTGGAACGACAAGCTCATCGCGCTCTTCGAGTCCTTGGACGCCGACCAGCGCGAGAACCTTCGGGTCGAGCTGAGCTGGCTTCCCGCCCCGATCGACGTGGCCGGTTTTGGCCGGATGCGGCTCAGTGAGCTCACCCACCACTCGTGGGACGTCCGCAGCGCCACCGACCCGGACGCGACGCTCGACGCGGCCGCAGTCCCCGAGATGCTGCAGAACTCCGGCAACCTCAGCTGGATCAGCAAGCCGGCCGCGCTGAACGGCGAAACCGCCGTGCTGGCCGTCACGACGACCGACCCCGAGACCACGTTCACGCTGCGTCTCGCCGACCCGGTCACCATCGACGAGGCCCCGGCCGACCAGCCCGGTGGCACGCTGACGCTGCCCGCCGAAGCTTGGCTGCGCCTCGCCGCCGGCCGCCTCGGCCCGGACCGTACGCCGGCCTCGGTCGAGCTCACCGGCCCGATCACCCTCGACACCCTGCGAGGAGTCTTCGCCGGCTTCTGAGGTTTAGAGTCGACCGCATGGTTGACGCTGGCAACGATCTCTCGGCGGGGCTGAACAGCCGTCATGTGACGATGGTGAGCATCGCCGGGGTGATCGGAGCCGGCTTGTTCGTCGGCTCCGGTACGGCGATCAGCAAGGCCGGGCCAGGTGTTCTGATCGCCTATGCCTTCGCCGGAACGCTCGTCGTACTGGTCGCTGTCGCAAGCTGCCTGAACTCCGCGCTCTACACGGCCTCCCGGATGATCTACTCGTTCGGCAAACGCGGCGCCCCTAACGTCCGAACGATCGGAGGGCGGGTCTCCGATTCTTCGGACGTTTGCCGGGGCTGGGGAGTGTTGCCTGTCGATTCCGGTGCGTAGCGCTCCCCAGCTCCCGCCGGACAGCAGTGCGCAGCAACCCGGAACAACCTGACCTGACGGTGAGAGCCACCAAGGCGGGTCACCTAACCGGCCTCGTCATCATCGACCGAAACCACAGCCCAGCAACCCAAGCAACAAAGCACGCGTTCGCAG
This sequence comes from Kribbella antibiotica, assembly GCF_004349055.1. GTDB lineage: Bacteria > Actinomycetota > Actinomycetes > Propionibacteriales > Kribbellaceae > Kribbella > Kribbella antibiotica. The sequence goes on from NZ_SMKX01000001.1 coordinate 43,917, forward strand.
ACCTCGCCAAGCAGCTCAGCCGCTGCGGCGACCAGCCATCCCCAGACGTCACCGGCCGAGCACACGACCTGCACCCGCTCGAACACCGACAACCACCTGACCGCGCTCAAGGTTCCCGCCCCCAACACGCATTGCGCGGCTCAGGAACCGGGTGCCGAGGCGAAGTCTCGCCGTACGACGGTCTTGCCGAAGCTCCCGTTCTGATCGGGGGTGGCACGAGGGTGGCTTACGCTTCCGGCGTGGCCACCCCTCGCGCTGAGCACCTTGCGCCGATCGCACTGCAGATGTGGACGTTGCACGAAGCTGCAAGTCAAGATCTGTTGGGCGTGCTGAGTGAGGTCGCGGCGATCGGCTACGTTGGCGTGGAGACCTACGACCTGTACGGCCAAGCCCCGAAGGCGGTCCGGGCCCGCCTCGCTGAGCTCGGGCTTGAGCTGTGCAGCTCGCACGCACCTTTCCCGGCGGGGGAGCGGGCGACCGAGATTCTTGATCAGTACGCCGAACTGGGGGCAGGCACGCTGGTGTGGAGTCTTGAACCGGCGGAGTTCGCCTCCGTCGACGGCATCAGGCGCGGGGCGGAACGGATCAACGAGGCCGTGGCGAACGCGGCTTCCTACGGTCTGCGGATCGGGTACCACAACCACTTCGCCGAGTTCCGGAACGCGTTCGACGGCCGATCGGCGTACGAGATCTTGCTGGCCGAGCTCGACCCGGCAGTCGTTCTGGAGCTCGACACGTACTGGGCGCAGACGGGCGGGGCCGACCCGGCTGCGCTGGCTGCGTCGCTCGGCGACCGGCTGGAATACATCCACCTCAAAGACGGACCTGCTCAAGGAATGGACGACCAGATGGTGCCGTACGGCGAAGGAGTGGTCGACATCGACGAGGTGGTGCGCGCGAACCCCGCGGTCCGCTGGAATCTGGTCGAGATCGACCGCTCCGAGCGCGAGATCTCCTGGTTGCTACGTGACTGTAACGACTATCTGGTCGGGCGCGGTCTCGGATCAGGCAAGGTGGCTGCATGAACGACAAGGCAACCGAACTCGCTCCGCCGCGGCTGGCCGGCGAACTGCTCGGGCTTCCGAACCGGATCACCCTGGCCCGCACCGTCATCGCGATGGGCTTCGCAGTGGTCGCCTACAAGGTCGGTACGCCGATCTGGCTCTTCATCGCGTATCCGATCTACTGGTTCGGTGACTCGCTCGACGGTGCCGTCGCCCGGTGGCGCAACGAGGAGACCATCTCGGGCGCGGTCTTCGACGTTGTCTGCGACCGGGCCTGTGCGTTCTTCCTGGCCGGAGCGTTCCTGGCGGTCTATCCCGACGTGCTCGGACCGCTGGCGTTGTTCCTGTTCCAGTTCGGCGTTCTGGACACGATGCTGACGCTGTCGTTCCTGCTCTGGCCCGGCTGCATCAGCCCGAACTACTTCTTCCGGATCGACAAACCGATCTACAAGTACAACTGGTCGATGCCGGCCAAGGCCCTGAACACCGGCGGTGTAGTCGTGTCCCTGGTCCTCGGCCACAACTTCGGCATCATGTGGCTCGCCTACATCGTCGCGTCGGCGCTCCTCGTCCTCAAGGTCGTGTCGCTGACCCGCGTGCTGCGCATCCTCACCGGCCGGGTCGCCGCCGCACCGGCGACCTGATCGGCAAAGCCATCTCAAGAAGGTTGTGAAAAGGACCCCTCGACCACCGGCAGCGCGTAGTCCCAGAGCCGGTCGGCCGCCTCGGGGTCCACAGCCCACTTCGCCACACCGGCCTGGACCTCGGGTCCGCCGTCCACGACCGGCGCCTCCTGGTTGTTCTCGAAGTAGCCTCCGGTCACGCCGTCGAGCAGCGGTGAGGCTGCCAGCATCGTCGTCGTCGCGGCACCCTGGTCAGGCGTCTTGAAGAAGTCCTGGGTGATCAGGTTGCCGTCGGCATCCATAGCGCCGAGTGCCTGCATGGTCGCGTCCGGGATGTGGCGCGCCAGCTTGGTGTGGATGAACCCGGGGTTGGCGGCGTTGGCGGTGATGCCGTCCGCACCCCACTTCCGGCCGATACCGACCGCGAGCAGTACGTCGGCCGCCTTCGACTGGGCGTAGGCCAGGAACGGGTCATACGGCCGCTCGGCGAAGTGCGGGTCGTCGAAGTCGAACCCGGTCTGCAGCTGGAGGCCGGAGCTGAGCAGGACCACGCGCGCGCGGCCGGCTGCCTTGAGGGCCGGGTACAGGCCGTTCACGAGCGCGAAGTGACCGAGGTAGTTGGTCGCGAGCTGCAGCTCCCAGCCATCGGAGTTCTTCTGGAGCGTGGGCAGCGCCATGATGCCGGCGTTCGCGACGACTGCATCGAGGGGGCCGTTCCACCCCTTGGTGAAGGCGTGGACCGACGCGAGATCGGCGAGGTCGATGGCCGCGGCGTCAACCCGCGGGAACTCGGCCAGCAGCGGGGCCGCGTCGTCCGGGTTACGCGTCGCGATGGTGACCTGGGCACCGGCGCCCGCAAGCGCGCGCACAGTGGCGGCGCCGAGGCCTGAGGCCCCGCCGGTGACGATGAATCGCCGGCCGGTCAGGTCGACACCGGCAAGCACCTCAGCCGCGGTGGCCCGCGGTCCGAACGGGAGAACGAAGGGAGACATGGGAGCTTCTTTTCTCGTAGCCGAACACTCTGTCGTACAGAGTGTACGGCAAGCCCAAAACGAACAAACACACCCGAAAGATCAGATCTATTCCCGATCCTTGGGTGATAGATCCGCTTGATCTTCCCAAAATGCCGAGTTTCTGTCAGGGTTTGCGCGTCGATTGATCTGAACTATCCGTCCAGATAGGTGCCGCCATGCCGCGTTCCGCTCGCCGGCTTCTCGCCGTGCTGGGCAGCCTCGTGCTGCCTGCTGTGCTACTTCCCGTCGTTGCTGAGGCAGCGACCGTCACCACCTTGTACGTCGCTCCGTCGGGCGGGGCCGGTTCCGGGACCCTGGCCCGGCCGTTCGGGTCGCTGGAGCAGGCGCGCGACCAGGTTCGCAAGCTCGCCAAGAACCAGCGCGCGGACATTCGCGTCGTACTGCTCGCCGGTGACTACCAGCGGACCACCACGTTCCAGCTGACCAGCGCCGACTCCGGGCGGAACGGGCATCAGGTGATCTACCAGGCGCAGCCCGGCGCCAAGGTGACGGTGAACGGCGGCCGGCTGGTGACCGGCTGGACGCTCTCCGACCCGGCCAAGAACATCTACAAGGCGCATGTCGGCGCGATCGACTTCCGTCAGCTCTATGTGAACGGCGAGCGCCAGCAGCGTGCTCGTGGGCGCGAGAATCCGCCTGGGTGGTCGAAGACTGCGACCGGGTACACGGACAGCACGCAGAGCATGGTCGGCTGGAAGAACCAGGGCGAGATCGAGGTGAACAGCCGCTGGGGCTGGATGCACTACCGCTGCCCGATCCAGTCGATCGCCGGGACGGCGGTCACGATGCAGCAGCCCTGCTACAAGAACGCCAACCTGCACCAGGGTGAGGAGATCCAGAACCCGACCTGGATCGAGAACGCCTACGAGCTGCTCGATACGCCGGGGGAGTGGTATCTCGACAAGAGCACCGGCGACGTCTACTACGTGGGTGACCCGTCGACCAAGACCGTCGTGGTCCCGCAGGTGCAGGACCTGGTCAACGTCAGTGGGACGATCGCGAACCCGGTACAGAACATTCGGTTCGACGGGATCACCTTCTCCTACTCGACCTGGCTCGACCCGAGCAGCGACGACGGCATGGTCGAGGGCCAAGCCGGCTTCCGGATCAACGGGCCGAACTGGCGCGACTTCGACCACTCGCGGTTGTACTGGGAGAAGACTCCCGGCGCGGTGAACGTGGGCTACAGCCGGAACATCTCCTTCACCGGTAGCACTTTCACGCACCTCGGCGCGGTCGGGCTCAACCTGAACACCGGCTCGCAGGGGACCACGATCAAGGGCAACATCTTCCGCGACATCGCCGCGACCGGCATCCAGGTCGGTGGCACCGACATCATCGACCACCACCCGGACGATGTCCGGGCGATCACCAAGGACAACCTGGTCAGCAACAACCTGATCACCAAGGCTGCGGCCGACTACTCCGGTTCGCTGGCGATCATGGCCGGCTACACCGAGCACACCGTGATCGAGCACAACACGATCCGCGACCTGCCGTACAGCGGGATCTCGCTCGGCTGGGGCTGGGGCAACACCGATGTCGGCGGGGACACGAACTACCCGGGCAACTTCGGGATCCCGATCTACGACACCCCGACCACCGCGAAGAACAACATCATCCGCGACAACTCGATCAGCGACATCATGAAGCGCCAGGCCGACGGCGGGGCGATCTACACGTTGAGCATGCAGCCCGGGAGCGTTGTCTCCGGCAACTACATCAAGGACACCCCGAGCCCGGCGTACGGCGCGATCTACCACGACGAAGGTAGTCGCAGCTTCACCACCACCGAGAACGCGTTGTGCAATGTGCAGGCGTTGTGGCTGTTCCTCAATCACGGGCTGAACATCGATGCCCAGCGAAACTTCACCACCCAGCCGCGCTCGGCGACCCAGGCCAACACCATCGACTCGACGATCGCCAACAATCCGGTGGTTGCGGGCTGCGAGCAACTTCCGGCCTCGATCGTCAACAATGCCGGGCTGGAGGCGCCGTACCGGTCTCTCGACCCGCAGCCGGCGCCGACCGACCGGATCGCGCCGACCGCGCCCGGCAAGCCCGTCGTACGGACGAGTTTCCCGACCATCGCCGAGCTGAGCTGGCCGGCGTCGACCGACCAGACCGGCGTCACCGGCTACTCGGTTTATGCGAACGGCAAGCTGGTCGGCGCCTCACAAGGTGCATCAGCGCGGATCACCGGTCTCGTCACGGGACGCAGCTACACCTTCACCGTCACTGCGCGCGACGCCGTGGGCAATGAATCCTGCGTCAGCTCAGCAGTTGCCGTCACCATTCCGGCCAACGAGAACATCGCGTTGAACAAGCCGGTGACCGTGTCTTCGTTCTCCGAGCCGAACGTCCGGGCCCTGGCCGTCGACGGGAAGCTGTCCACGCGGTGGGCGCAGGGCCTCGGTCAGCCTGATCCGTCGTGGCTGCAGGTAGACCTTGGAGCCCAGTACGACGTGAGCGGCGTGATCACGACCTTTGAGCTCAGCAACGGATATCGCTACAAGCTCGAGATCTCGTCGGACGGTAGCGACTGGATCACCTTCGAGGATCACACGGGTACGGCGACGACGCAGGCGGACAACTATGCGTCCCTGCCGGTCTCTGTCCGCGGTCGCTATCTCCGGCTGACGGTGGTCGGCTCGAACTTCAATGGCGGCAGCATCTACGAGATCGCGGCGTACGGAAAGCTCGCGACCGTGACGCCCGATCAGCAGCCGCCGGCCGCGCTGCCGAAGCCGACGGTGAACGTTCTGCTGCCGACGACGCTCGACCTCAGCTGGCCGACCGGTACCGACAATGTTGGCGTGACCAGCTATGTCGTCTACCAGGACGGCCAGAAGATCGCGACCACTCCGCTGAACCAGCTGCGGGTTGATGGGCTCGTGGCGGGCTCCAGTCACAACTTCACGGTGGTGGCTCGCGACGCCAACCTGAACGCGGCCCCGGCCAGCCCGGCCGCTGATGTCACCATGCCGGCTGAGGCCGGGCTCGCGGTCGGCAAGGCGGTCACGGTGTCCTCGTTCTCCGAACCGAACGTTCCGGCCCTGGGCGTCGACGGGGATCTGAACACGCGGTGGGCGCAAGGGCTCGGTCTGCCGGATCCGTCGTGGTTCCAGGTGGATCTTGGCGCGGCGACCTCGGTGAAGAGCATCGTGACGAACTTCGAGCTGCCCAGCGGGTACAAGTACAAGCTGGAGTATTCGCTGGATGGGACGGCGTGGTCGATGTTCGACGACCACACTGCGGTGGCAACGACTGTCCGCCGAAACCCGTCGATCCGTACGGCGGCCGTCCAGGCGAGATATGTTCGGCTCACCGTGGTCGGCTCGAACTTCAGCGGTGGCAGTATTTACGAACTCCAGGTCTACGGCGGCTTCTGAAGGGCAGTGCATCGATGAGCGACGTCCCCACCTATCGGCCGGGCTATGAGGTGGTGGCCGAGCAACTGCTCGCCTACATCGCCGAGCAGGGGCTCCGGCCGGGGGACCGGCTGCCCACCGAGAAGGGGCTGGCCGAGATCCTCGGTACCGGTCGATCGGTGACCCGCGAGGCGCTCAAGGTCCTCGCGGCGGTCGGGCGCGTCGCCGTACGGAAGGGTGCGGGCATCTACGTGTCCGTGCCCTCCAACCCGGCAGCGGACAGCCAGGTCGGGTATTTCCAGCCGACCGACCTGGCGCATGTCGCGATGCTGTTCGATCACCGGCGGCTGGTCGAGGCGGAGTCCGCGCGCCTCGCCGCGACGCTCGCTCGGCCGCCGCTGGTCCGCGCGATCATGGCTGCCGCCGAGGCATCGGTCGCGGCGCATCAGGATCATGCTGCCTTCCGGGAGCAGGACCGATTGTTCCACGATGCCGTGGCTGAGGCCTCCGCAAACGTCTTCCTGCAGGCTGCGGTCACGTCGTTGCGCGACTTCAAAGAACAGTCCGACCGGTTGCTTTTCGCCGGTGGGCTGCCCGGCTCGCTCGAAGTCGCTGCGCAGCAGCACGTGCACATCGCTGAGGCGATCGCGGCAGGTGACCCCGACCAGGCGCGTACGGCGATGGTTCAGCACATCGACACCACCCAGTCCCAGTTCGAAGAACGGATTCGGGACCGGCTGAAGGCAGCACCGCAGTAGGTACGCAGGGCGGATCTACGTAATTCTCGCCGACGCGGGAGCGGGCCGGGCGCTGCGAGGCTTCAGGCATCAAGTTGATGACCGGAAGCACGGAGAGGAACGCCCGATGATCTACCACGGCAACCGACTGACCCTGAAGCCCGATGTGGCCCCCGAGCAGGTCGAGGCGGCGCTGGAAAGCCTGCGGAACCAAGGCCGGTCGATCCCGGCGGTGAAGTCGTTCATCGTCGGCCGCGACTACGGCGGTGAGTACGAGTGGGCCGCGACCTTCGTCCTCGAGGATCTCGAGGGCTACTGGGAGTACCTGATCCACCCGGCCCACCTGAACACCGACCGCATCGGCCTGCCGCTGGTCGACAAGTTCGTGTCGTTCGACATCTGCGACGAGGAGGACCCCGAGGTCGGCGCCAAGATCGCGGCCCTGCACCAGCGCCGCTACGACACCATGCCCGACATCAGCAAGCTCGTCGCCAACCTCGGCGAGTACGTCGGCAGTGCACCGCCGCGGAGCTGAACGTCGTACCGGTGCTCGGCCGGCCGCCTACGCGATGACGATCTTCGCGGTCTTGGTGACGCTGAACTCGCCCTTGCCGCCGCCGCAGAAGTCGATCTTGTAGGTGAACGTGTAGGTGCCGGCCTTGGCGTAGGTGTGCGGGTCGGCCGGCTCGTACGTCTGCGTGCCGGTGTGCTGCTTCTTCGCGCCCTGACAAGTCACGCCACCACCGTCAGCGCCACCCGGCTCGGACCCGTCACCGAAGCTGTAATCCGAACCCAGACTGAGGTCGACGAACCCCGTCCCCACAGGTAGCGGCTGCTGGTCGTCAGCCCCCAGCGGTACGACGATCGTGCCGGCGACGGTCACCTTCAGCGTCATCACCCGTCCCTTGACGACAGGTGCCAGCGTCACCTCCGCCCCAACCTTCGCCGGAACACTCGGTGTCGTTGTCGGTGCGACAGTCGGCGTACTGGAGTTGCATGCAGCAACAACAACCGCAGCCAGTAGCGCGGCCCCGAGAATGGTCAGCTTCGGAAGAGATCTGAAAATCGCCACGGTCGAGGGTAGCGCCGTCGCGCCGGAAAGGGGCCTATCGCAACAATCGGCGCGTCCGGTACGGCGGTGCCGGTTGCTCGCCGCACCGGACAAGCCGGACACGTTGCTTGTGGTTGCTCGCCGCGGCGGCCGCGTTACATAAAGAGCTTGGCTGGGCCCGGCGCGTGGTTGAGGTACTGGCGAGGTCGGCGATCGCGTGTCCGTTGCTTGAGGTGCTCGCTATGGCTGGGGTGGAAAAGCGGCGCTGAGTGGAAACTCCTGTGCGCCATTTGCACAAAACAATCCACCCAGCGACCTCGGGGGCTGGAGTGCGGGGTTGGGGAGTTTTACCTGTCATTTCGGGTCAGTTTTGCTCCCCAGCGCGGCCGGATGCCTGACAGGTCGGGCGCTGGGGAGTTCTATCGGCGTATCCGCCTGCCGTTTCGCGCTACGCGGGACTTTTTCGGGTCTATGAGGCTGTCGCAAAATGGGAGATGAAAACGATGTTCATCCCTGAGGTGCCAGAGCCATCGAATACGCCCTGGTCAGAGAGTTGCGACCTCGCCGCCTAATCGTGGTCCCCTCCACTTGGGCACCAAAATCGGCCAATTTGTGCGCGGTTCTCCCCACCGTGCCCAAGTCGAGCCCCATTTCGCTACAGCCTCTATGCGCCGAAAAATTCACGTGTAGTGAGGGTTGCCGGGGTCAGCCGGGCACTGCAGGACCCCGCACTGCCTTGCCAGCGCTTTTTACCACCGCGGAGGGTCACTTTCCAGGCCTCGGAGCTACCGGCCGTAACCATAGCGAGTACCTCAATCGGCGGGAACGCGATCGCCGGCCTCGCCATCCCCCTCAGCCACGCGCCGGGCCCAGCCAAACTCTCACTGTAAATCGGCCGCAGCGGCGACCAGCCACAAGCCGACGGGCCCGGACGCATCGGAGTGCGCGTTCACCCAACCCCCGAAAGCAATCTCGTCCGGAAGGACGAACCCCTCCAACTTCCGGACGAGATCAGCGTTTCACGTAGTCCGGATCGGCCCTCCGCGCGTCCTACAGTACGTCGGTGTTCGCCCCACCCCGGAGGTTTCGATGCGTCGCCCAGCAACCCGCACCCGCCGATGGTTCCGACGCATCGCCGGCTGGCTGCTCGGTTCCTTCTTCGTGGTGGTGATCGGCGCGGTAGTGGCGTTCTTCGTCGGCTATGCCCGGACCGGCGTACCGGATGCGAACGAGAAGTTCGAGGCGAACACGACGGTCGTGACCTACGCCGACGGCAAGACCCAGGTCGGCTCGTTCTTTCAGCAGAACCGCAAGTCGGTGCCGTTGGCACAGATCCCCAAACACGTGCAGGACGCGGTGATCGCCGCCGAGGACCGCAGTTTCTGGACGAACCCCGGTGTCTCGTTCCCCGGCATGGGCCGCGCGGCGTTCGCGATTGCGCGCGGCAAGCAGTTGCAGGGCGGCTCGACGATCACGCAGCAGTACGTGAAGGTCATGTACCTCAACCAGGAACGCACGATGTCCCGCAAGCTCGACGAACTGTTCATCGCCACGAAGATCAGCCGGACCCGCGACAAGGAATGGGTCCTCGGCAACTACCTGAACACGATCTACTTCGGTGAAGGCGCGTACGGCGTCCGCGCGGCCGGTCAGGTGTATTTCGGGGTCGATCACCCGAAGGACCTGACGGTTCCGCAGGCGGCGTATTTGGCGACCGTGCTTAACAACCCGACGCGGTTCGATTCCGACGACCCCGCTGCGGCCGAGCGAATCCTCGGCCGCTACCAATATGTGGTCAACGGCATGGCCGAGATGGGGACCATTACACCGGCCCAGTCAGCGCAGTACCGGAAGGCTTTGCCGGTCCTGCACAAGAAGCCCAAGAGCAATCGGTACGCCGGTCCATCCGGCTTCCTGCTCGAGATGACGCGCCGCGAACTGGCGAAGTACGGGTTCGAGGGTGATCGGCTCAGTGGTGGTGGATTGCGCGTGGTCACCACGTTCGACCACCAGTTGCAGGCAAAGGCAGTCGCGGCCGTGCGCGACGTGCCGATCCGGGGCTTGCAGATCGGGCTGGCTTCGGTGCGCCCAGCCACTGGCGAGGTTGCGGCGGTCGTGGGCGGTGCCGACTTCCTGAAGAGCCAACTGAACTGGGCCACCACCAAGGCACCGCCAGGCGCGCTCCTTCGTCCGTTCGCGATCCCGGCCGGTCTCGCCGATCGCAGTGGCGCCTTCGAGGTTCCCTCCTCGGAAGGATCGCTGAACAGGGCGTTCTTCCAGCTCGTCGACTCCAAGCGCGGCCCGCTGATCGCCGCAGCAGCCGAGGCCGCCGGCATCCCGCGGATCCCGCCGACGGATCGACAGGCTCCCGGGCTGGGCCCGGACGCGTTGGCATCCCCGCTCGACCTGGCATCGGCGTACGGCGTCTTTGCCGCGGACGGCCGCAAGGTGACGCCGCACGTGATCAAGGAGGTGCGTGACGCGCACGGCAAGCTGCTGTGGTCGGCGGCGACGCAGAAGGGCCTCGAGCCGGCGCAGGTCTACCCGGCCGCGGCTGCGATTCTGACCGCCAAACTCGTGGGCGGCAGCAAGGCGACAACGGTCAATGGCCTCAGCATCGAGAAACGCAAGGCCAACCTGAAGTGCCGCTGCCGCGCCAACAAGGGCCTCCAGCCACTTGCCTCCTGGCACGTCGGCTATAGCTCAGACCTGTCGACCGCCATCGTCTACCGAGCCGGCAAACAAGGTGAGTCAGCGCTGCCCCTCGATAATACGAAAGAAGGGCCAACGCTGACCTGGTTCAGGTATCTCGGCGGCTTGGCCGTCCCCGCCTTGCGCTAGCTATTTCAGGCGGTAGGCCTGAATGAGCGTCTGGTCGACCGTGCTGCCCGTCGTACCGGTGAGCTGGGCGCGAAGTGAGACGTAAGTGCTCTTCGGGGTCGGGAAGACCGCGACGAAGGTGCCGTTCGGACGGCGGACGACAGCCGCGCGACGCCACGACTTGCCGTTGTCACCGGAATACTGGAGCTGCGCGGATTCAGGTGCCGGTACGCCGTCCTGTGCGTCGGCCTGGAATGGCAGCACGGTGACCGGCGTCCGTCGTACCAGGTTGGCAGCGTTGACCGCGGGACGGAAGCGGACGGTGTACAGGGGGAGTGCGGTCTCAGCGGCGTTCGCTTGCGACCGGAAGGTCCAGGCGACCGAGGCGCGGGAGGACAGCGGCGACCAGCTCGGCCGGGAGTAGTCAGCCGTCAGCCGGTAGTTGGCGGCTTTAGCGGGCAGATCGAATACCTGCATCCCGAGGAAGTCGGAGGATTGGGCCAGGCGGCCGTCGCGGTAGAGCTTCATCGACTCGGTGTCGAGTGGTGAGGAGCCTGGATTACCGTCCTGGTCGGTGGCGGGCATCAGATCGAGCTCCATCCGGTCAGCTTGCCGAACGGCGCGGCCGAATCCGCGCCAGCTCGGGTAGAAGGGCGCAGCGTTCCAGCGTCGGCCCTCGGCGGCGGGCCGCTCGAACGTGCTGAGCTCGGCGGCGCGCTTCCCGTCGTACTCGGAGAGGCTGGTGTCCCAGCCCGCAGGGTCCATGTACTGCGTCACCGTGCCCGCACCGCGGAACCGGAACTCGGCGAACGCCCCGCCGCCTTTGGTGTCACCCGTCCCGATGGTCTTCAGCAAGGGCCGGTCAGAGACCCTGGTGTGCTGGGAGACCACCTTGGTCAGCTCGGCGTCGCGGACGGTCCGCTCGTACCCGGTCGGGAAGCGGCCGGGGATCTTCCGGCGCAGGTTGTACATGTACGGCGTATCGGCGAAGTCGTGTTTCGGCCCGGGGACCGCCCAGTGCGAGCTGACCTGGGTGTTGATCGTCATCCCGGCGGGGGTCGGTCCCACCTGGGCGGTGAACAATCGCTTGCCCCGCTCGGTGTTCGCGGTGTTCCCGACACCGGTGTCGTCGTACGACGCCAGGTAGCTGACGTCGAGGACGACCTCGCGGGCCGTGCTGCGCGGGACCCGGGTCGCGATCTGGCGGGCCACCCGGGTGTCGGCGAGGACCGTTGTTGCACTGCTGATCTTCAGGCTCGGTTGCAGGAGTTTGTAGACGTCGCCGGATTTCGTGACCAGCTGAGTGTCCAGCAGATAGTTGCCCTTCGGCCGCTGGATGCTGATCCGGCCGTTCTTGACGGTGAAGCTCTCCGGGTCGCCGGTCGAGTCGATCGGCGCCAGCCAGAGCTCGGCCTCCTTGGCCGGCTTGCCGTCCGGCCCGATGACCTGCACGGTCAACTGGTACTGCGCCGCCCGCTCCAGCGTTGGCTGCTGGGCCGACGCCGAGCCGCCCACGCCCAGCAGCAGCCCGGCCGTCGTGGCCGCGATCCACCATCTCCGCATGTCATCCTCCAGTGAAAGTTACCTGGGCTGACGTCGATGGGCCGGAGATGGTTGATGATTCGACCCTGGTGCAATCCCTGTCGTCAGACCTTTGCGGGGGCCGGCGCGGCGGAGGAGTGGTGCTCGACGATCAGCCAGCGGCCGTCGATCTTCTCGTAGACGTAGGTGAAGCGGGCGTCGACGGTACTGCGGGTGCCGTCCTTGGCGGTCAGGGCGAAGCGGTAGTTGCCGCTCCGGGTGGCGTTGCGGTCATCGAGGATGCGGACGTGCGACTCGGTGATGGTTCCTTGGGGGTGCTTCGGGAGGAAGTCCTGGCTGAAGTACTGGGTGATCTGCTCACGGTTGGAGCGGATGACGGGGCTGAGGGTCGGGAGCAGGATGCCGTCGGCGGCGTACAGGTCGGCCACGGTGGTGGCGTTGCCGGTGGCCAGGGCGGAGTTCCACTGATCGAACAGGCCGGTGATTTCCTGCTCGGTCGGCCGGGCATCGGTGGAGCTGCAACCGGTGGCTGCGACCAGGGCCGCGGTGGCGAGGACGGCGGTTACGGCGCTGCGAGTGCTGAGGGGCGATCTCATGACGACTCCTTGTCAGGCGGCCGGTGGGAAGTCCACCGGGACACCTTCAAGACTGCAGTTGCCGACAGCAACGACAGGTCAGCGGAAGGTCGTCGTACGGGTAGTTCTTGGTCAAGAAACTGCACGTAGGTTGAGGTGAACGGCGAGACCGCCGCCGGGGGCCGGCGCGAGATCGGCGTGGCCACCGTCGTGCTCGATCAGTTGTTTCACGATGGACAGGCCCAGGCCGGTGCCGGTGCCGGGCGGGCCGGCTCGCCAGAATCGGTCGAAGGCACGGGCTCGTTGCGCTGCGGTCATCCCTGGGCCCTGGTCGCTGATCACCAGCTCAACGGCAGGACCGGTACGACGTACGTGGACTGTCACCCGGCTTCCAGCAGGCGACACCGCCAGCGCGTTGCTGAGAACGTTGTCGAGGATTTGCTCAAGGGCACCTGGAGTGGCGGTGATCCAGCACGGCCGTTCGATGTCCAGAACCAGGGCGACGTTTCGTTCGGCGAGTGCCACCGACCAGGTCGAGACGCGCAGGTCGACCAGTGCGGACAGGTCGATCGGGCGCGGGGACGCTGTGGTCGACTCGGCTCGGGCCAATGCGAGCAGTCCCTCGACCATCCGGCTCATCCGGTGGATCTCTGCGTCGACGGTCTCGAGCCGTCGGCTCAAGGCCGGGTCATCGGTGGTGTCGCGGACGTTGTCGAGCGTCAATTGCATTGCTGCCAACGGTGTCCGGAGCTGGTGCGACGCGTCGGCGACGAAGGATCGCTGGGAGCTGAGCAGCGCATCCGTCTGACGGGCGCTGTCGTTGAGCGTGCGAGCGAGCCTGGTGATTTCCGGCGGGCCCTTGGTCGATGCGCGGGCCGAGTAGTCACCGTCGCCGATGCGGCGGGCGACCGCGTCAAGGCGGTGCAACGGTCTGGCGAGGGTGGTTGCAATGACGACTGCGACAGCAGATGCCGTCAACAAAACCGCGGCGCCGACGAATAGACGGAACCGCCAGATCTGGGCGATCTGCACGTTGACCTCGGCGGCCGGCGAAACGATCTGCACGACTGCCGTCGTACGGCCGGCCTCTCTGACCGGTAGGACGACGCTCACTGCTTCGGCCTGCAGAAGCGGATGCCGGCCCCAGACCGGTGCCGGGTTCGCGCCGCGGAGGGCCGCCAGAACCTGGGTGTCCTCGATTCCTGCGGTGCTGGTGATCAGGCGGACCCGGGAGCCGGTGGCACTCTCGAAGTCACGCGTCCGATCGGTGACCGCCTGGGCTGCGGCCGCGTCGTCGCGAACCACCAGCGGTGCGAACAGCTGGGCTTCGCGCTGGGCGGTCTGCTCGAGGGTCGAATGCAGGATCGCCGACGAGCTGAGGGCCACCGGGATCGTGAACAGAGCGAGGGCAACCGCAACGAGTGCGACGTAACTCGCGACGAGCCGGAGTTTCATCGGCCGGCCGGCTCGAGCCTGAACCCGACACCTCGGACGGTACTGATCTCGACCGCCGCGACGAGCTTCTTGCGCAGCGCACCGACATGGACATCCAGCGTCCGCGTTGAGCCGAACCAGTTGCTGTCCCAGACGCTCGCAATCAGCTGCTCACGGGTGAGCACCACGCCGGGTGACTCGGCGAGCAGGCTGAGCAGATCGAACTCCTTCGGCGTCAGCGTGACCTCCGCGTCGGCGACGAACGCACGGCGGGCGGCGCGATCGATCCGCAACGGCCCGAGTCGCTGCCCCACCGGCTCCGCCACGGCCTCGCTCTCCGCGGACCGCGGCACGCCCCGTCGTGTCACCGCACGCATCCGCGCCACGAGCTCGCGGAGCCCGAAAGGCTTCGACACATAGTCGTCCGCGCCCAGCTCGAGACCCACGACCCGCTCGATCTCGTCCGAGCGGGCGGTGATGATAATCAGCGGTACGTCGCTGGTGGTCCGGATCCGTCGGCAGATATCGATGCCGTCGGCATCAGGCAGTCCGAGATCGAGCAGCACCAGCTCGGACCCGTCGAACCGCTCCAGCGCGGCGGCGCCGGTCGTCACATGGTCGACGGAGAACCCGTACCGCGGCAGTCCCTCGCACAGCGCGCCGGCGATCGACGGATCGTCCTCGACCAACAACACCCGCATCAGGATCCTTTCCTGGTCTGGAGTTTCATCCTAAGGGCGCGACCTCAGCGAGATGCCCGGATTGTGCCAAGAGCAGGTCAACGTTATGACAAGAACCGCGACCGCGACTGGGTGTGTGGTCCGCCGGTCATCGTCCGCTCAGGCTCCAACTGTTCAGCAGCCGGAGGGCCTCGGCGGTGGCGGAGCCAGGCTCGACGTTGTAGACGCACAGCATCTGGTCGGGGTCATCGGGGAGATGCAGTGCTTCGTAGGAGAACTGGAGTTCGCCGACCTCCGGGTGGTGGTAGCGCTTGGCGCCATGGGTGCGCAGCAGCACATGGTGTTCTTTCCACCAGCCAGGGAACTCAGGTGAGCGCAGGGTCAGCTCGCCGAGGAGGTCGGACAACCGGCGATCGTTAGGGTGCCGGCCGGCGTCCATCCGGAGCATGGCGACGGTCTCGGCTGCGATCTGCTCCCAGTCGGCGACTCGCTCCCGGGCTTCCGGATTGAGCAGGTAATAGCGAGCGAGGTTTCGCTGGGGGACCGGGAGCGCCTCGAAGTCGGTAACCACGGCTCGGGCGAGGCGGTTGGCAGCCAGCACATCAGTACGGCGGCCCAGGATGAACGCGGGAACGTGCTCCAGCGTCTGGAGCAGCAGATACAGCCCCAGGCGGACCCGCTGCGGGGTGGCTGGAGCACGCCGTACCGGTGTGGGTCTGGCCAATAGATCGGTGAGGTGCTCGCGCTCTGCCAGGTCGAGGCGCAGCGCTTGGCAGAGCGCTTCGACGACCTCCGGTGACGGCGATCCGGCGCGGCCCTGCTCGAGCCTGGTGTAGTACTCCGTGCTCACCCCGGCCAGCCGACTGACCTCGTCACGGCGCAGTCCGGGCACCCGGCGAGCGCGGCCGTCCTCAGGGATCCCCGCCTGGTCAGGGCTGACTCGGGCGCGGCGAGTGCGCAGGAAGTCGGAGAGCTCGGCACTGCGGTCCATGTGTCCAGTGTCGGTCATCGAACGAACCGGTACGCCGCTCTGGGTAGCCCTGCCGGTACCTGCCTCGGCAGGCCTTGTTCGGGGCCTCGAAACGGCGCTCGGGACTGGTGTTCTGGAGATGCGGCACGAACGCCGCGACTACCTGCTCCGAAAGGTGTTTCCATGTCCAAGCCCCTCACCGGCCGCGTCGCAGTCATCACCGGTGCCTCCAGCGGTATCGGCGAAGCCACCGCCGAGCATCTGGCCGGCCTCGGCGCCAGCGTCGCCGTACTCGCCCGGCGCGCCGACCGGTTGAGCGACCTGGTCGCCCTGATCGAGAAAGACGGCGGTACGGCGCTCGCTATCGCCGCGGACGTGACGGATGTTGCCGCCGTACGGGAGGCTGCTGGTCAGGTGGCGGCCGCGTTCGGTGCTGCCGACCTGCTCTTCAACAACGCGGGCGTGATGCTGCCGGCGCCGATCGACGAGCTCGCCACCGACCAGTGGCAACAGCAGATCGACCTCAACATCACCGGCCTGATGAACGTCATCGGCGCCTTCGTCCCGCAGTTGGTCCAGGCCGGCCGCGAACGTGGCGTGGCCGACCTGATCAACACCTCGTCGATCGGCGCCCAGAACCCCTACCCCAACTTCGCGGTCTACTGCGCCACCAAGGCGTACGTCACCCAGCTGTCCAAGCAGATGCGCGCCGACCTGGGCCCGAAGAACGTCCGCGTGGCAGCCATCGAACCCGGCTTCACCACCACCGAACTCCAGAGCCACGTCACCAACGCCGGCATCTCCGACTGGCTGGAGGGTGCGAAGACCCAACTCGAGTGGCTGACCCCGGGCGACATCGCCGCGACCGTCGGCTTCATCGCGTCGCTCCCGCGCCGGGTCAACATGCAGCAGATCACCGTCATGCCGACCGGCCAGGCCAACTGACGCAACCTCGACGTGGACCCACCGGCCGACCGCCAGTGGGTCCACTCGAACGTTCAGCGAAACAGCCGGGCTCAGCCAGGTGCATCCGGACGCCGTGGTCGGACGGAAGTGTGACCAAAGCCCGAATCGAGGAGGAACCATGGCTGTTCGACGCGCCACCGCTCTCACGGCTGCCGGTCTGTTGCTGGTGGGAGTTCCGGCCGCAACTGCCCAGGCCCGGCCGGCGGCAACGGCGACTGTTTCCGTGCTGCACGCCGTACCGGGAGCAACCGTTGACGTTTATGCCAACGGCAAGGTGCTACTGAGCAACTTCAAGCCGGGCACGCTCACCGACCCGGTCAAGCTTCCGGAGGGCAGCTACGACCTGAAGGTGACGGCTGCCGGGGCGGGTGCCAAGGGCAAGGCGGTGATCGAGGCCGATGACGTCAAGGTTCCCGGCGGCGCGAACATCACCGTCGTGGCACACCTGAACGCCTCCGGTACGCCGGTGCTGACGCCGTACGTGAACGATGTCTCGAAGGTTGCCGCAGGCAAGGGCCGGTTGACCGTCCGGCATGACGCGGCGGCACCTGCGGTCGATATCCGCGCCGGTGGGACGCCGGTCTTCAAGGGACTGGCCAATCCCAAGGAGGCCAAGGCGGATCTGCCGGCTGGGACGGTGAAGGCCGATGTGGTCCTGGCGGGCACCAAGACGGTCGCGATCGGCCCGGCCGACGTGAACGTGAAAGAGGGGACCAACACGATCGTCTATGCGTGGGGGAGTGCCGGTGACAAGAACCTGAAGCTGGCGGTTCAGACGCTGAGCGGGCTGCACCACAACCCGTCCGGAGTCCCTGGTGGTACTGGCGGTCAGGCAGCCCAGAACGATTCTGTCCCGGTTTGGGCCTGGGGACTCGCGGTACTCGCGGCGATCGGAGTTGTCGGCTTCGGCACCCTTCGCCTGGCCCGGGTTCCTGCTCGGTCGTGACCAACTCTCCCCGTCGTGCGGTCGTCCTGGCGTCGGCCGCACTGAGCTTCGGCCTTGTCGTGGTGTCAGCTGGATGCACAGCCGCCGGCACCGATACGGGGACAGGGGCTGGAGGTGATCGGGCTGCTGCACCCACCAGCCAGGCGAACGTGTCCCCCACACCTCGCCCCGCGGGTGCAGCGCCCGTTTCGCCGTCGATCACGGCTCGACCGGCGGAACTGCCGTCGGTGGCGGCGCAATCGCCGACGCCGGCCAGGCTCGTCGTACCGGCTGTTGGGCTCGACCTGCCGATCGCTGCGACGGGCGTTGCCGAGGACGGCCAGATGGCGTTGCCGCCGGATCCTCGGACGATCGGGTGGTATCGGTATGGGTCAGGCCCAGGAGATCGGGTCGGCTCGGTGGTCCTGGGCGGTCATGTCGACAGTCGTGAGTTCGGGGCCGGTCCACTCGTGCGCCTGCGGAAGGTGCGGCGCGGCGACGTGGTGGAGGTGCGCAGTACCGCCGGTCCGGTCGTCCGCTACCGGGTCGTGGAGGTCCGCGACATCCCGAAGAAGAAGCTTGCCGTCGGCTACCTTTTCGACCGCGCGGGGCCTAGGCGCCTGCAGGTCGTCACGTGCGGCGGGCCCTACGACGCCGGCAACGGGGGATACCGTGACAACCTGGTCGTGACTGCCGATCCCATGCCGTGAAGGCATTTCGATGCTCTGTCAGGGAAGGTTGATGTTCATGGGTCTGAAACACTCGAGTGTCGTCGCAGCACCGCGGGCCGAGGTTTATGCCTGGCACGAGCGGCCGGGCGCGGTCGTGCGCCTGACGCCGCCATGGATGCCGGTCACCATCAAGCAGGAAGCCGATGACCTGTCCGGCGGCGTCGCCGTACTGGGGTTTCCGCTGGGGTTCGACTGGATCGCCCGGCACAGCTCGGCCGAGGTGCCGAAGCAGTTCGTCGACGAGCTCGACAGCCCGCTCATGCGGCACGTCGTGAAATGGCGGCACACACACAGCTTCACGGCAGAAGGCGAGCAGTCCACCAGGATCTCGGACGAGATCGACAGCAACGTTCCCGGTTTCCTGCTGCGCTCGATGCTTGAGTACCGGCATCGGCAACTGGCCGACGACCTCGCCGCACGTCAACGAGCGGTCGACGCCGGGATGCGTCCGCTGACCATCGCGATCACCGGCTCAAACGGCACGATCGGTACGGCGCTGGCGGCGTTGCTGACCACGGTCGGCCACACCGTCATCAAGCTGGTACGACGACCTCCCGCGAATCCCGGTGAACGCCAGTGGGACCCGGCGCAGCCCGATCGCTCGCTGTTGACCGGCGTCGACGCGGTCATTCACCTGGCGGGCGCATCGATCGCGGGCCGATTCACGCCCGCCCACAAGCGCGGTCTGCGCGACTCACGCATCGGTCCGACCCGAGCCCTGGCTGAGCTTGCGGCCACAACCGAGGGCGGTCCGTCGGTCTTCGTCAGCGCTTCGGCCATCGGCTACTACGGCGCCGATCGCGGCGACGAGATCCTGACCGAACAAAGCTCGCGGGGCGAAGGATTCCTTGCTGGTTTGGTCGAGGACTGGGAGCAGGCCAGCGAGCCGGCTCGTGAAGGCGGCCTGCGCGTCGTCCGCGTCCGAACGGGTCTGGTGCAGACGCCGGCCGGCGGGGTCCTGAAGGTGCAATATCCCTTGTTCGCCGCGGGTCTCGGCGGCCGGCTGGGATCAGGTGACCAGTGGCAAGCGTGGATCGGTATTGACGATCTGCTCGATATCTATCACCGAGCCCTGTACGACTCCGAGCTTTCCGGACCGGTGAACGCGGTTGCTCCGGAGGCGGTCCGCAACCGCGAGTACGCCGCCACGTTGGCACGCGTACTGCATCGACCTGCCCTCGTCCCGGTGCCGTCATTCGGGCCGCAGCTGCTCCTCGGAGCCGAAGGCGCCCGTGAGCTTGCCGAGGCCTCTCAACGAGTCGTCCCCGCTCGGCTGACCGAGCTCGGGCACATCTTCCGCTACAGCGCCCTCGAACCAGCTCTACGCCATCTGCTGGGCCGCAAAAGCTAGGCAACTAAGCGGGAAGAGTGCCCCGGATGATGCTGTCGTGGGAGTGCTCAGGGTTGCCGTCGTCGGGCTCGAGCGAGATGTCGATGATGCGGTAGCCCTGAGCGATGATCTGGCCGGGGATCTGGAACGTGCCGCCGCTGCTCGGGTTGAGCACACCGAGCGAGACCATCCGCTTGCCGTCGGTGTTGATCATCCAGACCTCGTAGAAACCCTGGTTCGCGGACAGGCCGGAGGCGGTGACCTTCAGTTGGCCGCCAGAGGTGGCTTGCACGAGGTCCGCCGTACCGGCTCCGGCTTTGCCTTCGAGTGGGTCGAGTTTGATGGCGACCTCGACCGGCGGGGCCTTCTCATCGTCGCGCAGCAGCGCGGTGCCGCCGACTCCGACGCCCGCACCGAGCAGCGCGGCAACGGTCGCGGCGACCGCCAGCGTCCGACCACGGAAACGTCGCGAAGCCGCCGTACGGCGCTCCTCGGGCAGTCGTGTCACCGGGGCGACGGGTGCGTCCTCGGCGTCCTCCGGGTCCAGGCTCAGCTCGTCGGTGATCCGGGCCCACAGCTCGGCCGGAGGAGTTTCCAGCTGCGGCAGATCGTGCATCTCGCCCAGCATCAACTGCAGTTCGGCCAGTGTGGTCGTGCAGCGGTCGCAGGACGCAAGGTGAGCGGTGCCGGACTCGTCCGGGCCGCCCTCGCCCATCGCCCATTGGGCGAGGAGTTCGTCATCGAGATGTGTCGTCACCAGTCACCTCCTTCAGTTGGCCCCGCAGGTGCAAGAGGCCACGGCGGATGTGGCTCTTGACGGTTCCCAGCGGCAGATCCAGCTGTTCCGCGATCTGCGGATGCGTAAGGTCTTCGTAGAAGGCCAGCCTCAGGATGGTTCGGCGGGGGTCGCCGAGCCGCGCCAGTTCGTCGGCGATCACCACTCGGTCGACGGTGCGGTCGTCCACGACCGAGGCCGGCCGTTCTTCGGCCAGTTTGGCCGCCGCCTCGGAGTTGCGCAGTTCGCGGCTGCGGGCGGTCAGCCGGTCGGCGATCCGGTGCCGAGTGATCCCGGTCAGCCAGGCGCCGAGCTGACCGCTGTCCGGATCGAAGTTCGCCCGGCCGCGCCAAGCGGAGACGAAGACCTGCTGGGTGACGTCTTCGGCGTCCGCACGGTTACCGAGTGCTCGCAGCGCCAGCGTGAAGATCATCGTCGACCAGCGCTGATAGGCGTCGGACAGGCTGTCCGGACGCCCCTCCGCGAAGGCCTTCGCGATCTCGGCCGGCGTTGGGGTGTCGGCCTCCCTGCTGGTCACGGCGCACACTCTAGCGAATCCCAACGGTTCTCCTTCCGGCCTGTGGGTGGTCTTCGGCCGAAAGTGGGTCGCTGGATGCATCCAGCCGGCCGGTAGCGGCGGAAGTTCGCTGTGCAAGGGCCTGGCGATGCAGCGGAGGACCGATGGCGAAGCAGGAGTTCCCCGGCGCGGTGCGCTGGCTCGACGACCGCACCGGGATCGGCAAGGTCGGCAAGAAGAACCTGCGCAAGGTCTTCCCCGACCACTGGTCGTTCATGCTCGGCGAGATCGCGCTCTACAGCTTCATCATCCTGATCCTGACCGGCATCTTCCTGACGCTGTGGTTCAGACCCTCGATGGCCGAGGTCGAGTACCAGGGCTCGTACAGCCTGCTCAAGGGTCTGCACATGTCCGAGGCCTACGAATCCGCGCTGAACATCTCGTTCGACGTACGGGGTGGTCTGCTGATGCGGCAGATGCATCACTGGGCGGCGGTCCTGTTCATCGCCGCCATGAGCATCCACCTGCTCCGGATCTTCTTCACCGGCGCGTTCCGCAAACCGCGCGAGCTGAACTGGCTGATCGGGATAGTGATGTTGTTCCTCGGCGTCGTCGAGGGCTTCATCGGCTACGGGCTGCCCGACGACCTGCTTTCGGGCACGGGTCTGCGCATCACCGAAGGTCTCGTCCTCGCCTCGCCGATTGTCGGTACGTACCTGAGCTTCTTCATCTTCGGTGGCGAGTTCCCCGGTGACGACTTCGTCTCCCGGTTCTACACGGTCCATGTGCTCCTGATCCCTGGCATCCTGCTCGCGCTGATCACCGTGCATCTGTTCCTGGTCGTCTATCACAAGCACACCCAGTTTCCTGGTCCTGGCCGGACCGAGAAGAACGTCGTCGGCTACCCCCTGATGCCGGTCTACATGGCCAAGGCCGGTGGCTTCTTCTTCGTCGTGTTCGGCATCACCGCGCTGATGGGTGCACTGCTGCAGATCAACCCGGTGTGGCTCTACGGGCCGTACAACCCGGCCGAGGTGACCGCGGGCTCCCAGCCCGACTGGTACATGGGCTGGCTGGACGGCGCCGTACGGTTGATGCCTGGCCTGGAATCAAGTTTCTGGGGCATCACGATCAGCTGGAACATCTTCCTGCCTGCACTGATGATCCCGCCGCTGTTCATCGGATTCGTTGCCCTCTACCCCTTTATCGAGGCCTGGGTCACCGGCGACAAACGGGAGCATCACCTGCTCGACCGGCCGCGCAATGTCCCGACCAGAACCGGCATCGGCGCCGGCCTGGTCACCTTCTACGGCGTGCTGTGGCTGAACAGCGGCAACGACCTGATCGCCACCCAGTTCCATTCGTCCATCAACACCATCACCTGGGTCTGCCGCGTGCTCGTCATCGTCGGTCCCGTCCTCGCCTTCTGGATCACCAAACGCATCGCACTCTCCCTGCAACGCAAGGACGCCGAGCGACTGCTGCACGGCATCGAGAGCGGCATCATCACCAGATCCCCGGACGGCGGCTACTCCGAGAGCCACGTCCCGCTCTCGCCGTACGAGGCCTACACGCTGTCAGCCCGCGAACGCACCACCGTCCTCGAACTGCCGCCCGCAACCGACAGCAACGGCGTACCGGCTCCACACCCCCGCCGAGCCCGACTGCGCGCCGCCCTCTCCCGCTTCTACTTCACCGACGAGGACGGGAAAGCGTAGTCGGGCCATTGCCGGAAAGCCGTTCGTACCACAAACTGTTAGCGCTAACTTTCCTGCGCCGCCCCACGTAAGGATTCCGTTGATGCGCTCGTTGCTGACCGCCCTTGCAGCCGTTCTTGCCTCGTTGGCAAGTGCCGTCCTTGTTCCATCGGCCGCCTGGGCGGCCGGTCCAGCGACGCACTATCTGATGACAGCGTTCACCAACAGCAGTGAGTCGAACATGTACGTCTATGACTCGGCGAACGCGACAAACTTCACCCAGGTCCGAGCGAATGCCTACACCCCACCGTCGGGCCTCATTCGCGATCCCAGCGTCATCAGGCACACCGACGGCTACTACTACATCGTCTACACGACGAACTGGACCGGCGACACGATCGGCTTCGCCCGCAGTGCCGACTACGTCAACTGGACGTTCCTGCGCAACGTCCGGGTCGGCCTCAACGGCGCCACCGGCAGCACCTGGGCGCCGGAATGGTTCAAGGACTCCGACGGCAGTGTGCATGTGATCTTCTCCGCGTCCACAGCCGGTACGGCGGGACAGTTCCGGCCGTACCGGATCACCGCGACGAACTCGGACCTGTCGGCGTGGACCAGCCCGGTCGCTCTCGGCATCGCTGCGAATTTCATCGACAGCTTCGTGGTCAAGTCCGGCAACACGTACCACAACTTCCTCAAGAACGAGACGACGAAGTACATCGAGCACGCCACCGCCACTTCGCTGAACGGGCCCTGGACCTTCGTTGCCACGGGCAACTGGGCTGGCTGGGGTGCCGGGTTGGAGGGGCCCGCCGTGGTCCGGCTGCCTGATGGCCGCTGGCGGATCTACTTCGATCAGTACGGCCAGAAGCGGTACTTCTACGCCGACAGCTCGAACCTGAACTCCTTCGGCGGAAAGGTCGAGCTCCCGGGGCTATCCGGAGTGGCGCGGCACTTCACCGTGTTGCGTGAGGACTCCGGCGACAGCACCGCCGTACCGGCTGGGAACCGGTCTTTGCGCTCGGTCAGCGATCCCGATCGCTACGTCCGGCACCGCGACAACCTGGCGTACGTCGAGCCGGTCAGTTCTTCGAGCAGCCTCACGACTCGGCAGGACGCGACTTTCACAATCGTGCCTGGGCTGGCGAACAGCAACTGCTACTCGTTCCGGTCGGTGAACTTCCCTGATCGCTACCTGCGGCACTACGACTTCCGCGTCCGGCTGGATACGAACCCTGGTGATTCGGTGTTCGCCCGCGACGCCACGTTCTGCGGCCGCGCCGGTCTGGCTGGTGGTGGCAGCACCTCGTTCGAGTCCTACTCCCATCCCGGCCGGTACCTGCGGCACTACAACTACGAGGTGCGTGTCGACTGGCGCACCACCGACGCGGCGTTCATCCGTGACGCGTCGTTCACCCTTTCCGCGCCGCTAGCCTGAAGGGACAGTCGATGATCCGTCGTCTGCTCGTCCTCGTACTGGCCACCGCCGCCTGTGTTGCCGGTCTACCCGCGTCGCAGGCAATCGCCACGCCGGCCGTGCGGAACACCAACCCGATCGCAGAGCGGCGTGCCGACCCGCACATCTTCAAGCACACCGACGGCTACTACTACTTCACCGCTACCGTGCCGGAGTACGACCGAATCATCCTGCGGCGCGCGACCACGATCCAAGGCCTGGCCACCGCGGCGGAGACAGTGATCTGGCGCAAGCACGCCAGCGGTGAGATGGGCGCCCACATCTGGGCACCGGAGATCCATTTCATCAACGGCAAGTGGTACGTCTACTTCACAGCGGGCCGCCGCGACGACATCTGGCGGATCCGGATGTACGTGCTGGAGAGCTCGAGCGCCAACCCGGTGACCGGCTCCTGGACCGAACGCGGCCGCATCACGACACCATGGGACACCTTCTCCTTGGACGCCTCGACGTTCGTCACCAACGGCGTGCGATACCTGACCTGGGCCCAGCAGGAGCCGGGCATCTCCACCGGCTCCAACCTGTACGTCGCTCGCATGGGTGCAACGCCGTGGACGATCACCGGCGCGGTGACCAGGTTGACGGTGCCGACGCTGGCCTGGGAGACCCGCGGTCACAAGGTCGCGGAGGGGCCGACTGTCCTTCAGCGCAACGGAAGACTCTTCCTGACATACTCGGCCAGCGCGACCGATGCGAACTACTGCCTCGGCATGCTGACCGCGTCGGCCACGGCGGACCCGCTCAACGCGGCGTCGTGGACCAAGAGCCCCGACCCGGTCTTCGCCAGCAATGACGCCACCAGCCAGTACGGCCCAGGCCACAACTCGTTCACCGTCTCCGAGGACGGCCGAAGCGACGTCATGGTCTACCACGACCGCAACTACCGCGATATCAACGGCGACCCGCTGAACGACCCGAATCGCCGTACCCGCGTGCAAAAGGTCTACTACAAGGCCGACGGCACACCGGACTTCGGCATCCCGGTCGCCGACGGCCCGACGCCCGTCCGGCTCAAGTCGTACAACTCGGATAGCTTCGTGCGGCACTGGGAGTTCCGCGCAAGGCTTGAAGCGAATGTGGCTCCGTTGGCCGACTCGCAGTTCAAGGTGGTACCCGGTCTGGCCGGCTCCGGCGCAGTCTCGTTCGAGTCAACCAACTTCCCCGGCTACTACCTGCGCCACCGCGACAACGAACTCTGGGTCCAACGCAACGACGGCACCGCCCTCTTCCACAACGACGCCAGCTTCACCCAGCGTCCCGGCCTCGCGGCCAACTCGGCCCTGTCCTACGAGTCCCTGAACTTCCCTGGCCGCTACCTGCGCCATACGAACGGCTTGATGTATCTGCAAACCCCGGCCGATGCCCAGGCCCGTGCCGACGCCACGTTCGTACTGGAATGAGGACCTGGGTAGGTTTAGACGAGCGCGCAGGTTTTGAGTACGCCGTAGATGGGGTCGGCGCCGAAGGTGGCGGCATTACAGGTGAACGGTCCATTCACGAGGCGTGAGTAGAAGGCGCCTCGTGCGCCGAACACGGCCGTTCGCGGTCCAGCGACCGTGCAGGTTTGATTCTCTGCTGCACAAGAGGCCAGACCGGGTGGGCTGCCGGCCGATGCGACGTAGCAGGCCTTTTCGACTCCGGGGAGCGGGTCACGGCCGAAGGAAGCGTTAGTGCAGGTGATCGATCCGGCACCGACCAGCTTGTCGGCGTAGTTGCCGGCCGCCCCGAAGGTCACGATCGCCGGACCGCCCACCGCGCAAGTCTGCCCCTCGGTGACACAGCGGGTGGAGCCGCTTGGTCCGCCTGGCGGCGAGACATAGCAAGACTTCAGGACGTTCAGGGCTGGGTCGGCGCCGAAGGCAACTATCTTGCAGTCCACTCCGCCGGCGGCGACCTTGGCCCGGTACGACGCGCTCGCCGTACCTGCGCCGTACAGGACTTTTCTCGTGCCTGTGAAGCTGCAGCGTTCTCCTTCGCCGGCGCAGCGGGTGAACCCGGCGGGTACGGCGGGCTCGCGATAGGTCGGCGAGGTCCCGACATCGGTCGTGAACTTGAGGTCGCGGCCGGCCTCGACGACAAAGGTGGTGCCGCCGGTGGTGCTGTAGGCCTCTTGCCCGGCCGCATAGGGGTTGTTGTTGCTGTACTCCCAGCCGTAGCAGCCTGAGGTGGTGGCCGAGCTCAGGCGCAGCGCGTAGGTCTTGCCGGCAGTCACCGCGATACCGGGGTAGGCCTTGAGCGCAGTCGGCGCCCAGGGCACGCTACCGACCGGGAAATCGGTTCGGCTGAGGACCTCGTTGCTGCCTGCGTCGACAACCTCGAACGTCAGTGCTGCGTTGGGATTGCCGTTCTGGAAGGTCGTGACCGATGCGACGGTGAGCTGCCCGTTGCGCGACGGAACGAACGTCTGCTGACGTTGAATCTGCCCTGCGACGTCGCAGTAGTGGTGGAACCCGTCGAAGCCGCTCGACTGGTCTTGATCCGGAGAGATGTCGTAGCCGCCTCGTGGTCCAGGCGGGGTTAGCGGGAAGCTGTTCGTGCACTCAATGTCCTGCAGTTTGCCGGAGGCATCGAAGCTGAGCGGCCCGATGAACAGGTTGGCCAGGGACTCGTTGGGGGCACGGTTGTTCCAGCGGTCCGAGACGAAGTAGAAGGTCGTTTGCCCGTCTGGTCCTTGTAACGGCAAGACCTTGAGGGGCTGGCCGCCGCAGTTGTTGGGATTCACCAGCCGAGCTCGCCACCGCGGCTCTGCCCTGCCGCTTTGGTGAACCCCGTTCGGGTCGTACCAGGCACCGGACCAAGGCCCCAGCATGGAGGGCGCGGTCATCTCTCCGGTCGCTCCGGCGCAGTACGCGCACGACGGGTCCGACATCAACGCGTGGTACACCCCGTTCCGTTTGAACACGGCGAACGCTTCGACGTCGCCGAGTCCCAGCCGAACGAACTCGCCGGTCGTGGACAGGTAGTCGGCGGTGAGCTTTTCCACCACCATGTCGGCGGTCAGGCCCGGCTCGACCAGCGTGGTGTTGTGTACGACGTATCCAGTGCCGTCAGTGTCCACGAAGAGAGCCATGTCGACGGCGCCACCTACTGCCAGTTGTGGCGTTGGCTTCTCGGTGAACAGCCCGGTCGGGGAAGGGCTGGTCGCAACGAGGTAGCGTCCGCCCGCATCGGACCACAGCACGTACATTCCGGTCGAGGCGTTGTAGACAACGTGCGGTCGGAAGCAATAGCCGCACGCGCCGGGAGCGACGACGTACCCGCGGTCGGTCCAGTGGACCAGATCCGGTGAGCTGTAGACCTTGAATCCGCAGAAGCTGCTGTTCTGCTGGTACTTGTAGCCGCAGGCGTAGCTCGTGCCATACAGGTAGAAGGTGCTGCCGACCTGGATCATCGACCCGTCATGGGCGTCCAGCGCGTTGCCGGCGACGTCGTACCGGCTGACTTGCCCGGTCGAGTCCGAGTTCACCACGGTCACGACATCGTCGGCCACGGCCGGTCGCGCTTGCGCGCCCGACGGTGCCGCAAGGGTCCCCAGCAACACCCCAACCACCACAAGCAGTCGTGCAATCGAACGTGTCAGCACAGCTCTCACCCGTTCTCCGGCAGACCGCCGCGGGCCGACAGGCGAGGACGGGTTGCCACCGATGATCATCACCTTCATCGGGCACCGTCAACGCTACTGACCGCTACCGGTCAGGCTACTTCTTCCGGCCGGAGATCACGCGCTGCAGCAGGATGAAGGCGCCGAGCAGCAGGCCGACGAAGATCTTGGTCCACCAGGAGCTGAGCGTGCCCTGGAAGCTGATCACCGTCTGGATCAGACCGAGGATGAGGACACCCAGGACAGTACCGATCAGGAATCCCGACCCGCCCGTGAGCAAGGTCCCACCGATGACCACGGCCGCGATCGCGTCGAGCTCCAGGCCGACCGCATGCAGTCCATAGCCGGACAGCATGTAGAAGGCGAGCAGCAGTCCGCCCAGCGCGGAGCAGAAGCCGCTGATCGTGTAGACCCCGAGCTTGGTCCGGGCCACCGGGAGTCCCATCAGTCGCGCGGACTGCTCGTTGCCGCCGGTCGCGTAGACGGTCCGGCCGAACCGGGTCTGGTGCAGGACGTACGCCGCGATGCCGACGACGGCCACCGCGATCAGGACGCTGGGGGAGATCCAAAGTTCGCCGCCAAGGGGGACCTGAGTCTGGGCGGCGGCCGTGAAGGTCGGGTCGGTGATCGGGATCGAGTCGGTGCCGATCGTGTAGCAGAGGCCGCGGGCCAGGAACATCCCGGCCAGCGTCGCGATGAACGGCTGGATCTCGAAGAAGTGGATCATGCAGCCCATGCCGAGGCCCAGACCCGCGCCGATCAGCAGGACCACCACGATCACCGCCACCGGCGGCCAGCCGGCGTTCAGCAGTACTGCGGCGACCATCGTGGCCAGTGCAACCATCGATCCGACCGAAAGGTCAATACCGCCGGTCAGGATCACGAACGTCATACCGACGGCCACGACCAGCAGGAACGCGTTGTCGATGAAAACGTTCAGCACGACCTGGGCCGAGAAGAACCCCTCGTAGCGGGTCCCGCCGGCGATGAACATGGCCAGGAAGAGTCCGGCCGTCACCAGCACCGGCAGGTATTTGCGCGGGACCACCGCGCCGGTCAGGGCAGTCACCGCGCAACCTCCGTCGTGTCTTTCGCTGCCGGCCGTGCGGCTGGTCTTTCTCGCTGTGGGAAGACCTTGGACCGGAAGGCCGCGGACTGCAGCAGGCAGACCGCCGCGACCACGAGCGCCTTGAACAGCAACGTGGTTTCGGGCGGTACGCCGATCGAGTAGATCGTCGTGGTCAGGGTCTGGATCACCAGCGCGCCCAGAACTGTGCCGCCCAGCGAGAACCGGCCACCGGTCAGCAAGGTGCCGCCGATGACGACGGCGAGGATGGCGTCCAGCTCGATCCACAAGCCCGCATTGTTGCCGTCGGCACTGGAAACGTTGGAGGCCACCATCACACCGGCGATCCCCGCGCAGAGTGCGGCGAAGGCGTAGACGGTGATCAGGATGCCGCGCGAGCGTAGACCGGCCAGCCGGCTGGCCTCGGCGTTCCCGCCGACCGATTCGATCAGCAGGCCGAGTGCGAGCCGCCGGGTCAGGAAGACGGTGGCCGCAAGCACGACCAGGGCGAGCAGAATTCCGAACGGCAGCATGAACAGGTAGCCGCCGCCGATGACCTTGAAGCTCGCGTCAGTCACCGTGATGATCTGGCCGTCGGTGATCAGCTGCGCCAATCCGCGCCCGGCGACCATCAGGATCAGCGTGGCCACGATCGGCTGGATCCCGACCACAGCGACCAGGAAGCCGTTGAACGCGCCCAGCACCAAGGCCACGGCAACAGCCAGCGCGACCGCCGCGAAGACGCCGGTCCCTTCGCTGATCGCCAAGCAGGCAAGGGCTCCGGAGATCGCCACCACGGATCCCACCGACAAGTCGATACCGCCGGTAGCGATCACCAGGGTCATCCCCAGCGACACCAGTACCAGGGGAGCGCCGAAGCGCAGGATGTCGATCAGGCTGCCGTAGAAGTGGCCGTCCTTGACCTCGATCGACAAGAAGCCGGGCGTGAAGAAGAGATTGAGCAACAGGAGCAGGGCCAGGACGACGGCCGGCCAGAGCAGCCGCCGGTTCATGACCGGCCGCCGCTGGCGATGGTCTGCATCAGTACCTCGGTGGTCAGGGTGTCGTCGTTGGGCAGTTCGGCGATCAGCCGGCGGTCGCGCAGGACGCCGACCTTGTGGCTGAGCCGGAGGACTTCCTCGAGCTCGGCGGAGATGAACAGCACCGCCATCCCGCCGTCGGACAGTTCCGCGACGAGCCGCTGGATCTCGGCCTTCGCGCCGACGTCAATACCGCGGGTCGGCTCGTCCAGGATCAGCAGCCGCGGCTCGAGAATCAGCCAGCGGGCGAGCAGAACCTTCTGCTGGTTCCCACCGGACAGATTGCGGACCAGTTGCTCGGGGTTGGCCGGGCTGATCTTCAGGGCCTTGATATAGCGATCCACCAGCTGGGCCTGTTGCTCGCGGGGGATCGGCCGGGTCCAGCCACGCCGGGCTTGCAGCGCCAGTACGACGTTCTCCCGCACCGTGAGGTCCGGAATCAGTCCGTCGGCCTTGCGATCCTCGGGGCAGAAGGCGATCTTGTGCGTCATTGCGATCTGCGGAGTCCGCAACGACACCGGTTCGCCGTCGAGCGTGACGGATCCACTGGTGGCGTGGTCGGCGCCGAACAACAGCCGCGCGACCTCGGTCCGGCCGGAACCGAGCAGACCCGCCAGGCCGACCACTTCGCCTTCGCGGATGGTCAGGCTGAACGGTTCGATCCCGCCGGTGCGGCCAAGTCCATCGGCCTGCAGCAGCGTGCCGGTGGTCCGTGCGGGTGGTCGTTCCTCGAGCCGCTCGAGCTCAGCCAGGTCGCGGCCGATCATCTTGGCGATCAGCTCCACCTGACTGAGCTCGCCGGTCGGATAGTCACCCTCGCGCCGTCCGTTGCGCAGGATCGTCATCCGGTCGGCGATCTCGTACACCTGATCCAGGAAGTGCGACACGAACAGGATCGCGACGCCCTGCTCCTTCAGAGTGCGCATGACCCGGAACAGTTGCTCGACCTCGCCGGTGTCCAAGCTCGAGGTGGGTTCGTCGAGGACGAGCACCCGGGCCTTGACCTCGAGTGCTCGTGCGATGGCGACCATCTGCTGGATCGCCAGCGAGTACTGCGAAAGGGGAGCAGTCACGTCCAGGTCGAGGTCCAGCTCGGCGAGCCGTTCGGCCGCGCGCCGGCGCATCGCCTTCCACTGGATCCGGCCGAACCGGCGCGGCTCCCGCCCGATCAGGACGTTCTCCGCGACCGAGAGATTCGGGCAGAGATTCACTTCCTGGTAGACGGTGCTGATCCCCGCCTGCTGGGCATCCAGCGGGCTGCCGAAGGTGACCTCCCGGCTGTCCAGCAGGATGGTCCCGCTGTCGGCCGGGTGGACACCGGTCAGCACCTTGATCAGCGTGGACTTGCCCGCGCCGTTCTCGCCCATGAGGGCGTGCACCTCACCGGGCAGCACCCGGAGGTCGACGTCGTCCAGCGCCGTGACGCCG
The DNA here is from genome assembly GCF_004349055.1 of Kribbella antibiotica. Classification (GTDB taxonomy): domain Bacteria; phylum Actinomycetota; class Actinomycetes; order Propionibacteriales; family Kribbellaceae; genus Kribbella; species Kribbella antibiotica. Next base: position 75,311 of record NZ_SMKX01000001.1, read on the forward strand.
GGGAACTGTTTGCCGATCCCGGTCAGCTGCAGGATCGGTGCGGCCGAAGTCATTCGCCTGCCTTCCGTCGGTGCCGTCGGGATGGGTCAGTACTGGCGCGAGGCCAGGACCTTCTTGGCCTGCTCCTGCGTGAAGGTCGTCTCCTCGGTAACGACCCGGGCCGGGACGTCTTCCTTGGCGAGCACCTTCTTGGCCAGGTCCATCAGCTGCGGGCCGAGCAGCGGCGAGCACTCGACGATGTAGCTGATCTTGCCGTCGGCCAGCGCCTGCATGCCGTCCTTGACCGCGTCGACGGAGATGATCTTGATGTCCTTGCCGGGAACCTTTCCGGCGCCCTCGATGGCCTCGATCGCACCGAGTGCCATGTCGTCGTTGTGGGCGTAGAGGACGTCGATGTCCGGGTTGGACTTGAGGAACGCCTCCATCACCTCTTTGCCCTTGGCCCGGGTGAAGTCACCGCTCTGGGAAGCGACGATCTTGAACTTCGGGTCGGCGCCGATGACCTCGGCGAAACCGGACTTGCGGTCGTTGGCAGGGGCGGAGCCGGTGGTGCCCTGCAGCTCCACGATGTTCACCGGTCCGGCCTCGGACTTGGACTCCTCGGTCAGCCACTTGCCGGCCTTGCGGCCCTCCTCGACGAAGTCCGAGCCGAGGAACGTCTTGTACAGCGTCTTGTCGGCCGAGTCGACGGACCGGTCGGTCAGGATGACCGGGATGTTCGCGTTCTTGGCTTCCTTGAGGACGGTGTCCCAGCCGGACTCGACCACCGGCGAGAAGGCGATGACGTCGACCTTCTGCTGGATGTACGAGCGGATGGCCTTGATCTGGTTCTCCTGCTTCTGCTGGGCGTCGGAGAACTTCAGGTCGATCCCGGCAGTCTTGGCCGCGTCCTGGACGGACTTCGTGTTCGCGGTGCGCCACCCGCTCTCGGCGCCGACCTGCGAGAATCCCATCGTGGTCGTGCCGCCACCAGGCGCGGCCGTACCGCTGTCACCCTTGCCGCACGAGGTCAGTGCCACGGCTGTCACGCCGACCAGCACGAGTGCGGAGATCTTCTTGAGCATGGCGATGCCATTCCTTCCGTAGGTCAGCGCTACCGATTGCGCTGCCTAACTGTGAGCGCTAACATTTTCGCCGTCAAGACTCCCTGATCACGTTCCAGCAACGGCGTCACCTAACTGTTATCGCTAATAGAGGGGCTAGTACCAGTACGGCTCCTGCGGAACGTACGGCGTTTCGAGCGTCTGGATCTCCTGGTCGGTGAGGCCGAGATCCAGCGCGGTGACCGCTTGGGCGAGGTGGTGGGGTTTGGTGGCTCCGACGACCGGTGCGGCGACGGCCGGTTTGGTGAGGAGCCAGGCGATCGCAACCTGAGCCATGGGGACTGCGCGGGCTTCGGCGATCGCCTGGACGGCGTCGACGACGGGTTCGTCGGCGGGGGAGTCGAAGGTGCGGGCGACTTCGTCGTTCGACGAGCGGGCGGTCTGGGCTCCCCAGGGGTTGCGCTGATCCTGCATCGCAACGAACGGCGTCCAGCCGTGCAGCTTGGCGGTGTACTGCGTTCCCCGAACTCAACCGTTGACCTAGCTCAGTTGCTTGCCTAAGGCAACCCACTGGGACTCGCCGCGACTGAACCCACTCGGCGCCGCGCCGAGTGAACCCACTGGGCGGCTGGTACGCGAATGTGCGGACCCGGTCGCGGGATATCGATTTCCAGCGACACGGTCCGCGCACTCGGTGGGCACAGAAGGCACAGTCGCCGGGTGGGTTCACTCGCGGCGACACAGTGGGTTCACTCGGCGAGACCGGGTGGGTTCATTCGCGGCGACACAGTGGGTTCACTCGGCGAGACCTGGTGGGTTCACTCGACGGTAGGCCCAGTGACGTCGTCGACGGAGTGGGGTGCCAGCTCAACAGTGGCGACACTCTCGCTGTTGTGACGTGGGCGTGACGTCGCACCTCTACGATCAGGCGGCTTCTGCAACTGAGAGTGATTGACGGGTGAGTAATGGCGACGAGTTTCTCCACGTGGCTGATCGGCGAGAACTCGCTGGTGGTGGAGTGTGCTTCGGTGCTGGCGGAGCGGGGACACCGGGTGTGCGGGGTGGTCTCGGACGTTCCGGAGGTGCGGGAGCTGGCGGCGGCTCGCGGGTTCGCCGTGGCGGAGTCGCTGCGGCCTGACGGTCCGTTCGACCTGTTGTTCAGCGTGGTCAACCTGAAAATGCTCGCGGCCGACGTGTTGGCCTTGCCGTTGCGGTTGGCAATCAATTTTCACGATGCGCTCCTGCCGCAGGATGCCGGCGTCAACGCTGCGGCTTGGGCAGTTGCAGATCGTCGAACTGTGCACGGCGTGACCTGGCACATGATGACGGAGGAGGCCGATGCGGGCGATGTCCTGGCCCAGCGTTCCGTCCCGGTGGCCGCAGACGAGACCAGCCACTCGCTGAACCTCAAGTGCTTGCAGGCCGGCTTGGAGTCGTTCACCGCCCTGGTGGACGAGCTTGCCGAGGGCAAGGAACGGCGTACGCCGCAGGATCTCGCCCGGCGCACGTATCACGGTCGGACAGACCGGCCTGGGTTGATGATTTCTTGGCAGCGTACGGCGATCGACCTGGCCGCGCTGGTTCGGGCGACGGACTTCGGCCGGGGACCGAACCGGTTCGGTTTGTGCCGAGTGTGGACCGGCAATGAGTGGCTGTTGGTGTCGAAGGCAACCGTGTGCGCACCGCCGTCGGAGGCGCGACCGGGCACCGTGGTCGCCGTCGAGAAGACGCACGTCCGGATCGCGACGGGCGACGGCGACCTGATGGTGGATGTCGGCCCGCATGACCTTTCACCGGGGATGGTCCTGCCTGAGCCGGGTGAGGACGCTCATCAGGCAGAGCGAATCGGCTTGCAGCACGAGCCGTTCTGGCGACGGCGCTTGCAGGAGTTGCGGCCGCTGGCCAGGTTGGGCGCACTCGGTAGCGCTCGACAGGTCGACGTACCGGCTGGGATGACCGAGCAGGAACTGGTCGAGGCGGTCCTGGCCTATCTGGGCGAGCTGACGGACGAGGAGACCTTCGATGTCGGACTGCGGTTGCCGGCCCACGGTTTGTTGTCCCAGCTGATTCCGTTCCGGGCGGGCCAGCGCGTTCGCACCGGGTACCTGCGGGACTTGCTGATTCGGCAGCCGGGCCTGGTCGAGCCGCGGCTTCCCGTGGTGATCGAGATCGGCGCCGAGGCTATGCCGGCACCCGGGACCGAGTTGGTGATCCGGGTTCGCGAAGGTGTCTGCACCTGGTTGACCGACAACCCGGAGCTCGCGGACGGTTTCGCGGCGTACTGTGCGGCTCTTGTTGCCGATGGTCCGAGCTCGGCGCCGCTGGTGTCGGCGGCGACAAGCCGGAGGCTGCTGGCAGCGACTGGAACGCAGTGCCCGCGCGATCGCCGTACAGATGAGCTGTTCGCGCAGCAGGTCGAGGCCCGCCCTGAGAGCGTCGCTGCGGTCTCTGGCGAACAGCAGTTGAGCTATCGCGAGCTGGATGAGCGGAGTGGTCGGCTAGCGGCTCTGCTGGCCGAGCGGGGTGTTGGCCCCGGCGACCGGGTCGGTGTCTATCTCGAGCGGTCAGTCGATCTGCTGGTGAGTCTGCTGGCTGTGTGGAAGGCCGGTGCGGCCTACGTGCCGCTCGATCCGGTCTATCCCGCCGCACGGATTGCCTACATGCTCAGCGACGCTGAGGTAACGCTCCTGATCACTCAGGCCAGCCTCGAGCACAATGCGTCCGGTCCCAAGGTGATCCTCGATCGGAGCACACTGCCCGCCGTACCGCTTCCGGCCGGGGAGGCCGATGACCTCGCGTACGTCATCTACACCTCCGGGTCGACCGGGCGGCCTAAGGGCGTCCAGGTCACGCATCGCGGACTCACGAACTTCCTGTGCTCGATGGCTGCGACTCCTGGGTTCACGGCTGCCGACAAGATCCTTGCCATCACCACGATCTGTTTCGACATCGCCGGCCTGGAACTGTTCCTGCCCTTGATCACCGGCGGGACAGTCGAGATCGCCCCGCCGGGAGTCGTCGGTGACGGACCTGCGCTGCGCGACCTGCTGGCCGCCAGCGGCGCGACCGTTCTGCAGGCCACCCCGGTCACCTGGCGAATGCTCATCGACGCCGGCTGGAAGGGCACTCGCGGTCTCCGCGTGCTGTGCGGCGGCGAAGCCTTGCCTCGCGACCTTGCCGACGAACTGCTGGCGCGCGCGGACACCGTGTGGAACCTCTATGGACCAACCGAAACAACCATCTGGTCGACCGCCGCTCGTGTCCTCCCAGGTGAAGACATCACCATCGGTACGCCGATCGCCAACACGACCTGTCACGTCCTCGACCGGCAGTTGCGGCTACTGCCACCGGGCATTCCAGGCGAGCTGTACATCGGTGGCGACGGCGTCGCGAAGGGATATCGCAACCGCCCCGACCTGACCGCCGAGCGGTTTGTCGCCAACCCCTTCGGCCCTGGCACGCTCTACCGCACCGGGGACCTGGTACGACGTCTGCCCGACGGCGCCCTGGAGTGCCGCGGACGAGCCGACCATCAGATCAAGCTCCACGGTCACCGGATCGAGCCCGGTGAGATCGAAGCAGTCCTGCGCGAGGTGCCGACCGTCCGCAACGCGGCCGTCGTTGTCCGCGATGACCGCCTGGTTGGCTATGTCAGCCCGACCGGTCACGACCTTGCCGCTCTCCGCGAGATCCTGCGGGCCAAGTTGCCCGGCTACATGGTTCCGGCGGTTCTGGTCGAGCTGGATTCGTTGCCTGAGACACCGAACGGCAAATTGGATCGGAACGCGCTGCCCGCCCCCGCCTCGGTGCAGCCTTTGCCCGTGGCCAGCGTCGATCTTTTGGAGGCCTTGGAAGATCTGCTGGAGGCGGTCTGCGGTGAGAGCGCGGCGGTTCTCGGCACCCTCGAACCGGTTGAGGCCGACCAGCGCTTCCCCGATGTCGGCATCGACTCCCTCGCTGCGGCTGCACTGCTCGGCCGTCTGCACACCCGCACCGGAATCCGACTGACGGTCACCGCGACCTACCAGCACCCGACGCCCCGCCAGCTCGCCAATCACCTTCACCAGTTGCTGTCCGGTGCCAGCGAGTCCGAGCAGCGGCCGGACCTCGCCGTACTGCTTGATCCTGAGATCGTTCCGGCCAGCGTCACCTCCGGTGGGTCCGCTGGAGAATGCCTGGTCACCGGGGCGACCGGATTCGTCGGCGCCTTCCTCGTCCGCGAACTGGCCGACCGTGGCCAGACCGTCCACTGCCTGGTCCGCGGCGACGGTCCAGTGACTGCTCGCCACCGCCTCCGTACGGCGATGGATGCCTACGAACTGTGGACCGACGACCTCGACGACGCGGTCCGCGTGCATCCCGGCGACCTGTCCCAACCGTTGCTCGGGCTCACCGAGGCTGACTTCGACCACCTCGCCTCCACCGTCGACGCCGTCTATCACTCCGGTGCGCACGTGAGCGCCGTACATCCGTACTCAGCGCTTCAGCTCGCCAACGTCGGCGGCACCCAGGAGGCTCTCCGTCTCGCTGCCAGGCATCGCCCGTCGACGTTCCATCACATCTCCAGCATCGAGGTCTTCGCCCAGCCGCCCACTCACGGTGGCGCGATCACGCCGGCCGACCTAGCCGGCCCGCCAGACGCCCTCCGCGGCGGCTACGCCCAGACCAAGTGGGCGGCCGAACACCTCGTGCGTCAAGCCGACCAACGAGGCCTACCCACGGCGATCCACCGGCTGCCTCGCATCCTCGGCCACACCCGAACCGGCGCCTGCCAGACCCGCGACCTGCTCTGGCAGATCCTCAAGGGCTGCATCCAATCCGGCACGGTTCCCACCGGCATCAACGCCGCCTACGACCTCGTGCCCGTCGACCACATCGCCCAAGCCATCGCCGAGGCCACAGGTGGGAGAGTCCTCCACCTGACCAACCCGCACCGCACTACCTTCGAGGCCATCACCAGCCACCTGCGAGCAGCTGGCTACGAACTAGCCGACCTGCCCCTGGATGCCTGGACCGGCCACATCCGCAACCAACCGGACAACGCCGCCGCCCCCGTCCTCGACATCTTCCTTACCGAGATGACCGGCCACGGCTGGAGCGGTCTCACCTTCGCCAGCACCCTCTCGACCTGCCCACCGCTCACCCGCGAAATCTTCGCCACCTACCTCGACCACTTCGCCCGAACCGGCTACCTCCCCAAACCAACTCACTAGCCTTACAGGTAAGGGCCCGACGTGTAGTGCACGCCGGGCCCTCTGTGTGTGCTCAGGCCTTCAGCTGGCCAAGCCACCCTTGATGGCATCGATGATGCCCTGCTGGGTCACCGCGGTGGAGCTGCGGTTGAAGAGGCCGAACCCGTACTGCCCGTTGACGCCGTTGTCCCAGTAGAAGGTCGCGGCGCCGTACCGCTTGGACGTCGAGACCACAGCGCGGGCGAAGTCCGCGCGGTACCGGTTGTTCGTGGAGTCGGCCGACGTCTTGTCGATCGATCCGTACTCACCGACGACCACCGGATAGCCGCTGACGACGAACTTGTCGTACATCAGCTTCAGCTGGGAGGTCAGGTAATCCTCCTGCCCCCAGGTCGACTTCCGTGCGGCGTTGGTCGCGTTGCGTCCCCACTGGGTGATCGTGCCGTTCTCTTCGCCTGCGAAGTCCCAGGGGGAGTAGTAGTGGACCGAGATCATGATCCGGCGCTCGTTGCTGGGGATCGAGGACGACCGGTACTGGTCGGTCGGTACGACGAAGCCGTAGTTGCCGGCGGTGTAGTCGATGTTGGTGTTCCAGCCCGGAATGAGCAGCCAGCGCGAGCTGTTGTTGCCGCCGGCCCGCCGGACGGTATCGACGAAGATCTGGTTGTAGGCGTTGATGTTGGAGTAGCACGGCTGCGTCGGCTGGCCGTACTGCCCGTCGAAGTTCTCGTTCATCGACTCGAGGATCAGCCGGTTGTCGTAGCTCTGGAATCGGGTCGCGACCTGCTGCCAGACCTTTTGGTACTTCGCTCTGATCTCGGTCTGGTTGGCCGCGTCGCAGATCAGCCAGGCGTTCGGGATGGTTTTGTAGCCGTCGCCGTGCATGTTGATCAGCACGTTCAGGCCGCGGTTGTAGGCGTAGTTGACGACCGCCTGGATCCGGTTGAGCCAGGCGGCGTCGACGGTGTAGTTCGGCCCGGCGCCGATGGCGCGCAGGTAGGAGACCGGGATCCGGATGGACTTGAACCCGGCCGCCTTCACCTTGTCGATCATCGCCTGGGTCACGGTGGGGTTGCCCCAGGCGGTCTCGCTGGGATACCCGTTGGAGTTGGCTTCCAGTTGGTTGCCGAGGTTCCAGCCGGCGCCGAGATCGGCCACGATCTGCGCGGCACTCGCCTGCGCGGTACTGGTCTGGGCGGCGGCCGGCTGGATCGCGGCGGCGGTGCTCTGCGCCGGTGCGGTGACGAGAATCGCTGCGAGCAGCCCGAAGATGGCTGCAAAACTCAGTCGTTTGGTCATCCGTTCCTCCTGTGGAACGTCGCTGAATCATGGGGCGGGCAGCTCATCGAAGCGCTTCGACAAGGCACTTCCTGCAGATGGAACCGCAGGGGAGTGCAGCAGCACAAGAGCTCGTCGACATAAATCTGTAACGAGCGCGACACAGCGGGCTAGCGGGTGACGCGGCCGGTTTCGTAGGCCCACATGACGATCTCGACCCGGTTGCGGGCGCCGAGCTTGGCCATCACGGCGGCGAGGTGGGTCTTCACGGTGCTGAGGCTGATGTGCAGCTCTTCGGCGATTTCGGGATTGGTCCGGCCACGGGCAACCGTGATCAGCACCTCCTCCTCCCGGCTGGTGAGCGGCTCGACGGGCTGAACCGGCGGCCGGCCGAGCCGGGTGTCGGAGAACGCCGCGAGCAATCGCGCGGTGATTCGCGGAGCGATCAACGCATCGCCCTCAGCCGCGGCATGGATCGCCTGGACCAGCAGCTCGGGACCGGCGTCCTTGAGCAGGAATCCGCGCGCGCCCGCCTTCAGAGCGCCGTGGACGTATTCGTCGAGGTCGAAGGTGGTGATCACCACGACCGCAAGCGGGTCGGCGACGTCGGGCCCGGCCAGCTCGCGGGTCGCCGCGATTCCGTCGATGCCCGGCATCCGGATGTCGAACAAGCACACATCCGGGCGGAGCCGGCGCGCGAGCGTCACCGCCTCCAGCCCGTCGACCGCCTGGCCGACCACCTCGATCCCCGGCTGTACGTTCAGGATCATCGACAACCCGGTACGAATGAGTTCCTGGTCGTCGGCGACCAGCACGCGGATCGTCATCTGGCCGCGCCCACCTTCGGCAGTACTGCTTCGACGGTCCAGCCCCGGTCCGGTCCGGGCCCGGCCTCGAACGAGCCACCCAGGAGCGCCGCCCGCTCGCTCATTCCGACCAGCCCATAGCCCGACGGGTTCTTCACGGTGGCACCGGCGTCTCCGTCGTCGCAGACGGTCAACCGCACGCAGCGCTCTTCCGCCGCAACCCGGACATCGATCCGGGTGACGTGACGCGCGTGCCGGACCGCGTTGGTGATGGATTCCTGGGCGATCCGGTAGACCGCGGCGCCGACCGCAGGCTGCAGATCGACAAGATCGCCGGACAACTCCAGCTCCACCCGCGGCTGGTCCCCGACGCTACGAGCCAGTTGTTCGAGGTCGGCCACGCCTTGTTGGGGAGCCATCGCAGCCATCTCGTCTTCCCGCAGATTGCCCACCATGACGCGCATCTCGGCGAGCGTACGCGACGCCTCCGCCTCGATCACGGTCAGCGCCTCGACGGCAGCGGACGGATCGATCGCGGCGACCACCCGCCCGGCCTGCGCCCGGATGGCGATCGCCGAGACATGGTGAGCAACCGTGTCGTGCAGTTCGCGGGCCAGTTGCGCCCGCTCCAGCAGCCGCATCTTGTCGAGTTCGCGCGCCCGGGACGTCGCCCAGTACCGCACCGCGTGCCCGATCGAGGCCGGGAAGAACAGAACCACTCCGCCGAGGAACACATTGAGCAGACCGGTGTACTCCACTGCGAAGCCCGTGACGAGAGCGACCACATAGATCCCGAGTCCAATGCCGATCTCACGACCGGATCCCCAGCGCAGCAACGCGTAGGGCAGCAGGATCACGGCGATCATCGTATTGAGGCCGATCACCGGTAGGTCGCCGATCAGGCTCGCCAGGCTGCTGGCGATCGCAACGCCGAACACGACGGCCGACACTGCCAGTGGATGCGTACGCCGCCACAGGAGCGCGAGGATCGATCCCACGGCAATCACGATCGCGACAGGGCGCCATACGACGTCCTCCCGCAATACGCCTTCGAGGATCGCCGTGGGGAGCAGCAACGCGATCAGGGCCCAGTCACGCCATACCCGCTGGGGTGGTTGCGGCGCACGCGGCTCGGCCAACAGCGAGCGCACCACGTTGTTTGACATGGCTCTCAGCGTAGAGACCTGGAGCGGCCGGCGGATCGGCCGGAAGTACGGCACGCCAGTCGGTCGGTCGGCCGGGTCAAGTCCGGCCCATCGCCCGAGGTGTGGAGCGCCGCGGCTGACCACGCTGAGAACACTGTCCCGCTGGGCCGCTCAAGGAGAACAATCGATGATGTCGAACGCTTTGTACCGCTTAGGCCGGTACGCCGCCCGTCGCCCCTGGACGGTGATCGGAACGTGGATCGTGCTGGCCGTACTGGTCGTCACCGCGGCCGGCGTCTTCGGCCAGAAGCTGGAGAACACCTTCGGAGCGCCCGGACTCGACTCGCAGCACGCGACCGAGCTGCTGACCGCAGCGGGCAACGACCAGGCCGGCCTCACCGCCCAACTGGTCGTCACCGCTCGCGACGAGCAGGCGACTTTCTCCACCTCCACGCAGGCGCAGGCGGCCTGGACGAAGCTACAAGCAGACGTCGCCGGTCTGCCCAAGGTGCTCGGCATCAGCGGCGCAACGATCTCCCCCGACGGCCGGGTGGGGATCATCCGGCTGCAGTATCCGGTGATCGAGGACCTGGCCGTGGCCGACCTGGAGAACCTGCAATCCTTCGCCGCCAAGGAGGCAGTTGGCTCGCCACTACGCATCGAGATGGGCGGCGACCTGTTCTCGTCGTTCGAGGAGGCGGAGACCGGCCGCGGTGAGCTGATCGGTCTGGTCGCCGCCGTGATCATCTTGCTGGTTGCGTTCGGCTCGCTGATCGCGATGGGGCTGCCGATCGGACTCGCCGTGTTCGGCATCGCCCTCGGTACCAGTTCGTTGTCGCTGATCACCTATCTGATCGACATACCGAGCTGGGCGCCGGTGATCGGCAGCATGGTCGGTCTCGGTGTGGGCATCGACTACGCGCTCTTCCTTGTCACCCGGCACCGCGAGTACTTGTCGCAGGGGCTCGCGGTCGACGAGTCGATCGGACGGGCGGTCGCGACGGCTGGTCAGGCCGTCGTCATTGCCGGTGGCACCGTGGTGATCGCGATCCTCGGTCTGGCGACCGCCGGCGTACCGTTTCTGACCGGTGGTGGCGTTGCCGTCTCGGTCATCGTGCTGATCATGGTCGCTGCCTCGATCACCTTGCTGCCCGCGTTCCTCGGCCTCGCCGGTCACTGGGTCAACAGGCTCGCCGTACGGCGCCCGCGGACCACCGGCGGTGCCGGCTGGCAGCGGTGGGGCCGTCATGTCACCAGGAACGCCAAGACGTACGCCGTCGCAGCGACCGTCGTACTGCTGGCCTTGGCCGCCCCGGTGGTTGCTCTCCGCGTTGGTACTCCGGACGAGGGCACGCTGCCCGACAGCCGGACGGAACGGCGTGCCTACGACTTGGTTGCCAAGGGCTTCGGTCCCGGCCTGAACGGACCGCTGGTCGTTGCCGTCGACATCTCGCGAGACGCCAGTGTGGTCCAGCCGCTGCTCAGCGCCATCACTGCAGACAAGGGCATCGCCGCCGCCACGCCGCCACAGGTGAACGCGGGTGTAGCGACGATCGTGGCCTTCCCGACCACCGGCCCGCAGGACGACGCAACCGTGGACACCATCCACCGGCTCCGCGCCGACGTCTTCCCCGCCGTACTCGGCCAAAGCCCGGCGCGAGCTCACATCGGCGGTCAGACAGCGCTCTCAGCCGACCTCGGCGGGAGGGTCAGCGACCGGCTACCACTGTTCATCGGTGCAGTGGTGCTGTTGTCCTTCCTGCTGCTGATGCTGGTCTTCCGCTCGGTACTGGTGCCTCTGAAGGCAGCCCTGATGAACCTCCTCAGCATCGGCGCCTCCTTCGGCGTAATGGTGATGGTGTTCCAGTGGGGCTGGGGCGCGAACCTGATCGGCCTGGAGTCGACCCTGCCGATCCTCCCGTTCATCCCGATGTTCATGTTCGCCATCGTCTTCGGCCTGTCCATGGACTACGAGGTCTTCCTGCTGTCCCGCATCCGCGAGCGCTACCTGGCCACCGGCGACAACGTCACCTCGGTCATCGACGGCATCGCAAGCACCGGCCGCGTCATCACCTCGGCCGCCCTCATCATGATCTCGGTCTTCCTGGGCTTCGTCCTCGGCGACGACCCGACCGCCAAAATGTTCGGCCTCGGCCTGGCGGTAGCCATCTTCGTCGACGCCACCATCGTCCGAATGGTCCTGGTCCCTGCATTGATGAAGCTGATGGGCAACGCCAACTGGTGGATCCCCACCTGGCTCAACCGCCTGCTGCCACACGTCAACCTCGAAGCCGACTCGCATCAGCCCGACCCCGACCCCGACCCGGTCCGCGAAGAGGTACTCGTCTAGCGATCTCGCAGTGCATCTTTGAGAACCCACCAACCATGCAAAGCGCGCCAAAGCGGTTGATGGGTTCTCAAAGTGCGTCCGTTCGGCGCGTGGGCTTGCCATGGCGACGAAGAACCAGCTCCGGCGCTCCGGGCTCGAAGAGCACGTACCCGAACACCGGACCCGAGTGGCGATGCGCCCCCTCACCCGCGTCACCGGGCGGAAGCTCGATCACCTGCCCGGCTACCCGGTCCCGGATCTGCCGATCAGCCTCGCGAACAGCTACGACCTGCTCATCCACCTGAACCAGGTCTCGGCCGTGCACCTGCGCTGATTCCGCAGTGAGCTGTCAGATCCCGATCAGTCGCTCTAGCCGCTCGGCGGCCGCTGCCAGGCAGGTCTCGATCGGCTGTCGGCCGGCTTCGTCGACCCACTGGGTGAATGCCTGCTGGAAGACTGCTGTCCCTGCGTGGGCGAGTAGCGTTGCGTCGGCCGACGGTACGGCGCGCTGCTCGAGAGCCGTCTGGATCGCTAGCGCGATGGCCGCCGACTTGGTCCGCTCGCGTTCCCGTAGTTCCGGACTGGCCTGGATGACCTCCCGGCGTCGTACGGCGTCCGTGGCGTGCTCGACCAGGAGCGCACCGACCGAGTCCAACGCGGCCAGAACCGTAGGCCAGGGCGCGACGTCCGGACTGACTGCCGCGAACGCCTGGCCGACAGCCGCCGGCAGTTGCTCTGAACCCGCGAAGAGGACCTCGCGCTTATCGGGGAAGTAGCGGAAGAACGAGCGCCGTGCGAGCCCGGCCCGCTCAGCGATCTGGGCCGCCGTCACGTTCTCGAAGCCGTGCTCCTGGAAGAGCTCGAGCGCGGCCGCCCGCAGCCGGCCTTCTGCGTCCGGATCCCATCGCGCCATAACGGCAGCCTACCAGTGATGGCACTGAGTGCTATGGTGGGTGAAAGCACTCAGTGTCATCACTCAGTAGGAGGCTCTCCATGTCCGATCAGATCTGGCTGCTCGGAGCGACCGGGCGCACCGGTACGGCGATCGGCGCCCGGCTGGTCGCCGCGGGCCGTACCCCTGTCCTCGTCGGCCGGAACGCCGACCGCCTTCGAGCGGCCGCGAGCGAGATGGGCATCGATGACCCGCAACTCGTGGTCGAGGCCTCGATCGAACGCATCGTGCAGGTGATCCGCGAGCAGCGGCCGGCTGTCGTGGTGAACACGATCGGCGGCTACGCCGAGACCGCAACCACGATCGCCCGGGCCTGCCTGCCCGGCGGCCACTACGTCGACCTGGCCAACGAGTTGGGGGCCATCCCGCGCTTGCTCGAGCTCAGCGATGAGGCCGCAGACAACGGCAGCACCTTCGTGACCGGCGCCGGCTTCGGTGTTCTCGGTACGCAGGCTGTGGTGGCCAAACTCTGCGAAGGGCAGCCGACGCCGAGCGCCGTACGGGTGGATGCGATGGCATCGTTCGCCATGGAAGCCGGTCCGCTCGGCACCGCCCTGGCCGAATCGATCGTCAGTGGCCTGACCACCGGCGGTCTCCGCTATCAAGGTGGCCGCCTCGTGAAGGCACGGCTCGCCTCAGAGGCGCAGCAGTTCAACCTCCCCGACGGCGAGACCGCCTCGACCGTCCTGGTGCCGACCGGTGACCTTCTGGCTGCTCAGCAAGCCAGCAACGCTCCTGCAGTCGTCTCTGCCAACGCATTGCTGCCAGGCGGCGCAGTCCGGCACCTGCTCCCGCTCATCGGGGGGCTCCTCGCTATCCCCGCCCTGCGTCGACTCGCGGTCCGACGGCTGGCCGCAGTCACTACGAAGGCGGCGCCTCGTGCTCGTGAACACTCCTGGGGTCACGCGGTCGTTACCTGGCCGGACGGTACGACGCGCGCCGGCTGGCTGCGCTGTGACGACGCCATGGATTTCACCTGCGCCGTCAGCACCGAAGCTGCCCTCGCGCTGGCGCGCGGCGAAGCCAAACCCGGCGCGCATACCCCGGTGTTGGCCTTCGGTGCGGACCTCGCCGTAGCGGCCGGCGCGACGTTCATCCTGGAGTAGTCGCCACCATCAAGTAGGAAGTAGTTCCTAGGAGTACTGCACCCTGGAAGTCCCGTCCTGTCTGCCGGGCCCCAGCATCGGCATGATTGGGGTGTGATCTCCGAACTGCAGGTGACGAAATGGGTCAAGCGCTATGTCGAGGCCTGGCGAAGCGGTGAGGCGAAGGACGTCGCGGCGCTGTTCACAGCGGATGCGGAGTATCACGAGCAGCCGTATGTCACCGACTGGATCGGCCGGCCCGCGATTGTCGAAGGCTGGCTGTCGCGCGAGGACTGGCAGCAGGGCGGCTGGGAGTTCGAGTGGTCGATCCTGGCGATCAACGGTGACACGGCCGCTATCGAAGGCACCGGGACCTATGCCGAGCTCGGAACCTTCGCCAATCTGTGGACGGTGACTCTCGACGGTCGCGGCAAGTGCGGCATGTTCCGGATGTGGAACACCCAGGTGGAGAACTGATCAGCCGGTACGGCGCCAGACCGACGGGCTGACACCGTGGATGCGTTTGAAGGCGACGCTGAAGGCAAAGGTGTCGTGGTACCCGACCTTGTGCGCGATGGCGGCGATCGTCGAGTCGGTGTCGCGCAGAAGATCCGCGCCCAGCGTCATCCGCCAGCCGGTGAGGTAGGTGAGCGGCGGTTCGCCGACCAGTTTGCTGAAGCGTGCGGAGAAGGCGGCGCGGGAGAGGCCGACTTTGTCGGCGAGGTTCGAGACCGTCCACCGGTACGACGGATCTTCGTGGAGCAGGCGTAGTGCTTCGCCGATGGGTGCGTCGGCCAGGGCGCGATACCAGGCGGGCGGCGTCGCGTCGGGCTTGGCCCACCAGGCGCGGAGCGAGACCACCAAGACCAGATCGAGCAGCCGAGCGAGGATGGCATCCTGCCCGGGCTCGTCGGAGCCGGTCTCGGTGGTGAGTAAATCCAGTACTGCCTGGGTCCGCGGACCCGCTGGGATGATCGCCACCGGCGGGAGCATCTCGAGTAGGCGGTCGCTGAGGCCGTCGCGGAGCTGGTAGGCACTCCACAGCATGGTGGTCGCGCCCGGCAGACCGCCGTCCCCGCAGGTGCGGGCAGGGAGATCGGGGCCGGCCGTCGCTTCCTCGCCGGTCTTCAGGAAGTACGGCTTCCCCTGCTGGAACACGACTTCGGGTTGGGTGGAAGGGCTGTCGCCGATGGTGTAGCGACTCGTTCCACTGATCAACGCGATGTCGCCCGCTGCGAGGCTGTACGGCGTTCCGTCGGCGTCGTCGATCCGGATCGAGACCGGGCCGCCGAGCGCAGCCACGACCGTGAGGCTCGGTGCGTCGGCGAAGGTCATCGCCCACGGCGGCTGCCGGATCAACTGCCGGACCGTGGCGGTACCGGCTCCGGCGCGTTCCAGCACATCACTCAGGACGTCCATACTCTCCACGGTAGACGATCACAAAGGTATCCCCGACGATGTCCCATGGATCATCTCGGTCGGTCGCAGTTACCTAGAGATAGGAAGAACTTTCTGATCCTCGGCAGTACCGAACAAACCATGGAGGTCTGACATGTCCGAATCCGCACCGGCCACAGCACAGCAGGACGGCTATCGAGTGGTCGATACCAGCGAGACCGCCGGGGGCCTGTCGACGATCGGCAAGGATCGTTTCGTGCCGGTCAACCGGGTCCCGGACGGCCGCGGCCTCGCTCGCCTCTGGGAGGCCGACGGGGTGCTGTTCGGTCCTGCCCCGGACAGCTCGGTGGAGTCGCCGCTGTTCCCGACGGCTGCCGGGGTGCGGTTCTGGACCGTCACCGTTCCCCCCGAGGCCCCCGGCACGCCGCTACCCGCGGAGTTCCACAGCACCGAGACGCTCGACGTCGGCATCGTGCTGTCCGGAAGGATCGTGCTCGAGATGGAGGACGGCACCTCGACCGAACTGTCGGCGGGCCAGGCGTTCGCCCAGCAGGGCACACCGCACAACTGGCGGAACCCGCACACCGAGGATGCCGTCATCGCCGTCGTCATGATGGGCTGGGATCGCTAGATGAGCTGGTTGATCTCCTCGACCACCGCGGAGTGGATGCCCACCGAGGTCTCGCGCATGTAGGCCGCCCGCAGTTCGTGAGCCTTCTGGTAGCTCTCGGACTGCAGGGCCTCGTGCATCTGCTCGACCGAGTCGAAGCTGATCTGCACGATCGCGTCGATCGGATCCTCGGCGTCGTCGATCGCGAGGTCGGCCAGGAAGTACTGGATGTAGGCCCTGGTCTGGGGGAGTGCCTGGTACGTCGGGCCGTAGTCGTCCTTCATGAAGCGCCGGAATTCGGCGGTCTCGATCTCGGGCTTCTTCCGGATCACGGTCAGTAAGGTGTGCACGCTCTTAGTCTGCTCCTTGGCTGCGGCGGCGGGCTTTCGGGACCGGGTGGATCGGGTCGCCGGGGGCGACGGTGTTCTCGAGGGTGCCGAGGCCTTCGACCTCGATGGTGACGGTGTCGCCGATCGCGAGGGGCGCGGGCACTCGCTCGCCGCCGTTGCGGCCCCACAATTCAACCAGGCAACCGCTTCCGCAGGTGCCGGAGCCGAGGATGTCACCAGGCCGTACGACGGTTCCACGGCTGGCGTAGGCGATCATCTCGGGGAACGACCAGGCTGCGTTGGCGAGTGAGTCCTTGCCGATCGCGGTGCCGTTGATCGAGACCGAGAGTGCGAGATCGAAGCGATCGCCTTGCCGGTAAGGCTCGAGCTCGTCCGGGGTGACCAGGTAGGGGCCGAGGGTGGAGGCGGTGTCCTTGCCCTTGGCTGGGCCGAGGCCGATGCGCATCTCGTGGATCTGGATGTCGCGGGCCGACCAGTCGTTGAAGATGCTGTAGCCGGCGATGTGTTTCCCGGCCTCCTCGACGGGCAGGTTGCGGCCCTCGGTGCCGATGATCGCGGCGACCTCCAACTCGAAGTCGAACAGGTTGCAGCCGGGCGGCAACGGAACCGGCTGCCGCGGGCCGATCAGGCTGTAGGGGTTGGTGAAGTAGAAGGTCGGGATGTCGTACCACTCGGGGACGACGGCCGGCTCGCGGATCCCCTTGAAAGATCCTTCGACGTGCTGTTCGAAGATCATGAAGTCGCGGATCGACGATGCCTTGATCGGTGGCAGCAGAGTCTGCTCATCCAGTACGACGGGTGCGGCACAACGGGTCAACACTTCCTGCTCACTCGGTTTCGCGGCCAGTACGTCGTACAGGTCGGTGCCGGCGGGGAGTGGGTGCAACCGGTCGTCGTGGACGAGTGCCTGCCGGTACTGCCCGTCCAGTTGCAGTGCTGCGAATTTCACGAGTTCTCCTCGGGGGTGTCGATGATGGCCACGGCGCGGGTCCAGCCTGCGGAGGCGGCGTGGATCTTGTGCGGGAAGCAGGAGATCTTGAAGCCGGTGGCGGGCAGGGCTTCGAGGTTGTGCAGTTTCTCGATGTGGCAGTAGCCGATCTCGCGGCCGGCCTTGTGGCCTTCCCAGATCAGCGAGCCATCGCCGGTCTCGGCGTACTTGCGGGCTGTGTGCACGAACGGCGCGTCCCAGCTCCAGGCGTCCGTGCCAGTGACCCGAACCCCCTGCTCCAGCAGGTGAATCGTGGCGTCGCGGCCCATCCCGCAACCACGTGCGAGGTAGTCGTCTTCGCCGTACCGGATGCCCGCGGCGGTGTTGATGACGACGATCTCGAGTGGGCTGAGGGTGTGCCCGATCCGCTTGAGCTCCAGATCGATGTCGTCGGGCGTGACCACGTAGCCGTCGGGCAGGTCCCGGAAGTCGAGCTTCACACCGGGCTGGAAGAACCACTCGAGGGGGACCTCGTCGATGGTGATGGCACGCTGGCCATTGTCCATCGTGGAGGCATAGTGGTACGGCGCGTCGACGTGGGTGCCGGTGTGGGTGGTCAGGTGGATCCGTTCGATCGCCCAGCCCTCACCGTCGGGCAGGACCTCGAGGCCGGCGCCGGGAAAGTGCGTGAGCATCTCGGCTGCGCTGTCGTGGTGGTTGATGTATTCGATCTCCGGAGTGTTACCGGGCGGGTCGGAGGCGATCCCGGACATCAGCGGCACGGAGATGTCGATGAACGTGGTCATGAGGCCCCTTCGAGCGCCGGCTGTGCGGGAACGCGCGCCGGGTTGCTCAGGTTGGGCAGCGCTGTCATCACGAGTGCGCCGCAGAGGAAGATCCCGGCGCACAACAAGAGTCCGGTACCGAGACCCGCGCCGGTGGCCAACGCGCCCAAGGCGAAGGGGGCGAAGGCGGAGACGCCGCGTCCGACATTGAAGCAGAAGCCCGCGCCGGTCGCCCGGACCCTGGTCGGGTAGAGCTCGCCGAGGTAGGCGCCGAAGATTCCGCTGAAGGCGGCGAAGAACGCGAACAGCGGCCCGAGCCACAACAGCGCCGTACGGTCTGCTGCGACGACGTACAGCGGCAAGGTCAATCCGACTCCCAGGAGCGACAGGACGAGTGCGTACTTCCGGCCGATCCGGTCAGCGATCAACCCGAACACGTTGTAGCCAACGAACATGCCGAGGTTGAGGACCGTCATGAACAGTGCGACGGTCGCGGTCGAGATACCGCGGTCGGAGTGCAGGTACGTCGGCAACCAGGTCGACGCGCCCCACCAGCCGAACAGGGCCAGCGACGCGACCGCCGTACCGAGCAGGGTCTTGCGGCGAAGGTCGGGGGCGAAGATCTCGGTCACTCGCACCGGTGTGCTCTTCTGCGCGGCCCACTCGGCCGATTCCTTGAAGAAGAAGCCGATGATCAGCATCGGCACGATCACGCCCGCCCCAGCCAGGAAGAACAGCAGTCGCCAGTCGGGCAGCAAGGCTCCGGCGACGACTGCCGCGATCGCACCGCCGGCCGGGAATGAGCTCAGGACGAACGCCGCCGCACGACCGCGTTGGGCAGCTGGCCAGGTCTCGACAACGTACGTCGACACCACACCCCAGACACCACCGAGACCGAGCCCGGCCACGAACCGCAGGATCAGGAACACCGTGAAGTTCGGCACCAGGGCGAGCATCGCGGTGAAGACTCCGAAGACCGCCAGCGAGTACATCAGTGCTCGCTTGCGGCCGTAGTTGTCGGCGAGCCAGCCGACGGTCAGGCTGCTCACGCCGATACCGAGCAGGGTGGCGGTCGCGAGGAGACCGCCTTCAGCCTTGGTCAGCCCGAACTCCGTGCGGATGTCGGGCAGGGCGAACGACAGCAGCAGGATCTCCAGGGCGTCGAACATGTAGGCCACGAACGCGCCACCCAGCACCACCCATTTACCGGAATCTCTCATCCGGACCAGTCCCTTCGGTAAACCCCGTGTTACGGCCCCGAGCTCCAGACTGTACGTACGTTCAGTCAGCTCGGCAAGACCCAAACTGTACGTACGTCCAGTAAGGTGGGGAGATGACGGAGACTGCCGAGGGTGGGAAGCGGATGACGATCCTGCGCGCCGCGGAGAAGGTGTTCGCGCAGGACGGCTACCACGGGACGACGATGCGGCGGATCGCGGCCGAGGCCGACGTGAAGTTGTCGCTCGTCGTCTATCACTTCACGTCGAAGCTGGGGTTGTTCGTCGCGATCTTCGAGCACCGGCAGTACGTCAACGAGCAGCGGCTGGCCCAGTTGCACGCGATCGCGGATCTACAGGCGGACGACGCCGTCGAGCAGATCGTCCGCGCCTTCGTCGACCCGGTCCTCGCCCTGCACCACGATCCGGACGACGCCTGGTTCGCCAAGCTCGTACTGCGGGAAGCCGGCGACCCGTCGAACCAGGACCGGCCGGTGCTCAAGGTGCTGTTCGATCCGATGGCCCGTGAGTTCATCGATGCGCTGCGCGAGGCGCTGCCCGGCAAGCCGGATGGGTTCTACCAGTGGGGCTACCTGTTCTCGGTAGGCGCTCTGACCCAGAGCGCCTCCGAGGATCGCGTTGCCAATCTGACCGACAAGACCTACCTGGAGCAGAAGCACGACCTGCTTCGCTCCTACATCATCGCGGCGCTACGCCACGGCTGACCCTCACGACGGCAACGACGCGCTGGACCACTGCAGCAGGAAGCGAAGAGCGTCGTACGACGGGGAGTCGGGTGCGGCCGTGTAGGCGATCAGGAACTGCTCCGGATCCGAATCGACCGTGAACTGCTGTACCTCGAGGGTCAACGCCCCGGCGACCGGGTGGAGATAGGTCTTGGTCAACTGGTGCGGTCCTCGCACCTGATACGTGGCCCACCAGGTGCGGAAGTCGGCATCCCCGGCGTTCAGTTCGTCGATCAGCGCTGCCAATCCTGCGTCGTCCGGATGACGGCCCGCCTCCATCCGCAGTACGGCGACGCACTCGCGGGCGGCGCGCGGCCAATCGGCGTACCGGGCTCTGAAGTCCTCGTCGAGGAAGGTCAGCCGGATGAGGTTGCGGTGTGGCGCAGCGAGCTGTGCGAAGTCGGTCAGCAGTGCAGTTGCGCCGCGGTTCCAGGCAAGGACATCCATGGTCCGGCTGAGGACCATCGCCGGGACGTCATGCATCGTGGACAGCAGTTGCTCCAGCTGAGGCGAGGCTTGGTGACGTCGAGCCATGGCAACGCCCGGTGCGACGTCTGCCAGCGTGAACAGGTAGTCGCGCTCATCGGCGGCCAGTTGCAGCGCATCGGCCAACGCGTCGAGTATCGGCCGTGACACCCGCCGGCTGCGTCCCTGCTCCAGCCGTACGACGTAATCCACGCTCACGTGCGCGAGCAGAGCCAGCTCCTCGCGCCGTAGCCCGGCAACACGACGTAGCCGGCCGTCGTCCGGTATCCCGACCTGACGTGGGTCGACCGCAGCGCGACGCGCACGGAGGAAGTCGCCGAGCTCATTCATGCTCCCAGTGTCGCCGTGGCCGGCAAGAACTGCCTGGTACTGGTCTGCATAGGCACAACTGTCCCTGGAGCGCGCGGCGCGCGACGGGGAGCGTAGGCGTCATGAGAATCGATGTCACCTTCCCCAGCGCCGGGCTCCAACTCGCCGGGCATCTCTACACGCCGGAGACCGCCGTACCGGGTCCGGCAATCGTCGTCGGCCATCCGGGCAGCGGCGTCAAGGAACAAGCAGCAGGCCGGTACGCCGAACAGTTGGCCGCCCGAGGTTTTGTCACGCTCGCCTTCGATGCTGCCTACCAAGGGGAGAGTGAAGGCCTGCCCAGAGGACTCGAAGATCCGGCGCACCGGGTCGAGGACCTCAAGGCCGCAGTGTCCTTCCTCACCACGCGCGACGAGGTCGACCCGGGGCGGATCGGCGTACTGGGTATCTGCGCCGCCGGCGGATACGGCATCGCCGCGACCGGTACCGATCACCGGATCAAAGCGCTGGCGACCGTGAGCGGCGTCGACATCGCGCGGCAGTTCCGGTTCGGTGCCGACGGCAACCAAGATCCTGCCGCAGTGCAGCACCTGCTCGATGCAGCTGCGGACGCCCGCACGGCGGAAGCTCGCGGCGCGGAGAATCAGACCTTCCCGCTCTTCCCGGCGACCGAGGAGGAAGCGCGGCGCGGAGGTCGGCACGTCTTCGAAGGCTGGCAGTACTACCGCACCCCGCGCGGCATGCACCCGCGATCGGCTGAGGTGATGCCGTGGACAAGCGTCGATCGCATCGTCACCTTCGACGCCTACCGGGCCGCCGACCTGATCGCCCCGCGGCCGGTGCTGATGATCGTCGGACGGGCCGCGGTCACTGCCTGGATGGCCGTTGCGGCCTTCCAGGCAGTGACCGGCCCGAAAGAACTTCACTGGATCGAAGGCGCAACCCATGTGGACCTGTACGACAGGGAGGAGTACGTCGTCGCTGCGGTCGCCAAGCTGGCCGACTTCTACTCGAGTCTGTGAAAGCCTCGCCAAGGGTGCGGTGGGTCAGTCTTCGCGGATCAGCGATACGACGTCCGGCGTGCCGGCGATCAGCGGGCCGGCCTTCTCCATGAAGGCGGCGAATCCGGGCGCGTCCTCGCGGTTCTCGAGAGCCTTCGGTTCGGACCACTCCTCGTAGATGACGAACCCGTCCGGATCGTCCGCGGTCCGGTGGACGTGGTACGCCAGGTTGCTGGGCTCCTTGCGCGCAACCTCGGCCAGCGAGATGAGCAGTGACTGCAGTTCATCGGCCGCCCCCGGTACGGCGGTGATCCGGCCGACGGCGGCGATCGTGCCGCTGCGGCCGAACGGGCCGTTCTCGAGCCAGGGGGAGCGGAACTGGATCTGGCTGTGGTCGAGGTTGTGGTTGGCGTTGGTGTAGATGCGGAGCTTCAGGCCGTCGGGGTCGGGGACCACGATGACCCAGCCGACGATGCCGACCAGGACCGGCGAGTGCTCGACGCCGATCGCGTCGAGGTGCTCGACCCAGGCATCGAGGTCGGCGGGGTCCTCGACGGCCAGGGCCAGCGGTCCGCAACCGGCCATCCCCGCCGCCGCGGTGGGGTTCAGGCGGAGCTCCAGACCGGCCCCGAGACCGGGGACCTCGAGAACGACGGCGAACAACGGCGCGTCACTGGGTTTGTGGTCGACCTCGCTGCGGCGACGGGCACCGAGAACCTTGCTGTACCAGTCGATACTGCGGTCGAGATCGCTGACCGGGATCTGCAGGTGGTGGATCCCGGCGAACGGCGGAATGCTGGTCATGGTCAGTCCTCGCTGTCGGAGAAGGTGGCGGTGCGGTCGACGAGTACGCCCTGCTTCCAGATCTTGGTGATCCCGTAGAGCGCCGTGATTTCGGCGTTCGGAGCGCCGGCGGCGAGCAGCAGGTCGGCGCGAAGGCCTGGTGCGATGCGGCCGCGGTCGCTCAGACCGAACGCGTCGGCCGCTGCGGAGGTGGCGGTGATCAGCGCCTCGGCGGGCGACAATCCCGCCTCGACCATCAGTGTCAGTTCGCCATGCAGGCTGATCCCGTGCGTCGTCGGATGTCCGGCGCCGCCGGTTCCATCGGTTCCCGCCACCAGCGGTACGCCGGCCCGGAATACCCGGATCGCGAAGTCGGCCGCGTGCCGGACGTCCATCGCCATCGGGCCCATTCGCTGGGCCGGATCGGCGGGCAGGTTCTTGAGATCCTCCAGCCACTGCGGATCGGCGTACGGGCGTAGTCGCGGATCGGCGGCGAGCCGGAACTCGATCGGGTGCCGGCTCATGCCGGCCAGCGTCGCCAACGTCGGTACGACGAACAGTCCGGCGTCGGCGACTGCATCGATGAGCGCCTGGTCGGAGGGGCCGTCCGCGGGAGCATGGGCCAGACCGTCGACACCGGCATTGACCGCCGTCCAGGTCGCGGAGCGAGTCATGGTGTGTGCGATGGCTTTGAGACCGCGGTCGTGGGCGGCCGCCACCAGCGCCTTGATCGTCTCCGGTGCGAGCAACGGCATCGGGTGACCGGCCGCCGTACCGTCCTCGATGAAGATCTTGAGGTGGTCGGCGCCGTCGGCGATCCGGTCGGCCACGAAGCGCTCGGCGTCCTCCGGTCCCGCGACTGTCGGGAACGGGGGCATGAAGCCCAGCTCGACCAACTGGCTCGGGTGTCCGCCGGGTGCGGTGGCGCCGGTGGTGGCGATCCGGAAGTCGGCCAGGTCAGAACGCCTTTGGGCAGCGGCGCGGAGTGCTCGCGAGTGCTCGGGCACGCCGCCCATGTCGAGCTCGGTCGTGACTCCGAACACCAGCGCCTGATGGAGTTGCGCGGTGCTCATAGTGTGCGTGTGGGCGTCGATCAGACCGGGCAGCAGCGTGTACCCGAGGCCGTCGATGACGGTGGCGCCGGCCGGTACGGCGAGATCGGGGCCGACGGCAGCGATGGTGGGACCGTCGATCAGGACGTCTGCTCGCTGCTGGAGGTGAACACCGTCGAAGACGGCGACGTTGCGGATGATGGTGGGTGCGGTGGTCATGGGCGGCATCTCCTAGGCGATCGGAAGGTGAGTGAGAAGTTCGGTCGGTGCTCCACTGGCAGCCAGATAGCCGTCGGGGCGCACGAGCAGGGCGGTGTCGAGACCGGGGATGTGCCGGACGGTCACGTCCGCGGGAAGTCCTTGAATCTCTTGCAGGTCAGGCGTGGCGAGCGTCCAGGTCAGATCGCTGCCGGGTACGGCCGTGGGCGGGACGCGATCACCGATGCGCAGTCGGCCGGCGGGACCCTGCGCATAGCTGACATCGAGTTCAGACAGCTTCGCGGCGATCCAGTCGGTAACCCCGAGCGTTCCGGCCGCCGCAGCCAGTACGTCGTTGCGCAGCCGCGCGCCGAGCGGATCGCGAAC
This sequence comes from Kribbella antibiotica, assembly GCF_004349055.1. GTDB lineage: Bacteria > Actinomycetota > Actinomycetes > Propionibacteriales > Kribbellaceae > Kribbella > Kribbella antibiotica. Next base: position 99,391 of record NZ_SMKX01000001.1, read on the forward strand.
GGAGGCGAGCTTGGCGAATGTCGCGGTGAAACCGACCATCGCAGTGGCGATCGGATGCCGTTCGGCGTGATAGCTGTCCAGCAGTTCGTTGCCGGCGGCACCTGTTAGGACGGTGTGCAGTTTCCATGCCAGGTTGCCCGCGTCCTGAATGCCGGTGTTCATACCCTGCGCGCCGGCCGGACTGTGCGTGTGCGCGGCATCCCCGACCAGGAAGACCGGGCCCTTGCGGAAGGTCTCGGCCACTCGCTCCTGGACGCGGTACGTCGAGGCCCGAACGACCTCGGTCACTGTGGCCTGACCGGACAGCGGCCCGCGTTCGGCCAGCAGCATCTGTACGTCGTGCTGCGTCGGCTCGCTCATCCCTGGCGGTGCCGGGCTGACCACGCGGTACTGCCCGTCGGCCAAGGGTGAGAACAGCAGCATGCCGGCGCCGGAGAGAAAGAACGTTGTGTCCTGGGCGATCAGTTCCTCGGCCACGGTCGAGAGCCTGATGTCCGCAATCGTGAACCGCGACTCACGCGCCGTACCGGGGAACTCGATGCCGGCGTTCGCCCGGACGCCGCTGCGAACGCCGTCGCAGCCGACGAGATAACGCGCCGAGATCGCGCGCAGTACGCCGTCCGGGCCGGCGACCGTCGCGCTGACACCGGGGAAGTCGTCAGTGAAGTCGATGAACCGGTGGTCACGGTGGACCGTGCCGCCGAGGTCCAGCAGCCGGTCGAGCAGACACTCTTCTGTCGTCTGCTGCGACACCAGCAGCACGAACGGGAACGGCGTGTCCAGATCGGTGAAAGACGCCCGCAGCAGGGTCTTCTCGCAGTCGTGCAAGGAGAATCCGGGACTGCGAACACCGATCTTCACCAACGCGTCGGCGACTCCGATCCGGTCCAGGTACTCCAGGGTTCGCGGCTGGACGGCGGCCGCCTTGCTGCCTGGCTGAACGGACGTGGTGCGGTCGATCAGCACATGGTCGACGCTCAGCTGCCGCAGGCTCGCCGCCAGCGCCAAGCCGGCCGGACCGGCGCCGACGATGAGGACATCCGTCCGGGTCGGAACCTCTGCTGACGAGGTCATGATTCCTCCCATCTAAAACCGAAACGCTCGTTCTCGTTTACAGATCGAACGTAGCACGCTCGGTGGCTTAACGCCAACGATCGTTTCGCTTTGAGCTAGGGTGGGTGACATGCCGCGTCTCAGTACGGAACTGTGGGAACAGCGTCGCCAGCACGTGCTCGTCAGTGCCTGGCGTTGCTTCACCCGCGACGGTTTCCACGCCACCTCGATGGATGACATCATCGCCGCCACCGGCATGTCCTCCAGTGCCGTGTACCGCTACTTCCGCAGCAAGAGCGAGCTGGTGGACGCGACCGCGGCGGAGTCACTCCAGCGGATCCGGGACCTGCTGGCAGGTCTGCTCGCCCAGGAGCCGACCCCGTCCCTGGCCGAGGTCGTCGAAGCGCTGGTGGACTACGTTGCCAAGCGCAACAAAAATGAGGACTACGACCTGTCCAAGATCGCCGTGTACGCCTGGGCCGAGGCGCTCCGCCGGCCCGAGGTGCGGACGCGGACCCATGACTTCTACGCCGGCGTCCGGGTCCACCTCACCCAGCTAGCGCAACGCTGGCGCGACGACGGCCGGCTCGCGCCGGACGCCGACCCCGACGCGGTGGGCGCCGTACTGCTGACGATGCTGCCAGGGTTGATCGTCACCCAGCACCTCGTCGACGGCGCCTCCGCGACCCAACTTGTCGAAGGCCTGGCCGGCCTGGCGAGTGTCCGCTAGGCGGTCTTCGCCCAGTTCCCGCAGCTGCCGGGCGGAGGCCGGGCTGGGCTGGGCTGGGCTGACGCATGTCAGCGCGTCGTTGCCGACCGTTCGGCTCGAGGTCTCGATCCCGGCGATAGGGTTCGGCGGTGACTGACAAGCAGGTTGTTGAGATCTTTACCGACGGGGCATGCAGTCCCAATCCGGGGCCCGGTGGGTGGGGTGTGGTGCTGCGGTACGGGGAGCACGAGAAGGAGTTGTACGGCGGCGAGCCGGCGGAGACCACCAATAACCGGATGGAGCTGATGGCTCCGATCATGGCGCTGGAGGGGCTGACCCGGGACGGCGAACTGGTGAAGGTCCACACGGACAGCACGTATGTCCGGAACGGGATTACCCAGTGGCTGCCGAAGTGGAAGCTGAACGGGTGGCGGACGTCGGCCAAGCAGCCGGTCAAGAACGCCGATCTGTGGCAGCGGCTGGACCAGGCGAACGCGCGGCACGAGGTCGAGTGGTTGTGGGTGAAGGGCCACGCCGGGCATCCGGAGAACGAGCGCGCCGATCGGCTTGCAGTCAAAGGTCTTGAAGAAGCCGTCGGACATGCGGTGGTCCAGCCGGGCGCCCAGTCCGCCACGGCCTTCCGGCCGGCTCCGGTTCAGCCTGACCCGGAACCCAGCCTTTTCGACTAGGTCGTAGCAGTCACAATTGGCGCCGGCGGCCCCGAAGAAGACCCACCAGTGATGGCCGGAGACAAGAACTAGTGGGCGGAGACGGCGCACACCATGTCCCAGGCCACCACTTTCATGTCTCCGGCCCCAACTCCTGGTCACACCTTTCAACTGCTGAATCTGTGACATCGGAGTCTCTTTCGGTCGGGAACCTTCCGACGGCTCGAACTGGTGCCCATCCCCGCGGGACGATGGTGCAACCGGCGTCGGCTGGCTCTACGCGAGGCGCCGCGGCGGGCTGTGCGTCGTACGGAGTGAAGCTCACCCGGCCGAGCCGTCATCCAGGTGAGCGGCGCACTGCCCAAGGACGAGGACGAGTTGGAGCCGACTGACCTGTGGCAGCTGGACTTCTGGCCAGTCGGCGTCGCGGAGCGACCGCGTTGGAGGTTAGCTTGCGGTCATGGTGAACCGTGTGGGCGCGAATGGTCCGGCCGACAGGTACGACGAGCTGATGGCGCGGCATGCGGCGATGGAGCAGGAGGTGCGCCGGCCACTGGCGCAGTATCTCGAGCGGCCGGCTGCTGAACATCTGGGCCACGCCGTCCATCAAACTCACCTTTGCCGACGAGGTCACGACGGCGAAGACGACGCTAGCCACGAGCGGTCGGTTGAGTGCGCAAGCCCGCCGGGCCGGGCAGTAGCCCGGAGGGCTTGACCTCGTCCACCAGGAGTCCTCTCAGAGCGCTTGGGGCTACTCGGATGCGGGTTCGCGCAGAGTGAAAGGGCACACGAGGAGCAGGTCGAGGAAGGCAGCCGGATTGAGACCGCCGCCCTCCGTCCGCAGGTCGCCGGTGACGCCGTCGAGCGAGACGGTCACGGTCCATTCGTCGTCCTTGCCGCCGACCGGCGCGGTGAGTCCGGACAGCGTTGCCCGGGGGAGTCCCGCCAGGTTCGGGTCGGTGACCAGCGAACCTGTGGCCGACAGGCCGGTACCTGTTCGAGCCTGAACTCCGAGCGCGTCGTCCGGATAGAGGTCGACGTACCGACGTGATCCGTCAGGGACGAGTTCGTGCGACAGCACGAGCACCAGCTCCGGCTTGACGACCGAGAAGCGTTCGCCCCGGAACAGTTGCGCGAAGCGGTCCTTGGCGATCGTGAACTGAACGGTGCCGCTGGTTCCGGTGCTGGACAGGAACCGGCTCCATTGGTCTCCGAATTCGCGGCGAGCGCTGAAGGTCCGGCACAAGCCCTTGCCGCCACCGGCGCGGACCCAGTCTGTGAGCCCTTTCCGCAGCTTCTGTGTAGCCGGCCCGGCCAGCGCGTCGCCACCGTCACGCGCGGTGTAGCGCACGTGCAGTACGACGTCGGTGATGGACTCGTAGTCGAACTGCCGGAACTCGTCCGGCAGGCTCAACTGCCATTCACTGATCACCCCTGTGCCCTCGAAGGGCAGGAACCGCTCGTCGTTGAGGCGGGCCTCGAAGAGTCCGGAGTCGTCCTGCCCGGTACTGGTGACGATCGATTGGATCGGGCCGGCGAAGTCGCGGAAGCGGGTGTCGGGTTTCTTGCGCGGGTAACTGTCCGGGTCGGTGACGCGCGGGTCGACCCGCACGCTGCTGCGCAGCAGTGTGGCCGTGAGATTCACCGGTGTGTACGGCCCGGCGACGCACGGAACGCTGATGCTCAGGGTCTTGATGCGACGCATGTAGTGGCCGGGGGTGTCGAGATCGAAGAGTGCCTCCGGCAACGATACGTAGCAGCGGCCGTTCTCCTTCAGCGCGACCAGAGCCTTGGGGTCGATCTGGGCGAGGGAGATCCGTTTCGACAGCTCGAACTCGCGGCTGTCGGCCTCGAGATAGGCGGCGTCCATCCGGTTGATGTCGGCGGTGAGTCGCTCACCCGCGAGCAGGCCCTTGTGCAAGCCGTCCCAGTAGCCGAACCGGATGAAGTCACTGTCCTCTACACCGAGCTCGTGGCGGAACGAACGCTCGGCCCGCTTCGCGACGTCGTACGCGAGCTGATAGCCCTGGAAGTACACCGTGGCCAGCTGACCGGTCATCCAGTCGTAGAGCTCCTTGTTGGTGAACTTGCCCCGCAGGAATTCGTCCTGCTCGGTAGCGTTGGCGATCAACCGGTCCTGCTGACCGAGCTCGAGCTCGGCGGCGTCCAGCCGGAACTCGGCCGCGGCGATCTGGCTCTGGATCTGGTTCAGCTCCAGTTGCGCCTGTTTCGCCTGGAACTGCCAGTCCTCGAAGCGCTGGTCCCAACTGCCCAGCGTCGACGAGAGCTGGGCCCGGCTGTGCTTCATCGCCGCTCCGGTGGCGAGCGCTTCGGCGATACCGCGCAGACCCGCGATCACATTGGAGCTTCCCCAGGTCCAGCCGGTCGTGGTGGGTGAACCGACCTTGATGTCCGGCAGCGCGCTCACCACGCTCGCGATCATGTTGAAGGTCCGGGAGACCTCTTGCTGGTCGAGAGCCTCGGTAGTGAGTCGCTCGAACGCATCCTCGCGCTCGTTGGTGCGCTTCCGGCCGGCGTAGTAATTGTGCTTCTCCTCAACGGATGTCCGTTGCCGGTTCACCGCCTCGAGCGCCTGGCGTTGTTCGGAGACCTGCCGCACCCTGATGTTGCGAGTGGCTTTCAGGACCGACAGTTCGTGGGTGGCGCTCAGCCGGGCGAGTGCCTCCGCGTCGCGTTTCTCCAGTGCGGCCAGGAGCGCGGCCCCGAAGGACTTCACCTCGTTGGCGAGTTCCTTGGCCTTGTTGATCATCACGGCGAAGCGGTGGTGCGGCAGCGGGGCGGTGATGTCGTCGAGGATCGTGTTGATGTCGAGGCCGGCTGCGGTGGCCCGGACCAGAAGGTTCGGGTCGATCGGCGGCCCGAACAAGGCGGCAGCCCGCTGGACGCCGTCGATGTTCTGGCTGTTGCGGATCTTGAAGAGTCTGTCGGCGACCGTGTCCCAGTAGCCGACGAGCTTGTCGTTGCGGGGGATCCGGAAGTAGGTGAGCGCCTTCGGTGTGAGCCCCGGAGCGATCGTCGGTGCCAGCGACCGGTCGTCGGCTGTCACCAGGTGCTCGGCCTGGACGACGGCGTTCTCCAGCGAGTCAGGCGTGAGTTGGAGCTTGCGGTAGCTCTGCGGTACCAGGGTGTTCTCGGTGACCTCGTCCGGGCGCCTGCCGAGAAGTTCCGCGGCCAGGATGTAGAGCTGGCTCGCCGCGTTGATCGTCTCGAGCGTGTCCTGGCGGAACAGCTGATCACCCCAGGCGATCAGGTTGTCCAGGTACTTCATCACCACGGCCTTCTGGTACGCCGTGGTCCGCAGCCTGGCCACCACATCCGGCTGGAAGGGGTTGGCGAGCCAGGCGTTCACGGCCGCCGTTGCCGCTGGGTCTGCTTTGCCCAGCGAGTCGAGAATCAACTCGATCCGCTGCTTGTAGTAGTTCTCCCCAGTGGTCTCGAAGAAGGGCTTGGTCTGCCAGAAGCGCTGTGGCGAGTCGAACCCGTCGGAGTTGGTCGGATCGAAGATGAAGTGGAACCACCGTTGTGCTTCCGCGAAGCGCTGGTTAGCCGCCAGCTTCTCGGCCAGCAGCAGTGGGATGTGGAAGAACAGCTCCCAGTTGTAGTCGGCGTACGCCGTACCGAGGGTGAAGTCCACATCCTCCTTTGGGAACGGAGTGGTGACCACGCAGGCCTGGCTGAGGTCCTCCTCCGCCTTCGGGTTCGGGGCGTACCGGCCCTGGAAATCGTCGTTCTCGCGATAGATCTGGCTCCACCGGGACAGCACCTTGTTCACGCCGCCCTGGTTGAGATCGGTGACGAGCGTTGTGACGGAGGGGTGGTAGGCGATGATGACGTCGTGCGAGCCGATGATCAGGGCGTTGATCGTCGCCGCTCCGAGCGTGCTCGACGTCGCTGACAGCTGTTCCAGTTCGCTGTCGAAGACTTCCTGATGATGGTCGACCGGCCCGGTCGCCAGCATCGACCGGACGGCCGGCTCGACGGCGGCAGCGGACGGCCAGGACCAATAGGTCACGTGCGGCTTGATCAGGTAGCTGCGCGTGCCGTCGGTGAAGAACATGTAGTAGGACTGCCAGTCCGTCTGGTACTGGTGCGGATAGAGCAGCCGGTACGGCTGGGCACCCGGGGTGGCGCCCAGGGCGGTGAGGAATGTCGGAGTCTCGGCAGGCGTGTCGGCCCGAGGCAGGAGCAGCGGGTAAGACGTTCCGATCCAGCTCGGGTTCTCCACGAACTCGTTGTTGTTGGTGAAGGTGTTCGGCGGCGGCATCATCACCGTCGCGTTCTCGTAAAGCTCGGCCGAGGGCGAGTCGGGATACAGAATCAGCCGGCGCACCTCAACCGATTCCGACTGCTGGCTCACCGCGAACCGGCCGACGGCCGTCCCGGTGAACGGGATGTCTTTCAACGGCGGCCCCGGGTACACGAAGACCCCGTTGATCTTCTTGTTGTAGGTGAAGTAGATGTGCAGATCCCCGTTGCCCTGGTGACGCAGCCGGAAGACGTACTCGCGCGCGGCCGCCGCGTCGAAGCTCGATCGCTTCAGTGGTCCGGCGAACGGGTAGAGCGGCAGGGTGTACGCGGCCTGTTTCGCGATCTTCTTCGGCTGCCAGCGGCCGTTGAAGTGCTGACTCCAGCTGAGCTGGATCTTGTAGTACGACTTGACTGGCTCGATCGGCTTGCTGGCTGTCGGCAGGGTGACGCTGGCCGCGCTGGCCTCTTCGGAGAAGGTGGCCCAGAACAGGTAGAGCCGCCCCTGCCAGACGGTCGGCAGCAGGGTGTCGCTGTCGATGTCGAGGTCGATCCGCTCCCAGGTGGTCCACACCGATTCGTTGACGCGCTTACGCCAGTAGTAGGCCCGCGGGTCGGTCTGGGTCCTGGCGAACACGTACAGCGTGTTCGTCGCGGTGTCGGTGTACGTCCCGCACGGAGTCAACCGGGCCACGGTGTCGAGCTTCTCGAGGTAGTTCCGGAAGGTGGACTCGGCGACTTCGGCCGTCACCTCCTGCTGCATGAGCTCGCCCTCGAGTTCGGTGAAGAACGACGATTTCCCGGCCCGCAGGCTGGGGGAGAAGTAGTTCTCCGGGTACAGGAACACCTTCTGGTTCGCTTCCCACAGCCGGTACTGCTTCATCCATTCCCATTCCGCCCGCGGTCCTGCTGCGAGATAAGGCACCTGCGGCTCGAGGTTCAGCAGGCACCGCTGTACGAAGAGCTGGACGCTGTAGACAGCCTGGGCAATCCGGGTGGTCTGCTGCAGCGGCCCCATCTCCACGTCGAGGAGGAAGTAGTCGTGCAGCCCGTTGGCGTCGGTCCACTCCGGTGCACCGTCGGCCGCGCGGAACGGATTCGCGATCAGGAAATCGACCAGCGCGCCTCGTTGCCGTTCCCGGATGCGGTCCTGGAGCGGCGCTGCCACTGTGGCCCAGTCCTCGCTCGGGTAGCGGGACTTGGCCGCCTGCCAGGCAGTCTGCGCTGCGTCGGGCGTGAGCGTCCCGGTGCGCCACGCCGCGACCCGCTCAGCGGCGACTCCGAGCTTCCGCACCACCTTCATTGCGTCGTTCACCGCACGCAGCGCGCGCTCGTCCGCGAAGTCCAGGGCAGTCACCAGCCCGAGGTCGGTGGCTACCCGTTGGACGTCGGCGCGGTTCCATCCGGTCCGCGCTGCCAGTTCGTCCACGACCTGACCTGTCGCCGCGTTCGAGTTGAGTGCCGAGGCAAAGACCGGCATCAGGGTGCGGGCGGCACCAGGGATTCCGTCGCGCAGGCGGATCAGTTGCAGGAGCCGGACGAAGCGGCCAAACAGGGGCGATGCCCCGACGACCGGCCGGGTCGGCAGCGTATTCGGATCGAGCCAGCCGGCAGCGGCGGCGCTGCCATAGACGAACGGAACCTCGGCCGGTGTCACGCGCAGCCGGTCGAGCAGCAGCGCGACGCGATGGAGGAGTCCGAGCGTGGCGAAGGGCGCGGGAAAACTCTGCGCTGTCAGCGCGACGGCAGGATCACTGCCAACGAAGTCCGCAGTGAGGAAATCCTGTACGGCGCTCGCGCTGGTCGGCGTACGCATCCAGGTGCCGAGCAACAGGTCTGCCGTGGCCGGGAGCAACCCGGCGGCCTGCCCGAGTTGCTGCTTCACAGTGGTCTCGCTCAGCCATTGGCGCAGGTACGGCCCGATCTTGGTCAGTACCAGATGGAACCGATCGGCTGGTCCACCAGTGGCGAACAGTCGCTCCGCTTCCTCGGCGGTGAACAGCATGTTGTCCCGGGCGACCGGTGCCTCCTGCACTGTCTGAAGCCCGCGGACCGCCTTCTGGAACGCAGGGTCCTGCGAGGCTGCCAGCAGCGCGTCGCTCTCCTCTTCCGAGAGGTATCCGCGACAACACAAGGTGTGTTCGGTCGTGTCGTAGTACACCCGGCCGCTCAGTGACTTCGGCATCGGGAATTCTGCGGCGAGCGAGGCCAAGGGGGCGGAGTAGACCTGTACGCGCAAGGCCTTCATTCGCGTGGCGACGAAGGTCCGCGGCGCGCGGTAGAGCGTGGCGAGGGCCGCACGGTAGGCAGCATCGACGGAGAGCGCCTGCAGCACTTTGAGCTGCTCAGGACTCATCGGACCGGTGAAGGTCAGCCGGCCGGTCTCCGGTGAGTAGAGGATCGGGAACCCGGCGGGGAAGACGATGCCGGAGGCAAGGGTTGTGAGGTCGGCTGCGTAGGTCACGGTTCCGAGCAGCGTCGAGACAGCCTGCTGCACAAGGCCGGCATCCCAGCCGAGCTGTGCCAGTTCCTTGCGGGTGAGGTCGCCCTTCTCGTCGGTCGTCTGAGCGGTTTGGCGGTAAACGGCCTGAAGCGCCAGCCGCAGCGTGCTGAGCGTCGCGGCCATACTCCGGTCGTCGGGCACTGCACCGCCGTCGGGTGCGACGACATCAGCCAGGACAGCATCGACATCGGGCACTGACAGCCCGGTGGCCCGGATGGCCTCGACTGCGTCGAGGAACTGTTCCGTGCTCGCGACGAGCGCGTCGGTCGGCGGCTGTACCGCGTCGTCCACCATGGACGGCGCGGTGATCGCCGCACCACCGGACACCTCGGTTTCGGCGCCTGCTGGGAACACCGGTAACGCGCCGCCTGTTGAGGGCGTCACAGGGGCTCCGGCGGCGGGCTCGGACTCTCCACGGGCCAATGGAGCCAGGCTGAACGGCCCACCGAGACCGTAGAGCTCCATGAGCCGCAGCAGCTCCGGGACGGAGAGTCCAACCGCCCGGGCCAGCCGCACGGTCCGAACCAATGCGGACAGGTTCCTCAGATTGAGAATCCGGTTCGGAGTCACGGCGCGCCGGCTGACGGTCAGATCGGCAAGCTCGACATCAGTGACCTGCAGGACGCCGAGCAGCGCCGCAGTGACCACCGGGTCCCGCAGGCTACGGGGTACGGCGATCTCGGTCCGGTCGGCGTTGAGGACGAACGGGTTCGGGACGTTCTCGGGAACGACAACCGGGTCGAGGAACAGTTGGTTGTACTCGCCGAGCCCTTCCTCGCTGGGATAGGGGTAGGTGTCGATCGTGCGGTAGAAGCACAAGACGTCGTCGACGGGTAGTTCAAGGCGGCTCGCGAGTTTCCGGACGGCTGCGATCGAACGCAGCGTGACCCGGTCGAGCCGACCGGCGTTGTTGGCGGCGAGGATGGTCCGATCCAGCTGCGCGGTACTCCAGCCGAGTGCCCGCTGCAGGCGCACGAATCGGTGCACCCGGTCCACCAGACCGAGGTCGGTTCCCTGTAGCCGCAGGTTGTTGGTGTCGTACGGAATCTTCGGGTCCACCGCGACGATCGTGACCGCACGGCCCGGATTGACGAAGCGGGTCTCCAGCAGAGCGGCCAGGTCGGCGTACCGCATCTGGGTCCGATCCAGCAGACCGCGGACCACGCTGAGCTCCGACAGCAAGGTGGCGTCGGCCGTCGCGGCTGGATAGCCGTAGTACTCCGCGAGTCGTCTGACCGGAGCAAGCGGCTCGCCTGCCACGATTCGGGCGGCCACCGGCGGCAGACCGAGTCGTTCGTCGACGAGCAGGGTCGGTGATGTGGCGTCCGGACCCAGAACGGTGAGGAGCGTACTGCGCGTGACGCCGAGCTGCTGCAGGAAGGTGTTGACCTGCTCGCGCCAGAGGTCGAAGGGCAGGTCGAACGGGTAGACGGCTGTCCGCAGTTTGTCGTAGGCCTTGGGATTGACGTGCTGAGGCCGTAACCGGAGTCGGGTCTGGTCTCCCGTGGTCTGCCGGTCCGTCGCCGGAATCGGAGCCTCCGGTACTACCGCGGACTCGAGAATCTCGTTGACCAGGTCGACGTACGGAACGGCGAGATTGGTGTTGTCACAGGTCAGCTCGATGTCGACGAGATCTTCGCGCCGTGCGTACAGGGCGGCTGCGACCCGGCCGACGTACGGAACGGCTGCGGTCGTGAGGCTCGGCTCGACCCAGAGCCGCTCCAGGTAGCGCAACAGGTCGACCAGGTAGGCGGCTTCGCTGTAGATGTTTCGGCATGACGGGCAGGCGCAGTAGTCCGCCGAGCCGAACAGTTCCTCCCAGTCCGGAATCTGCGCGGTCGCCGATTCGAGTTTGGGCAGCCATGGGACATCGAACTGTCCCGCGGTCCGGAAGTCGGCGACCAAGTTGGTGGCCAAGCCGTGGACCTGCGTGGCACGTGCGTGCACCCGCTCGGCTTCAGCGGCGTCGAGGACGGAACCGAGCCGCTCGGTGAACGCCGCGCGGTCCGTCCGGGCGATGGCGAGCGCCGAGTCGAAGCCGTTCTCCCGGAGCGCTTGGACAGCGGCGAATCGGGGTGCGAGCCGGTGGACCCGCTGGATCACGGCGAGCTCGGCACGAGCATCCGGGTCGGGCACGGTATTCGCGTTGACCGGAGTGGTGAGTACGTCGAAAGCCGGAGTCGCGGCCAGGAACAGGGCAGCAGGTGACTCGCCGGGCAGCCGCTGGGCGAGCGTGGCGGTCGGGTAGGCGAACTCGACGGACGAGCGAATGGCGTCCTGGTAGGCGCTGTCCGCGGTGCCGTCATGGCCGGTTGTGTCCAGTGCCTTCGCCGCGGCCTCGGGGACGCCACCCGCGGTGGCGATCAGCGCCGGCCACGCATCATCGAGGCCGGCCAGTTGGTCAGGATCGCTCAGGTCACCCTTGTCGAATCGCCTCAGCAGTTCGCCGACCAAGGCGGCGTTGTTGCCCGTCAATGCGCCCAGGCGCAGGGCCAGCCGGAGCCGGTCGGCGTAAGGAGCGGTCTGGTCGTCACGCCGCAAGCGGGCCCAGAAGCGGACTTCGCCGCCGCCGGTCAGGAAGGTCCGGTAGATCCGCTCGCGGATATCGACGTCCGGAACCGCCACCGCGAACACGGCCATCAACGGAGATGGCGAGCTCGCCTGGACGGCCGCTGTGATCTCCTGGGTCCGCAACTGGTCGACGAACTGGTCGATGTCGTCGAGCGGAGCGATGGTGTCTGCGTCGATCGCCGCGGCCAGCCCGCCTTGGAGACTTTCGAGAGGCTGCTTGGCCAGGCTGGACAGATCGGGGCCGAAGCCTTGGCGGAGCAAGCCGTAGAACGGCTCCGACGGCAGATCGGTCGCAGTCGCATGCCGATGGGCCAGAGCGAGGTAGGCGACGTGCAACGCGTCCGTGCCGGTGCCGCGGGCGAGATAGCTGAAGTCGCGCTGCTCGCCGGATTCCGTCAACTCGTCGACTCCGGCACCGTCGAGAAGTGACGTGACGTCGTCGAGCAGCACCTGGTACTCCGACCGCGGGGTGCCGGGAATCTGCAGGAGCAGAACTGGTTCGTCGTCGGTGTCCTGTGCTGTTGCCTCGGCGACGACCTTCCCGTCACGTCGCGCCCGGACGATGATGTCGGCCGGAGCCGGCGGGTGCGGATACTCGAGGCGGAAGTCCCCTTGCGCATCAGTGGTGGCGGTACCGAGTGGCGTCTCGGAGCGCAGCAGCCGAAGCGCCGCGGTGACCTCGATCCCCGCGACCGTGCTGCCGTCAGGAGTGGTGACGGAGCCAGTGAGGACAGTCTGAAGCGTGCTGCCTGGCATGCGATTCCTCTGTGGTCTGGGGAAGTGAAAGGTGCGTCCATCAAAGCGGCTCGCGGGCGGTTGTACCGGGGCCTCACAGCCGGAATTTCGGTCAGTGCCGAATGCCCGTTGGGACAGTGCAGACGGCTTCCCGATCAGGTGGCCGATGATGTCCGATCAGCCGAACGCCCGACCCTTACGCGACGCCTGCCGAACCGGCAAGGATCACGTCAGACCTAGTCCTGCCGATCTGCCCGTCGCGGTCCCGTTCCGGCCAAAGGAAGACGCATCGATGACCAGTTCACTCAGAACAGCCAGGCGCGGACCCGGCGGGCCTGTGGCCCTGACCGACGAGACCGCCGCCCTCCCCGCCGCCGCGGCGGGCAGTTGGGCTGACGGAGGAACCCTGCCGCTGGCGGGTTTCTGGGGTCAGCCCGATACCTCCGCCGTCCTGCTGAACAACGGAAAAGTTCTGCTGGCCGGTGGCGAGGACGGCCGACGGAACGCGCTGAACAGTGCGATGCTTTTCGACGCAGGGTCGTCGACGTGGACGCCGACCGGCTCGTTGCAGACCGGCCGACGGCTGCACGCGGTGGCGAAACTGGATGATGGTCGAGTGCTGGTGTCCGGCGGTGTCGCGGGTGCGCTCGCTGCGCCCGCGACGGGGATCGCGACAGCTGAGATCTACAACCCGGACACCGGCACGTGGTCGCCGGCCGCGCCGATGCGCACCGCCAGGTTCTCCCACTCCGCGACAGTGCTGCCCGGCGGCAAGGTTCTTGTCGCCGGTGGCTGCGCGGTCCGTTCCGGCGACAGTCATCGGGCGCTGCGGTCCGCAGAGATCTACGATCCCGCGACCGATCAGTGGACCGAACTGGCACCCATGACCGACGGCCGGTTCGGTCATCCGGCGGTCTATCTCCCGACCGTCAAGAAGGTGCTCGTCGCTGGTGGAGTCATCACCGCCGGCCGTGGCCAGTACGCCGCACTGGGGTACTGCGAACTCTTCGATCCGGTGACAGGCACCTGGACGCCTACCGGAAGTCTGGCCGCGCCCCGTAAAGCACATCAGGCCACGGTGCTGGCCGATGGCACGGTCCTGGTGACCGGCGGCGACATCCCAGGTGTACTGCTCGATTGGACGATTCAGCCGTACAGCCAGTGGACGTGTGAGCGTTTCAACCCGGCAACCGGTACCTGGAGCCGCGACACTGATCTGCCCTGGGGACTGAGCCACCACCGAGTAGTCAAGCTGAGCTCCGGCAAGTTGGTGGTGATCGGCGGCACGGACGACGGCACGTTCGACATCGGCTACCAGACGGTGGCTGCCTACGACCCGGCGAGCAAGGTCTGGACTCCTGCAGCTGATCTGAAGACCGGTCGATGGGCTCCGGCGGTCGCTCTCCTCGCGGGTGACAAGGTTCTGGTCGCAGGCGGGGTCACTCGCTCTGGTTCGGCCGCGCCAGTGATCGGCGAGAGCCTGTGCAGCGAGACAGCAGAGGTGTTTACGCCGTGAGCACTGGATCCTGGGCACCCACCGGTCCGCTCCCGACTGCACTGCAGTGGCAGGGCTCAGCCGAGGGCGGGGTGCTGCTCGCGGATGGCCGAGTGCTGGTCGTCGGTGGTGGCGACGCCCGCTACCTGGCGATGGCCGACTGTCTGCTCTTCGACCCGACGACTGTCTCCTGGGCCAGTGCGACGCCACTTCCCGAAGGGCGCAGCCTGCACAGCACTACCGTGCTGGACAACGGAACGGTGCTTGTCGCCGGCGGCAGCACGGGTCCGCAACGGTATCCGGCGTTGCCATTGGAGACTGCGGTGCAGCTGAGTCCTGACACTGGGATCTGGTCACCCGCAGGGACTCTGGTCAAGCCACGCGTCGGTCATTCGGCGACCCGCCTGCCCGACGGCCGAGTGCTTGTCGCCGGCGGCTGGGGTGCCCGGAATCCCCAGACCGGTGAGACGTTCGCCGCCGCAGAGATCTACAACCCGGCCGACAACACATGGACTGCCACCGGTGACATGGTCGACACGCGCTCCGGGCACCAGGCGCTCCTGCTCACCAACGGCAAGGTCCTGGTCATCGGTGGCACCACCGACATCGGGCGGGGCCAGTACGCCGGCCTGGCGTTCTGCGAGCTCTTCGACCCGGCGACCGGCACCTGGACGCCGACCGGCTCGCTGGCCAACCCGCGCTGGAACAACACCGCAACGGTGCTGCCCGATGGGTCCGTCCTGGTGACCGGCGGCGGCGGATTCCAGGCGATGTTCGCCGATTGGGTTGTCGCGCCGCACGGTGACTGGACTGCTGAGCGCTATGACCCAGCGACCGGGCGATGGGCGCGCGACAGCGATCTGTCGGCCCCCAGAGTCTGGCACCAGGCCGTCGCACTGAAATCCGGAAAGCTCCTGGTCACCGGTGGCGGCGCTCCTCCGATGCTGAATGCCGGATTTCACAGCACCGCCGTGTACGACCCGAACGCCCGGGCGTGGAGCCCCGCGAGCGGTATGGGTACCGGGCGGTGGGCCCATCTCGCGGTCGGCCTTGCCGACGGCCGAGTCCTGGTAGCGGGCGGTTCCGACCAGCCTGCAGCAGGCGGGGTCGGCTACCACCTGACGACATCTTCGGAGATCTTCACACCCGCAGGAGCCGGCCGATGAACGCGGTACAGATGATGACAGGCGCCTGGGCAACGGCCGGGCCGCTCCCTGAAGGAACCGTGACCTTCGATCAGAACAACCAACTGGTCCGGCTCGACGACGGACGAGTCCTGCTGGCCGGTGGCACCGACGCAGTCTTTGCTGCCACGGCGACCGCCGCGCTGTTCGACCCTGCAACGGACACCTGGTCGACGACCGGCTCGATGTCGTCGACCCGGCGGATCCACACGATGACGTTGCTCCCGGACGGGAAGGTGCTTGCTGCCGGCGGGATCGCCGGCCCGTTCCGATTCCCGACCCCGAGCGTCGCGTCGGCCGACTTGTTCGACCCGAAGTCCGGTACCTGGTCCCCGACCGGTTCCATGACCGAGCCACGGCTGGGGCATACCGCCACGCTGCTGGCCGACGGCCGGGTTCTGGTCGCCGGCGGCGGGCGAGTGAGAGGCACCGACTCCGGTCGGACGCTCGCGACGGCTGAGCTCTACGACCCCGCTACCGGACTCTGGACAGCGACCGAAACGATGACGGATGCACGGGTCGACAGCCAATCCGTCCTGCTGCCGGATGGACGGGTGCTGCTCGTCGGCGGCACTGTCGAAACTGGTCACGGTACCTTCGCCCATCTGGCGTTCTGCGAGCTCTTCGACCCCATCTTGGAGAAGTGGACCACGACCGGTTCGATGAGCGTACCCAGGAACAACCACCAGGCGACGCTGCTACCCGGCGGCGACGTACTCGTCACCGGAGGCACCGTGGCCGGTGTCGTGCCAGGGACGATCTACGACCCGCACAGCCACAGTTCGGTCGAGATGTACAGCATCGAGGCCGAGACCTGGACGCCGGTCGCCCCGCTGCCGATCGGTCGGGCTCGGCATCAGGCACTCGTTTTGCGCGACGGGCGGCTCCTTGTGAGTGGCGGCGCCGACGAGGCCAGCCTCCAGGTGGGCTATGCCTCGACTGTCATCTACGACCCGCTCTCCGGAAAGTGGTCGGCCACCGGAGGACTCGCGACCGGACGCTACGACCACGGAGCTGTCCTCCTGGAAGACGGACGTGTACTAGCAGCCGGAGGACTCGCAGCGGCCCAAACCGTCACGCCCACGACAGAGCTCTTCACCGCCTGACGCCGGTCTCCCACCGGCGTGGCCATTCCGGCCGTCCTTGCTCTCCTCAAGCATCCCGCCGACTCCCCAAGACTTTCGGGGTAGTCACTATCAAGGAGTCGTCCTTCGCGTGGATACGATCAAGCCGGGCGCTGCCCCCACCACTCCAGGCGTCGATTCGTCCAACAGTCGGCCGCCGAAGGAAGCCGGCCCACAGCGCGACCGGCCGTCGTTGTCCTTGCCGACAGCCGGTGGGGCTGTCCGCGGGATGGGCGAAAAGTTCGCCGCGAATCCGTTGACCGGTACCGCGTCCCTTACGGTGCCGATCGCCGTCACCGCCGCTCGTGCGGGTGGTACGCCCGAGCTGTCGCTGACCTACGACTCCGGCGGCGGCAACGGCCCGTTCGGCTTGGGGTGGTCGCTGGAGCTGCCGTCCGTGACCCGCAGGACCGACAAAGGCGTACCGCGCTATGTAGACGACGGCCCGCAGGCCGACGTCTTCCAGCTCAGCGGAGCGGAGGATCTGGTCCCGGTGCCCGGTACGGCGACCTATCGCCCGCGCACGGAAGGTCTGTCGTCACGCATCGAACGCATCGAGGAGCAGCGCTCCGGCGTACTGACCTGGCGGGTGACGACGACGGAGAACACAGTCAGCGTGTTCGGCAGCACCGACGCATCCCGAGTCTCCGACCCGAACGATCCGGGACGCGTCTATCGCTGGCTCCTGGACGAGACCATCGACGAGCGCGGCAACCGCATTCGGTACGACTACCAGGCCGATGGTGCCCAGCGGTATCTCAAGCGGGTTCGATACGGCAACCGGACCGCGACCGGCGACTTCTGCTTCGAGGTTGTTCTCGACTACGGCGAGCACGACCAGGCGCGGCCGACGCCGGACGAGAGTGGCCAGTGGACGACGCGGCCGGATGCGTTCTCGGTCCGGCGGTCCGGGTTCGAACTCCGGACCAAGCGATTGTGCAGCCGAGTGCTGATGTTTCACCGTCTGCCCGAGCTCGGCACCGATCCGGTGCTGGTCGCGTCGACCGATTTCGAGCACGCGCTTGAACCTGCGTCCACGAAGTTGACCTCCGTCACCCACTTCGGCTACCTCACATCGGAGGACGGCTATTCCCGTGAGAGGCTTCCACCACTGAGATTCGGTTACACCCCTCGCGTCGTCGCGCCTGTGCAGGGTGACCTGATCGGTGCGCCGGAGGAGAACGGCTACCGATGGACCGATCTCGACGGCGAGGGCATTCCAGGGGTCCTCAGCGAGCAAGCCGGTGCCTGGTACTACCGGCCTAATCTCGGCGGCGGCGTGCTCGCTCCGCCGCGCGCAGTGGATCCGCTGCCCTCCGGAGGCAGACTCAACAAAGGCGCCAGACTGGGCGATCTCGCCGGCGACGGCCGCCAGACACTGGCCGCCTTCGACGGCACAGCGCCGGGCTACCACCGTCGTACCAGTGACCGGAACTGGACCGACTTCTCGCCGTTCGATCGTTTGCCCCAGCTCGACTGGAACGACTCGAACCTGCGATTCGTCGACCTCACCGGTGACGGTCTGGCCGACCTACTGCAGACCAGTTCTGACGGGTTCACCTGGTTCCCCTCACTGGGTTTGCGCGGATATGACGACAGCTTCTGGCAGCCGGCGGCACGCACCGAGGACCATGGCCCGCGGTTGGTCTTCGCCGACCTGGCGCAGAGCATCTATCTCGCCGACATGACCGGCGACGGCCTCACCGATCTGGTCCGCATCGGCAACGGCGAGATCGGGTACTGGCCCAATCTCGGCCATGGCCGGTTCGGCGGACTGATCCGGATGGCGGCCGCGCCGGTGTTCGACCATCCCGACAAGTTCGACCAGCGGCGTGTGCGGCTGGCGGATGTGGACGGAAGCGCGCCGACCGATCTGCTGTACCTCGGGGAGCACGGCATCCGCGTCTGGTTCAACCAGGCTGGCAACTCGTGGAGTGCGCCGGAGTTGCTCGGTTGGGCGGGCGTCACCGAGCCCGACAGCGTCCAGTTGGTCGATCTGCTGGGCACCGGTACCGCATGTCTGGTCCGCGCCGAGCAGCGGCCGGACGGTGAGCCGCCGGTCCGCTACTTGGACCTGATGGCAGCCGGCAAGCCACACCTGATGACTACGGTGACTAGCGGGATGGGCTTGACCACGACGGTCCGCTACAGGTCGTCCACCACGTTCGCGCTGGCCGATGCGGCGGCGGGACGCCCGTGGCTGACCCACCTGCCCTTCCCCGTGCTCGTCGTTGCCGACACCACCGTCGAAGACGAGGTCGCTGATACCAGGTTGGTGACCAGCTACCGCTACCGGCATGGCTTCTACGACGGGGCCGAGCGCGAGTTTCGTGGCTTCGCCTATGTGGAGCAACGCGACGCGCTGTCGTTCAGTGGTTCGGTCGACAGACTTTACCAACTGCCTGCCGTGGTGAAGCGATGGCAACACACCGGCTGGTATCCCGACGCCGACCAGATCAGCCGCCAGTTCCTCGACGAGTACTGGCGATCCGGTGCCGGCCCGCTGCTCCAGGACACGATCATCCCCGAAGGGTTGTCGGTTGAGGAGGAGCGAGAGGTGGTCCGCGCGCTGCGCGGCCATGCGCTGCGGGAAGAGGTCTTCACCGAGGATGAGGATGGCCGGCTGGGAAATCCGTACACCGTCACCGAAACGAACTACCGCCTGCGGCTCCTTCAGCCCAAGGGCGACGCTCCGTACGGCGTAGTGATCGCGCTGCCAGGCGAGACGATCACTGCGCACACCGAGCGCCATTCTGACGACCCGCGGATCGCGCATACCGTCGCACTGGACGTCGACGACTGGGGCAACGTTCTGCAGTCGGTCACCATCGCCTATCCACGGCGCACCGGTGACGATCCGGAGCAGGCACGCCAGTACCTGACCCTCAGCGAACACGACATCGTCAACGTGTCCGGAGCGACCGGGCCGTGGCGGATCGGGATCGGCGCCGGGTCCCGGACCTACGAACTCGGCGGCCTGCCCCGGCACGCCGATATCTTCACTGCGCAGGAGATCAGCGACGGTCTGGCGATCGCCGACGACCTCCGCTTTCAGGACGAGGTTTCCGGATCGGTACCGCAGCGCCGCTTGCTCAGCCGGACCCGGCAGACGTACTACGCGTCGGATCTGAGCACGGAGCTGGGGTCGGAAGAGGTCTCGTTTCCGCTGCTGCCCTATCGCAGCTACGAGCAGGTATTCGACTCCGGCCAGGTGCCGCTCCTCTACGGCGACCGCGTCAGCGACACGCTGCTGATCGACGCCGGATATGTCGAGGCACAAGGCCTTTGGTGGACGCCGTCCGGGCGGAATGTGTTCGATCCGGCCAGGTTCTACCTGCCGACGTCCTCGATCGATCCGTTCGGATCTACCTGGCAGGTCGGCTACGACCGGCACCTGCTGCGCCAGGTACGGTTCGAGGACCCATTGGGCAACGTCAATCAGGCTGAGCTGAACTACCGGGTTCTCCAGGCCTGGTTGCTGACCGATCCCAACCTCAATCAGAGTGCGGTCCGGTTCGATCACCTGGGGATGGTGGTGGCCACCGCGCTGCTGGGCAAAGGCGAAGGAGACAGCCTCGATCTGTCGACGGCGGAGGCATCGGCCGCCGACCGGCCCAGCACCTGGCTGACCTATGACCTCGGCGTCCGCCCGGTCGTGGTCCGCACCTTCGCGCGCGAGCTGCACGCGAAGGCCGGGCCGATCCAGGAATCCAAGGCCTTCAGCGACGGGACCGGCCGGACCATCCTCACTAAGGTCCAGGCCGAGCCCGCGACGGACGGCGCTCCACGGTGGATCGGCACCGGCCGCACGATCTACGACAACAAGGGGAATCCGGTCAAGAAGTACGAGCCGTACTTCGCCGCCGACAGCGGATTCGACACCGAGCCAGCGATGGTGCAAAGCGGCGTCACCACGATTCTGCGGTACGACGCGCTGTCCCGGCTGATCGGTACGGACTACCCGGACGGCACCTTCTCCAAGGTCGTCTTCGACGCGTGGGACCGGGAGGACTGGGACCGCAACGACACCGTTCTGGACAGTCAGTGGTACGCGAGCCGCGCGGTGCTGCCGGTGGACGATCCACGCCGGCAGGCGGCTGACTCGGCGGCTGGACATGCGGGGACGCCGACGCGTTCGTCGTTCGACACCCTCGGCCACGCGCACGTGGTCCGCGCCGACAACGGGACGGGGTTCCTCGAGACGACGGTCGATCGCGATGTCCAGGGCAACGAGCGGTCGACCACGGACCCCCGCGGCCTCCGGGTGCTCGAGCAGCGTTTCGACATGCTCGGCCGAGTCGCTCACTCGATCAGCCCGGACTCCGGGCAACGGTGGCTGCTCGCGGACGTCGCGGGAAGCCCCGCGCACGGCTGGGACGACCGCGGAACGACGACCCGGGTCCGCTACGACCGGCTGCATCGCCCGACCCACTCGTACGCCGGTACCGTCGGTGGTCCGGAAATACTTCGGCTGCTGACCGTCTACGGCGAGCGCACCGCCGACGCGATCACCCACAATCTGCGCACCCGGCCCGCGATGGTTTTCGACGGAGCAGGGTTGCAACGGACGGCCGAGATCGACTTCAAGGGCAACACGCTGATCGCGGAGCGGCGACTCGCGATCGACCCCCGGTCGGAGCCGGACTGGACCGACCTCGAGAACCTGAGTGAGCCGGACGACGTACTGTCCACGGCCGACGCTCTCCTGGAGGACGTCACCTATCGGACATCGACCACGTTCGACGCCCTCAACCGTCCCAGCTCGTCCACCAATGCCGACGGAAGTCGGACCCGTCTGCACTACAACGCCGGGAAGCTCCTCGAGACCGTGGAGACCCGGTCGGACGGTGCGGCCGCGTGGACTCCGGTCGTGACGAACATCGACTACAACGCGCGCGGCGAGCGCGTTCAGTTGGTGCGCGGGAACGGGGCCCGCACCGTCTACGGCTATGAGCCCGACACGTTCCGCCTGTCGTCGGTCGACACCACGGCTACGGACTCGGTCATCCAGACGCTGCGCTATACCTACGATCCGGTCGGGAACGTCGTACAAGTCGCGGATCCGTCGCAGGACACGGTCTTCTACCGCAACACCGCGGTCGGTTCGACCCGTAGTTATCGATATGACCCGGTCTACCGGCTGTCGAGTGCGTCCGGCCGGGAACACATCGGCCAGACCGGCCAGCCCGCTGCGGCAGACCTCGACTTCGGCCCGCTGCCGCATGCCAACGACGGCACCGCGCTGCGGGAGTACACCGAGACGTACCGGTACGACCCCTCCGGCAATCTGACCGAACTCGCCCATCTCGCCACGGCCGGAAGCTGGACCCGGCAGCACCTCATCGATGCCTCCAGCAACCGGCTGGTGGCCAACAGCATCCCCGGCGACGATCCCGGAACCTTCTCTGCTCGCTACACCTATGACGCCGCGGGCAACACCCTCACTATGCCCCATTTGCCGAGCGTGGACTGGGACGTCGAGAACCGGCTCGTGCATGCGGGACTCGGTGGTGGTGGTGACGCACATTACCAGTACGACGGGAGCGGCCATCGGATTCGCGCGACCGTCACGCGGGCCGGCGCCACCGAGACCCGGATCTACCTCGGCTCGGTCGAGCTCTACGTCAAGCAGGTCGGTCAGTCGGCCCGGGTCCGTCGTGAGACCTTACGAGCTGCCGACGGCGTGGCACTGATCGAGACGACGACCGTTGACGACGGCCGTCCGGTCGCGAACCCGGTACCACTGCGACGCTTCCAGCTCACCGACCACCTGGGTTCGGCCACCGTCGAGCTCGACGACTCGTCGAACGTACTCAGCTACGAGGAATACCACCCGTTCGGTACGACGTCCTTCCACTCGGCGCCCCGCAACAATGTGAGCCGCAAGCGGTATCGCTACACCGGCAAGGAACGTGACGAGGAGACGGGTTTCTATTACCACGGCGCGCGGTACTACGCTCCCTGGCTGGCCCGCTGGACCATCCCCGATCCGGCCGGGCTGGTGGATGGACCGGGGCGCTACTCCTATGCCAGGAACAACCCGGTGCGACTGGTCGATCCGACGGGTCTGGAAGGTGACGACCCGCAGCGGTGGCTGAGTCAGAGCCGGCCCTACTGGCAGGAGGTCACCGCGACGGGAGCCACCCGTGGCATCACCGACGGGCATCGCGCGAACCTGGTCAAGGCCACCCAGATCTGGGGTGGGCCGGACGGCAAGATCCAGGCTGGGCACCTGGGCACGCCGTTCGTGATCACGCGGGCAGGGGAGAAGGGATTCGTCTTCGCCCAGAACGGTCCCGAGAACGCGAGAGATGCGAAAGGCGACAAGGCGATCGGCAATGCGGCCCGCGGCGCTGGGCAGTTTGCGCGGACGAACGAGGTCGATCTCACTGTTGCCCCAAGAACGAGGTACGGTGTGTCGCCCGACTCGCCCGCCTTTCTCGAGCCTGGGTTCAAGGATTTCAAGCTGCCGGCCGGCCCGACGGCGCCGAACGAAGGGCCGCGCGGTCAACTGCGGCTGCCGTTCGACCCGGAGGTCTTCGAACCCAAGCAGGGCCCGGCCGGTCCGTCGCCTCAGCTCGAGCTTCCGTTCGAGAAAGGTCTCGCGACCAAGGAACCGGCAGCGCCCGCCGCGCCGAAGCCACAGCAACTGAGTCTGCCCTCGGCCAAGAGGCAGGCAGTCGCGAGCGCTTCCCAGCCCCGGTCCTCCGGTATGACCGCCACCAGGGCGGGGAACGTGGGCGCGAGTGTCGCGCGCACAGTGCCGCTGGTCGCCGAGGCTGAGATCGCAACGAGCACCGCCGCGGTTTATGCGCATGCGTTGGGCTACACGGCGACCGGATCGGCGCTGACGACGGCCGCGGCGGCAGTCCCCGTGGCCGGTGCCGCAGTCGTCACCGGAGCGGCCGTCGGCAACCTGGCCGAAGCGTTTGCTACGCAACGCGGTGCCAGCCAGCCGACCGCGCAGGCGGCGGGTGTGGTCAGCGCGGCACTGGCGGGTGCCGGTGTCGGCGCTCTGGTCGGCTCCGCGGCGGGTGGGATCGGCGCGCTGCCGGGCGCAGCGGTTGGCGCGGCATTCGGTATGGGCGCCTACTACCTCAGCAAGATGTGGTGAACGTGCGCCGGAAACGCTCAAAGACAACTCTGAAAACCCTTAAGTTGCGGCGAGGGATGCGACCAGGGAGCGGGCTTCGTCGAATCCGGCCGCTGCCGGGCTGGTCCCCACCGCGGAGACGACCGTGGCAAGGGTCCGGCGGTCGTGGGCGTACATCCCTTTGCTTGTCTCCTGGCTGCAGACCAGGAATCCGGTCACGGCGGTGGCCACCGTCTGGTTGCCGAGCAGGAGCGCGGCATGGGCCAGATGCACGAGGTCGACGTGTTGTTGCTCCAGATCGCCGATCTCGGTGCGGATTCCGAGCGCGCCTAGGAGGAGGGGGACTGCCTCGATTGTCCGGCCGAGAGCGAGGAGGGATACTCCCATGCCGCTGAGGCCGTTGCCGGTCAGGTTCACGATTCCAACGCTCGGCGCCAGCGCCACGACGCGGAGGAATTCGAGACGGGCTGCGGCTGGCTGGCCCTCACCGAGTAGGAGAAACCCGAGTTCTTGCCGCGCGTAGGCCTCGAGCGACGTCGTGTTGGCCGCGAGCGCCATGGCGAGGGCTGTCTCGAGGTGAGGCCTGGCTGCCACCAGGTTGTTCTCCTTGAGGCTGACGATACCGAGGAACGCATGGGTATTCATCACGACGTCCATCAGCCCCGCCGTCGTGGCCGCCGCCAGCGCGTCTTCAAAGAACCTGCGGGCGGGGACGACCTCGTGCTGCATCTCATGCTCGCGGCCCCGTCTGAACAGCTCGTCGATGCGCTGACGTTCGGTCAGGTGCTGGCCGGCTTCAACTTGATCCGCCATGGGACAACTATTGCCGATCATGCTGCGAGGAGTAGGGGATTTCTTGACTCCGTCCGGTTGTGGGTCGAGACGACGGCGACCGCCGGCGCGACCCCTGCATGTGATGTGTGTTCCACGGGGCCATCCCTTCGCTACGTAGGAGATTTGTGGCGGTCAGGCGTCGAGGTTGTTCGATGCGCGACGAGCCTCGAGCAGTCGGCCTGAAGGCGGACGAGTGGGCGAACGGGCACATCGTGTCGCGCCCGGACGGTGTCGTGAACCCGCTGATTCGCCTGACCTGCAAAACCGGGACCGGCGACATTCGGCCGCCGCGCACCACCTGCGCGTCCGAGGGCACGCCATGGGTATCCACCTGGGAGGACAAGGCAGAGGCCTATATCTACAGGGGTGCCAACACGATCACGGCTGTCGGTGCGACGGACTGGAACGGCTGACACGGTCCGACTGACTCTGTGGGCTCCGTACGGCGACGTGCGGGGCAGCAGGGTGTCGGCGTCGGAGCTGGCTGGGCACCGGGCGTTGGCAACGGCGGCCGAAGGCGAGAACCCTGGAAGTCAGCAACGATGAGCAGCGATGTGACATGACGCACGGTCACGATCAGATCAAGACGGGCGGATGGCCGCCGGATCAAATGAGTGCGTTTTGAGTGTGTGCGGGCAACACGAAGGCCCGGTGCACATTGCGATGTGTGCCCGGGCCTTAATGTTTGTGCGCCGCCAGGGACTTGAACCCCGAACCCGCTGATTAAGAGTCAGCTGCTCTGCCAATTGAGCTAGCGGCGCATGTTCTTTTGTGGTCTTGCCTTCCAACGAAGAGGAGCTTAGCAGGGGTTTTGGGGAGATGTGAAATCGGTTAGCGGGTGAGGATCGTCATGGCTGCGTTGTGGCCGCCGAGGCCGGAGACGGCGCCGCCTCGGCGGGCGCCGGAGCCGCAGATGAGGAGGTTGGCGGTGTCGGTTTCGGTGCCCCAGCGGCCGACGGTTTGGTCGTCGGGGGACCAGGGCCATTGGAGGTCGCCGTGAAAGATGTGGCCGCCGGGCATGCCGACCGATTCCTCGATGTCGTACGGCGTTTTGGCCTCGATGCAGAGGTTGCCGTCGGCGTCGCGGGCGATGCAGTCTTCGAGGGGTTCGGCGAGGTAGGACTCAAGGCCGGCCAGGGTGCGGCGGGTGGCTTCGGCTCGGGCCGTTTCGTTGTCAGAGGCAAATAAACGGGCGGGGAAGTGGACGCCGAAGACGGTCAGGGTGTGGTGGCCGGAGGCAATCAGCTCGGGGGAGAGGATCGACGCGTCGGTCAGCGAATGGCAGTACACCTCGGACGGCGGTACGGCGGGGAGGGTGCCGCCGGCTGCGGAGCGGTAGGCGGTCTCGAGTTGGGTGTAGTCCTCGTCGATGTGGAAGGTGCCGGCGAAGGCTCGGGTGGGGTCGTCGCCGGAGCGCAGGGCGGGGAGCCGGGACAGGAGCAGGTTGATCTTGAGCTGCGAGCCCTCGGGCTTCAGGGAGACGTCACGACCACGCAGAGTGTCGAGTGTGGTCGGTGCGACGTTGGAGAGAACGTAGGAGCAGTCCACGGAGCGCTCTCCGTCGCCGCCGAGCCAGGTGACGGATCCGCGCACCCCGTCGACCTCGACGGACGTCACGGAGGCGTTGGTGATGAGTGAGGCGCCGGCCTGGCGCGCTGCGAAGGCCAGGGCGTCGGTGACAGCGCCCATGCCGCCGACGGGCACTCGCCACTCACCTGTGCCGTTGCCGATCAGGTGGTAGAGGAAGCAGCGGTTCTGGATGAGTGAGGGGTCGTGCAGGCTCGCGAAGGTGCCGATGACCGAGTCGGTCGCGACCACGCCGCGGACGGTGTCGTCGGCGAAGCGTCGCTCGACGGACTCACCGAAGGGGTGATCGACCAGCTCGTCCCACAACGCAGGGTCGAGGCGGGAGCGCAGTGTGGCAGCGGACTGGAGTGGTTCGAGCAGGGTGGGCGCGATGACCTCGGCCATGGCGCCGACTGAGCCGTAGAAGGCGGTCCACGCGTCGTACTCGGCGTCGCTGCCAGTGAGTCGTGCGAAGGACTCGCGGGTCGCCGCACCCTCCGGGCGCTCCACCATGAGGCCCAGGTCGCGACCAGAGCGCCGTACGGGGGTGTAGGACGCTACGGAACGGGAGCGGAGCTGCAGGGAGAGGTCTAGGTCCGTGATGATCTTCTGGGGGAGCAGGCTGACCAGGTACGAGTAGCGGGAGAGGCGGGCGTCCACTCCGGGGAACACCTGCTGGCTGACCGCTGCGCCACCGGTGTGGGGTTGCTGCTCGAGGACGAGTGTGGACAGGCCGGACTGCGCCAGGTAGGTGGCGGCGACCAGGCCGTTGTGCCCGCCACCGACGATCACTACGTCGTAGAAGTCCATCAATCACACCGGCCAATCGAGCTTGGTGTATGCGGCGTCCCAGAACATCCACTCGTAACGACAGGTCGTCGCGAAGTGCTGGTGACAACGTTCCCGCTCCGACGCTCCCACGTCCAGTGCGTCGGTCACTGCAAGAACGGACTCCACTACGGCATCGAATTCGTCCGAGCCGTAGGTCTCGATCCACTCCCGGTAGACCGGGTCGGGCGAGGACCGCTTCAGCAGTTCGCGCCCGACGTCGCGGTAGATCCAGTAGCAGGGCAGTACGGCGGCCACGGCCTCCGCGTACGTGCCCGTGGCGCACACCGCCGTCAGATACGACATGTACGCCGTTGTGGTCGGCTTCGACCCGGTTGCCTCGACATCGGCCGTGGTCAGGCCCAGTGAGCCAAGGAGTGAGCTATGGAGCTCCCGCTCGACCGCAATGGCGTTGGCCGCGTGCAGCGCGAACATGCTGACCGCATCCTCGTCAGTGGCGCGCGCTGCGACCAGGCTGAGCGCCCGCGAGTACGCCCGCAGGTAGTGACTGTCCTGGACGATGAAGTAACGGAACGCATCGTGGTCGAGTGTCCCGTCGGTGAGCCCGGTGATGAACGGATGCCGCACGATCTCGTCGTACACGCCAGCGCCGCCACGGGCCCACAACTCACCGGAGAACGTCATACCGACGACCCTATAGGCCGTGCTTCTTCTTGGTCAGGGACTCCTGGTAGACGTCTGCGTACGTCGGGATGTCCTGCAGCAGGCCGTCGACGAAGGCTGCGACGTCGGGGCCGGTGATCTGCAGCACGCCCTTGCCTGCCGCGACGCCCTCCTCGAAGAAGTCGACCAGCTCGGTGAGCAGGGGACCGTCGAGCAAGTCGACCGGTCCGACCTTGAAGACGTACCGCTGGATCTCGTGGTAGACGATCTGGTAGTCCGGCGGGAGGTTCTTGATCCGCGCAACGTGCGCCCGCCACTGCTTCTTGCCCTCGATGATGTCCCGGATGCCCATGTCAGCCTCCCAGCTTGTTGAGCTTCTTGGCGACATTCGCGTTCAGCTGCGCACGCCACTTGTCGCGGTAGTTGCGGGCACCTTCGCCGCCGGCCAGTGCTGCGCTGAAGCCCACGACGTCGTCACCCACCACCTGGTAGATGGTTTGCCCGTCGGCCGCCGACTCCTCGAGCAGCCCCAGTGCGCTGTCGAAGATCGGTGTCAGGTTGCGCCCGGTGAAGTCGCCGTACGACATCAGTGCGGTCTTGATCTCCTCCCAGGCGGCCCGGTAGTCGTTCGGCAGGGCCGCGGCCCGGGTCTCGAACGCGTTCCACTCCCGGGTCATGTCGCTGCCGGTGATGGTCTCCCAGAACGTCATCTCGCGCCCTCCTTCAGCTTGTCGATGCGTGATGTCATGAATTCCCACTTCGCCCAGAACGTCGTGAGCTCGGCGCGGCCGGCATCGTTGAGCGCATAGAACTTGCGCGGCGGGCCCTGCTCGGACGGTCGCTTCGTCACCTGGACGAGCGCGTTCTTCTCCAGCCGCAGCAAGATCGTGTAGACCGTGCCCTCGACGACATCGGTGAAGCCGAGCTCGTTCAGCCGGCGGGTGACGGCGTACCCATAGGTCTCTTCGGCGCCGATGATCTCCAGCACACAGCCTTCGAGCGTGCCTTTCAGCATCTCGGTCAAGCCGTCCATCCCGGACCTCCTTCCAGTACTCGGTGTTACTCAGTACCAGTGCAAAGTATCACCGAGTACCGGGGCTGCCAAGTCACCGCAGGCCGCTTACCCTGGCGGCATGACGATCCAGGACGACCGCGTGCAGGCTCCGCCGGACTCTCCGTTGCTGCGACGCATTCGCGCGTCGGTGATCGGGGACGACCAGGTGATGCCGGGGCCGTACGGGCCGCGGCGGGTGACGTATGCGGACTACACCGCGTCGGGCCGGGCGCTGACCTTCCTGGAGGACTTCATCCGCGAGGAGGTTCTGCCGCGGTACGCGAACACGCACACCGAGTCGAGCGGGACCGGGCTGCAGACCACGCGGCTGCGCGAAGATGCGCGGCGGATCATCCACGAGAGCGTGGGTGGCGACGATGAGACCGCGCTCATCTTCTGTGGCTCAGGCGCGACCGGTGCGATCGACAAACTCGTTGGTGTGCTGGGTTTGCGGATTCCCGCCGAGCTGGATGACACGTATCACCTGAGCGAGCAGATCCCGGCTGACCAGCGGCCGGTGGTGTTCATCGGGCCGTACGAGCACCACTCCAACGAGCTGCCGTGGCGTGAGTCGATCGCCGATGTGGTGACGATCAGCCAGGACGCCGACGGGCACATCGACATTCCGCAGCTCGAGGCGCGACTGATCGAGTACGCCGATCGCCCGCTCAAGATCGGCTCGTTCTCGGCCGCCAGCAATGTCACCGGGATCGTCAGCAACACGCATCGTGTCTCGGCGTTGCTGCACAAGCACGGTGCGTTGTCGTTCTGGGACTTCGCCGCGGCGGCGCCGTACATCGAGATCGACATGTACGGCGGTCGTGACGCGGACCCGCTGTCGTACAAGGACGCGATCTTCCTCAGCCCGCACAAGCTGATCGGCGGACCGGGGACCCCGGGCGTGCTCGTGGTGCGCCGCGAACTCCTGACGAACCGGGTTCCCGACGTACCGGGTGGTGGCACTGTCGCGTTCGTGAACCCTGCCGGGCATCGGTACGTCGACGACCCGATCCACCGCGAGGAGGGCGGGACGCCGGAGATCATCGGGTCGATCCGGGCCGGCCTGGCGTTCCAGCTCAAACAAGCCGTCGGAATCGACGTGATCCGGGCCCACGAGGACGCGTACCTGCAACGCGCGGTCGAGGCGTGGCGGAGCAACCCGAACATCGAGATCCTCGGGAACGTGGACGCCGAGCGGCTGTCGATCGTGTCGTTCGTGGTCAAGGCGCCGTCCGGGCGCTACCTGCACCACAACTACGTGGTCGCGCTGCTGAACGACCTGTTCGGCATCCAGTCTCGCGGCGGTTGTTCGTGTGCGGGGCCCTACGGGCACTCGCTGCTGAACATCGACCTGGCGCGCTCGGCCGAATTCGCCGAGGAGATCATGCACGGCTGTGAGGGCATCAAGCCCGGCTGGGTGCGGGTCAACTTCAACTACTTCATCTCCGAGGCAGTCTTCGAGTACGTCGTCGAGGCCGTGCAGCTGGTGGCCGAAGGCGGTGCGCGGTTGCTCGGCGACTATCGGTTCGACCCCGAGTCGGGCCTGTGGCGGCACCACCGTGGACCGGTGGAGCCGCCGATGCGGCTGTCCGCGGTCGGCTACGACGCCGACGGCAAACTGCGCTACCCGCGGCACGACCACACCGCCCCGGAGTCGGCCCTCCAGGACTACCTGGCCGAGGCCCGCGAGCTGCTCACCGGAAGTTCAGACCGCAGCGCAGAGGCCGAAGGCACCGTCAACACCGACTTCGACCAACTGCGCTGGTTCGACCTGCCGTCCCGCTGCCTGAGCTGAGCGGGACGGCCCAAGGGTCTACTTGGTGACCTTGGCCGGGAACTTCCACGCCTGGTCGTCGGCGAGCTTCGTCAGCTGGGCGACGGTCAGGATCGGCACGGCCCGGGTGTGCTTCGTGCCCTTCTCGGACACGCCGTTGTACGACGTCGCCGAGATCTGCCGACCGTCCTTGCGGGTGATCTCCACGTAGTTGTAGACGATTCCGAACTCCTGCTGGCGGTCGTCGGAGTACTCGGGAATCAGGCTCGACGACCGGATCGTCGACCCGTCAGGCCGCTTCTTGCACCCCGGCTCCCCG
Organism: Kribbella antibiotica; assembly: GCF_004349055.1. Classification (GTDB taxonomy): domain Bacteria; phylum Actinomycetota; class Actinomycetes; order Propionibacteriales; family Kribbellaceae; genus Kribbella; species Kribbella antibiotica. Next base: position 129,791 of record NZ_SMKX01000001.1, read on the forward strand.
GCACAGCTGGCCGGTCCCTGGTGCCTCTCCAGCAAGACCTGGATCCGCGACCCGCCCTTGCCGTCGTCGACGACCAAGCCGGCCCCGAAGAAGCCATCTTGCGCCCCGCCCCAGGTCTCCGGCAGCGACAACGTCCGGCCGGGTCCCTGCACCAGCGACTTCAGCGTTGCCAGCGTCGGCCCACCCGCCTTGCTGGGAGGAGGCGTCTGCACCGTCGGCGTCGTACTGGCCGCAGGTGTCGAGATGGTGGGCGGTGCAGCGACCATCGGCCCACCGTCCGCACGTCCGTCGAAGTGCTGCACCGTGCCGACCACTACGCCCACGGTTGCCAGTACGGCGACGCCAGCCGCCGTACCGGCCAGCACACTCCGCCGCTGCCGTAATCGCGTTCCCTGCGCCACACTGCGCTCGACCAGGTCCACCGACTCCGGCTCGAGGTCCTCTGTCGCCTGGCGCATCAGCTCCGGCAACTTGCTGTCCAGATTGCTCACAATTCTCCTCATAGGGCGATCAGGTGGATGGCGTCATCACCCAGCACCGCACGCAGGCGCTCCAGCGCCCGCGCCGTCCGCGTAGTGATCGCACTCGGCTTCTTTCCAAGATCCAGCGCCACCTGCTCAACGCTGCGATCTTCGAAGTACCGCAGCACCAGCACAGCCCGATCCAAAGGCAGCAGCTCACCCAGCGCCCGCGCCAGCGCAATCCGCAGATCCGGGTCCCCGGACGCCTGCACCTGCTCCGGCAAGTCAGCCGTCGGCCGCTCCGACCAACTCCGCCGGCGGCGCTGCGAAACGAAGGTCCGCACCAACGCCGTACGGGCGTAGGCCTCCGGTGTGTCGATCCGGCCCCACACCTTCAGCATGTTCGCCAGGGTGTCCTGCACCAGATCCTCAGCGTGGTGCCGGTCCCCGCACAGCAACCAAGCGGTCCGGTACAGCGGCCCTACTCGAGCCCGAGCGAACTCCTCGAACTCCGTTATGCCTTTCATCCACCCTCCAGCCGTTGCCTACACCCCACTAGACGCACCCACCGCCGATTTGGGTCACACCCCTGGCAAGATGACCTTGTGAATGGAAGCTCCTGGTTCGCCTATGCAGTAGTCGTGGCCGTGACGTTCGTCGTAGCCCTGCTGGCTTTCACGACCTGGGTCCTGACGCTGGTCTTCTGAGGAGAAGAATCGGCGCGAGAAGGGTCATCCGGCGTTCGGGCAAGTAGGGATGGACTGCCTCCGTCTCGAAGGGCCTCATGACCCTCCATGCCCGTCTCGAAACCAGCCGCCCGAAACGCCTCGCCACGCCAGGGAAACTCCTGATCCGGACGAAGGAGCTCGGGTGGCTTGCGGCTGCCGACCGCACGGTCCTTAGCCTGTACTTGCTGACCCGGGTCGCGATCTGGCTGACGGCGTACGCTGCCGTCTGGGTGTTTCCCGCCGACGGGCGGGCTCGACAGCCCGCCGATGTGCGAACGGCGTTCGCGCGGTGGGACTGGAACCACCTCGTGAGCATCGCCCGCGAGGGCTACTTCCCAGGTGACACAGGGCCGTGGAGCGAGGGCTGGGACAACCGGGAAGCATTTTTCCCCGGCTTTCCGCTGGTACTGCGGGCTGTCCATTCCGCCGGCGGTGACTGGATCTGGGCTGGACTGCTGATCTCGTTCGTCAGCGGGGCCATCGTTGTGCTGGCCTTGGCGCGGATCGCTCGGCTGCACTGGCCCGGCACCGACGTCGACCGGACTGCGGTGCTGTTCTTCCTGACATCGCCGTGCTCGATCTTTCTGGCCGTCGGGTACACCGAGGCGCTCTTCCTCGCGTTGGCGCTACCGGCGTGGCTGGCCGCGCGGCGACACCGCTGGGCCCTTGCCGGCATTCTCTGCACCCTCGCGACGACCGTGCGCATCACCGGCCTGTTCGTCGCTGTTGCGATCGCGGTGCAGTTCCTCGTCGATATCGGGGTGCATCGGAACTGGCGCGCCGTCTCGTGGCTCGTGGCGCCAGTCTCGGCCGCGCTCGGCTACGGGATCTACTTGTTCGAGAAGACCAGCGATCCGCAGGCCTGGCGACACGCTCAGGAGCGGGGTTGGGACCGGAACGCCACCAACCCCTGGCACTCCTTGACGACCACCTGGGAGGCCGCCTTCGGTCACACCTACAGTACGGCGTACGCCGTCGAGTTCCGGGCCGAGTTGGTGGCCATAGGCATCGGCTTGGCGCTGCTCGTGTTCTTGCTGTTCCGCCGTTGCTGGGCTGAGGCGACCTACATCGCACTGAACCTGGCGGCCCTTGGTGCGTCGTACTGGTATCTGTCGATTCCCCGCGCGACCTTGCTGTGGTGGCCGTTGTGGCTGTGCCTAGCGGGCCTGCGGCACCCGTTCGTCCGCACGATGTATCTCTGCGTCATTGCACCTCTGTCGACGATCGTCGCCCTCGTCTTCCTCACTGGGCGCTGGGCAGGCTGACTACTGGAAGGTTGCCGTCATGGCCGGGGTGGTGGTCGTGGTCGAGGTCCCAGGCCGGGAGCGGATCCTCAAAACTGACCCAGCCGGCCGGTCCCAGGGCGAGCTCGTCGTCGGTGAGCAGGGCCGGGCCGAGCCGGCGGAACGGTTCCTCCGGATCGAGGTCGATCCCGATGAACACGAGTTCCTGACCCGGTGCAGCGTCGGGAGCACGCAGTCTCTCGCCCGGCTCGATGGTGAGGTTCGGCCCGGCCTGTGACCAGACTGCCACTACGTCCGGCCGGCTGGCGATCCAGCAGAAGCCCTTGCTGCGCAGCACTCCTTCCCAGTCCGCCAGCGCGTCCATCAGGCGGGCCGGATGAAAGGGCCGCGGGGACCGGTAGGTGGACGATCGGATGCCGTACTCCTCGGTCTCCGGTGTGTGTCCACCTTCCAGTTCGGCGATCCAGCCCGGCGACTGAGCCGCGACGACCGGGTCGTAGCGATGGGTGTCGAGGACCTCGCCGATCGGGATGTCGCCGTACCGGCCGTAGATCAGCCGGGCCGTGGGGTTGAACTTGCGCAGCACTCCAACGAGTCGGCCGAGTTCGTCGGGCGAGACCAGGTCGGCCTTGCTGATCACGAGGACATCGGCGAACTCGACCTGATCGACCAGCAGGTCCGAAATACTGCGTTCGTCCTCCGGCGCGGTCGCCAGGCCGCGCTCGCTCAACCGGTCGCCGACCGACAGTTCGCGCAGGAACCCGCTGGCGTCGACGACGGTCACCATGGTGTCGAGCCGGGCGTGGTCGGACAGGCTGCTGCCGTCCTCGAACTCCCACTCGAAGGTTGCGGCCACCGGCATCGGTTCCGAGATCCCGGTGGACTCGATCAGGATCGAGTCGAAGCGGCCGTCCGCGGCCAGCTCGGCCACGCTGGCCAGCAGGTCCTCGCGCAGCGTGCAGCAGATACAGCCGTTGGTCAGCTCGACCAGTCGCTCCTCGGTCCGGTCGAGTCGCCCCTGGCCGGCGATCAACGCGGCATCGATGTTCACCTCACTCATGTCGTTGACGATCACCGCGACCCGCCGGTTCTCCCGGTTGGCGAGTACGTGGTTGAGCAGGGTGGTCTTACCCGCCCCGAGGAATCCGGACAGCACGGTGACCGGAACCGGCTCGCCGCGAGGACGACGGACGGGAAAAGGCGGCGAGCTCGGTTCGAACACCATCGATTGTCACTTTCACTAGTGGGACAGCATGGTCAGTGGTTGATGCCGCTGAGCTCATTGGGGGCCTTCGGCAACGGAACTGTCGTCACGACCTTCCCGGCCGCGCCTCCTGCCACTCCAGCGGCTCCTGCCACTTCGTGAGGACTGAAATGGTCTTGGTGACCTTGCCCGCTTCGGGGTCGATCACATGGATCTGACCGTCGGTGCCCAGCAGGTTCCCGCCCTGGAGCGACGCCAGGGCGACACCCGGCAGCATGCCGTGCGCCATCGCGTCGCCCAGAAAGGCCATCCCCCGCAGGACGACCCAGGTGCCGGCCAGCGCACAGATCAGCGACACCAGAATGCCGCCCCACAAGGCCCGCTGAACGAATGTCACCTCGAAGGGTGCCGTCAACCAGTCCATGACCCAGACCCTATAATGAAAATGATTATCAATTCAAAAGGAGTCTCATGGCAGCCTCTCAGGTCACGCTCAGCGCTGTGGCGGCCGGGTACCTGGGCCGGCCGGTCCTGTCCGGCTTCGCTGCGCAGATCCCGGCGTTCGCGACCACTGCCGTCGTCGGGGCCAACGGATCAGGGAAGTCCACGCTGCTCGGCGTCCTGTCCGGCGTGATCCCGGTGACGGCCGGAACGGTCGTGCATCGCACCAAGGGCTGGCCCGCCTTTGTGGTGCAGCGCAGCGCGATCGCCGATACGTTCCCGCTCACCGTCCGCGAGACCGTTGCGATGGGCCGCTGGGGACATCGCGGACTGTGGAGGCGCCTGACCGCGCATGGTCCCAGGTCCGCAGGTTGGCGCCTTCGTCCATGACACAGTTCTCGACGTCGAAGTATTTGCCGCCCTTGATCGCGGAGATCGCGTACCGGTTGTCGAGCTGCTGCAGGTTCAGCGCGGGACGCAGAACCCACTGCTGGCTCGCGACGGCGGCGCAGGTCTGCTGTACGAGCGGTTTGGCGTTCTCCACCGAGTCTTTCTCCACGCCGGCACACTTCCCGCTGTGCGAACTTCAGCCGTACGACGGTGTCGTAGCTGGAGCCCTCGACGTACTCGACCGTCATCTGCTGGTTGGCCTGTCCCGCGCACGGCCATTGCACCAGCGCGACGCCGTCTTCGCTCGACTGGTTGCCGACGTCCAGGCAGCGTGGCTTGCCGTCGTCGGCATTGGAAGACGTCGGCCCGGATCGGCGCCGACATCGACACCAAGCTGCAGGCGCTGGAAGACGCCAAGAAGGTCGCCGACTCAGTTAAACAGAAGGAGGACGACGACAAGAAGTTCGCGGAGGACCAGGCAAAGAAGACCGAGGAATCGGCGACCAAGGCAGCGATCAAGTTCGGCATGGGGGTGGCGGCCGGCGTGGGCTGCGGCGCGATTCCAGGCGTCGGCGTCTTCCTGGCCGCTTCCTGCGGCGCCTATGGAGCCATGGTCGGAGATCTCGTCGCCGACCAGGCCTGGCTTGCAGTTGAGCGGCAGGAGCGCAATCGTCCAGCTGCCCTCGAAGCTGCGTCGAAGCGTTACCCGCCGGGTACCTGCCACTACGCGATGGGCTCGAACTTCTGCACCAAGTAGTCACGCGCTGAAAGGAACGAGCCCCCGGCCGGGATGATCCGGCCGGGGGCCGTCCAGCTTGTCCTGGTTGATGTCGGCCGTCTCGTAGCCCACCTTCAGGCCCTCGCCCGAATCCGTTCGCCGGACAGAGGCGTTCGATAGAGATAGACGTTCGATCGCACCCGTCCGCTGCGCCCGCCGCGCGCATTTCGTGACTGATCGAATGGATTGTCCGGCTCCAGCCGCCTGCCTAGGTTTTCCGGAACTGCATTCCCGACCCCAGGAGGATTGATGCGAGTTCATAGAAAGGCCGGCCTCGTTGCCGCCGGGCTTGCCGCGCTGGCTACCGCAGTCGGCGGCGTATCCGCCGCCCATGCCGCTGTTCCGGCTCCGGCTCCGGCTCCGGCTCCGGCGCCTGCTGCTGCCGGCTACGTGGTCGAGGCGACATCTGGAACAACGCCGCTGGCGGGCTTCCGGCTGCGCAACCGGGCGACTGGACGATGCCTCACCGCCGAGTGGAACGATCATGTCCACGCCGCCCCGTGCGACGGGCGGTGGAGCCAGGACTGGAACTGGGTAGCCACCAGCCAGGGCTGGAACGCGCTCAAGAACGATCAGACCAAGCGTTGTCTGGACGGGACGCGGGCCACCGGTGCGGTGTACGCCGGAGGCTGCAACGGTGGCCAGTACCAGAACTGGTCCCGGAACAGCGGCGGTCAGATCATCCAGCACGAGTCGACCCAGCGGCTGGACAGCAACGGTGCCGGCTCGGTCTACCTCTCCCCACCGAACAACGGTGACTTCCAGCGCTGGGACTGAGCCACCGCTGGAGAAGCCCCAGATCAGGCCCTCGCGGGCACCGATCTGGGGCTTCCCCCTTGAGGGTGAGTCCTGCTGGTCACCCTGTCCTCGGCCGTCGGGTCGTCGACGGTATGACGCTGGGCGCCGGTAAGTGACTGCGACCGAAAGCGAGTTGAGATGAAACGTCTGATGACGTCGATGCCCTTGATACTGCTCCTCGGACTGTTGGTCCCGTTAAGCGCTCCTACCGTCGCGGTCGCAGCCGGTCCTGCGGTGTGGATCCAGAACGCCGCCGACCGTGCGTACTACACGTCGCCCCAACCGCAGGATGCGGCCACCGCCGTCAGCCTGCACTCGGCCCGGAACGAGCACGAGGCCGCCCAGGTCCTGGTGCGGTCCGCCTCCGCCCAGAGCGCTGTCTCACTCCAGGCGGGTCCGTTGACCGGTCCGGGAGGTGCCCAGCTGCTGGCTTCGCAGATCACCGTCACCCGGGTCGAGCAGCACTCCGGTGTCAGGGTCATCGGGGGTGACTCCGAAACTCTGCCCGCTGGTAGTCCGCCGGGCGTCTACACCGATGCTCTGATCGAGAACTCCCCGATCGACATCCCCGCGCATCAGACCCGGCCCTACTGGTACAGCGTGCACGTCCCGGCGGACCAGCCGGTCGGCGTCTACCGCGGCCAGGTGACGGTGAAGAGCAGTCTCGGCGACGTGTCCGTCCCGGTGGCAGTGACGGTGTACGACGTCACGATCCCGCCGACGAACCGGTCCAGCTTCAAGATGAACAACTGGTTCGGCTCGGCCGGCTGGGACTACACCGGCACCGAGGACTCGATCACCTACCAGTACGGCGTACAGAAGTTCGACCCGAACTGGTGGAAGGTGATGGAGAACTTCGCGAAGAACCACGCGAAGCACCGCAACAACGTCATCTACGCCGACTTCCAGGCGTTGCTGATCGCGAACACCACGATCGCCGCCGACGGCACGTACAACTTCGGCTGGCAGACCTTCGACCGGTTCGTCCAGCTGTTCATCGACCAGGGCGCGCTGCAGTACATCTCGACGCCGCACCTGCTGGAGCCGCCGCCCGGTGACAACACGGTGCAGTTGCCGAAGCTGCTCGAGATGCTCAAGAACGACGGCACCGGCAAGGTACGGCGCGAACTGGTGCCGGTGAACACCGCGGAGTCGACCGCCTACCTGCACACGGTGTTCGCGGCCCTGAAGGCGCATCTCGATCAGAAGGGCTGGTCGGACAGGTTTTACATGGCGGCGCTCGACGAGCCGGTCAACACTCCTCAGCTGACGCAGGCGAACTGGTTCTTCAACATCTACAAGCAGCACTTCAGCGGTTCCAGCTACAAGACAGTCGAGGCGCATAACCATGCCTTGTTCGGGTCGGAGCACTCCGAGCTGGAAGGCCTGACGACGTCGGCCACTCCGGAGACAGGGCTGTACGATTTCTCCACCGCGCAATACCAGGACCTGCGGATCAGGGGTAAGGAACTGTGGCTGTACACGGCCATCGTCCCCCAGGACCGTTACATGAACCGCTTCATGTCCTACCACCTCGACAAGACCCGGCTGCTGCCCTGGCTGATCTGGAAGATCGGCGGCGTGGGCTACCTGCACTGGGGCTGGAGTTACTGGGAACGCAGCCAGACCATGGACGGCGGCGGCTCCAACGGCGGCGACCACTGGATTGTCCGGCCGAACAAACCGGCGCTCGACGTGTACGACAGCATCCGCAGTGAGGCTCAGCGCGATGGCCTCGAGGACTACGAACTGCTCAACCTGCTCAAGGCGAGCAAACCCGTTGCCGCGGCGGCCATCGCGAACTCACTGATCACCAACACGACCGAGTACACGCGCTCCGGCGCCGATGTCGTCGACCGGCACCGGCAGCTCCTGCAGCAGCTCAGCACCCAGCGTCCCGACCTGCGCTTCCCGTACGCCGACAGCTTCGGTGCCGGCGGCGACCAGAGCTGGGTGCACACCGTCGGCAACTGGTCGGTGAGCAACGGCTCCTACGTGCAGACCGACGCGACGAACTGGAATACCGTCTCGGCGCTGAAGGGCCGTGCGTACGGCGACGTCGTGATGACGTTCGACGCCAAGATCGACGCGGTCAACTCGGGTGGCGGGAACACCAACTGGATCGGCGCGGTCGTGCGAGGTATGAACGCGACCGATGTGGACACCGGCTATCTGGTGGCCGTCCGCAACAACGGCACCGTGTTCCTCTACCGATCCGGGAAGGAACTTGCCTCGGCGGCAGTCCCGGGCTACGTGCCGAACGCGGTGACCAGGATGAAGATTGTGGCCCAGGGCAACCGGATCAAGGTGTACGTGAAGGACCATCCGGCGCCACTGCTCGACGTCACTGACACCGCTTTCCGGACCGGGCACGCCGCGCTGGTCACCGGCAGTGTGGCGGGCAGGTTCGACAACGTCGTCCTCAACCCGGAGGTGAATCGCGCCGACGGGAAGGTGGTGACGGCAACCAATTCGATCACCGACTGGGGCTGGTCGCCGTACGGGCTGACCGACGGCAGAAACGGGACTACCGCGGCTTCCGGCGGCTTCAGCACTGAGGCCCTTCCGCAGGCGAGCAAGCAGTCGGTCACGGTCGATCTGGGCGCGCCCGGCCCGGTCAGCCGGGTCGACCTGTGGCCGCGGGACGACGGCGCCAACGCGGGCTACGGTTTTCCCGAGGACTTCACGATCCAGACCTCACCCGACAACAGCACCTGGACGACTCAGGTCACCCGGACCGGCTTCGCGAACCCGGGCGGCGCCGTACAGTCCTTTGCGTTCCCCAGCGCGACGGCCCGCTATGTCAGGGTCGAGGCCACCAAACACCGTGTCGAGGGCCCGGGCGGGAACACCTACCGGATGCAGTTCGCCGAGTTGCAGGCCTACGGGGGCAATCTCGCGGCCGGACGTCCGGCCACTGCGACGAGCAGTTACGAAGGTGACGGCTGGTCCGAGCGCAACGTCACCGACGGATCCTGGATGTCGATCCTGCAGCACTCGATGGGCTGGTCCAGCAACACGGATACCGGCATTCAGCACGACGAGGCGGTCACGGTCGACCTCGGAGCCAGGACCACCGTGAACAAGGTCGCGCTGACCCCGCGTACCGACGACCTTCTCGGCGCGTTCTTCCCCAGCAGCTTCGTCATCGAGACGTCACCCGACGGCGCCGCCTGGACCGTCCGGCGAACCGTGACCGGGCAGGCGCGCCCGGACAGTATCGAGCCGATTCCGTACACCTTCGGCGTCGCTGACGACGTGCGCTACGTCCGGGTGCGCAGCGCCGGCGGCCTGAGGCCGGAAGGCAGCGAGTTCCGCATGCAGTTCGCCGAGTTGGAGGTATCCGGACCGTAAAGGCTGAACACGAGTTCCTGACCCGGTCGCCGACCGTCAGATCCCGCAAGAATCCGCTGGCGTCGACGACGCTGTAGGCCACCGGCTGCTAAACGTCACCCCGCACCTGGTCGGCGAAGGCCACGGGGTCCGAGGGCAGGTCGTCGCCCCGCCAGGCGACATGGCCGTCGGGGCGGACCAGTACGAAGGAACGTTCGTAGAGCTTGGCAACCTCTCCATCGCCAATTTGCTGGATCGTCAGCGGCACGCCGCGCTCGGCGAACGCGCGTTCAATTCCCGCGAGTCCGTCGTGTGCGGCGGATTGCAGCAGGACGAACCCGTGCCCGAACAGGTCGAGCGTGGAAGTGGCGGCATCCCACCAAGCGTGCGCGGCGCGGTAGCCGGGCTCGCTGCCCGGGCGCCAGTTGGCGTCCGGCATGCCCTCGCGGAGCGGGACGTCGGCGTCCTCGATGATCAAGGGGGAGCGGTAGCGCAGGCCGAAGTGGATCTCTGGCGCGTCGAACTCGCGTGTCGCGCCGCTGTTCGCGAGTCGCTCAGCCATTTCCGCCCGCGCCTTTTCACCCTCAGGGCTGTTGAGGTGGAGCTCGATCGGCACCTGCCTGCGCATCGTGCGTTGTAGGTTCACGTTGGCCTCGTTCAGGCTCTCCACAGCGACCGGCCTGCGCTCGGTGTCATAGGTGTCGAGTAGTTGGGGCCCAGCCCAGCCGTCCAGCGTGGCGGCCAGTTTCCAGCCCAGGTCGGCGGCGTCGGCGATCCCGGTGTTGAGCCCGAAGCCGCCGGAGGGTGACAGCGTGTGCGCGGCATCTCCGGCGAGGAAGACGCGCCCGGCCCGGTACCGATCAGCCACTCGGTGGGTGAGATGCCACGCGCCGTCGCTCAGCAGTTCCACCGGGGTGTCGAAGGCGAGGGCGTCGCCGATCAACGACAGCGCGTCGATCCGGTCGGCGCCGTTGGCGTCATCCACGCCGACGACCAGGTTGTACAGGTCGCTGCCGTTCAGCGAGCGCAGAGGAAAGCGCAACGTGGACGACAGCATCAGGAAGTACACGAGGGCCACGCGGTCGCCGAGGCGCTCCTTGAGCTCGGGGGCGCGGAAGAGGATGTTGCGGAAGACCTGCGGACGGTGGCGAGCCGGGGCTTCGATCCCGCACGCCTGGCGGATGGGAGAGGAAGCGCCGTCACAAGCGACCAGGAACCGGGCCCGGACGGTACGGGTCGTACCGGTGGTGTGGTCGGTGAGGGTGGCATCGACGTGGTCGGCGGCCTGCTGCACCTGGTCGACTGTGGTCCGGAGCCGGAGCGGACCTTTCGGGTGGACGCCGATGGCCTGGATCAGCACCGGGTTCAGCCAGTGCGCCGGACAGATCTGGTCAGGCTCGGGCGTGTGCGCGAAGGCCGGGCGGTGCTCAGCCGTGCCTCGCCGGTACCGGTAGACCTCGTGGCCGCCGACCTGGGTCACCCAGGCGATGTCCAGTGGATGGTCGGCCGGCCAGCCGGCGGTGCGGATGGCGTCCGCGACCCCCCAGCGGCGGAACAGCTCCATCGAGCGCGGACCGATCGTGCTGACCTTGGGATGCCGGACCGTGCCGTCACCGGCATCGACCACCAGGCAGTCGATCCCGCGGTGCCTCAGATCCAGAGCCAGCGCTATTCCGACCGGGCCGCCGCCCACGATCAGTACGTCGGCCGACTGACCGGGTTGCGTCATCTCGTCCACACTCTTTCCCTTCGTGATCTGACGATCGGCTGACGCGCCGGGAGGGCTCGCGGGCACTCCCGGCGGTTCAGCGACTCACGGACGTTCTGCGGAGGCGAGCAGGCAGCCGAAGTCGTCGACGCCGGCCAGGTCCGACGGCTGGAACGCCTCGTCGGGGAAGAAGTTGCTCTCGTCCATCGCCGCCGGGCGGTCCTCGGCCGTCGCCAGCTTCGCCAGCTCCTCGCCCAGGCGCAGCGTGGACTGCTCGGTGATGTCGAGCAGTTCGCGCACCCGCAGGCCGGACCGCTGGAGCAGGCCGACGTAGTCCTCGATGTCCGCCATCGTCGACATCAGGCCGCTGCAGAACTTGTCGATCCCCGGGTTGCGGGGCACCTTGCGGGGGAAGCGCTCGAACACGTCGGTCAGGACGAGCCGGCCGCCGGGCTTGAGAACCCGGCTGATCTCGGTGAGCACCTGCTGCCGGTCAGGCATGTGGCACAGCGACTCCAGTGCCATCACGGCCTCGAACGACGCGTCCTCGAACGGCAGCTTCATCGCGTCGCCGTGCTGGAAGACGGCCCGGTCGGTGAGCCCGGCGTCAGCGGCCAGCCGGTTGGCGGTCTTGATCTGCTCTTCGCTGATGCTGATGCCGGTGACCCGCGCACCGGTGGTGGCGACCACCCGCAGACCGGGACCGCCGACCCCGCAGCCGAGGTCGAGGACGTGGGCCGAGGCGTCCACCTTCAGCCGCTCGATGAACACGTCGGTGAGCCGGTCCATCGCCTCCTCGATCGTGGCCTCGGAGTCCGGGGTGTCCCAGTACCCGATGTGGACGTTGGGGTTGAAGCTTCCGTCGGTCATCGCGCTCAGCGTCAGCGCGTCGTACAGCTTGCCGACCTCTCCCGGTACGGGCAGGGTCTGGGTGGAGTCAGTCATGGCACAGCCTTTCGGATCGACAGCTAGCGGAGGAGTAGTCAGGCGTTCACGATTACAGTTGCATCAGGCAACTTTCCCTTCTCGATCTCCTGACACCGGGCGTAGTCCGGCAGCAGACCCTGCTCGGCCGCCTCGGCCAAGGTGACCGCCACCCCGTCGCGCTCGGACAGCAGCGGTTCGATATCGGTGGGGATCGGCAGGCCGAGGGCCGGGTCGAGGGCGAACAGCGCGAGTTCGTTCGCCGGCACATAGCTCTCGGAGAGCATGTACGACATGACGGTGTCGTCCTCGAGCGCCACGAACGCGTGTCCCACGCCGACGGGGAGGTAGCTGGCCCGATGATCCTGCTGGTCCATCAGGACGACGTCCCACTGACCGAACGTGGGGGAGCCGACCCTGATGTCGACCACGATGTCGAGGGCCTTTCCCCGAGCGCAGTAGACGTACTTCGCCGTACCGGGGGGCGTGGTGGTGAAGTGAATTCCCCGGACGACGCCCCGCGCGGACAGGCTGTGGTTGGTCTGCGCGACGGGGAAGAGCGGGCTGCCGTGCGCCTCGACGAACGACTGCTCCTGGTACGGCGAGATGAACAGGCCCCGGTCGTCGGGGAAGACACGAGGGGTGAACTCGAGGGCGCCCTCGACGCGGAGTTTGCGTGCTTTCATTTCTGCTCCCGGGGTTGGCGGTCGGTGGATTCAGAGGCTTGCGAGCACCTCACGCACGGCGTGGATGACCTTGTCCTGCAGGTCTTCGGACAGCGAGGGGTACATCGGCAGCGAGAAGATCTCGGTCGCCAGCGCCTCGGTGACCGGGAGCGATCCGGCGGCATAACCGAGATGGGCGAAGCCGGTCATGGTGTGCACCGGCCACGGATAGCTGATGTTCAGCTGGATGTCGTAGGCCTTGAGGCGCTCGATGATGTCGTCGCGCCGGGGATGACGGACGACGTACACGTAGTACACGTGGGAGTTGCCCGGGACCGTGCGCGGAAGTTCGAGTCCGGTACCGGCCAGGCCTTCCTCGTAGCGCTGCGCGACCGCCCAGCGGCCGGCCAGGTAGGTGTCGAGCCGGCCGAGCTTGCGCCGCAGGATCTCGGCCTGCATCTCGTCGAGCCGGCTGTTGTGGGCCGGTGTTTCCAGGGTGTAGTAGCGCTCGTCCATGCCGTAGTACCGCAGCCGCTGCAGGCGTTTCGCCACGGACTCGTCCGACGTGATGGTCGCGCCGCCGTCGCCGTACGCACCGAGGACCTTGGTCGGGTAGAAGGAGAACGCCGCCACCTCGCCGGTCGTGCCCGCGATCGTGTCGCCCTGTCGGGCTCCGTGCGCCTGGGCGCAGTCCTCCAGGATGGACAGCCCGTGCTGGTCGGCGAGCTCCTTCAGGGGTGCCATGTCCACGCACTGTCCGTACAGGTGCACGGGAAGAAGGCACTTGGTGCGTTCGGTGATCGCGGCGGCCACCTGGCTGGTGTCCATCAGGAAGTCGTCCGCGCGCACGTCGACGAAGACCGGGGTGGCGCCGGTACCGTCGATGGCGACCACGGTCGGCGCGGCCGTGTTCGACACCGTGATCACCTCGTCACCCGGTCCGACACCCAGCGCCTGCAGACCGAGCTTGATCGCGTTCGTCCCGTTGTCGACGCCGACGCAGTACCCCGCCCCGTGGTACGCGGCGAACTCCGTCTCGAAGCCGCGCACACTGGCGCCGAGCACGAGTTGCCCCGAGTTGAAGACCGTCTCGACGGCGTCCAGGAGGTCCAGCCGCTCGGCCTCGTACTCGGCCCGGTAGTCCCATACGTATGTGGTCATCTGCCAGCCTTTTCGTCGTGGACCAGGGCGGCGACAGTGCGTCGTACCCCGTCGGGAAGCGAGATCTCCGGGCTCCAGCCGGTGACCGACCGGAACGCGGAGGAGTCGATGGTCACGCTCCGAAAGTCCGTCGCGGGAGCGTGGGACGGCGGTTCCACGGAGACCACGGCGACCGGGCCCCGGCCGGTGAGATCCGACATGGTCCGGGCGACGAGCCGGAAGACGTCGCCGAGTTCGTCACCGCGGCCGGCGCCGATCAGCCAGTGGCCGCCCACCAGGGAGTCCGGGTGGTCGAGCGCCGCCGCGAAAGCCGCCGCGATGTCGTCGACGTGGACCAGGTCACGCCGTACGGTGCCGTCGTGCCACATGGTGAGCGTCTGGTCGGCGAGGGCCCGCCGTGCCATCGCGGACAGGAAGCCACGGTCGCCGGCACCGGGCGTCGCGCTCTCCCCGAACACCGTCGGCAGACGCAGGCTGATCCCGCGGATCCGGCCCTCGGCCGTGGCCTTCTTCAAGAGCTCCTCGGCCGTCAGCTTCTGCCGGTCGTAGGTGGTCCCGGGCTGGTCCTGTTCGCTGCCATCGAGTGGCTCCCGCGGCGGTACTCCGACCTGGGAGGCGGCTCCGCCGTACAGCACCAGTGGCGGTACGGCGCCCGACGGCAGTACATCGATGAGGTCGCGCATCACCCCGACGTTCACCAGCTCGGCAGCCGGCTCGTTCTCGGCTGCCCGCCAGCCGCCGTCCGCGAGCAGCAGGTGGACCACCACATCCGAGCCCGCGACCGCCTCGGTGAGCGCGGCCCGGTCGGTGAGATCGGCGCTCACAACGGTCATCTCGGCCTCGCCCGGAACGAGTTCGATCGGCCTGCGTGCCACTGCCCGCAGCCGGATCGGGCGATCCGCCAGAGCCCGGGTGACTGCCGAACCGACGAAGCCCGAGGCGCCCAGTACGGTGACCAACGGCCTGTCCGTCATCTCACGACCCCTTTCTGGTGGCCGGGCGACGGACGCGCGGCGATGGCGTTGAGACAAGCCAGCAGGGTGCGGGCCTCCACGTTGATGTAATGCCCGTGCCGGGTGAGAGCGCGGAGCTGGGCGGGGGTGGCCCAGGTGTAGCCGGGGAGCGCCTGGATGTCGTCGACGTCGACGTCGACTGCGACGTACCGGCTCATCGCGTTCAGGAAGCGCCCACCCTCCTCGGAATGGACTGCCTGGTAACGGATGCGGGACGGAGGAGCGCTGAGGACGGCGTCGAGAAAAGGCGGGCGGTCCGCTGCCTGCACGTGGGCGTAGTTGCCGGGTGTGCACTGGACGGTCGGGGCCAACTCGACCGTGTCCAGCAGGCCGCCCTCGGCGCGGGCCTGCACGAGGACGTGGGGCACGCCGTCGAACTCACGGACCAGGAACGCGGTCAGGCCGAGCCCGATGGGTTCGATCAACGGCTGCGTCCACCGGACCACTTCGCGATTGCTGCCCCGCACCGAGACGGCGACGACCTTGAAGTACCGGCCGTCCTCGTGCTCGATCGTGGCGGGCCCCTGCTTCCAGCCGCGCACGGAGGCCAGCGGGATGCGATGGGAGCGGATGTCGCGACCGGAGCGCTCGCCGGTGAACCAGGACAGCAGTTGGGTGTCGGAGTGCAGTGCGCTCGGTGCCGTGTCGCCGTACGGGATGCAGGACAGCACCGTCCTGGCGTTCATGTTGACCAGGTTGTCCTCGTGCAGCAGTTCGGCGATCTGGCCGAGGGTGAGCCAGCGGAGGTCGTCCGAGGCGGGGACGTCGTCGAAGGTCTCGACGATCATGTTGCGGTTGGACTTGCGGAAGAACCAGGAGCCCTGCTCCGACTGGAGAACGTCGACGATGACCCGGTCGCGATCGGGCCGGACGAAGTAGTCGATCAGCTTCACGGCCGTGCCGCCGTGGGCCTTGGTGTAGTTGCTGCGGGTGGCCTGCACGGTCGGTGAGAGCTGCAGCAGGTTCGGGTTGCCCGGCTCCATCTTCGCCTGCATCAGGAAGTGCAGTACCCCGTCGAACTCCTTGCCCAGGATGCCGAGGATGCCCACTTCGGGCTGCCGGATGACCGGCTGCTGCCAGTCCCGGCGCGGATGGGGGCCGAGCGGGATGTCGTGTTCCACCACGTGCATTCCCTCGACCGTGAAGAACTGCCCGCTGCTGTGCACGAGATTGCCCGTGCCGCCCTCGAAGCTCCACTCCTTCAGCTCCTCGAACGGGATCCGCGCCACGTCGAAGTCGTTGGCCAGCCGGCGTTCGGCCAGCCAGGCCTGGACGTCCTCGGTCCGGATGTGCGCCCCGCGAACGGTCGCGGCCGACAGGGCGAGCCGGTCGGCCTGGGCGTGATCCTCACGGGGCCGGACTGCGGTGGGCGACGACATCAGGTCCGCCGCGCCGTGATCAGCACGTAGCCGGCTTGCGGGTGCTGCCCGTACGCCGCCATCAGCTCGGCCGCCGCGGTCATCTGCTCCGCCGCGGGACCTTCGAGCGCAGCGGCGATTCCCCGGAAAGCGGCCGAAGCGTGACCGTAACTGGGACGGACCTGCTCGCTGATGTCCGTCAGCTCCAGCAGCTCCCAGCCTGCTTCGGCCAGGAAGGCGCGATGCTCGTCGGGTGTGTTGATCCTGGCGATCTCGTAGACGTCCAGCATGCCGTCCAGCAAGGCTTTGTCCTCGCCGGTGAATGGTTGCCGTTGGCATTGATCGGCGATGACCAGCAGTCCGCCGGGGCGGACGGTGCGATGGATCTCCGTCAGCGCGGCGACCTGATCGGCGATGTGCAGCAGGGATTCGATCGCGAAGGCCCCGTCGAACGAACCGTCTTCGAAGGGCAGCCCCAGCACATCCCCGAACTGGAAGGAGACCCGATCGTTGCCTTCCGCCCGCTCCGCGGCCGTCGCGACCTGCTGCGCGCTGACGGTCACACCGGTGACGCGCACGTCGTACGCTTCCGCGACGCGCAGCGCCGGGACGCCGATACCGCAGCCCACGTCCAGCAGGTGCTGCCCTGACTGGAGGGTGAGCTGCCCGGCGACGAGATCGGTGAGGCGGTCGGTGGCCTCGGTGATCGGGACGTCGAGGTCGTCGTCCCAGTACCCGACGTGAATATTGCCGCCCATGGCATCCGCCGCGCCGGCATCGCCGAACTGGTCGTAGGTCTCACCGACGGCGTCTGAGGTGGTACCGGACTGCTGCGTCATGATTGCCTTCCTTCGGTGCGGTCGGACAGGGTGAGAACGAGGCGGGCCGGCCCGTGGAAGACCATGTCGTCGGCGTACTCGACCTGTTGATCGCCACCACCCAGACCAGGGATGCCGTGCAGCAGGGCGCTGAGGCCGATCTCGGCTTCGGCGCGGGCCAGCGTCGCGCCGAGGCAGTAGTGGATGCCCAGCCCGAAGCCAAGCTGACGGTCCGCAGGACGGTGGATGTCCAGTACGTCGGGTTGCGGGAAGCGCGCTGGGTCCCGGTTCGCCGAGCCCAGCAAGGCGACCACGCGGCTGCCGCGAGGCACCTCGCAATCACCGAGGAGGCTGTCCTGGTACGCCCACCGCGTCACCGCCTGCACCGGCGCGTCGTACCGCAGGAACTCCTCGGCCGCCGCGGGCATCAGTTCGGGTGCGCCGCGCAGTTCGTCGAGGACCAATGGGTGGGCGCGCAAAGCCAGCACCGCCTTGGCCAGCAGGTTGGTGGTGGTCTCGTGCCCGGCGGTGAGGAGGTGGACACAGGTGCCCACGATCCCGTCCACACTCAGTGGCGCACCACCGTCCCGGGCCCGGATGAGGAGCGTCAGCAGGTCTTCGCGAGCATCCCCGCGCCGCTGGTCCACCTCCCGCCGGAAGTACCTGGTGAACTCCTGGGCGGCTGCCTCGGCCCGCGCGTACCCGTTCGCGCCTTGGCGAGCTCGGGTCGTGCTGGCTTCTTGGAGGGCCACCGCGTTGGCGCGCAGCCATTCCTGGTCCTCCGCCGGAATGCCGAGCAGCTCGGAGATGACGAGGATGGGGAACGGCGCCGCGAAACCCTCGACAAGGTCGGCCTGCCGGCGCTGCCCGAGCCGGGCGACGAGCTCGTCCGCGAGCTGCCTGATGCGAGGCCGCAGCCCGGCCACCACCGACGGAGAGAACTCGGCGTTGAGCTGGGAGCGCAGCTCGGTGTGGCGCGGCGGGTCCATGAAGACCAGCCAGTTCCCGATGATGGACCGCAGGGCCTGCTGTTCGGCGGGAATCGGGCCGGACACCGCGGTGGCGTCACCCGAGGCCACCGCGGAATCCCGGCCGAACAGTCGGTTGGACAGCACCCGGACGACCTCTTCGTAGGAGAACACGAAGAACGTGTCCGGCCCGCCCGTGCCTGATGCCTCGCGATGCACCGGCGCGACCTCCCGGTAGCGCTGGTACACCGGGTAGGGGTTGGCGATGTCCGTCTTGTCCCAGCCCTTCAAGTCGAACCGCGGCAGCGTCGCGGATGACATGCGGTCTCCTTCGGTCGGCAGTGTGGGGTTCGTGTCTCGCCGGACGGGTTCAGTCGGACGGGTCAGTCGGGCGGCGGCCGGAACTGGTCGGCGTAGAACGCGGCCATCTCGCCCACCCGGGCGGGCACCAGCGGGCATTTGCCGCAGGCCGCCGCGAGGTGGTCCAGGCGCAATGCGATGGCGCGCCTGGCCACGTCCGGACGGGCGATGGCCGCGGGGACCTCGGTCAGCTCGAAGGACGGTCCGGCCGTCGTACCGCGTCGTCCCGAGGGCATGGTGACCAGCAGCTCCGCCAGCGGGCGCATCACCCCGGTCATCATGTCGATCGCGGCGTTCATCAGGGCGGACCGCCGCAGACTCGCGTCCGGACTCTCGCCGAAGTGCTGGACCATCAGCTGCAACGCCAGGAAGTAGCCGTGGTTGAACAGCTCCATGACCTCCCGGGCGTCAGGATCGCTGACCGTCGCCATCGCGGCGTTTCCCTGCCCGAGGGTCGGATTGCGGACGACGGGATAGGCCGGACTCCAGCGTTCGCCGCCAGGCCGCGGGGCCGGTGCGGTGCGGAGCAGCTCGCCGATCCGCAGGAACGACGCGTAGTGCGAGTCCTCGGCGGCCTCCGGGTCGAGCACCCCGCCCTCGCCCTGCTCGGTGATGATGTCGATCGCGAACAACGCGCTGGAGAGGTCGTCGACTTCGAGCTGGTAGTCGGGGTGGTGCCGGTTGACCGACTCCCGCAGGAAGAGGTGGTGCTCTCCGCCGCCCCGGCCCTTCGCCACCAAGAAGAGCTCCGGGACGCGGTGCAGGCCTTCCCGGATATCGCCGTACAGCTCACTCAACGAGGCATAGGGATGATCGTCCTGGTACGTCGTCGCCGCGTCACCTCGCCGTACGTCGCCGACGAGGTCGTCCGGCCGCTCGATCAGCGTGAACCGCTCGATACTGCCCGGGCTCAACTTCTCCAGGGAGAAGTCCAGCGGCACCGGCAGCTCGTGGTTGATGGTGCCGAAGTCGACCCGCGGGACGTGGAAGGGCTCGCCCATCGCGGTCAGGATGTTGTTGACCAGGAGGTAGTGGATCATCTCCTCGCGGGCGATGTTCAGCAGCATGCTGCGGATGCCCTCGTCGAGGGTCTCGCCGCCGTCGCCGCAGGCAAGCTGGAGCTGCTCGGACGTCCAGATGCCCCGCCGGACGTACTCCAGACCGGCGCCGTGCGTGGGGACCGAATAGGCCGCGTAGAGGTACTGCAGCATGACCGCCAGTTCGACCGTGGCGGCCTCACGCAGTACCTGAACCAGTTGGCCGCGGGTGGTGATCCGGTTGCTTCGCCGGGCGGCTGCCGGCACCGTCAGCAGAACCTCGTCCGGTACCTGCTGGGCCCGCAGGTACTTCAGCAGGAGCTGCGCCTTGGGCTCGGAAAGGTCCCGCGTCGGCGGCATGTAATAGGTCTTCGCCTTGTTCCGCGGATCGCACATCTGCCAGATCAGCTTCGCGTAGGTCTCCACCTTGCACCGGTCCGCCAGGCTGAAGACCTCCGCCTTCATGAACGAGTACAGGTGCTCGTAGAACGCGAAGATCTCCTGGTAGACAAGGTCGAACGTCACCTCGTCCTGGCTGATCCCGGCCAGTCGCCAGTCGTCCGGAAGCACCCGGACCGACAGGTACCCGGCGCCGGACCAGTAGCCGAGCGCGTCGTCTTCGTCGTACCCGATGGCCGCTGAGCCGGCCAGGTCCACGTCGCACGGCAGGTCTTCGGCGCCGGTGGACAGCAGGACGCGCGTCGTACCGGCTGCCGCGCCGCGCAGGGTGAACCACCCGCGGCCCGCGTCATCCGTGGTCAGGTCACAGGCGTTCGACCAGTTGCCCTGCCGATCCGTGCGCAGCCCGACGATGTCGACGTCGGAACACCGCGCCTCGGGCGAGCTCGCAGCCGGGTCGCGTGGGATCGCTCGAAGATTGAAGAACTGCCGTACGCCGATCCGGCCGACCGCGCCGGGACGACCCCGCACGAAAGACCGCACGAGTACGTCGACATCGTGGTCCCCGTCACTCGGGTCTCGCGGATGCTCCAGCAAGAGGCACGCGTCATCGACCTGAACGTTGAGCTCCTTCTCGCGAAGCTGCGTCACCGGGCCATCGGCGCCGATCGCCACCAGGCGCAGAGCCTCGTCGGCAGCGGCGTTCGCCGGGATCTCGCTGGGGACGGTCACGAGGCCACCGGTCAGAACGAATCGCTCTCCGAGGTACGCCTCCCGGGCCACCCGGGCCACGAGCCGGTCGCTGTCGGCCGTCCGCAGTTCGAGATCGCCTACGTCGACTGGTTCAGTACCGGCCGAGGGCACCGCGGTGATCATGTTGAGGGTGACGTGGTCGTCGGTCAGCTCGACGGAGATGTTGTGTAAACCACCGGTTGTGCGGCTGTCCGGGACGAGCAAGCGGCCCGCCGGGTAGGTCCGCAGCTCGTTTGGTCGCCAGGGTGCAATGGTCCCGTGCAGCTGCCACTGGCTCCGCTGGTCAGGTGCTTGTGGAGCGGCCAGAT
This sequence comes from Kribbella antibiotica, assembly GCF_004349055.1. GTDB lineage: Bacteria > Actinomycetota > Actinomycetes > Propionibacteriales > Kribbellaceae > Kribbella > Kribbella antibiotica. The sequence continues at coordinate 150,640 of NZ_SMKX01000001.1, forward strand.
GGCTGAGCGCGAACTGGACGACCAAGCCGCCGGCCCCAATGGAGGCCACCGCGGCCTGGAGTTGCTGCACGGCCGGGGAAGCAGTTGCCCCGTCGAGCCAAGTCAGTTCGTCGTCCTCCGTGACGACGAACTGGTAGACCACAGACCGGCCCAGCCGCTTGGCCAGCCAGTGATCGCCGAGGTCGCCGCCGTGACCGGCGTTGTGCCACCTCGGGGGATGGAGACCGTTGACGGCTCCGGTGGCCATGGACCCGATGTCGTGGGAGCGGCCGTCGCGCCCGAAGCAGAACTGTCCGACCATCAACGCCGTGGTCCAGTCGGAGGACGGATCGACGTCGAAGACCCGAGCCCGGTTGACCGTGGTGGCGAGGTACTCGTTGTAGTGCCCCCACATGTCCACACTGCGCCCGACCACCGGGTCCACGGTGTCGATCTCACCCGCGCGGCCCTCGACACCGATGATCCGCGCATCGATCGCGAAGTGGCCATTGCCGGCGAAGTCCTCGCCCTTGGCCGCGCTGAACGCTCCGTCAGGGGCGGGCCTGCCCGTGCTGTCGTACGTCGGTCCCAGTTGGTCGAGGTAGTCGTGGTACTCGCTGGGCGGGCGATGGACGGGGAAGGGCTGTCCGTCCTCGGTGAGGGCCGTGTTCGTTGCCAGATCGACCAGACCGCTGCGTGGGCCGGTGGGCAGGTGTGTCATCGCCCCTCCGCGGAAGTGCAGCCGGGGCAGGTCAAAAACGCTCATGCCGACTTGTCCGCGCGGCTCAGTTTCTCCGAACGACTCAGCCGGGCGGTGGCGAAGACGTGGCTCGCACGCGGCTCGTACCACTCGATCTCGTGCGCGGCGTCGATCGCCGACTCGATCGCGCCCTCGATCCAGGCAGGCTTCGAAGAGCAGTGCTCACCGGCGAAGAAGAGCCCGCGCTGCGGCCGGGTCGCCTCCCGCCGCTCGGCCTCGCGGAGGGCGGCTTCCTGCCCCCAGCGGATCGTGGCCGCACCCGAGGACCAGCGGTGCGAACCCCAGGCCCGGCCCGCCATCCCCAGGATCATGCCCGGGCGGCGCAGTTCGGGATGCATCTCGCTCAGTTCCCTGGCAATGACCGCGTTCCGTTCCGCATCGCTCAGCCGGCTGAGCTCGTCGGCGTCCGGCCCGATGCTGTAGCTGGCCAGCAGCACCGCACCGTGCGCCGGATCGCCGTCAGCGGGCGGGTAGTAGGTCTGGCGCACGTGCCCGCCGGTGAAGGAGGCGCCGCCGGTGATCCCGTCCTTCTCCCAGAAGGCCTCTCGGCAGTGGAAGGCGACCTTCGTCGCCGGCCAGTACTCCGTCTTGTGGACGATGTCCAGCTTGTCGTCGTCGAAGCCGGTCAGCCGCATCTTCCTGAGCACGGTGAACGGAACGGTGCAGACCACGTAGTCGCAGGTCTTGCTGAAGGTCCTGATGCCCTGGCGCACCCGCAGATGGACCGCGTCGTCCCGTACGTCGATCGCCACCACCTCCTGGGCGGTGGTGATCTTTCCCCGGATCCGCGAGGCGAGCCGCCGCGGCAGCGCGTCCATCCCGTTCCGCAGCCGCACGATGGTGGAGCTGGTCTCGTCCAGCACGTCGTCCAGGAAACGCTCCAGGCGGGGCGGGCAGAACGACCGCACCTGGGGATGGTCGGCGAAGAAGGCGTGCAGGTCGATCCGGTTCCCCTCGGCGCCGCAGCGGTACGGCGTCAGGTCGATGTGGTCGACGAGGGCGAGCAACTGCACGTCGATCTCGTTGTGCACGCCGTTGTAGAACTGCCGGGGGGCGATGGCCCTGATGCTGGCATCCAGCCAGGCGCCGAACAGCAGGGTGTTCGGCCGGTACTGCCGGTTCGGCAGCCCGGCGGCGAACTCCTTGACCAGGGTCTCGTGGGCGTCGCGGACCCGGAGGTACCCCGACGCGGTGGGCAGGTAGGCGGCATCGTCGGAGAACAGGGTCCGGAACTCGCGGACCTGGTTCTGCAGGCCGAGTTCGGCGATGTAGTGCATGGTCAACCGGTGGCCGGCCGGGATCCGCATCGCACCGAGCTCGGCGAACGGGCCGATGGAGCCGTCGCGGCCGGGAAAGCGATGGGTCCGGATCCGGCCGCCGATATCGCGACTCGCTTCGATCACCTCGACCTCGTGCCCGAGGCGCTCCAGCTCATAGGCCGCCACCAGACCGGCGATGCCGGCACCGATGACGGTGATCTTCTTCGGTCCACCGGTGGCGCCGATCATCTCGTCGATTCCCCGCGAGGTTGCGGTCACAGGTTTTCCTCCAGTGCGCGATGTCCGAGGGCGGGGGCCAGGTCCTGGATGAACCCGGCCGAGGTGCGTGCCGGGATCGCTTGCGTCCATTGTTTGCTCCGTGAGAGCGCGTTCATATCGCGCGGCGGACCCCGGCACGGATGGTTTGACCGGTGCTCCGCCGAGGCGATCGGGGAGCTTGACGGCGCCATCCTGCGCGAACGCGCGGGGTTTGCCGCGCGTGCGGGTCCGGGCCGCGGAGTGCGGCAATGCTGGCGGGCGTGGCTGGACCGCTGGACCCACTGAGACCACCACGGAGGCGACGTTGACGCGAGTGTTGATCGCAACCACACCGGCACCTGGACACATCGTCGGGGTGCTCGAGGTCGCCCGTGAACTGGTCCGTCGCGGCCATCAGGTGCGCTGGTACACCGGCCGCGCGTTCCAGCGGCAGGTGGAGCAGACCGGGGCGCAGTTCGAACCGATGAGCGCCGACCTCGATTTCGGCGGCAGGAGCCGGGAGGAGGCCTTCCCCGACCATGCCGGCCTGACCGGACTGCCCAGTTTCAAGATCGGTGTCAGGGACATCTTCTACCGGACCGCACCAGGCCAGCTGGACGACCTGATGGCAGTGCTCGAAAGGTTTCCGGCCGACTGCCTTCTCGCCGACGACATGTGTTACGGAGCGTGTTTCGCCAGCGAACGCACCGGGATCCCGCTGGCCTGGCTGAGCAACTCGATCTACATCCTCGGCAGCAAGGACACCGGGCCGCTCGGTTTAGGGCTCCCGCCGAGCTCGTCGCCGTTCCGGCGGATCCGCAATGCGTTGCTCAGGTTCGCCGGAGACAAGGTGTCGATGCGGGATCTGCGCCAGGAGGCCGACCGGGTCCGGGCCCAGGTGAACCTGCCGCGGCTGACGACTAGGGCGATGGAGAACATCGCGCGCCCGCCCAGCCTCTACCTGGTGGGCACCGTGCCGTCCTTCGAGTTCCCGCGCACCGACCTGTTGCCGGGAACCCACTTCGTCGGTGGGCTGTTCGCACTCCCGCCCGAGGACTTCGATCCGCCTGGCTGGTGGGACGAGCTGCAGGACGGCCGGCCCGTGGTAGTGATCACCCAGGGCACTACCGCGAACGACGTCGACCGGCTGCTCGTCCCCGCCGTCCGGGCCTTGGCCGAACAAGACCTCCTGGTGGTGGTCACCACCGGGAGCGACCTGGACGTCGACCGGCTGCGGCCGCTGCCGGCCAATGTCCGGCTGGAGCGGTTCGTTCCGTACCACCACCTGATGCCGCACGTGAACGTGATGGTGACCAACGGGGGCTACAACGGCGTCACCGCGGCCCTGGCCCAGGGCGTCCCGCTGGTCGTCGCACCGGCCACGGAGGAGAACCCCGACGTCGCGGCGCGGATCGAGTTCGCCGGGGCGGGGGTGGTCGTCAAGAAGCGGGCCGTGTCGGAAGCCAGTCTGCGGGACGCGGTGACCGCCGTACTGACCGAAGAGCGTTACCGGCAGCGAGCACGCACGCTGGCGGCCGAGCACCAGGAGTCCGACGCCCCGCGCCGGGCCGCCGAGCTGATCGAGTCCCTGGCCGCTTCCACCGGCCAGATTTCCACCGGAGGGGTCACCCGATGAACGTCACGACACCAACCGAACTGCAGAACACCGGCCCGCTGGAAGCGCCGTGGGCGAGCATGCCGATCGACCCGGGGCCGTTCGACGCCATGCCCGACCTGCTGGCGGCGGCGAAGGTGGCGCCGGTGATCCGGATCCCGTACCTCGAGCACCACGCCTATGTCGTCTGCGACCCGGAGCTGGTGCGGACCGCCCTCACCCACCCCAAACTGCTCAAGGACATCACCCTGGTGCCCGAGTGGATGCGCAAGCCGGGCCTGATGGTCGGCTCGCAGCCGCCGCCGGAGTACGCCCGCGCGATGATCATGGCCGATGGTGAGAACCACGCGCGGATCCGGCGGATCCACGCGCCGGTGCTGAGCCCTCGCAACACCGAGCGATGGGGCGAGCGGGTCAGCGTCAAGGTCGACGGCTTCCTGGAGGAGCTGGGGCAGATCCAGGCGGATCAGGTCAATGTGGTCACGGACTTCACGCACCGGATCCCGCTCGCGTTCATCTCCGAGATGCTCGGCCTGCCGCTGGAGGCGGAGCGGGAACTGCGCGCCATCACCGACGTGATGCTCTACTCCGCCGACTATCCGGCTCGCACGGAGGCGGTCGGGGCGCTGTTCGGTGCGGTGCAGGGCTGGGTGCAGAACCCGGAGCCGCTGCGCGACGGCGTGATCACGGGTCTGCTGGCGGCCGAAGGAGACACGGTCACCGAGGGCGAGGTCGTCGTCTGGACGGTGGGCATGATCATCACCGGCTACGAGACGACCGGCAGCCTGATTTCCGCGGCGCTGTACGAGGCGCTGCGGCGACCGCCGGAGGAGCGACCGCAGGACGAAGAGGGCATCAAGGAGTGGATCGAGGAGACCCTCCGGGTGCATCCGCCGTTCCCACACCCGACCTGGCGGTTTGCTATCGAGGACATCGACCTCGGCGGCTACTCGATCCCGAAGGGCTCCGCGTTGCAGGTCAGCATCGCGGCGGCGAACCGGGGACCGGAGGAGGGCGCCGACAGCTTCGAGGCGGCGCGGAAGGGTGCTGGACACCTCACCTTCGGACTCGGCACGCACTACTGCATCGGCGCGTCACTGGTCCGGCTGGAGGCACAGATCGCGGTGCGCGGATTCCTGTACCGCTTCCCGCAGGCGCGGCTGGCCAGCGAAGCCGCGGTCGAATGGGAGTCGGAGTGGATGATCCGCCGGCTGGCAGTCCTCCCCGCCACCCTGACCTGATGACTCGCTGATGAAAGCCCTCGTACTTGCCGGCGGCTCCGGCTCGCGGCTCCGGCCGATCACCCACACCTCGGCGAAGCAGCTCGTCCCGGTCGCCAACAAACCAGTGCTGTTCTATGGTCTCGAGTCGATCGCCGCGGCGGGGATCCAGGAGGTCGGCATCGTGGTCGGCGACCGGGCCGCCGAGATCGAGGCCGCGGTCGGCGACGGCTCGCGGTTCGGCCTGGAAGTCACCTATCTCGTCCAGGACGCACCGCTGGGCCTGGCCCATGCCCTGCTGATCGCCCGGGACTACCTCGGCGAGGACGACTTCGTGATGTACCTCGGCGACAACTTCATCGTCGGCGGGATCAGCGAACTCGTGCAGCGCTTCCGCGACGACCGTCCGGACGCCCAGATCATGATGACCCAGGTGTCCGACCCGCGGGCGTTCGGCGTGGTCGAGCTCGATGCCGGTGGCCGGGTGATCGGCCTCGAGGAGAAGCCGGAGCATCCGAAGAGCGACCTCGCGCTGGTCGGCGTCTACCTGTTCACCGCCCGGGTGCACGACGTGGTGACCGGGCTCAAACCGTCGTCGCGGGGCGAGCTGGAGATCACCGACGCGATTCAGAAGCTGATCGACGCAGACTGCCGGGTGAGTTCGGTCGTCGTGTCCGGGTACTGGAAGGACACCGGCAACGTCGCCGACATGCTGGAGGTCAACCGGCTCGTTCTGGACGGCATGGCCGCCGACTGCTCCGGTGAGGTCCACGCCAGTGAGCTGGTCGGCCGGGTGGTGATCGAGAAAGGTGCCGTCGTCACCGGGTCGCGGATCGTCGGCCCGGTGGTGATCGCGGCCGGCTCGGTGATCCGCGACTCCTACATCGGTCCGTTCACCTCCATCGACAGGAACTGCGCGGTGATCGACTCCGAGGTCGAGTACTCCATCCTGCTGGGTGGCGCCGCCATCTCCGGAGTACGGCGAATCGAGCGTTCGCTGATCGGACGTGAGGTCGAGGTGACCTCGACACCCGAGATCCTGCGGGCCCTCCGTCTTGTCCTCGGCGACCACAGCTTGGTGCACATCGCTTCGTGAGCATTCTCGTCAGGGGGTGCTGGGCTTGAACCGAACCAGAGCCAGGGCTGTCCGGGACCGGATGCCGAGCTTGCGGTAGATCTGCCGCAAGTGGAACCCGACCGTGTGTGGGGAGATGAACAGGCGGCTGGCGGCCTGCTGGTTGGTGAGCCCGCTGGCCACCAGTTCTGCCACCTTCCGTTCGGTCTTGGTGAGGCTGTCCCAGCCGGAGGCCGGGCGCTTCGCGTGCGTCCAGTGCCGGCGCCGCACACCGAGCCGGCGCAGGTGGGCCCGTACCCGGGCGGCATCCCGCTCGCCGCCGAGCGCGGCGTACGCGCTCATCGCACCGTCCAGCTCGCTGATCGCGGTCTTGTGATCACCCCGGGTGAGCAGGAGACCGGCATGGTCCTCGGCGGCGGTGGCCCGGGCCCACGGGTTCCGGTGCAGCCGGCCTGCCTCAGCCAAAGTCTCCAGGTCTCCCTCGGCGAGCGCGCGGGCATGCATGGCCGCGGCTAGCACCGCGGGAACCTGCTGGTTGTGGTTGCGGAGGTACTCCGTTGTATCGATGACCGTTCGGGCGACATCCGGCCGGTCCGCCGCGAGCGCGCAGCGGACGAACCAGGGCGCGGCGGCCGGATCCTCCAGCACGAGTTCGCGGAGCGCGCCGTCGTCCACGCCGATCTCGGCCAGCACCGCGATCGCCGCGGGGGAGTCGGCTTGGGCCTCGGTCAGCTGTGCTTTCAGCAGCAGGTGGGAGGCCCACCAGGGACTTGACGAATGATAATGCGGGAAGTTCTTCTCCAGGGTCTTGAGGTGATCGCCGGCCAAGGGGAGCGCGCCCCGGCGCAGGGCGATCTGGGCCAGCACGAGCCAGGCCTGCGGAGCGAGCATCGGTACGCAGGGTCCATCCGTACCCGCCCCGATGCGCGCCGCCTTCTCTGCCTCGTCGAGGTGTCCCTGGGCGAGATGCAACGGCGCTCGGAGAACGGCCGGTACGGCGTCGGCCAGAGTGCGCACCTCCGCGGTGGCCGTCTGGACGAAGCTTTGGACGACCGCCTCGGCCTCCTCGTATTCGTCGGTCCTGGTCAGCGCGAAGGCCAGGAACCAGCGCGGATCGAGGAGTTGTACGTCCTCGCCCCAGCGGTCGAGCGCGACGGCCTCACGCAAGGTCGCCACCGAGTCGCCGACCCGGCCGTCATGCCACTGACCGAGCGCCTGGAAGGTCATCGCGCCGACCTGCACGGCCTGGGTGTGATAGTCGGGTGCTCTGAGAATCTTCTGTGCTTGTTCGACCGCAGTGTTGTCGCCGGTCAGGTAAGAGGTGGCGAGATGGGTGATCACGGCCTCGCCGCGGCGCTCGAAACAACCCTCCTGGGTGGCCAACGCCGCTCCAGCCGCCTGGCGGGCCAGCTGTATGTCTCCCAGCAGCAGCAGTGCGGTCGACATCGACGCTTGTAGCTCGGCGATGTCGTCGGCGAACGCAGTCTGCCCCGGGGGGGTTTGCTGCGCGGACTCCTCGATCGTGTCCGTCGCCAGGGCGATGGCCCGGTCCAGCTTGCCCGCTCTGGTGAACGCCTCGACCGCGATCTTCGCCAGGCGCACGTAGTCGGCCTGCCCCGGGGGTAGCAGCGCCAGACACCGGGTCGCCAGCGACGCCGCGGTGGACGGATCCGTGGCCAGCAGCCGTTGGGCTCCTTCGGCGATGAGGCGCAGCTCCTCCGTGTTGCCAGGCTTGACGATGTGCACCAGCTGCAAGGCGACCCGTTCGAGGCCGTCGGGACGTGACAGCAGGATCTCCGCGGCCTGCCGGCGAAGCAGCGCGCACACCGGAGGCGGCACGGAGTCGAGCAGCACCCGCCAGATCGGCTCACTGCGGAACGCGAGGTCGTGCTCGCCACACACCAGAAGTCGTCGGCTGACCGCTTCGTCCACGGCGGCCAGCAGACCGACAGGTCCTTCACCCAGTAGCGCCGACAGGTCCTCCGGTGCGCACGGTGATCCGAGCACCGCTGCCAGTCTGAGCGCTGTCATGGTGGGGGCGGACAGTGACCGGAGATCTTCCTGCATCAGGGTGGAAAAGCGTTTGGGTACCGGCGGAGGTGTGCAGACATCGAGCCCGGCGGGGGCGGCGCTGTGTGAGTCGGGTTGTAACCGCGAGGTGCCGTCGACAGTACAGATGTCGCCGTCCGTCATGAGTTCCTGGACCAGGTCGATGACTGCACGCGGTGTGCCGTTGAGGCTATCTGCCAGGGCAAGCAGTGCTGGACTGGGGACGGCTCCCGTGAGGTCGGCGACCAGTTGCGCCAACGCGTCACCCGAGAGCGGCTCCAGGTCCCGCAGGGGTTCCACCGGAACTCGGCCCCGGAGCTTGCCGAGCGAGGTCTTCAACGATTCGTTCTGCCCGGTATCGCGGTCAGAAGTGAAGGCGAGCAGCCAGAGGATCGGGCGATCGCTGGATGCCACGATGAGGTCACACAACTCCGCTAGTGAGCTGCAGCTCGCCAGTTGCAGATCGTCGAGCGCGACCATGGTGGGGAGGCGTTTCGCGTCCTTGCCCAGCCAGGTCCGGGTCTCCCCGATCTCGGCCGGGACGCCGCTGGCGACCGCGAAGCCTTTCCTTTCGGCGATGGCGGCCGCTTCCATCAGCAGACGGGTCTTGCCGATGCCGGGCGCCCCCTCCACCAGGAGGACTTTGCTCCGCTGAGTGGGTGTAACGCCGTACAGCAGCATGCTCATCTGAGCGAGCTGCACTTCTCGGCCGCGGACCGGCGGCATCGATCGCACGTTGGAATCCATCACGAACCCGGACTTCGGGATGCAGTGGCGGTCAGGCGGGGCGAGCAAGGCATGGCGGGCCTCCGATTTGAACGCGCAGTAGCTGGAGAATCGCAAGGTGTCATGCGATGGTTGACAATTTCAACGAAAATCCGTCGAAACAAGGGTTGCCAACAGGTGTAGAGCGTCATAGACGTTGGGCTTTGGCGATTGCTCCACGGGCGGTCACGCGCTCGTCGCCAGTCGGCAATCTCGGCGTGTTATTGCGGTTTACCGGGGAGCCCGGAAGAACTCCCACCTCAGAGTGTTCTTGTTCACCTTCCGGTGTTTCCTGCCGTGACCGGCACCACGTCCGTGCCCTGGGCAAATGCTTGGGCGGCACCGGCGGTCCAGACGGCCCTCGCAAGTTGCTGCCGCACATCGGACGCGACGTACAGATGGTCCTGCACCCGGTAGGTTCCGACTATGTTTCTGCGGCGGCCCGCGCCAGACTCGACGGTCGCTTGACAGACACTGACCCGATCACCGGTCACGAGGTGACATCGGTGATCGTCGGATGGGCTTGGCCACCCTGAGCCTTGATTCCTGCCGGATCAGTTGCGATATGAGTTGCCGAGGCCTGAGCCAGGCCCGATAGTCCGATTGCCAGGGCGGTGGCCGAAGCGACGGTAACAATGCCGATCCGCCTCGATCGTGGGATGGATACCACGAGGAGTCCCTTCCACTGCGGTTGTCCTCACGTCGACTCGACCGGCCGCCTCACAGTGCAGTGCCGTCGAGCCAGAAACCTCTTACCACTTGATTACCAGTTTAGTACAGCCGATCCTGAGGCGTATTCCACTGACTCGTCAAGAGATTTGGGCAAATGAGATCGAGATGACAACGAATCGTTGACCACTTCTATTCCAACTCGACCTGGCCCTGCTGCGCCAGCGTCTGGCTGCGAGGCCCGGACAGCAGGCTGGAGATCGTCACCTCGTGCAGCGCGGTGACGAAGACGAGCAGTCAGCCACCCAGCAGCACTGGCGCCACCGGGCGGCAGACGCACTTGTGCTGTTGCCGACCCCGGCGGCCGCGCTCATCAGTCCGGTCGCCGCATGGCGTCACCGCACTGGCGCCCACGGTCACCGCGCTGCTGGAAAGCGCGATCGCGGATACAGCCGCCGGGTATCCTGCTTGTCATGCGGCGGATGCTGGTCACGGGCGGGGCAGGCTTCATCGGTTCGAACTTCGTCCACGACACGGTGCGGCGCTTCCCGGACGTCGCGGTGACGGTGCTCGACGCGCTCACCTACGCCGGCAGCCGGCGTAACCTCGACCAGGTGTCGGACCAGGTCACCTTCGTCCACGGCGACATCTGCGACGCGGCCTTGGTTGACGGCCTGGTCCGCGACACCGACGTACTCGTGCACTTCGCCGCCGAGTCACACGTCGACAACTCGCTGAACGACCCGTCGCCGTTCATCCAGACCAATATCGTGGGCACCTTCACCCTGATCGAGGCCGTACGCCGCCACGACAAGCGCCTGCACCACATCTCGACCGACGAGGTCTTCGGCGACCTCCCGCTGGACTCGGTCGAACAGTTCACCGAGCAAACGGCGTACGACCCTTCCAGCCCATACTCCGCGAGCAAGGCAAGCTCTGACATGCTCGTCCGCGCTTGGGTCCGCTCGTACGGCGTACAGGCCACGATCTCCAACTGTGCCAACAACTACGGCCCTTACCAGCACGTCGAGAAGCTGATCCCGCGCCAGATCACCAACGTCCTGCTCGACGACAAACCCAAGCTCTACGGCGCCGGCGACAACGTCCGCGAATGGACCCACGTCACCGACCACAACGACGCAGTCCACCGCATCATCACAGCCGGCCAAATCGGCGAGACCTACCTGATCGGCTCCGGCGACGAACGCAGCAACAGACAGATCATCGAACAACTCCTGACCCTGATGGACCAGGAACCGACGGCCTACGACCACGTCCCCGACCGCCCCGGCCACGACCTCCGCTACTCCAACAACACCACCAAGCTCCGCACCGACCTGGGCTGGCAACCGACATACGACTTCGCAGCAGGCCTGGCAGCCACCATCACCTGGTACCGCGAAAACCCGACCTGGTGGAAGCCCGCGAAATCCCAGACCGAAGCCAGGTACAAACTCCTCGGCCGCTGACCTCGGTGTGCGTTACACCGATTGCACGAGCGGCAGGCCGTCCGGGGTGCAGGGACTGGAGCCGACCCACTCGAACGTCCGGCGGCCGCCGAGGCCAATGCTGGACAACGCGGTCGCCGAGTCCTTCTTCGCGACCGTGAAACCGAGCTGATCCAGCGCCACACCCAGCCGACCTACAAAGGCGTCACCAGCGCGATCTTCAACTACATCGAAGGCTGGTACAACCGCCGCCGACGCCACTCCACCCTCGGCTATCTCAGCCCCACCAGCTACGAATCATTCCACGCCACCACCCATCAACAGGTAGCGTGAACCACCCTCACATCAACCCTGTCCGTCGAACCGGGTCGACCCCATTCCGAAGGGTGCCGAACGACTCCTTCAGGATGCCGCCCTCCAGATACTCGTGGGACGGCCGGGCCGTGAAGGATCGAGGAAAGAAACGCAGGAGCGTGCGGGAGCGACGGGCGTCGTGGCAGTCGCAGCACAGCGTCGAGTTCTGGAGTACGTGAAGGGCCACCGGCTTGAAGGGGCATGGTGGCTGTCGATGCTCGGGCAGCTGCGCGCACAGGGCGACCTCATCAGCGAGGCCGGCGTGCGCTCGTGGATCGGCCGGCTTCGCAGGTCAGACGGGCTGCCGAAGGCGCCGTACGTGGGCAGCGGGCTGATGATGGTCGACGAGCTCGGCCAGCCATTGCGTCCGCAGTACTACTCAGACCTGTTTGAGCAGCTGACGAAGGAAGCCGGGCTGCCGCCGATCACAGACGTCCATCACCGAGCAGTACCAGCACGCGTTCCATGACGCGCTGCGCTCTGCGGGCGCGCAGCTCGGACAGGCCCTGCACAGTGGATTGTGAGATGTCTGTGATACGCCGCAGGGGCTCGCAGACCTTAGCGGTGACCGGCTAAGCGGGCGGACTGTTGGGTGTACATGAAGAAACCCCAGGTCAGGAGCCTTTCCAGGCTCCCTCTCTGGGGTTTCTTACCTCGGGTGAGTAACGGGACTTGAACCCGCGGCCACCTGGACCACAACCAGGTGCTCTACCAGCTGAGCTATACCCACCATCGCCACTCTTTACTGCAGCAGCGGAGCAATCATAGCGATGATGGACGGGAAGCAAAAATCGGGGGTTCAGACGCCGGGGGGCGGGGTGCTGACGGCGGTGGCTGCGGCTCTTGCGGTCTCGGAATCGGGGCCGGGCTGGGTGACGAAAACGGTCTGCCGGTAGTAGCGGAGTTCGGAGATGCTTTCGCGGATGTCGGCCAGGGCGCGGTGGTTGCCGGTTTTGGCGGGGGTGGCGTAGTAGACGCGCGGATACCAGCGGCGGACGAGCTCCTTGATGGAGCTGACGTCGACGTTGCGGTAGTGCAGGTGGGACTCGACGCGGGGCATGTCGCGGACCAGGAAGGTGCGGTCGGTGCCGACGGAGTTGCCGGCCAGGGCGGCCTTGCGGGGCTCCTTGACGTAGCCGGCGATGAAGTCGAGGACCTGCTGTTCGGCGTCGGCCAGCTCGATGCCTTGGTCGAGTTCGGCGAGCAGGCCGGACTCGGTGTGCATGTTGCGGACGAAGTCGCCCATCTGCTCCAGTGCGGCGGCCGGTGGCTTGATCACCAGGTCGATTCCGTCACCGAGCACATTCAGTTCGTAGTCGGTGACGAGCACCGCAACCTCGATCGTGGCGTCTGCCGCCAGGTCGAGGCCGGTCATCTCGCAGTCGATCCACACCAGCCGGTCATTCATGGGCACTCACCTTACGGCCGACCGTGGACACTCTGACGACCGGCTGGCCGCAGACGGGTTGTTTCAGTTCGGTACGGCGCCCCCGCGCCTACGTACTGTTGCTGCTCCGGCGACAATCCGGGACCATTCACCGGGGGAGGAGGTGCGGGACTGGTGGAATCTGTGCCAAGGGAATCTGGGACGGGGACGGTGGAGCGGCCGCGGCTGACCGCGTTGCTCGACGAAGGCGTGCAGCGACGGCTGCTGACTGTCGTTGCGGATGCAGGTTTCGGCAAGTCGACCTTGCTGTCTGCCTGGGCGGCCGGGCGCACCTGTGCCTGGCACACCGTGCGAGCCGAGGATGCGTCGCTGGCTGGCATGGTTGCGCGCCTGGTGGACGCACTGCGCACTCAGGTCCCAGCGCTCGCCGCTATCCCGGCAGAGCTTCAGAGTCCCCGCGGCCCGGACGCAGACGCCGAGCAGGAGACCAGAGCGCTCGCGTACGCCGCCCTGCTGGCAGATGCCCTGAGCGAGAACCTCGACGAGGACCTGGTTCTGGTGCTCGACGATCTGCACGAGCTGGGCCCAGAGGCGCCGGCCACTCGACTGATCGAGGGTCTGGTCCGCATTGCCCCGGCCAATGTGCACCTGGTCGTTGCCTCGCGCACCTCAATGCCGTTCGGGATCGACCGGCTCCGCGGCCGTGGGCAGGTCCTGGAGATCGACGCTACCGCTCTGGCCTTCACAGTTCCCGAAACCCTCGCCGTACTGGAGAAGGTGCTTGGTGAAGGTACCGAGGACCTCGCGGAGTCGTTGCAGCTGGCGGTGCAGGGCTGGCCGGCCGCCGTACGGCTTGCTGTTGAGGCGCTGCGGACAGCGCCCCCGGCAGAGCGTGCTGGTCGGCTGCGGCGGGCCCTGCGATCGGACGGGCCGCTGTACGACTACCTGGCTGAGGAGGTCTTCGCTGCAGAGCCTCCCTCCGTACGGCGCTTGGTCGCGGCCGTGGCTGTGCTTCCGCGGTTCGGAACCGAGCTCTGTCAGGCGATCGGCCTCACCGACAACCCGGACACCCTGCACCAGTTGCGCACCCGAGGACTGCTGGTCTCGGCCGGCGAGGCGGACGGCTACGAACTCAATCCACTCGTCAAGAACTTCGCCAACGACAGGTTGGTTGTCGACGAGCAGGACCAGGCGGAGCTGACTCTGCAAGCAGGTAAGTGGTTTGAGTCGGTGGGTGAGCACCGTGATGCACTGGCCTGCTATCAGTCGGTGGACCCAGCCAGAGTCGCGCAGATGCTCACTGAGACAGGCCATGCGATGGTCGCTGGCGGGATGGCCGAGGTAGTGGTCGCAGCGGTCGCCGCACTGCCGACAGAGCTACGTGACGCAGCCATGGACCAGCTGGAAGGCGAAGCACGCCAAGTGCTCGGCGACTGGCAAGGTGCGGTCGAGTGTTTTGACCGCATCATCGATCCGGACGGCGAGATCCCAGTAGGCGTGGCTTGGCGGCTCGGCCTGATCCACCATCTGCGCGGACAGACCGATGTGGCGATCGCGACGTACCGGCGTGGTCGCATTGATGGGCAGCAGCCGTCAGACGAGGCACTGCTGCAAGCGTGGTGGGCGGGTGCGCACTGGCTGCGTGGTGAGTTCGAGGAGTGCCGGGCGCTCGTCGGCTCGGCGTATCAGACCGCCAAGCTGGCTGGTGACGACAGGGCGCTGGCGATCTCGCACACCGTGCTGGCGATGCTGGCCGCGGTCGACAGCGACCCGAGCGGCAACTCTTCGCACTACCTGCATGCGCTGGAACACGCAGAGCGCGCTGGTGATCTCCTGCAGTCGATCCGGATCCGGGTGAACCGCTCGTCGCACCACATCGTCGAGGGCGACTACGAGCTCGGTCTGCAGCAGCTCGACATCGCACTGGAGCTTGCGGACCGCGCGGGCTTCGCAGTGTTCCGTGCGCTGGCCCTGAACAACCGTGGCGAGGCGCTGCTGCGACTGGGCCGGTTGGACGAGGCCATCGGTGAGCTGGAGGCGTCCCGCTCGCTCTACCAGAAGCTGGACTCCAAACGCGTCGCGCAACCGCTCTCGGTGCTGGGCGAGGTCTACCGCCAGCGTGGCGACCGCGCGATGGCCAGGGCCTGCTTCGAGGAAGCCATCGCGATCAGTGAGGCGACCAAGGACATGCAGTCGCTGGTCCCGTCGCTGGCCGGCCTGGCGAGAGTGCTGGCAGTGGAGGAGCCGCGGCGCGCTGCGGAGCTGGCCGAGATGGCACGGCAGGCCGTTGCCTATGGCCCGGTCCTCGGTCTCTCCGGTGCACTGGTCGCGCTGGGCTGGGTCACGCTGCATGCGGGCAACAACGCCGAGGCTGCGGCCAGTGCGGAGGAGGCTGCGGCGCTCTGTCGCAAGCGTCGCGACCGCGCCGGTCTGGCCGACGCACTCGAGCTGTACGCCGAGGCTGGTGGCGGATCGGTCCTCCACGAGGTGCTGAACATCCGCAGCGAGCTAGGCGACCAGTTGGGCGAGGCTCGGGCCGAGCTGATGCTCGCGCAGCGCACCACCGGCGTCGAGGGCCGCGAGCTGGCCATGCGAGCCCACCAGCGCTTCCTGGCAGCCGGTGCGACCCGCTATGCGGCCGCGGCGCTGGCCACCAGCGACCAGACCGGTCCTCCTGCGGTGAAAGTGGAGTGCCTCGGTGGCTTCCGTGTCCTGCGTGGCGGGAAGGCGATCCAGCTGGGGGAGTGGCCATCGAAGAAGGCACGGGACCTGCTCAAGATCCTGGTGGCTCGCCGATGCCGCCCAGTTGCCCGCGTGCAGCTCCTGGACCTGCTCTGGCCGGATCAGGACGAGTCCGTGGCGTCACCGCGCCTATCGGTGGCGCTGTCGACTGTGCGCTCAGTTCTCGACCCAGAGAAGAAGTACCCGCCGGACCGCTTCATCGGCGCCGACCGGGCGACCATCTGGCTCGACGGTGACCAGACTGCTGTCGACGTCGAGCAGTTCCTGCACAACGCCCGGGAAGGGCTCAACACGAGCGACCTGCGACTCCTCCGGTCGGCGGAGGCGGCGTACAGCGGTGACTTCCTTGAAGAGGACGTGTACGCCGACTGGGCGGCCGGCATGCGTGAGGAGGCCCGGGCACTCTATGTCCGGGTGGCACGGGTCCTGGCCGAGCGGGGACGTCGGGACCCGGATGCGACGGCTGGGTACCTGCTGCGGATCCTCCAGCGCGACCAGTACGACGAGCGCGCCCACCTGGGCCTGGTCTCGGCGTTCCAGGCGAGCGGTGCGCACGGTGAGGCACGCCGGGCCTACCGCACGTACGTCCAGCGGATGGGTGAGTTAGAGGTCGAGCCGGCTCCCTACCCGGCCGTTCCAGCGCGACTTTAAGACTGGCTGAAGATTCGCCAGCACCATCTGCTCATGGCAGCGCCGGTGCACAAACCAGAGGTGGTCCGTGACTTCGACCCGGCCGGCCATACCGGTCGTGACTACCGCACGGTGCCCGGAGGAACGGTCCGGGCGGCTTTGGCCGGTGTGGTGGTGCACGTGGATGGTGACCAGGTCGTGCTCGAGTCGAACGCGATCTGGCACCTCTACCGGCGGCTGTCCGAACCAACGGTCAGCCAGGGGGAGACCGTGGAAACAGGCGAACTGCTCGGGTGCGCCGCCGAATCCTCGCTGCACTACGAGGAGCGGGTCGCGCCGTACCAGGCCGGCGACCATCGCAAGCCCCAGTTCGACCTGCACACCAACGCCCGTATGCGGGTGGTGGCGCCGGGTGAGTCGGCCGTGGAGGGAGCTGCCGAGCCGCCCGGCGCTACCGTGATCACGTGATCGCGGCCCCTTTCAGCACTGCCCGCCTGCGCCTGCTCCCGCTCGAACCTCGGTACGCCGAGCAGATGGCCGCCGTACTGGCTGATCCGGCGCTCTATGCGTTCACAGGTGGTGAGCCGCCGACGGTGGAGGCGCTACAGGCTCGGTACGAGCGTCAGGTCGCCGGACCGGCCAAATCTGACGAGCACAGGATCGACGAGCACTGGCTCAACTGGGTGATCCAGGTTGGTGACGAGCTCATCGGCTATGTGCAGAGCACAGTGACCGGTAGGACGGCGGAGATCGCCTGGGTGATCGGCACTGCCTGGCAGGGCCACGGCTACGCCAAGGAGGCGGCTGTCGGGTTGGCCGACCGGCTCAGGGCTCAGGACCTGCGGGTGATCGCCCACATCCACCCTGATCATGGAGCGTCAACTGCTGTCGCAGCAGCCGTCGGGCTCACTCGCACCGACGAGATGGACGACGGCGAGCACCTCTGGGCATAGAAAAAGGCCCGGTCACCGAAGTGACCGGGCCTTCTCTAAGTCATTCAGACCGGGCGAACGTTCTCCGCCTGCGGGCCCTTCTGGCCCTGGGTCAGGTCGAACTCGACCTTCTGGTTCTCGTCGAGGCTACGGAAGCCGTCGGTCGCGATCGCCGAGTAGTGCACGAACACGTCCGCGCCGCCGCCGTCCGGGGAGATGAAGCCGAAGCCCTTTTCGCCGTTGAACCACTTCACTGTACCGCTGGCCATGATGTACCGCTTTCTAAAGAAATTGTTGTGTTGGTTGCGGTAAACCCGGCCGATAAACAAGAAAACGCCCGAGCGGATCACAAATCCGCGGGCGTCAATGAACGATCGAGGAACTGCAAGAACTGCAACCGGTGACAACACTAGCACAGGGCGCCGGTCCGCAACCGGCGAATCACGAGAACCTTCGTCGTTGAGTGTGACCTTGACCTCACTCCCTGCTCGGCCTACTGTATGCGGTATACAAAGCCAGTTCGGAGGGTGAGGTCGATGAATACTGCCCGGTTCGCGGTCAACTGCTCGATCCTGTTCACCGAGCTGCCGCTGCTCGAGCGTCCCGCTGCGGCGAAGGCGGCTGGATTCGAGGCGGTCGAGTTCTGGTGGCCGTTCGACTCGCATCTGCCTGGTGATGCCGAGGTCGACGCCTTCGAGCGGGCGATCACGGACGCTGGTGTCCAGCTCATCGGGCTGAATTTCGCGGCCGGCGACCTGCCGGCCGGTGATCGCGGTCTGCTGTCGTCACCCTCCACGGCTCGCGAGTTTCGCGACAACATCCCGGTTGTACTCGGGATCGGGGAGCGGCTCGGCTGCCGCGCGTTCAATGCGCTCTACGGCAACCGTGTCGACGGCGTGAGTGCCGAGGAGCAGGACGAGCTCGCCGCCGAGAACCTTGCGCTGGCTGCAACTGCCGCCGGGGCGCTGGGCGGCGTCGTACTAATCGAGCCGGTCAGTGGTGTCGATCGCTACCCGCTCAAGACCGCAGCCGACGCGGTCGCAGTCGTCGATCGGGTTCGGCAGCAGTCCGGTGCGATCGGCCTGCTGCTCGACATCTATCACCTGACCGTCAACGGGGACGACGTGAGTGCGGCGATTTCGACGTACGCGGACCGGATCGCGCACGTCCAGCTCGCCGATGCGCCCGGCCGGAACGAACCCGGCACCGGGAAGATCCCGGTCGACCAGTACCTCGCCGAGCTCGCCACCGCGGGCTACGCCGGCTGGATCGCACTGGAGTACAAGCCGTCCGGCAGTACTGCCGAAAGCTTCGCCTGGATCCGCTGATCCAGCTGCCCCACCGGTCCCGCTCGATTGGAGCTGGTATGCCCCGAATGACCGCTGCCCGCGCTGCCGTGGAGATCCTCCGCCACGAAGGCACCACCCATCTGTTGGTTACTGCGTCCGGGCCGAGGGAGTGATGACGATGAAGGTTGCGGTTCTCGGCGCCGGGGCGATCGGCGCGTACGTCGGTGCTGCGTTGTACCGAGGTGGGACCGAGGTGCACCTGATCGCCCGCGGTGCGCATCTGGAGGCGATTCGGCGGGACGGCGTACGGGTGTTGAGTCCGCGCGGCGACTTCGAGGCGCGGACCCCGGCGACGGATGATCCGGCTGAGGTCGGACCGGTCGACTATGTGTTCCTTGGGCTGAAGGCCAACTCGTATGCGTCGGCCGGCCCGTTGATCGAGCCGTTGCTGCATGCTGACACGGTCGTCATCGCAGCGCAGAACGGGATTCCGTGGTGGTACTTCCACGGGCTGAAGGGTCCGTACGAAGGTCGCCGGGTCGAGTCGGTGGACCCGGGCGGTTCGGTGACGCGGGTGCTCGATCTGGACCGGGCGGTCGGGTGCGTCGTCTACTGCTCGACCGAGCTCGAAGGGCCTGGTCTCGTCCGGCATCTGGAGGGGACGCGGTTCTCGATCGGGGAGCCGGGAGGGGGAGTCTCCGATCGGTGTACGGCGTTCAGCGACGCGATGATCGCGGGCGGGCTGAAGTGTCCGGTCGAGGACGACATCCGCAAGGACATCTGGATCAAGCTGCTCGGGAACGCGGCGTTCAACCCGATCAGCGCGCTCGCCCGGGCGACCATGGTCGAGATCGCGACCCATCAGGGGACACGGGCGATGATCCGCTTGATGATGGAGGAGTCGCTGGAGATCGCCGCCGCGGTCGGCTGCCGGCCGGACATCTCGGTCGACAAGCGCATCGACGGCGCCGAGCGAGTAGGCGGACACAAGACGTCGATGCTCCAGGACCTCGAGAAAGACAAACCCCTGGAGCTGGACGTCATCCTCGCCGCCGTAGTCGAGCTGGCCGACCTGACTAGTACGCCTGCCCCGACCTTGCGCGCCGTACATGCCGTCGCTGATCTCCTCTCCACCAAAATCGGCACCGGACCGGTCCTGGCCCCTGTCTCTTATACACCTCTGACGCTGCCG
>NZ_SMKX01000200.1 GCF_004349055.1 Kribbella antibiotica
AGCCCACAGCCAAGCCCCCGGCCCGCTCTCCCCCGACGTCCATCTGGTGACCCTCACCTCCACCGGCCACGCCACCTGGCACCCTGCAACCATCTCAATGTCCAGCACCGCCCTCGCCCTGTCTCCGCAACTGGCGACCCTCATCAGCTCCCTTCCCGATGAGTGAAGTGACCGGGCCAGTCATCGTTCGGGATGCGGGTGATCTCGCGAATCTCCCCCAAGGTCGACCACTCGTCCTTGCCAAGCCGTGCCAGCGGGCGCAGCAGGCGAACCTCCGGGCGACCATCGGCGAGGACCGCTTCGTCGATGGCGATCGCCCGGACCTGCCCGATCACGATCGTGCAGTCGCCGAGCTCGAGCGTGGTGTGCAGCGTGCATTCGATGGCGACCGGCGATTCAGCCACCCGCGGGACGCCAACAGTCCGGGACGGCTCCGGCGTGACTCCGATCGCCGCGAACTCCGACACCTCGGGTGGGAAGTCCGTGCCCGACGCGTTCACCTGCTCGAACAACGGCTCCGCCGCGAAGTTCACGACGAACTCACCGGTCGCCTCGACGTTGTTCAGGCTGTCCTTGCGGCCGACCGAGGTGAACTGCACCATCGGCGGCCGCACACACGACACCGTGAAGAACGAGTGCGGCGCCAGGTTCAGCACTCCGTCGGCCGACTGGCTCGACACCCACGCGATCGGCCGCGGAACGACCACCGAGTTCAGCGTCGCGTAGATCTCCCGTGGCCCAACGCTTTCCGGATCCAGTTCGATACGCACTCCGGCAGTACATCAAACCTGTTGCCCAGCACCCCGATCCACCACGAGGATCACCTCGATCGGAGGAACCCTTGACCGAGAACGACGACGATCTGCCCGCGGCCGTCATCCGGCTCGCCGGGTGCTACAACCTCCCGGCCGAGGAGGTGCACGAAGTCCCGGGCGGCGTCGCGAACCGTGCCTTCGCCCTCGGCCCGCAGTTGTTCGCGCGGGTCGCCCGCAACGGCTACGAAGCAGACCTGGACAAAGAGACGATGATCATCCCGGCCGCCCGGTCCGTAGGCGTCCGCACCCCCGCCATCCTCGAGTACGACAACACCTGCACGATCGTCCCCGCGCCGTACGTCGTGATGGAGCGCGTGCACGGGGTCGAGCCGGCCGCTGCCCCGGTGGAGATCGCGACCGATCTGGCCCGTCTGCACGCCATCTTCCAGGCGCCACCGGATGCTCCGCCGCTGGCCGGCGTACCGGCGGACGACTGGGGGTCACCCGGACACACCGTGCAGGCACTGGCCATCGACGGGCACCTCGATCAGGCGACCGCCGATTGGCTCTCCGGGTGGATCGTTCGGCTGGATTCACGCTTCGATCGGTCAGCGCCCAAGGTGCTGATCCACGGAGATGTTGCCCCACACAACCTTCTCGTCGACCCCGGCACCGGCGCTCTGCAAGCACTGATCGACTGGGGTGACGCGGCGTGGACTCCACGCGCCCAGGACTTCGCAAAACTCCGGCTCTCCGAGGTCGCTGCGATCCTCCCGCACTACCTAGCCGCCACCAGGCAACCTCTCAACGCCGACGAACTGGCCGCCGGCATCCTCCACTTCCATCTCTCCTGGTCCCTCAGCAAACTGACCGCAAGACCCTGGCAGGGCCAACGCCACTGGACGGCACCACCCCTGAGCCGGTTCGCCGGCCTCCTGCAGTTCTTCACGACCAACCCGCCAGCCCCCTGGTCGACCCTCACCTGACCCAGCCTGGGCTCCCTATCCGCCAAATCAGCCAGATCAGCCGGCGAGGCACGCGGGGTCGGTGTTGACCGGCGTTCACGGCGACAGCCTGCCGCCCTCGCCAGAGCCCCGCTGTGTCACAGCGGACGGACATTTGCTGCGGCTGCGTACACCTACTCGGGACCGTGGCCATGCGGTGAGGTGTCCGCGGTCCCCACGTGGTGTCTCCAGTACGCCGGATTTCCTCGTATCCGGTTGGTGGTTCGCGGTTGGTCGGTAGTCCGTGGGTTGCAGTCGGCGGGGAATGTTGCGGTCTGCGGTGGGTTGGCGTGGGCTCGGCCGGTGATGTCTGGGGATGGCTGGTCGCCGCTGCGGCCGATTAACGGCGGCGTGGCTGGTCGCCGCAGGGGCTGAGCTGCTTGGCGAGGTGGGCGATCGCGTGACTCGTTGCTTGAGGTTGCTGGGCTGTGGTTGCTGTCGATGATGACGAGGCCTGACAGGTGACCCGCCGCGGTGGCTTTCAATGACATGTCAGGTGGTTCGGGGTGCTGCGCGCTGGCGTCCGGCGAGGCTGGGGAGCGCTACGCACCGGAATCGGCAGGCAGCACTCCCCAGCCCCGGCAAACGGTCACCACCCGGACTTGCCCAACCCCTAGCGCTCTCTCGCGTCTCGCGTCCAAGGGTGGGTCGGCTGCTCTTTGTGCGCCGGCCTCATCTTTGAGAATCCACCAACCATTTCGAGGCGCCTCGCGTGGTTGGTGGGTGCACAAAGATGCGGTGCGTGCACAAAGGGGCGGCGGCGGTTACCAAGAAGGTGGGGTTCTTGGTGTCAGAGCTGCGGTTTCTTGTGCAAAACAAGGGGTTTTGCGCTTGTTACGACATGGTGCAGACTGAGTAGCGTGACTGACTACGTGGCTGCACAGGAGCGGTACGACGACCGGATGGTCTATCGGCGGACGGGGCGGAGTGGGTTGCAACTGCCGGCGATCTCGCTGGGGCTGTGGCACAACTTCGGGGACGACAAGCCCTTCGAGACGCAGCGCGACATTCTGCGCCGCGCGTTCGACCTCGGCGTGACGCACTTCGACCTGGCGAACAACTACGGCCCGCCGTACGGCGCCGCGGAGACGAACTTCGGGACGCATTTCCAGCGGGACTTCAAGAAGTACCGCGATGAGCTGATCCTGTCGAGCAAGGCGGGTTACGACATGTGGCCGGGGCCGTACGGGCAGGGCGGGGGCTCGCGGAAGTACGTGCTGGCCTCGCTCGACCAGTCGCTGGCCCGGATGGGCGTCGACTACGTCGACATCTTCTACTCGCACCGGTTCGACCCGGACACCCCGCTCGAGGAGACGATGGGTGCCCTCGACACCGCAGTCCGCTCCGGCAAGGCCCTGTACGCCGGAATCTCGTCGTACAGCGCGGAGAAGACGCGGGAGGCGGCGCGGATCCTGCAGGAGCTGGGGACGCCGCTGCTGATCCACCAGCCGTCGTACTCGATGCTGAACCGCTGGATCGAGGAGGACCTGCTCGACGCCGTCGGTGAGCTCGGAGTCGGTGTGATCGCGTTCTCGCCGCTGGCGCAGGGCGTGCTGACCGACCGCTACCTGGGCGGTATCCCGGAGGGGTCCCGGGCCTCGCAGGGCAAGTCGCTGGATCCGGAGTCGCTGACCGAGGACACCCTCAAGCATGTCCGCGCGCTGAACGAGATCGCCAAGGACCGCGGCCAGTCGGTCGCTCAGCTCGCCCTGGCCTGGACACTGCGTGACGAGCGCGTCACCAGCGCCCTGATCGGCGCCTCCAGCGTCAAGCAGCTCGAAGGCAATCTCGAGGCCGTCCGCAACCTCAAGTTCAGCGAGGAAGAGCTCGAGGCCATCGACGCCGACGCGGTCGAGGCCGGCATCAACCTCTGGAAGAAGAGCTCCGACCACTGATCCATCCGTAATGTTACGGAAAGTCCCGGGGGTGGTTGCGTTGTGCAGTGGGCGGGCACACGCGGGGAGGTCCCCCACGACGGCCCGGTCTGTGGAGGACGCGGGCCGTCAGCATGTCCGTGGAATCCCTTGTCCTACTGGGATTCCATGGACACCTTCAAGGTAACGGCGAATCTCGTCGGCCGAACGCTGTCAAGCCTTTCGAAGACCGTCGAGTGCCGATTTTGTCAGGGACCACGATTTCCGAGGTGCTGTCACCTCCGGAAACCTCGACACTCCACGGCCGCATATCAAACGTTTGTTGCAATTGCTTATCTTTCGCCTTGCGGCTGGACGGTTTCGGGGGGAATCGAAATGTTAGGACCAAGTGAAGGTGCTGCCTAGCGTCTGCGGTGAATCACGACGACACCAACGAAACGAAGGGTGCTACGGCATGATGATGAAGACCGTACTGCGGGCAGCGCTGGCCAGTGCAGTGGTGGCCACCTCGGCCATCACGATGACGACGACGGCCTCGGCAGGGTCGAACGGCTGCGTCTGGATCGGCTTCGACGGCGACGGGCGGCCTGTCACTCAGCACCAGTCCGGCTGCGTCTCCGGGACCTACCACATGGACCTGTTCTACCCGGGCGTGCAGGACAGCGACGGCCCGTACCAATGGAACGGGGGCGTCCGGCGCACGACCTGGAACCGCTTCCCGGCCAAGGGCACCAAGGTCTGCGCCCAGGTGTGGCGGCACAAGTCCGACGGCTCCTTCGAGAGCGGCGGCCTGCCGTGCGAGACCCGCTAGTTGCACCTGTGAACAGCCCGGCCTGAGTGCCGGGGATCTTGATTCCAGCAGCGACGCCGGAGGCGATAAGAGTAATGACCGGGCCCGGGTCCCTCGGATGCCTCCGAAGGGCCGGGCCCGGTCGACCGGCTCCCACTGCGCCTGGTTGCGGGAGCCGGCCTGACGTCCTCTCCCGCTGCGCCTGGTGTGCGGGAGAGGACGGTTCAGGGGATTACTTCAGACCGTCGAGCGCCTTCTGGGCGCCTGGGTGCAGCGGCACCGGCTCGGTCTTGGCAGCGTTCTCCTTGGTGATGCCCTTGGCGGCGGCGTTCACCGCGACCAGCGCATCGAGGTTCTCGTAGATGGTCTTGGTGAGCTGCTCGGCCAGCTCGTCCTTCATGTCCTTGCGGACCAGCAACACGTTCGGTACGACGATCGTCGCGACGTCGCCCGGCTGCTTGTACGTCGCGGCCGGGATCGGCGCCTCGGCGTAGACCGAGCCGTACTTCTCGGTCATTTTCGGCAGCAGATCGGCGATCGGCAAGAGTTTGACCCCCTTGCCGAGGCTGGTGGTCAGATCGGTGATGCCACCGGTCGGCAGCCCGCCGGACCAGACCAGCGCGTCGATCGAGCCCGACTTCATCGCGTCCACCGACTCCGGCAGACCGAGCCGCTGGGCAGTGACGTCCTTGGCCGGGTCGAGACCGGCGGCCTCGAGCAGCCGCCGGGCGATCACCTCGGTGCCCGAGTTCGGCGAGCCGGTGGAGACCCGCTTGCCCTTCAGGTCGGCGATCGAGTTGATGTTCGCCGAGGTGCGGACCGCGACCTGCGTGTAGTTGTTGTACAGCCGGGTCAGCGCGACCACGTCCTGCTTGGTCTGGAAGCTGTTCTCACCCTTGACCGCATCCGCCGCAGTGTCGCCGAGCGAGAAGGCGATGTCGTAGTTGCCGCCGACCAGACCCTGGATGTTCTGCACCGAGGCGCCGGTCTCGCTCGCGGTCGCCCGGTAGCCGGTGACCTTCTGCGAGATCACCGAGGCCAGCGCGCCACCGAGCTGGTAGTAGACGCCGGTGGTGTTGCCGGTGGTGTTGCCGGTGGCAATGGTCAGCCGGCCGCCGGCCGCCGTACCGGAGCCGGTGGGTTCGCGTTGGCCACCACAGGCGACCAGTGAGACGGCGGCGGCGAGCGCCACCACGACAGCGGGGAGGCGACGGATTCTCATGATCTGGCGGATCCTTCCGTGGGTGCGGCCAGGCGTTGCCGCCGGACCACATTGATGACGACGGCAACAAGTAGCAAACCGATTCCGACGCTGATGGTTACGGGCGCGAGGTAAAGCAGCAGCAGTGCGGCCGGCACACACAGCGCGCGCTCGATCCAGGTGGTCGCGACGAAGATCCAACCTCCTGTCACGACAGCAAGTGCGGCAACGGCGAGCATCGAAACCGCCAGCGTCCACACCATGCCGATGAACGATCCCTGACCGAGCAGATGCGCGCCGTTGTCGGTGAGCACGAAGGCGAACGGGACCAGGAAGGCAGGCAGGGTGTACTTCCACGCCTGCCACATCGTCGGCATCACTTTGCCACCGGTGATCGCCGACGTCGCGACCGCGGCGAGCGCGGTCGGCGGCGACACTTCCGACAGCACGGCGTAGTAGAAGATGAACATGTAGGCCTCGGCCTGCGTCACGCCGAGCTGCACGAGCGCCGGCGCGATGATCACCGCGGCGATGATGAAGGACGCGGTGACCGGCACCGCAAGACCCAGCACCAGTACGGCGAACGCCGACAGCACCACCGTCAGAATCAGGATCACGGTGTGGTTGTCGGTGAACCCACGAGCAGCGCCGACGATGATCTCGGCCAGGTTCAGCCCAAGCCCGGTCTGCGTGGTCACCGCAACGATCACGCCTGCCGTCGCGCAGGTCGCCGCCACCGGCAGGACCGAACGGGTGCCCTGGGCAAGTGCTTTGAAGAGCGGCCGCCCGGTCAGCCGGTGTTCCTTGTCCAGGAACGACAGCCCGAACTGGATAATCACCGCGTAGACCACGGCCTTGAACGGCGGCACGTCGACCGCCATGAAGCCGATGATCACGAACAGCGAGAGGAAGTGGTACCCGAACCGGAACAGCAGCTTCCGCGCGGACTGCGTCGAGGTCTCGGCCGACGTCGTACCGTGCCGGCGGGCGTCGATCTCGATCGCGAGCAGGATGCCCAGGTAGTACAGGATCGTCGGGATCACGGCGTAGCCGAGCACGGTCAGATACGAGACCTGCAGGAACTCGGCGATGATGAAGGCCGCTGCGCCCAGGGTCGGCGGCGACAGGATCGCGCCGATGCCGGAGGCCGCGAGCATGCCACCGGCCGGCTCGGGCGGATACCCGGCCCGACGCAGGATCGGCCACGACACAGTGCCTAGCGATACGGCGGTCGCCGTACCGGAGCCGGAGACGCTGCCCAGCAGGAAGCCCGCCAGGGTGACGGTGCGGCCGGGTGCAGTGCGGCTCTTGCGGAAGGCTGCGAAGGACAGGTCGATGAAGAACTTGCCTGCACCCGAGTAGTCGAGCACTGCGCCATAGATGGTGAAGAGCACGATGTACGAAGCCGCGACACTCAACGGCGTTCCGTAGAAGCCCGCCGTCCCCATCGTGAACTGGCCGATGATCGCGTCGAAGTTGAAGCCCTGGTGCGCCAGCGACCACGTGTAGGGCAGGTAGCCGCCGTAGTACGCATAGGCGATGAACAGCAGGCTCACCACCGGCAGCACCCACCCCGTCGTACGACGGCAGGCTTCCAGCAGCAGCACCAGCAGTACGGCGCCCATCAGTACGTCGAGACCGGTCGGAGTCTGACGCCGTTCCAGGAACCCGTCGAAGTCGAGCAACGGGTAGACGCAGACCGCGAGCGAGATCAGCGCCAGCAACCAGTCCGTCAGACCGGGGTCATCATGGGACCGCGCCTTGAACGGATTGAGGACCGCCGGGACCTTCCAGCCCCGGTAACACAGCAGGGTGATCGGCAGAATGGCTGCGAGAAAGATCACCAGGTAAAACTGCGTCCCCTGTGGTAGGGGGAAGAACACCTGGGCCAGTACGCCGACACTGACGATCACGCACCAGACCGAGATCACCAGGTCCAGGGCAGGCCGAAGTCGCCGAGCGGGGCGCTCCTGCTCATACTCGGCAAGCTCTTCGTCCGAGGGCGTGCTCACGCCACCCCCCGAACCGATACCGACAGTCATCTACCGGTTCCCTCCTGTGTGCGGAAGGCTAATGTTGCCGAACACTGCGTGGAGTCGCGTGATTACGTCTTTACCAAGATCTGACACATTCCCCTCCGACCTGGCCTACGATCACCGCATGAGTGGCGCCGTCAGGATTTTGCTCGTCGAAGACGATCTCGATATCGCCAATGCCTTGATACCCGCACTGCGGCGTTACGGCCTGATGGTGACCCATGTCCGGACGGCGGCGGACGCCCTCGCGGCGGACCCCGGCGACCTGGTCCTGCTGGACCTCGGACTGCCCGACGGAGACGGCATCAACGTCTGCCGGCAGATCCGTTCGGTCTCCGACGTCCCGGTGATCGCGGTCACTGCGCGCGGTGAGGCGGCCGACCGGGTCCGCGGGCTGCGCAGCGGTGCGGACGACTATGTGGTGAAACCCTTCGCGATTTCCGAGCTGCTGGCCCGGATCGATGCTGTACTGCGTCGTACCGGCCTCTTGCAGCCCCGCCCCCGGGTGACTGTCGGCGACCTCACGGTCGACATCGAGGCCCGGACCGTCCAGGTCGCTGACAAGCCCATCAGCCTGACCCGCAAGGAGTTCGACGTGCTCGCAGTGCTGGCCGCGCACCACGGCCGGGTCGTGCCGCGCGAACAGGTCGCCCTGTACGCCTGGCAGTCGGTCTTCGAGGCCTCCTCGCGGACCATGGACGTGCACGTCGCCAACCTGCGGGCCAAGCTCGGCCGGCCGGAGCTCGTCCAGACGATCCGCGGTGTCGGTTACCGCCTCGGCTCGGACTGACCGTTGCGCCGTCGCCTACTGCAGTCCCTCGTTCCGATGGTGGTTCTGCTCGCCATCATCGCCACCGTCCCGCTGGCGAACTTCATCGCCACCGGCGCCTCCCGCACCCTGTTCCTGTCCCGCAGCAACGACGCGGACTGGTTCGGCACCATGGCGGAGGCTCCGCTGCAGTCCGGTGACATCGCCAACCTGCGCGAAATGGCCGTCCGGTACGACGAGCTCTACGACACCCCGGTCTTCATCGTGGACGACAACAACAAGGTGGTCGCCACGTCGAAGTCCGGTGTGGAGCTCACTGAGCCCGCCATCGCGACCGCCCTGGGCAGCACGCTGGCCGGCCGGCTTCCGGCCGAGCCGCCGGCGCTGTGGCCGTGGCAGAGCGGCGAGATGATCGTCGCCCGCCCGGTTGCCAACAACGGCCGTGTCCTAGGCGCCGCCGTACTGCGGGTGCCGACCGACGGCCCGCGGGCGGATGTCCAGCGCAGCCTGATCCTGCTGCTGATCGGATTGCTGATCAGCATCGGCGCGATCATCGCCGGCATCGTCCGGCCGATCAGCCGCTGGGTCGTCAAGCCGCTGAAGGACCTGGACAACGCAACGCACCAGATCACCCGCGGCGCCCTCGACACCCGAGTCTCCACCGACGGTCGTGCTCCGGAGCTCCGCCGTCTCGGCGACAGCTTCAACTCGATGGCGCTCAGCCTGCACCAGGCCCGTCAGCGCGAGCGCGAGTTCGTGGCCGACGCATCGCACCAGCTCCGGACGCCGCTGACGTCGGCCCGGATCCACATCGAGGGCCTCTCCCGGCTGTCCCCGACCGCACGCTTCGCCCTCAGCGACATCGACCGGCTCGGCCGGATCGTCCAGCGTCTGTCCCGGCTGGCCGGTTCAGACCGGCCTGGAGCCGACGCCGAGGGCAACAGCGAGGAGCCGCTGGATCTCGCGCAGGCGGTCAAGGAGCGGCTCGTCGGCTGGAAGGCCGTGTACGCCGCCGACGACCTCGAGCTCATCATCGGCGAGATGGTCCCGGGTGGTGTCGGTCCCGAGCTGGAGGTCGACGACATCCTCGACGTCCTGCTCGACAACGCCTCCAAGTACGGCGCTCCGCCCGTCGAGGTCTCGGTCACCCGCGACGCCGACGAGGTCGTCCTGTCGGTCCGCGACCACGGCCTCGGCCTCGGCTCGCGCGACCTCAAGAAGGTCGGCGAGCGGTTCTGGCGCAGTGCGCACCACCGCGAGATGCCGGGCACCGGTCTCGGCCTGGCGATCGTTCGCTCCGAGGCAGCGCGGGTCGGCGGCCGCGTGGTCGCCCGCCCGCCGATCGGTGGCGGTCTGGTGATCGAGGTCCGCGTCCCGCTGATCGACGACTACGACCTCTGACAGCACCATCCGGTACGGCGACAGTTCGCCGTACCGGATCTTTGGCTCAGATGTGGTTGGCGCGGTACCAGCGCTCGGCCGCCTGATGCAGCGGCACCGGCATGGTCGCGATCGCGGACCGGGGATCCAGTGCGCTGGCCTCCGGGTGGTAGTGCTCCGGGTCGGCCGGGTTGCCGATCAGGTCCTTCTGGCGGCGGAAGAGTGTGTTGACGATCCACCAGGCCCAGGAGTCCGACAGGTTCGGCCGGGCGATCAGGTAGTTCGGGATCGTCAGGGTCGCGACGGCGCTCGCCAGGTCGTACGTCTTCGGCGGGATCGAGGAGACGATGTAGCCGCCGAACTGCTTGAGCGCGATGGTCTCCGCCGTCTCGGCGATGTCGACCAGCCGGAAGCCGATGGACTTCTGCAGCTTCTTGATCGGGTCGGTCGGCAGACCGCCGCTCCAGATCATCGCGTCGATTCCCGTGCCCGGCTTGTCGGACTGTGCCTTCAAGGCGGCGACGGCAGCGTCGAGCGACAGCATCCTCTTGAGGACCGTGTCACCGACGCTCCGGCGGTCGTCGAGCTTGGCCGTGTCGAGGATCATGTCGGCGACCAGTTTGGTCCCGGAGCCCTCCGGGCCGACGCTGACGATCTTGTTCTTCAGATCCTGCAGGGTCTTGACCTTCGACGCCATCGGCACCACGACGTGCACGTAGTTGTCATAGGTCCGGCCCAGCGAGGTGAATCGCAGCGCCCCGCTGGCGAAGGCACCGACCCCCTCATAGGCGGCGTAGGCCGAGTCCGATGTCGTGAAGCCGACGTCGTGCCTGCCGCTCGCGACCTTCTTGAGGTTGTCGATCGACCCCAGACTCGCGACCGGGGTCAGCATCATCCCGGTCACCTCACCGACCAGACTGGCCAGCCCGGTGCCGAACTGGTCGTAGACGCCACCCTTGTTGCCCGTCGCAAGCGTCGCCGGAGCGGCCGGTGCGGGCTCGTCGCGGCGGCCCCGGGAACACCCGGGGAGCGTGAGCGCAGCAGCGGCGGCCGCCCCCAGGCCGAGCGCGCGGCGCCGGCTCATCGAATCCGGAATGATCAGGCGGGGACGATCCATACGGACAACCTATGTGGCAATCGGGCCGGATCGGTAGCCGTGCGTGCCGGCCGCTACCGAACCGCTACCCGGAGCATCCGTCGGCAGGTTCTCACAAACTATGTCTGGACGGGCCCCCGGTCGGTGTGACAGCGTTGTCATGACGCGACCGCGTGAGTTGCGTTCCCAACCCCATGCCAGCTGGCCCCCGGAGGATGATTCCGTGCACGACGACCGTCAACTCATCGAGGAGCGGCTGCAGCGCGCCCTGCGGGAACGGATCCGCCCTGCGGTCTACGGCGCTGCCGTCCCGCTGGACATCGAGGTGTGGCACGCCCCTGGTGAGCCCGTGTCACCCGCTGAGGCGCTCGCGCAGACCTTCGAGCCGGCCGCCATCGGCCTGCCCTGGGGTCCCGCCTGGGGCACCGCGTGGTTCAAGTTCAGCGGTCAGGTCCCGGCCGAGTGGGCCGGCAGCGAGATCGAGGCGGTCATCGACCTCGGCTTCAGCGGCGGCCCCGGCTTCTCCGCGGAAGGCCTGGTTCACACCACCGGCGGCCGGCCGCTGAAGGGCCTGCACCCGCGTCAGACCTACGCACCGCTGTCGATCCTGGGCCCGGACGGTACGGCGGCCGCGGCCGGCGACTCGATCGAGTTCTACGTCGAGGCCGCTGCGAACCCGGAGGTCCTCGGTGACGCCGGTGGCTTCTCGCCGACGACGATCGGCGACAAGCCCGAGCCGGGCGGCAAGCCGATCTACCAGCTCACCCGCGCCGACCTGGCCGTGTTCAACGCCGAGGTGTGGGATCTGATCCTCGACCTCGAGGCACTGAACAGCTTGCAGAACGAACTGCCGCTCCAGGAGCCGCGCCGCCGCGAAATCCTGCGCGCGCTGAGCCGTTCCCTGGACGCACTGGACTACGAGAACGTCGCCAAGACCGCGAGCGACGCCCGCGCGCAACTGACCGACGTACTGAGCCGTCCCGCGCACGCCAGCGCACACCAGGTCTCCGCCGTCGGTCACGCCCACATCGACTCGGCGTGGCTGTGGCCGCTGCGTGAGACCCGCCGCAAGGTGGCCCGCACGGTCTCCAACGTCGCCACGCTGGCCGAGGAGTACCCGGAGCTCATCTTCGCGTTCTCGCAGGCCCAGCAGCACGCCTGGGTGAAGGAGAACTACCCCGAGGTCTGGGAGCGGCTCAAGAAGGCCGTTGCCGAGGGCACCATCGTTCCGGTGGGTGGCATGTGGGTCGAGTCCGACACCAACCTGCCCGGCGGCGAGGCGCTGGCCCGGCAGTTCGTGCACGGCAAGAGGTTCTTCCTGGACGAGTACGGCATCGACACCCAGGAGGTCTGGCTGCCGGACTCCTTCGGGTACACCGCCGCCCTGCCGCAGCTGGTGAAGCTGTCCGGCTCGAAGTGGTTCCTGACCCAGAAGATCTCCTGGAACAAGGAGAACAAGTTCCCGCACCACACCTTCTGGTGGGAGGGCCTGGACGGGAGCCGTGTCTTCACGCACTTCCCGCCGATCGACACCTACAACTCCGACCTGTCCGGTCGTGAGCTCGCCCGCGCCCAGCGAAACTTCCAGGAGAACGGCGCCGCGACCCGATCGCTGGCCCCGTTCGGCTACGGCGACGGCGGTGGCGGCCCCACCCGTGAGTTCATCGCCACCGCACGCCGGGTCGCGAACCTGGAGTCCTCGCCGCGGGTCACCATCGAGTCCCCGACCGACTTCTTCAGCGCCGCCGAGGAGGAGTACGCCGAGCACGCCCCGGTCTGGTCCGGCGAGCTCTACCTCGAGATCCACCGGGCGACGTACACCTCCCAGGCCAAGACCAAGCAGGGCAACCGCCGCAGCGAGCACCTGCTCCGCGAGGCCGAGCTCTGGTCGGCCGCCGCCGTGGTCGCCGGCAAGCTCGACGCCTACCCGTACGCCGACCTGGACCGGATCTGGAAAGCCGTACTGCTGAACCAGTTCCACGACATCCTGCCCGGTTCGTCGATCTCCTGGGTGCACCGCGAGGCCGAGGAGACCTATGCCCGGTTGGGCGCCGAGCTCGAGGCGATCATCGCCAAGGCCCAGCAGGCGCTGGCCGGTGCCGGCTCCGAGTCGATCGTCTTCAACGCTGCGCCGCACACGCGCAACGGGGTCGCCGGTCTGGGCTCCGCCGTCGCTGCTGCCGCCGGGACCCCGGTCTCCGTGGCGGACGGCGTACTGGACAACGGCGTCATCCGGGTCACCATCGACGAGCGCGGCCTGATCACCTCGCTGTACGACGTCGAGGCGCAGCGCGAGGTCATCGCACCAGGCACCGTCGGCAACCTTCTCCAGCTGCACGTCGACACCCCGAACCAGTGGGACGCCTGGGACGTCGACTCGTTCTACAAGAACAACGTCCGCGACATCACGGAGGTCGACAGCGTCGACTTCAGCACCGTCGACGGTGTCGCCACGGTCGTCGTGAAGCGCTCCTTCAACCGCTCCACGGTCACCCAGACCCTGCGCCTCGAGCCCGGTGCGAAGCGGGTCGACATCGAGACCGAGATGGACTGGCACGAAGCCGAGAAGTTCCTCAAGGCGTCGTACCCGGTAGACGTGCACGCCGACCGCTCGGCGTCGGAGACCCAGTTCGGCCACATCTTCCGCCCGACCCACCAGAACACCTCGTGGGACGCGGCCAAGTTCGAGATCGCCGCCCACCGCTGGGTCCACGTCGGCGAAGCCGGCTACGGCGTGGCCGTCGTCAACGA
This sequence comes from Kribbella antibiotica, assembly GCF_004349055.1. Lineage (GTDB taxonomy): Bacteria > Actinomycetota > Actinomycetes > Propionibacteriales > Kribbellaceae > Kribbella > Kribbella antibiotica. The sequence goes on from NZ_SMKX01000200.1 coordinate 13,657, forward strand.
CTCCACCTACGGCCACGACATCAACCGCACCGCCCGCCCCGACGGCGGCACCACCACCACGATCCGCACCTCGCTGATCCGCGCCCCCCGCTACCCCGACCCGAACACCGACCAGGGCATCCACACCGTCAACCACGCCCTGGTCGTCGGCGCCGGCATCCCCGAAGCCGTCTCCGAGGGCTACCGCATCAACCTCCCCGAACGCACCGTCACCGGCGCCGCCGGGGCCGACCCCCTGGTCACCCTCGACAACCCGAACCTCGTCGTCGAAGCCCTCAAGCTCGCCGACGACGAGTCCGGTGACGTCATCGTCCGCCTCTACGAATCCACCGGCGGCCGCTCCCGCGCCACCCTCACACCCACCTTCAGTGTTTCGTCGGTGACCGAGGTTGACCTCCTGGAGCGTCACCTCGCGGACCGGGACCTGGATGGTGGGGTCGCTCTCGACCTCCGCCCCTTCCAGATCATCACCCTCCGCCTCAAGCGCTCCTAACCCCCGAGGGGCACCACCACCCCCCACCCCGGTGCCCCTCGGGGGTTAGG
>NZ_SMKX01000201.1 GCF_004349055.1 Kribbella antibiotica
CCCGAACCCTCACCGGCACCCGCCTGACCGTCACCACCCACCAAACCCACGGCCGCACCCTAAGAGTCAACCTCCGCCCAGCCTGGTGATCAGCGATCGCGGCAAATCTCAACGCCGACGTCGACACCGTCGACCTCCCCAAGCGGCATCCGCAACACCTCGCGACGCCTGTCCGAAGCCCGCTCCACCCGCAGCGCCGCCGCCAATACAGCCTCCTGGATCACCACTGCCCGGGAGCGCCCGTCACGCGTAAGCACGTCCAACGCACGCTCAATCTCCGCATCCACGCGGATGCTGATCATGTCTGCCATACGCCCAACTTAGGCCCCGCCCACCCAGCGAGGCTGGGCTGCCGCGGGTGCCGTCGTACCGCCCCCACTGACAAGCGCCTGCGACCGGAGTTCCCGCCCCTCGCTTGAGCGTGCCGGACCGGCTGCCCGGAAGGTTGGTCAGTGTCGGCGGTCCGCCACCGGCCCGCTCAGCACGCGACAGGCACTCCCGCGTTAAGCGCGTCAACCGATCGCCGCGCCAACCCCAGCCGGGCCCGGTTGGCGGGCCTGCTGCTTCGTTGCGGCAGCTTGGGGAGTGCTACCTGCCGATTCAGGTGGGCAGCACTCCCCAGCCCGGCCGGTATTCGTGACCAGCCGGTGAATGCAGCCCAAGTCCAGCCAGCCACCGGGCCCCCGCGCGAACCCCAGTGCGGCCTTGAGCACGGGTCAGTCACGCGCCAGGCCGAAGGTGGTCGGTGGAGGCACAAAGAGCAGCCGACCCACCTTTGGGCGCGAAGTGCGACCTTGTGTACCCACCGACCACTTGGATTCAGCCGGTCGTCGCAACACCGGTGGTTGGGTAGGGGTTGGAGAGTAGCTGGTTGAGGGTTTCGGCGGGGGTTTGGTAGTTGAGGGTTTTGCGGGGCCGGCCGTTGAGCTGGATCGCGACGGCGTCGAGGTGCTGGCGGGTGTGAACGGACAGGTCGGTGCCTTTGGGGAAGTACTGGCGGAGGAGGCCGTTGGTGTTCTCGTTGGTGCCGCGTTGCCAGGGGCTGTGGGGATCGCAGAAGTAGATCGGCAGGTCGGCAGCGGTGCTGATCTCGCGGTGCCGGGCCATTTCTTTGCCCTGGTCCCAGGTCAGTGAGCGCCACAGGTGTTCGGGCAGGGTGGCGATCGCGTCGAGCATGGCGTCGCGAACTGTGACGGCGTCGGTGCCGCCTGGCAGGTGCAGCAGCATGACGTAGCGGGTGCTGCGCTCGACCAGGGTGCCGATCGCGGTCCGGTTGCCCTGGCCCATGATGAGGTCTCCTTCCCAGTGGCCAGGCACGGCGCGGTCATCGGCTTCGGCGGGACGCTCGGAGATCATCGCCATGTCTGTGCGTCCCCGGCTGCGGCGCTCGCCGGCACACCGGCGGGGCTTGCGGATGGCCCGCCCGGTGCGCAGTGCCTGGGTGAGTTCGCGGCGCAGCCCACCGCGGCTTTGCACATACAGCGCCTGGTAGATCGTCTCGTGTGACACCCACATCTCCGGATCGTCGGGGAAATCCAGCTTCAGCCGGACCGCGATCTGTTGCGGGCTCCACCGCAACCGCAGCCCTGCCATCACCCGCCAGCGCAACCGGCGACACGATCTAGCCCCGCTGACCGGCTGTGCCAGTTTGGACTGTTTCGGGCGGCGAGCCCGGCGGTCGGCGTTCGCCTGGGCCAGCGAGGCACGATATCGCGGCTTCACGCTACCGGCACCGTCACGGCGCACCGGCCGAGTCGCGCTGTTGCGGTCCAGCTCCCGGCTGACCGTCGAGGCCGCTCGACCGAGCCGCCGCGCGATCTCACGAACACCGACACCCTGCTCGAACCACACCATGATGTCTTCGCGTTCAGCCAGCAACAGATACCGGCCCCGCGGCTCGGACAACTCGACCATCGGCATCCCACCACCGTCGCGGACCCACCGCCACGCCACCGTGTCCGACACACCAACCGCCGCAGCCGCATCCGAGTACTCCGCACCACCACGCACCACCAACCAAAACTCACGCTGCAACGCCCGCGGCAACGCCGGACGACCAAACCTGACCATCGCAATACCTCCAAAACTCAGGCGTTGCGACGACCACCTGAATCCGCCCCATCCGCGGGCCGCGGAAATGGTTGATGGGTGCTCAAAGTGCGCCGGGCGAGCGGCCTTGAGCACGGTTCAGGCGTTTCGACGGGCGAAAAATGGCTGATTGGTGCTCAAGGGTGGCCGGGCGCGGCCGGGGCGGACCGCCAGCAACTGGGGGGCCGCACCCATGGGACGTGTTGGGCGCCGGCGACTGAGCCGGTACGGCGTCGCCGTGGCTGGGCGGGCCGGGATCAGCCGCGGAGGCGGTTCCAGAGGGTTAGGGGTTTGCCGAAGCGTTCGCCGCGGATCCACTCGAGGATGCTGCGGGCGCAGCGTTCCGGGGACGCGTTGCTGAGGACCGAGCGGGGGACGTGCATGCGGATCTCGGCGGCGTCGGCGACGGCGTCCTCGATGCGGTCGTCGGGCCAGCCGCGTTTGGCGAGGCGTTTGCGGCGCAGGATGTCCGGGCAGTCCAGGTGCAGCCAGCGGCCTTCCGGGAGCTCGGAGGGCAGGCCGGGCGTCAGCAGCAGGACGGGGATGCCGGACCGGCGGATCAGCTCGGTGATGCGCAACCACAGCGCGTTGTACGCCGGCCAGACCGGGGCCGCCGTCTGGCTCGCGATGCTGATTCCGAGCAACCGGCCTTCGTGGTCCAGCAGCTCGTCCATGTCCATCACGACGAGATTGCCCGGATTCAACCGCACCAGCTCCGGCACCACGGTCGACTTACCGGCCCCGGGCGCACCTGTCACCACGAACAACCTCGTCACGAGAACTAGTGTGGCGCGCCCTCGATCAGAAGGCTCGCCGGAGGCCGAACATCGCGAGAGACCTGCGGCACACCGCCGAGACCCGGGGTGAGCGATCCGAGCACACTTGAGTGCCGGGCGCCGGTGCAGCTCGGGACCGTCCCGCCCAACCCGTGCACAGTCAAGAACCCCAGTACAGCGAACGCCAGCGCCTCCTTGGCGGCTGACGGCAGCCCCAGCTCATCGGTGTTTCGAATCGGCACGTCACCCAGCTCAGCGGCGAGCATCTGCATCAGCGCCGGGTTCCGGATGCCGCCGCCGGAGGCGATGACCTCGGTCCCACCATGGCGCCGTACGGCGTCTGCGACCGTCAGTGCGGTCAGTGCGGTCACTGTGGCGACCATGTCGTCGGCCGGGATCTCGGGGAGCCCTTCCAGGCGCCGCGCCAGGTAGGAGAGGTTGAACAGCTCCTTGCCGGTACTCTTCGGCGCCTCGACGGCGTAATAGGGCTCGGCAAGCAGGCGCTCCAACAGCTCGTGATGTACCTGCCCGCGCCCAGCCATCACTCCGTCGGCGTCGAATCCGAGCTTCCCCGCGGTCAGCTCGGTCACCACCGCATCGATGAGCGCATTCGCCGGACCGGTGTCGAAAGCGACCGGATCTCCGTCGACCACCGTGATGTTCGCGATCCCACCAAGATTCAAAGCAACCGGTACGCCGGGTCGCCCGCGCAGCCAGAGGACGTCGACGACGCTCACCAGCGGCGCGCCTTGCCCACCGGCCGCGACATCCCGCGCTCGTAAGTCCGACACAACCGTCGTACCGGTCGCCTCGGCGATCCAGGCCGGTTGGCCGAGCTGCAGCGTGCCGCGGACCTGGCCCTGGTCGACCCAGTGGTAAACGGTCTGCCCGTGCGACACGATCAGGTCGGCGTAGCCACCGCACAGCTGCTCGACGGCCTGCCGCGCCACCGCTGCGAACGCCTGCCCGATCCCGGTGTCCAGGCGGCAGACCTGCTCGATCGTGGTGCTTGCCGGCGGCAACAAACCCGCCAGCTCTCCGAACACCTCCGCGGGGTAGGGCTGGCTGAGCATCCCGAGCGGGGTCAGCACCAGCTGATCGCCGTCCAGCCGGAGGTCGGCGGCCGCCGCGTCGATCGCGTCGTACGACGTCCCGGACATCAATCCGATCACTCGCATCTCAGGTCCCTCCTTCCGGTCTCCGCACATTCTGTCGCAACCTTGCGGACTATGCCGGTGTCCTTGCTCGTAGTCACTCTGAGGTGATCCCTTGACAGTGGGTTTGGGCTCGATCGATGATCAGTCCGCTATACCGGTTTAGTACTGCTGGTGTGGCGGACCGCCCACCCTTTGTGACGAGGAGTCGACCGAATGAGTGAGCTCATGCGCCGAAGGACCTTTCTGACCGCCGTCGCGGCCGGCACCACCGTGGCCGCGACCGGTGTCGCTACTGCCGCGGAAGCGTGCGCCGCGGTGAAGAAGCCGACCACGGTCGCGTACATCGAGGTCAACGACCACAGCATGCTGAGCGCCGGCAAGTACACGCTGGCGAACGACGGCCGCCCGGTGGTCGACATCGCGGTGATCTTCGCGGCGAACATCAACTTCAACACCTCCACGCGGAAGGCGTACCTGTCCTTCAACCCGCAGGTGACGAGCGTCCTGAACAACCGCGCGACCCAGATCAAGCCGCTGCAGGACAAGGGCATCAAGGTCCTGCTCTCGATCCTCGGCAACCACCAGGGCGCCGGCTTCGCGAACTTCCCGGACAAGGCCTCCGCCGAAGCCTTCGCCCAGGAGCTGGCCAACGCCGTCGCCACCTACGGGCTGGACGGCATCGACTTCGACGACGAGTACGTCGAGTACGGCAACAACGGCACCGGCCAGCCGAACGCCTCCTCGTTCGTCTACCTGGTGCAGGCCCTGCGCCAGAAGCTGCCGGCCGGCAAGCTCATCACGCTGTACGACATCGGCCCCGCGTCGACCAAGCTGCAATACAACGGCGTGAACCTCGCCAACACCTTCGACTACGCCTGGCAGCCTTACTACGGCAGCTACTCGGCCAACCCAGCCTTCGCCAAGTCGAAGTACTCGCCTGCTGCCGTCAGCTACACCGCCACCAGCCAGGCCACAGCGGCCAGCTTCGCGCAGCGCACAGTGACCGACGGGTACGGCGTCTTCCTCACCTACAACCTCACCGAGGCGAACACCGCGACGTACATGTCCGCCTTCACCCAGAAGCTCTACGGCAAGAACACCGTCTACACCCCTTAGAGCCGGTACTCCCAGCCCGGCTGCCAGTTGAACGGTGCGGCAATCAGCTTCTCCAGCGGCACGCCCCCGCCGAGGAGATGCTCGAGCGCCCACCGGTTCGCCGAATGGGCAACCACCAGTACGACGCTGCCGCCGTACCAGCGCTTGATGTCCTCCAGGAACGACCGCGTCAGCTCCATGACGTCGTCGTAGCTCTGGCCGCCAGGGAACGCCGTACGGACGCGCTCGACCCGAGGGTTGAGCGCGTCCACCGGGGCGCCGTTGAGGTCGCCGTAGTTGCACTCGCGGAGTCGCCAGTCCTGCAGATGCGGTACGGCGAGGTCCGCCAGCTCGACTGTCTGCACGGCTCGCCGCAGGTCCGAGCTGAACACCACATCGACCCCTTGGCGCCGTGCGCCCAGCTCCACCGCCTCCCGCCGCCCCCGCTCTGACAGCTCGCCGGGGAGCCAGCCGGTCGCGATGCCGCTCTCGTTGTCGAAGGTGGTCGCATGCGCCTCGCAGATCAGTCTTGTCGCCATACTGACCAGTCAATCCGCTTTGCCATCGTTACCGGCCGGTATATACTCAAGTTACTGACGAGTATATGTCTAAGGGGACCCCTGTGAGTCACTACAAGTCGAATCTGCGGGACATCGAGTTCAATCTGCTCGAGGTTCTCGGCCGGGGCGAGGTGCTCGGGCAGGGACCGTACGCCGACATGGACGTCGACACCGCCCGTGAGGTGCTGAGCGAGATCGACCGGCTGGCGAAGAACGAGATCGCCGAGTCGTTCGAGGACGCCGACCGCAACCCGCCGGTGTTCGACCCGGAGACGCACGAGGTGCGGATGCCGGAGTCGTTCAAGAAGAGCTACCAGGCCTACATGGACGCCGAGTGGTTCAAGCTCGAGCTGCCGCCGGAGCTGGGTGGCCAGCCGACGCCGCCGTCGCTGCGCTGGGCCGCGGCCGAGATGGTGCTGGGCGCCAACCCCGCCGTGCACATCTACGCCGCCGGACCGAACTTCGCGCACGTGCTGTGGCGCAACGGCATCGACCGGGACAAGAAGATCGCGGAGCACATCATCAACCGCGGTTGGGGCGCCACGATGGTGCTGACCGAGCCGGACGCCGGTTCCGACGTCGGCGCCGGGCGCGCCAAGGCGACGCTGCAGGAAGACGGCAGCTGGAACATCGAGGGCGTCAAGCGGTTCATCACCTCGGGCGAGCAGGACATGACCGAGAACATCGTGCACCTGGTGCTGGCCCGCCCGCAGGGCATCGACGGAGTCGGCGGCCCCGGGACGAAGGGGCTCAGCCTGTTCGTCGTACCGAAGCATCACTTCGACCTCGAGACCGGTGAACTGACGGGTGAGCGCAACGGCGCCTTCGTCACGAACGTCGAGAAGAAGATGGGCATCAAGGTCTCCACGACCTGCGAGCTCACCTTCGGCGACGGCATCCCGGCCAAGGGCTGGCTGCTCGGCGAGGTGCACAACGGCATCGCGCAGATGTTCCAGGTGATCGAGTACGCGCGGATGATGGTCGGCACGAAGGCCATCGCGACGCTGTCGTCCGGCTACCTGAACGCGCTCGAGTACGCGAAGACGCGGGTCCAGGGCGCCGACCTGACCAACCCGGCCAAGGACGCGCCGCGAGTCACCATCACCCACCACCCCGACGTACGGCGTTCGCTGCTGACCCAGAAGGCCTATTCGGAGGCGCTGCGCGCGCTGGTGCTGTTCACGGCGACGTACCAGGACCGTGCCGAGCAGGCCCGCTACGCCGGTGAGCACGACGTGGTCGCCGAGGGCGTGAACGACCTGCTGCTGCCGCTGGTCAAGGGCTACGGCTCGGAGAAGTCGTGGACCCTGCTCGGCACCGAGTCGCTGCAGACCTTCGGCGGTTCCGGCTTCCTGCAGGACTACCCGATCGAGCAGTACGTCCGCGACGCCAAGATCGACACCCTCTACGAGGGCACCACCGCGATCCAGGGTCAGGACCTGTTCTTCCGCAAGATCATCAAGGACCAGGGCAAGGCGCTCGGCCACCTGGCCGAGCAGATCCAGGGCTTCGTCGCCTCCGAGGCCGGCAACGGCCGTCTCAAGGAGGAGCGCGGACTGCTGGCGAAGGGCCTCGAGGACACTCAGGCGCTGCTCGGGATCATGGGCCAGGCCCTGATGGCGAGCAACCCGCAGGCCGAGAACGGCGACCCGCGGAACGTCTACAAGGTCGCGCTGAACACCTCGCGGCTGCTGTTCGTCCTCGGCGACGTGGTCTGCTCGTGGCTGATGCTGCGCCAGGCCGAGGTCGCGCTGAATCGGCTGGGTGACGAGCTGTCGCCGGCCGACAAGGACTTCTACAGCGGCAAGGTCGCGGCCGCTCAGTGGTTCGTCCGCTCCACGATGCCGAGCGTCCGCGCCGAGCGGATCAAGGCCGAGCTGACCGACCTCGACATCATGGATCTGCCCGAGTCTGCTTTCTGATTCAGAAGACTCCTCCGGCTCGGTCGCTTGCGCGGACCGAGTCGGAGGTTCTGTTTTGACTGACGTATCAAGGGGCATCTCGGGGCACGAGTGATCTGCCCTTCTCCTGAAGCGGTTCCGTGTAGCAGCGTTTCTGTCTGTGGCACCGCGCCCCTGGCTTGGCTTCCCCTGTCCTAGCCAGGGCCGTGGTGTGCACAAGGAACCGTGACTCCCAGATCTGCGTCTGTGCGGATGTGAACCCGTCAGGTAGTCGTAGGCTGTGCGCGATGTCCGCCCACCTCCGCCGCCTCGCCGCGCTGCTTGCTGTTCTCGTGGCCCTGCCGGTGCTCCCTGCCCACGCGGCGACCCCTTCGCTTCCGGACCGGATCGCGGCCGGCTGGCAGACCGATCGCGTCTTCGTCGACCCGCGCCTGACGGTCCCGCTGTCCGAGGTGGCGCGGATCCGCGCCGAGGCCGCGAAGTCCAGTTTCGCCGTGTACGTCGCCCTGGTCCCCCGTACGCCGTACCTGCGGGAGAGCCTCTTCGACCTGCCGACGCTGCTGCAGGCGCGGACCGGCCAGCCCGGGCTGTACATCGTTCGCGTCGTGACGGACGAGTACTGGTCCGGTGTCGAGGAGCTGTACCGGCCCGGCGGCCTCAAGGGTCGCGACCTCAACTCCGTGAAGGGCGATGACAAGCAGCGCCTCGACATCGTCGACAACCGGCCCGCACCGCAGATCGTCCGAATCATCCAGCAGGCCCAGACGGCGTACGACGGCCGTGCGTTGCCCGCTGCTTCGACGACTGACCTCGAGCCGCCGCGGCCACCGCGCCGCCCGTCGTCCACCGCCAAGGAGGACAAGGGCGCGTTCATCGGACTCGGCGTCGGCGGCTTGCTCGGCTTCGCGCTGACCCTGACGCTCGTTCTGCGCCGCCGCCGACCGGGCTCGGGCTCGAAGGCCGTCGAGTCGGGAGCTGTGCAGCCGTCGGGTTACCAGATCGAGATCCGCCGGCAGGCCGATCAGGCGATCACGCGGGCCGGCCAGTCCATCCGGAAGCTGGAGAAGCGGTCCGAGCTCACGGTCGCGCTGCTCGATCGGCGCGACGACGCGAACCGCCGGCTGGACGCTGCCCGCACGCTGCGGGCCGACCAGCCCGACGACCTCCTCGCGGTCACCGGCGCGTTGGTGCTGGCCCGCCAGGCTCGGCAAGCGGCCGACGGATCCGCGGTCCGGCCGCCCTGCTTCTTCGACCCGACCCACCGGGCCGGGACAGCCCACGTCCCCTGGGGCGACGCCGTCGAGGTGCCGGCCTGCCGCCCGTGCGCCGAGCGACTCGGCAAGGGCAAGACACCGCACGGACTCCGGGTCAGCCGGAGCGTCGGCCTGCTCGGCCGCAGTCACGAGACCGTCCCGTACTGGACTCTGGACCCGAAGGACAACCCGATGGTGGCGACCGGCTTCGGCGCCCTGACCGACGACCTGGCCGAGCGTGTGTCCGGCCGACTGGACGATGTCCGATGAAGCGCGCAGTCCTGTTGCTGATGGCAACGATCGTCGCGCTCTGGATGCCGTCGGCGGCCATGGCCGCCGTACCGGCCGATCCCCGGATCACCGCCGCGATCACGGCCTGGGCCGTCACGCCTCTATACGTCGACCCCGACTACGCGTCGCTGGCAGACACCGACGCGATGCTCGGGGAGATCCGTTCGGCGCCAGTGCCGGTGTACGTCGCCGTCCTGCCGACCGGCGCCTGGTTTCAGGAGAAGGGCGACACGGCGCTGCTGGCCGGCTGGCTCGCGCATGCCAACGCGAAGCCGGGCCTGTACGTCGTGATGGACGAGAACACGTCCTACGGCGTCGAGCACGAGATCCACGCGTACAGCGCCAGGTCGACGTACTCGACCGGCAAACAGTCGATGAGCGGCCAACTGTCCGATTACCTCGACACGGTGAAAGTGAACGACCGGTACGACGCTGATCCGGCCCGGGCGACGCCGCAGTCAGCAGAACCGAGATCGACCTCCGCGCCGGAGGAAGAGTCCACCGGCGACGCAGTCCGCAGCGGATTCGGCGCCGGAGTGCTCGGACTTCTCGGCGGCGCAGTTCTGGCCGGTGTGGTGCTGGGAGTGGCGGCGCTGGTCGCCTCAAAACGTGGAGGAAGCTCGTGAAGGCTCATAAGCTGACGGCTCTGGTGATGACCGCGCTGGTCACGCTGCTGATGCTGACCGCGGTGCCCGCTCAGGCAGGTACGACGCAGACTCCGGCCGAGCGAGCCCGCGAAATCGCGACGGCTTTGGGCAAGAACCCGTTGTACGTCGATCCGGCGTACAAGGCTGCCTTGCCGGAGAACCTCCTGGCCGACGTCCGCACCAAAGCTGCAGCGCTCGGCTACCCGGTCTACTCGATCGTGCTGCCGCTGACCCCCAGTGACGCGTTCCAGGGCAAGGAACGCAACGTGCTCACCCTGGTGATCGACGCCCTCGGCCAGCCTGGCCTGTACGTCGTCATCGATGGCGGCAACCGGTTCCCTTATTACCAGGTGAACAAGCTGCCGCAGCTCAATGAGGACCGGCTCCAACCAGTCCGGGAGCGGGCGCTCGACGACACCGGGTACGACGCTGGGCCGGCCGAGGTGCTCGCGCGGATGTACGAGCTGCTGGCGTTGCCGGCGCTGCCTCCGGCCACGAAGTCGACCAAGCCGATCAAGACCGCGAACCCGAATTCGGGCAGCGATCGGGACTCGGATCGCGATGAGGATGGCTCGTCGGGTGGCAAGGTCGCGCTGTTCGTCATCCTCGGCCTCGTCGTACTGGTGGTTCTCGGGCTGGTGATCGGTCTGGTCCGCCGGGGTGGCGGTGGGAGTGGCCCGCGGCGTGAGAAGCCGTTCAGCATCCCGCCGCATGTCGCCGCGACGGTCGCGGCCGAGCAGCGTCGGCGCCTGACGCGGGAGACCTCGTTCGAATTGACCAAGCTCGGCTCGGAGCTGGCCGCACTGCCGAGCCGGCAGGGCGGTGGGCTATCGCATCAGCAGGCCGCGCTCGATGCACGGCAGGCGGCGGAAAAGGTGCTCGACTCGTCCGAGGATCTCGTCGATGTGGTCGGTGCGATGGTGCTGCTGGACAAGGCCCGGCGCGAGTACGACGCCGCGGTCGCGATCGCGGCCGATCGCGCGATCGACGTCGTACTGGATTTGTGTGCGTTCAACCCGCTGCACGGCCGGTCCTCCGGGAAGCCGACCCAGGTGGAGTCCGATGGTGCCACGCTGACGCTGCCGTTGTGCGCCGACTGCCGCCGGGCACTCAAGAACGGCCAGGCGCCCTCGTCGTTGCCCGGGGCCAACGGCCCGTACTGGCACGGCGACGACCTTTGGGCGCGGACATTCTTCGGGTCGATCGGCGACGACCTCGCCGGACAGGTGTCCCGGGGCGCCCACCGCTCGTGACCTCGGGGGTCCTGCTCAGGGGTTTCAGGGGGTAGGGCTCGGGGGTCTGCCTGATTCGGCGAACAGTGTCCGCGACCTACGGTCGAGGCTGACACGCTGGGAGGCGGACGATGGAGAGCAGGCAGCTGGGGGTCGCGGTGCTGGTGATCGCGGCCGGGGTCGGACTGTGGCAGTTCGCGGGGAAAGACAAAGACGATGAACACCGGGTCGACGCGAAGGTCGACACGGTTCGGCTGGCGGCGGACAACGCCGACATCAGTATCAAGGTCTCCGACGACAACACCACGACCGTCAAGGAGAAGCGGCACTACTGGTTCTTTCAGCGCGGTGCTGCCTACTCGGTGGACGGCAGCACCCTGAAGCTGGACGGCGACTGCGGCTGGAGCTGCAGTGCGGACTACGAGGTGACGGTGCCGCGCGGGACGAAGGTCGTCGGCGAGAACGGCAGCGGTGACCTCTCACTGACCGGAGTCGCCGGGGTCGACGCCGACTCGCGGTCGGGTCAGGTCCAGCTCAACGACGTAAGCGGTGACGTGCAGCTCGATCTCACTTCGGGCGATGTCGACATCAACAACCTGGTCGGCCGGCTGCAGATCAAGGCCAACTCCGGTGACATCGAGGCCGACGGACTCCGCGGTGGCGCGATCGACATCGAGACCTCATCCGGTGACATCGGACTGGACCTGACCGAGGCGAACGACGTACGGGTCAAGGGCACAAGCGGCGACGTCGAGATCACGGCGCCGACCGGCTACCGGGTCAGCACCGACACGCGGTCGGGCGAGGTGGAGAACGCCCTGGGCAACGACTCGGCCGGAGCGCACAGCCTGACCGCCAGCACGGTGTCCGGTGACATCGAGCTGAAGCACAACTGACGTTTGCTCACCGGGTACTGGTGGCGTGAACGACAAGTGATGGATTAGGCCGCAGGCACGGGGTAGCGTCTTCGGTAGGCGCACTTCACGAGGAGGCTCACATGACCGAGCGAAGCGAGGGCATCAGAATGCACAGCGCACCTCGTGTCTCATGTGCGCCCGGAGCGAAGCGAGGACGTGCATGAGCATCGGTGTAGGCATCTTTCTGATGGTGGTCGGCGCGATCTTTGCGTTCGCGGTCCGCGACACCTGGGATGCGGTGAACCTCCAGGTCGTCGGCTACATCCTGCTCCTGGCCGGGGCCGCGGGGATTGTGCTCTCGTTCTACATCACCAACCGGCGGCGCCGGGTGGAGACGGACGCGATCGACCCGGCGATCGAAGAGGAGTACCGGGTCGTCGAGCAGCACCACCGCGACATCAAGGAATAGTTTTACCCGCCGGAGAGAACGAGCTCCAGCCGTGCCGGTCCGTCAGCAGTGACGCGGACCGGCACACCCCAGTCCTGCCGATGCATGTGGCAGGCGGGGAACTCGACAGCGTCCGAGTCGTCACACGACGCAGCCTGAACCGCGACATGCAGTACGCCGTCGCCCACGTGCTCGTCGATCACGAGCCGCCTTGTCAGGTCGGTCGAGTCTCCGGCGCCCTCTCGCAGCAACGTGTCGGGTGTCGACGAGACCAGCAGGCGGGTCGACGGGCCGTAGCGGTTGTCGAGCTTCTGCCCCGGCGGCGGAGTGAAGACCACCTCGAGCGTCACCTCACCGGCCGCGATCTCCATCGGCGGTCGCTGCGTCCTTGTGCTGAACTCATTCGCCTTGGCCGATGCGCCCAGCGGGATCCGGGTCAACCGATGCGCGGCCGACTCCACCACAAGCAGTTCGTTGCCTACGACAACAGCCCCGCTGGGCTCAGCCAGGTCGGTCGCCATCGTGTCGACAGTCTCGGTCTGCGGGTCATATCGCCGTACGGCGCCGTTGTAGGTGTCGGCGATTGCGACCGAACCGTCGGGCAGGACTGTCACGCCGAGCGGGTGCTGCAGTAGCGCCTCACTTGCCTTCCCGTCGCGCAGGCCGAAGTCGAACAGCCCGGTCCCGACGGCGGTGTGCACCTCGGTGTCGATCCAGCGCAGCGCCGAGATCTCCGAATCAGCCAGCCAGAGGCGGTTGCCGTCAGCCGCCAATCCGCTGGTCTGCGCGAACCACGCCTCGCGGGGATCGCCGTCCTTCAGGCCCTCATTCGTCGTACCGGCCGCGACCTCGGTGACCTTCGTGATCGGGTCGTACGTCCACAACTGGTGAACCCCGGCCATCGCGATCCACACCTTGTCCTGCCACCACGCAACATCCCACGGCGAACTCAGTACGCCGGTGCTGTCGCCGTCCATCCACTGCTTCCCGGTCCCGACCAGCGTGCTGACATTGCCGGTCGCGAGGTCGATCCCACGCAGGGCGTGGTTGACGGTGTCCGCGACCACGATGTCGTATCCGACCTGCTGCGCGACCTCGGGCGGTAGCTGGGTCAACCCGTTCGGCTCCGAGAACGCCGGGCTGGCTCCGTCCGCGAATCCACGCTGGCCGGTGCCAATTCGCCGTACGAGGGTCTCTGCGTCTGGCTGCAGCTCCGCGATGCTGTGGTTGCCGGCGTCAGCCACCAGCAGATTCCCGTTGCTTAGGGCAATCACCTTGGCCGGGAACCGCAGCTCCGACGACGCCGGCTCCGGCGCGACATACGGCGACTGCCCGCGCGTCAACGTCCCCTTCGCCTCATGCTCAGCCACCAGGTCGGTGAGCAACGCATCCAGCGCATGCGCATGCCCCTCCCCCGAATACTGCGCCACGATGTACCCGTTCGGATCCACCAGCACCAGCGTCGGCCAAGCCCGCGCCGTGTAGTTCTGCCAAGTCACCAGCTCCGGGTCATCCAGCACCGGATGCGCCACCTCGTACCGAGCGACGGCGGCCTTCACCGCCGCCTCCTCCCCCTCATGCGCAAACTTCGGCGAATGCACGCCAACGATCACCAACGCGTCGCCGTACTTCTCCTCCAACGGCCGCAACTCGTCCAGTACATGCAGACAGTTGATGCAGCAAAAAGTCCAAAAATCGATAAGGAGGAAGCGTCCCCTGAAGTCGGCCAACGCCAACTCCCGTCCCCCGGTGTTCAGCCACCCACGACCCTTAAGCTCCGGCGCGCGCACATGCATGCGCCCATTCTCCGCCCCCACCCCAACACCACCC
>NZ_SMKX01000202.1 GCF_004349055.1 Kribbella antibiotica
GAAGATGAGGTTCGCGCCCAAAGGTGGGTCGCCGTGCTCGAAAGTGGCGGGCGTGCCTTTCGAGCACGCCCGCGACCTTCGAGCACGCCCGCGCCTTTCAAGCACGCCAACCCACCTTTGAGCACGCCAGCCATCTTTGAGCCCCCACCAACCATCCATCGCCCGAAAAAATGGTCGATAGCTTCTCAAAGTGCACCCGGGGTGGCTGGTAGGTGCCCAAAGACACGCCGACCCACCTTTGGGCACGAACCCCGTCTTTGGGCACGAGCCTCATCTTTGAGCCCCCATCAACCATCTCCCCGGCCAAAAAACGGTTGGTGGGTTCTCAAAGTGCGCCCGGGGTCCCAAAGTGCCCCTGGGTGCCCAAAGGCACGCCCGCCACTTTCGAGCACGGCGACCCACCTTTGGGCGCGAACCTCATCTTTGGGCCCCTACCAACCATTCCCTGACCCGAAAAGTGGTTGGTGGGTTCTCAAAGTTGGTACGGCGGGGGTGCGCGGGGCGAGGAGTGTCGCGGAGTGCGGGCGGGGCGTTACGGAGAGTGGCTGAATTGGCCGGAAGGGCGGCGGATTGGTGGGGTCGAACAGGTATTTCAAGCGGGTTCTCGAGACTCCGTAGTCCGTAGCGATCCAGAGGTGTGAGGGGCGGGATGAGCGGGAAGAACACGGAATTCAGAGAAATCTGAGCATTTCTCGGAATTAGACGAGCTGAGGCCTCTGATTCAAACGATCGTTTGAACTATGCTGAGCGCAGGTCACGGCCCGTGAGCAGGTGGGGTGCCTGCGCGAGTGGTGGCTGGGGGGAAGGAGAACTCTGTGGAGACACCGGTCGAATCGACCCGGGAACGATTGCTCAACGTCGCCGAACAGCGGTTCGGCGAAGGAGGATACGAGGGGACCTCGCTGCGCGCGATCACGGTCGCGGCCGCGGCGAACATCGCGGCGGTCAACTATCACTTCGGTTCCAAGGAAGCGTTGCTGCGCGCGGCGGTGGCGCGCGCGATGGCGCCGGTCAACACCGAACGCAGGCGTCGGCTCGATCAGCTGGAGGCCGCCGGGACACCGTCGGCCGAGCAGCTGATCCGTGCCTTCGTCGAGCCGGGGCTGGATCTGGTTCTGCGCCGTGGGGAGCGCGGAGCGGTGGTGGCGCGGTTCATCGGACGGATCGCGTTCGACCCGAGCCAGCGCATCCGCGAGCTGTACGTCGCGGAGTCGGATCCGATCGAGGCGCGGTATCTGGCCGCGCTGCGGCTGGCGCTGCCGCACTCGGCGCCCGAAGCGGTCGCGTTCGGCTATGTGAACATGCTCGGCCTGCTGGCTCTGCACCAGTCGCAGGCGCTCACGCCGGCACCTGGTGGGGTCGAGCTCGAGGACCCCGGGAAGCTCGCCGAAAACCTCATCGCGTTCCTGGTGGCGGCGTTCGATCGGGGTCTGCGGGCCTGAAGTCAGGCCGCCACGGGGAGTGATCATTTGTCCGGAGAATGTTCATGGATGTTCGGACTACCGGGTAACGCTGCATAATGGCGCTCCGTGGACCCCAGTGAAGTCGTGGTTGCCGTCGATCTCGGTGGAACCCGGATGAAGTGCGGCCTGGTCGCCGCAGACGGTGCAGTACTGCATCGGGAGACCAGGCCGACTCCCCGGACCGCCGGGGGTCGCGCTGTGCTCGACACACTGCTGGAAACCGTCGTGGAGCTCAGCCAGAAGGCGACTGCGGACGGTCACCGCGTGCGGGCGATCGGTGTGGTGGTGCCTGGCATCATCGACGCCGAGACCGGCACGGTCGTGGCCGAGAACCTGGCCTGGTCCGGTACGCCGGTCCGAGCCGAGCTGATCGCTGCCGTCGGTGACGACGACGTGCCGATCGTGCTGGCTCACGACGTACGGGCCGGTGGGTACGCCGAGCTGCGCCAAGGAGCGCTCACCGGGACCACCAACTCACTCTTCCTGCCGCTGGGTACCGGGATCGCCGCCGCCATGGTGGTCGACGGCCGGCTGGTCAGCGGCGACGGGTACGCCGGCGAGCTCGGCCACACTCGCTTCATCCACGGCGAGACGGCCGAGCTGTGCGCCTGCGGTCAGTGGGGCTGCCTCGAAACAGTCGCCTCGGCCGCAGCGATCGCCCGCCGGTACGCCGCTCGCGCAGGCCGCGTCGTGGACGGCTCCCGCGAAGTGATGGAGCTGCTCGCCGCCGGTGACGAGATCGCCGCGCAGGTCTGGCAGGACGCGCTGACCGTCCTGATCGAAGCGCTCGTCCTCTACACCACCCTGCTGGCGCCGACGCGGATCGCGATCGGCGGCGGGCTGGTCGGCGCGGGCGAGACGCTGCTGCAGCCGTTGCGCGACGGGGTGCACGCACGCCTGACATTCCAGCGCGAGCCGGAGATCGTGGCCGCCGTGCTGGGGGAGGAAGCCGGCTGCCTCGGCGCCGCGCTGTATGCCTGGGATCGAGTCACAAGCGAGGAGCAGTCGTAAATGACGACCTATCGGGTGGGACGCCTGGTCACGCCGGACGACGTACTGGAAGCCGCGTGGATCCAGGTCGTCGATCAGGACATCCTGGCCTACGGCCGCCGCTCGGACGGGATGCCGGCCGACGGCAAACGCCCTGAGGATCTCGGCGACGTGACCGTGGTCCCCGGGTTCGTCGACATCCACACGCACGGTGGCGGCGGATCGTCGTACTCCACGACTGATCCCGAGGAAGCGCGCAAGGTCGCGGCCTTCCACGCCAAGCACGGTACGACGACCACCATGGCGAGCCTGGTCACCGGACCGCTCGACCTGCTGGTCTCGCAGACGGCCTGCCTGGCCGACCTGGTCACCGACGGCATCATCAACGGCGTGCACCTCGAAGGACCGTTCCTGTCGGAGGCTCGCTGCGGTGCTCACGAGCCGACGTTGCTGCGCGACCCGGTTGCGGATGACGTGGCCAAGGTGCTGAGCGACGCCGTACGGATGGTGACGATCGCACCGGAGCTGGAGCACGGCCTGGACGCGATCCGCCAGGTGGTCGACGCCGGCGCTGTGGCCGCGCTCGGGCACACGGATGCGACGTACGAGCAGATGATCGCGGGTGCCGACGCAGGCGCCACGGTTGCGACGCATCTCTTCAACGGGATGCGGCCCTTCCACCACCGCGACCCTGGTCCGGTGGGTGCTGCGATCAACGACGAGCGGTTGCTGCTTGAGGTGATCAACGACGGACTGCACCTGGATCCGCAGGTCGTGCGGGTCGCGCTGGCCGCAGCCGGCGTGCACCGGATCGCACTCATCACGGACGCGATGGAAGCGACCGGGATGGGCAACGGGAGCTACAAGATCGGCAATCTCGAGGTCGACGTCAAGGACGGGCTGGCCACGCTCGCGAAACCCCCACATTCGATTGCCGGCAGCACCTTGACCATGGATGTTGCCTTCCGCAACGCCGTCAAGGCCGGGACCTCGCTCGTCGACGCATCCCGGATGGCCTCGACAACCCCCGCGCAAGCCTTCGGCTGGTACGACGTCGGCGCGATCGAGACGGGTCGTCGGGCGGACCTCGTCCTGCTGGATGATGAGTACACCGTCCAGAAGGTAATGCGGGCCGGCGCATGGCTGGATTAATCGGCACGGTCACTCTCAACTTAGCGCTCGATGTCACGTATGACGTTCCTGAGCTGGTAGTTGGCGGTAGCCACCGGGTCGGCGCTGTGCGCTCTAGGGCTGGCGGCAAGGGCGTGAACGTCGCGAGGGTTGCGGCCACACTCGGGCATCAGGTGCTCGTGCTCGGCTTCGTCGGTGGCGTCACTGGTGAAGCCGTTGCGGCTGAACTGTTCGATGCCGGGCTGACCGCGTTGCTGACGCCGATCGCGGGGGAGACCCGACGAACCGTTGCCATCGTCAACGGTGTCGACGGTGATGCGACGATCTTCAATGAAGCCGGTCCGGCGATCACGGCCGACGAGTGGCGCGCGTTCGGCGACCGGATGCCGTGGGGACGCCTTGGTGTGCTGGCTTGTTCGGGCAGCATCCCTCCTGGGTTGCCCGCGGATGCTTACGCCGAGATCGCAGTCCGGGCGCGGCATCACGACGTACTGAGTGTGATCGACGCCGGTGGGGACGCGCTGATCGCGGCCGCGCAGGCTGGTGCTGTGGTTCGCGCCAACGCCGCCGAGCTGCGGGAAGCCGTTGGTGACGCCACGGTTGAAGACGGCGCCCGGGAGCTTGTCGCCCGCGGGGCATCGGCGGCAGTCATCACCGACGGAGCTCGCGGGATGGTTGCTGCCAGCAACAAGGGTGTCTGGCGTGCGCTGCCCGTCGAGCGCGTCAGCGGAAACCCAACGGGAGCAGGTGATGCCTGTACGGCGGTTGTCGCGGCCGCGGTGGCGGAATCGTCCGATCCTGACTGGTCCGTCGTACTGAAGTCTGCTGTTGCCGCCTCCGCTGCCGCCGTGCTGACACCGGTTGCCGGAGACATCGACCTCGCCGCCTATCGCCGGTGGCAACCTCAAGTTTCTGTGGAATAGGAGCAATCATGCCGTTGGTTTCCGGAGCCGAGGTTGTACTGGCCGCCGCCAAAGCAGGGCGCGGAGTCGGCGCCTTCAATGTCATTCAGCTGGAGCACGCCATCGCGCTGATCGCCGGTGCTGAGCAGGCCGGTACACCGGTCGTGCTGCAGATCAGCGAGAACGCGGTCAAGTACCACGGCTCGCTCAAGCCGATCGGCGTTGCCACCCTGGCCGCCGCGGCCGACGCGAGCGTCCCGGTGGTCGTCCACCTCGACCACGCGATGGACCGCGACCTCGTCACCGAGGCCGTCCAGCTGGGCTTCACCTCAGTGATGTACGACGCCTCGAAACTCGAGTACGCCGACAATGTCGCCGCGACCACTGAGGTCACCAAGTTCTGCCACGACCACGGCGTCTTCGTCGAGGCCGAGATCGGCGAGGTCGGCGGCAAGGACGGCGTGCACGCCCCCGGCGCCCGCACCCGCCCCGACGAAGCAGTCGCCTTCGCCGAGGCCACCGGTGTCGACGCCCTGGCTGTTGCCGTCGGCTCCTCGCATGCGATGACCGAGCGCACCGCCTCGCTCGACTTCGCGCTCATTGCCGAGCTGCACGCAGCGGTCGCCGTACCGCTGGTCCTGCATGGTTCTTCGGGTGTTGCCGACCCCGATCTGACCCGCGCTGTCGAGGCAGGCATGACCAAGGTCAACATCGCCACCCACCTCAACAACGTCTTCACCGCCTCGGTCCGGCAGACCCTGACGGACAACCCGTCCCTCGTCGACACCCGCAAGTACCTGGGTCCGGCCCGAGACGCAGTCGCTGCCGAGGTCGCACGCCTGCTCGGCCTGCTGAAGGCCTGATGCCGGACCGCCCCCACTCATCAACGGTGCTCGGCTGGTGCGGTTCACGCTCGGGGGCGGCTGCTTGGGCCGTCGATCTGGAGGTTAGTGAGTGGGGGAGATCCGCCCGTACCAGCAGAAGGTCGCCGCGGCGATGACGGCCGGTGACTGACGTACCTCAGCCAGGCCTCGCGCGGCGTCTCGGTCTGACCGACGCCGTGGCGATCGGCGTCGGGTCGATGGTCGGCGCCGGGGTGTTCGCGGTCTGGCAGCCTGCCGCGCAGGCCGCTGGCTCCGGGCTGCTGATCGGGTTGCTGCTCGCTGCGGTCGTCGCCTACTGCAACGCCATGTCGTCCGCCCAGCTCGCAGCCGTCTATCCGGTTGCCGGTGGCACCTATGTGTACGGCCGGGAGCGGTTGGGTGAGTGGTGGGGATTCGCGGCTGGCTGGTGTTTCGTCATCGGCAAGACCGCGTCGTGCGCCGCGATGGCGCTGACCTTCGCCACGTACGCCGTACCGGTGGATGGATGGGCTCGGCGGCTGCTTGCGCTGCTGGCGGTGGCGGTCCTCGCGGCGGTGAACTACCGCGGTGTGACCAGGACGGCTCGCCTGACGAAGATCCTCGTCACCTGCAGTCTGCTCGTGCTGACGCTCGTCGTGGTGCTGCTCGGCGCCGGCGGCGCGTCCAGGGATGTGCCGCCCATCACGGAGACCTCCGTGCATGGAGTTCTGCAGGCAGCGGGGCTGTTGTTCTTCGCCTTCGCCGGATATGCGCGGATCGCGACGATGGGGGAGGAGGTGCGCGAGCCCGCGCGCACCATCCCGCGGGCGATCACGATCGCCCTGACCATTGCGATCGTGGTGTACCTGCTCGTCGGCCTATCGCTGCTGCGAGTCGTCGACCCCGCAGTCAGTGCCGCGCCGCTGGACGCCGGCGTTGATGCCGCCGGAGCGCACTGGGCGGTTCCTGTGGTCAGAGTCGGTGCTGCGTTGGCCAGCCTCGGCGCCCTGCTGGCGCTCATCACCGGCATCGGCCGGACCACCTTGGCGATGGCCCGCAACCGGGACCTGCCCGGTTGGCTGGCTGCCGTCCATCCGCGGTACCAGGTCCCGCACCGGGCGGAGGTCGCGCTCGCCGCCGTCGTCGGAGTCCTGGTCCTCACCACCGATCTTCGGGGCGTGATCGGCTTCTCTTCGTTCGGCGTCTTGCTGTACTACGCCATCGCCAACGCCTCGGCGTTCACCCAACCAGCCGACCAACGTCGCTGGCCCCGAGCCATCAACGTGGTCGGCCTGGTGGGTTGCCTCGGTCTCGCGGTCACCTTGCCCTGGCGGTCGGCCAGCGCGGCCGCCGTACTGCTGGGCTTGGCTCTTCTTGTTCGGAAGCTCAGGACAGGTCGCGCCGGATCCGCCAGAAGCTGAAGCCGGTCAGGGCGAGGGCCAGGAGGAAGAACAAGCCGAACTCTCGCCACTGCAGCGCCCAGAACTTGTCGGCGCTGAAGTACCGGACGTGCTGGGTGTAGCCCTCGGCGGCCAGGCGCTGGAAGCAGGCTTCGGCTTTCGTCGAGGTCTCCTGCCGGTTCGGTCCGTTCGGCTCGCAGTCGATCGCCCATTGCGGCAAGGTGGCGACCTTGCCGGATTTGTCGACGGTTTCGTCGGTCAGCTTCCAGCCGCCAACAGCATTGATCGCCACCTCGATCGCCTTGATCTGTGCGTCTGGACCGGGTCCGCTGATCATGAAGCCGCGAAGGTTGTCCGCGGAGGCGACGATGTTCTGGTCGGTCGGCGCCATCAGGTGCGGCCGGATCAGCGACGGCGCGAGCACCTGGATCAGGATCACCGCGGCCAGCGTGATCGCGAGAGCGACGAGAGTCCGCCGTACGGCGAGGCCGACGGCGACCCCGAGTGCGAACGCGAAGACCGCGTACCCGATCGGGACCAGCCCGCGACCGGAGAAGGTGACCGGGAACATTCGCGGCAGGTAGAAGTTCGACTCCTGGCCCGCGTTGATCGCTTTGTCGATCGGGCTCGACCACCAGGTCACGGCCAGGCTGAGCGCTCCGGTCAGAGCGATCGTGCCGAGACCGCCGATGCCGACCTTCGTGGCCAGCCAGCGCCATCGCGAGATGCTCTGCCCCCACGCCAGTCGATGCGTGCCGGTCTCCAGTTCCCGCGCGATCAACGGTGCACCCCAAAAGGCGCCGATGATCGGCGGTACGGCGTACAGGAGTGCGAGCCCGACTTGGTAGAGCACCGGATTGAGCCGGGCGAACCCGAGGTTCTTGATGAAGTTGTCAGCGAACGCCCGGTAGTCGTCGGCCAGCCCGGGCCCGGTCGCAGCCAGTACGACGGCGGCCGCGAGCACGACCCCGGCGATCACGAGGAACTGGACGCGGAACTGCCGCCAGGTCAGCCAGATCATCGCTGCACCTCCAGAACGGGACGTTCCGGCTGGACCTCACGGCCCATGTAGGCCAGGACCAAGTCCTCGAGCGTCAACTGCGTGACAGACCAGGCAGGATCGAGAATCGGCCGCTCGGTGCGCACCAGGAACGTGGACTGCCGGTCGGTGTGGCTCTCGGTCACGACGTACTGATCGCTGGGCAGTTCCTTCGCCGTACGACGGGGGCCGGTGAGCCGGTGGTGTGTCGCCAGCAGGCTGTCGATCTCGCCACTGACCTGAACCCGCGAATCGACCAGTACGACCAAGTAGTCGCACGAGCGCTCGACATCGGAAACGAGGTGCGACGACAGCACGACGCTGAGCTCCTGCTCGGCCACTGCCTCCATCAGGTCTTGCAGAAACTCTCTGCGGGCCAAGGGATCGAGCGCGGCCACTGGCTCGTCGAGGATGAGTAGCTCGGGTCGCTTGGCCAGACCGAGCGTGAGTGCCAACTGGGCTCGCTGACCGCCGGACAACTTCCCGGCCCGCTGCTTCGGATCCAGCCTGAGCCGCTGGATCCGTTGCTGGGCAAGGGATTCGTCCCACTGCGGATTGAGCCGGGCGCCGAGCTTGAGGTGGTCGGCGACGCTGAGTCGGCTGTAGGTCGGTGTGTCCTGAGCGACATACCCCACCTTCGCCTGCTGAGTGCCGGCCGGTTCA
Organism: Kribbella antibiotica; assembly: GCF_004349055.1. Lineage (GTDB taxonomy): Bacteria > Actinomycetota > Actinomycetes > Propionibacteriales > Kribbellaceae > Kribbella > Kribbella antibiotica. The sequence goes on from NZ_SMKX01000202.1 coordinate 8,431, forward strand.
CCGAGCACCTCGACCGATCCGCTGGTCGGCGTGAGCATTCCTACCGACAGGTTGAGCAACGTGCTCTTACCCGCACCGTTCGGCCCGACCAGCCCGACGACATGCCCCGACGGGACCTCGAGATTGCAGTCAGTCAGCGCCCATCGGCGGCCGTACTTCTTGCCCAGGCCGTGAGCCTGCAGCGCCGCGGTCACGCTATGTCCTCGTGTGCGGCGGCCCGAAAGGTGTTGATGAACAACGCCTCGATGCTCTCGTCGTCCAGCCCGGCCTTGCGGGCTTTGCCGAGCCAGCGCCGCAGGTCCTGGCGCAGCGGGCCGTGGGCGGCGAGCGTGTTGTCGGTCAGGGTGCGCGTCACGAAGGTGCCGCGGCCGGGCTTGGCCTGCACCAGGCCCTCGTGCTCAAGCTCGCGGTAGGCCTTGAGTACCGTGTTCGGGTTGATCGCCAGCGCCGCGACCACGTCCTTCACGGTCGGTAGCTGGTCCCCCTCCCGCAGCAGGCCGAGCCGGAGCGCATTGCGCACCTGCTGAACGATCTGCTGGTACGGCGACACCCCCGACCGCCCGTCCAGATGGAACTCGATCATCTCCAACCCCATTCATCTAGTTACCTAGTACTATAGGGGTATGAAGTTCGGGCCGGTCAAGCCTTGCCGGTCAGCTTTTGATGGCGTCGTACCGCCGCAGCGACTCGAGACGGGCCTCGGCGTGGTCGACGATCGGCTCGGGATAGCCGTCCGCACCGCCGTGTTTCCACGGTTCGTGGGCGGCCTTGCCCGGGAGATCGCGCAGCTCGGGGATCCAGCGGCGGACGTACTCGCCGGCCGGGTCGAACTTGATGCCTTGGGTGATCGGGTTGAAGATCCGGAAGTACGGCGACGCGTCCGCACCACAGCCGGCGACCCATTGCCAGTTGAGTGAGTTCGACGCGAGATCGCCGTCGTACAGGGACTGCATGAACCAGCGGGCGCCGTACTTCCAGTGCACGTGCAGGTCCTTGATCAGGAACGAAGCGACGACCATGCGGACCCGGTTGTGCATGAAGCCTGATCCGGCCAGTTCACGCATCCCGGCGTCGACGAACGGGAACCCGGTCCGGCCCTGCTGCCAGGCTTCGAGTTGGTCGCCAGGTTCGTCGTACTCCATCTTCTCGAACTCGCTGCGCAACGGCTTCCACGCGGCTTGCGGGTTGCGGGCCAGCAGGTCAGCGCAGAACTCGCGCCAAGCGAGCTCGCGGCGGTAGGACTCTGTGCCTGCGCAGCGCTTCTGGGCGAGGTCGGCGAGCATTGTGCGAGGGTGGATCTCGCCCCACTTCAACGGGATCGACATCCGCGAGGTGCTGTCGAGATCGGGCCGGTCGCGCACGTCGTCGTACTCGGAGACGTCGTCGAGATAGGCCTGCCAGTGCTTCCGGGTCGCGTCTTCGCCAGCTCTCTCAACCTCGCCGGCTGGTAGGTCCTCGCTCTCGGCCTTGACCCACTGCACGTCCTTCGGTGCCTCAACTGGTTGCCGCCACCCGTGCTCCAGCCAGGCCCGGAAGTATGGCGTGAACACCTGATACGGCCGGTCCTGCTGGTTGAAGATGCGTCCGGGAGCAATCGCGTACGGCGAACCGGTCGTCACCAGCGGACACTTCAATGCGGCTTCAACTTCTTGATCACGAGCTTGTCCGTACGGCGCATAGTCCGCGCTGATGTGCACACTCGCCGCGCCGATCTCGTTCGCCAGCGCGGGGATCACGGCGACCGGATCACCGCTGCGGATGACGAGCCGGCCGCCCATGGCTTTCGAGAGGGCGCGCAGTGAGGTGGCCAGGTGTTCACGCCTCGGATCGCCGGATCGCTTCCATAACAAGGGATCGACGACGAACACCCCAAGAACCTTCCCGTCACCTGCCTGCACGGCGTCCAGAAGGGCTGGGTTGTCGGTCAGTCGCAGGTCGCGACGGAACCACATCATTGCTGTCACATCGGGCATCTTCGGCCAGTACCCGTGGCAATTCGGGAAGACTTGCCCTGATAAGCGAGAATGGTTGTCGTGAGCGAGCTGATCGATACCACGGAGATGTACCTGCGGACCGTCTACGAACTTGAGGAAGAAGGCATCCTGCCGCTGCGCGCGCGGATCGCCGAACGCCTGCACCAGTCCGGGCCGACGGTCAGTCAGACGGTCGCCCGGATGGAGCGCGACGGTCTCGTCACGGTCGAGGGTGACCGCCACCTCGAGCTCACCGCTGTCGGCCGCAAGCAGGCCGTGCGCGTGATGCGCAAGCACCGGCTGGCCGAGCGGCTGCTGGTCGACGTGATCGGGCTCGAGTGGGAGGACGTGCACGCCGAGGCCTGCCGCTGGGAGCACGTGATGAGCGACGCGGTCGAGCTGCGGCTGCTGAAGATCCTCGACAACCCGACCGAGTCGCCGTACGGGAACCCGATTCCGGGCCTGGAGGAGTTGCTCACCGGCGGTCAGGCTTCCGGGATCGAGGACTTCCGGATCGGCGTCGAGCCGCTGGACAAGGTCCTGGACCAGGCGACCGGGCAGACCGTGCGGGTCCTGGTCCGGCGGATCGCCGAGCCGGTGCAGACCGACGACAAGGCGATGTCCGTCCTGCGGAAGGCCGGTGCCCTGCCGGGCCGCGAGGTCGACTCGGCGCTGGACGCCGAGGGCGTCCTGGTCGGCAGCCGCGAAGCCGGTGGTGTGATCAGCGACGAGACCGCCGGTCACATCTTCGTCAGCCTGGTCTGAGCGCTCGGCTGAGGTCAGAGGAACGTTAACGCTGAGCACTCGATGCGGTACGACGAGTGCTCAGCGGGTACCGTCTCGCTGAAATGTCCGAAAACGTCATCGACTGGCCCGAGTACCTGCGGGAGTTCCACACCGCGGCTCCGGGCAGCACCGAAGCCCTGTTGTCCCGCGCCACCGCCGGCGACCATACGCCGTACCGATGGCTGGTCCGTGCCGTCTCCGGCGAGGCCCGGCGCGTCCTAGACCTCGCCTGCGGCAACGGCCCGGTCGCCCGGGAGCTGTACGGGCGGTGGGTGGTTGGGGTCGACAACAACGCCGCTCAGCTCGCCGGCGCACCCGGTCCGAAGGTCCAGGCCGACGCCTTGCACCTGCCGTTCGCGAACGAGGTCTTCGACGTCGTCACGTGCTCGATGGGGCTGATGGTGCTCCAGCCGCTGCCCGACGTACTGGCTGAGGCTGCGCGCGTGCTGCGCCGCGGGGGAGTGCTCGCCGCGATCGTTCCCGCCGTGCGGCCGCTGCGGCGCGGTGACATTCGGACGCTGAGCGGGCTGACGACGCGACTGCGCTCGACGCCGCAGTTCCCGGCCGGTGGCGAGATCACCGAGCTGAAGGACAAGCTGCGGCACGCTGGGTTCAACGTGATGGAGAGCCAGCGCGAGCGGTATGTCTACACGATCCGCAGTGCGGACGACGCCCGTCGGCTGGTGAACGCGCTCTACCTGCCCGGTACGCCGGACGCCCGCCGCGAGACCGCCAGTGAGTGGCTCGCGGACCGCGCCGAGTCCAAGGACGGGCTCGAGGTGGCGATCCCGATCCGCCGGATTACCGCAATGCGTGGAATGGCAGCTCTCGCGGGTTGACCGTCTGCTGAGTCAGGCACCGTGGGGCAGTAGCGTGTGCTTGTGGGTGCTGCGCTGAGCTGGTCCGTACGGACCCTGGATCGGGCGCTCGACGGTGAGACGGTTTACCGCGAGCTGCTGGCCGCTGAGCCGGTCGCGTTCTGGCTCGACGGCAGCCTGACCGACCGCGCCGCCCGCCGCATCTCCGTCCTCGGGACGGGTTCCGAGGTACTGGTGCGCTCCGTTGCCGATGGCGACGTTTTCGCTGAGCTCTCGGCGCTGCTCGCTGGCCGGTCTGGCGAGCCCCCGGCTGTGCTGGACGGGTATTTCAGCGGCGGCTATGTCGGCTACTTCGGTTACGAGCTGAAGGCACTCACCGGCGGTACGGCGGCCCATGTCGCCGCGACTCCGGATGCGTTGTGGATCTGGGCGGACCGCTTTGTCGTGATCGACCACGATCGCGACCTGACGTTCTTGGTCGCCGTGAATGTCGGGGATGAGTGGCTGGACCGCGCCGAGCGGGCTGCCGCCGACTGGTCGATGACCGGTGTGACTCGACCGGCGATCGCGGACCTCGACCTGGAAGCACATCTTGAGCTCGACAGGCCGTCGTACCTGGCTGCTGTCGAACGCTGCATGACCGCGCTCGAAGCCGGCGAGACCTACGAGGTCTGTCTGACGAACCGCGTCCGGCTCCCACCGGTCCCCGACCCGTTCGGCTTCTTCTGCTGGCAGCGCGCCACGAACCCAGCGCCGTACGCGGCCTTCCTCCGGTACGGCGACCTGGCCGTGGCGAGCTCGTCGCCGGAGCGATTCCTGACCGTGGACGCGGACGGCTGGGCCGAATGCCGCCCGATCAAGGGGACGGCACCGCGCGACCTCGATCCGTTCGAGGATCAGTTGGCGGCGAAGGCGCTGGCCGAGGACGAGAAGACCCGCGCCGAGAACCTGATGATCGTCGACCTGATCCGCAACGACCTCGGCCGAGTCAGCGAACCCGGCTCCGTGCAGGTCCCGCAGCTCATGCAGGTCGAGACGTATCGGACGGTGCACCAGTTGGTGACCACGGTGCGTGGGCGGCTCCGGTCTGACGTCTCTGTTCTTGATGCTGTCCGGGCGTGTTTTCCGCCGGGCTCGATGACGGGGGCGCCGAAGATCCGCACGATGGAGCTGCTGGACGAGTTGGAGCTCAGTGCGCGGGGGGTCTATTCGGGGGCGCTGGGTTATCTGACGGTGGACGGTCGCGCTGACCTCAGCGTGGTGATCCGGACCGCAGTGCTGACCCCGGACGAAACGGTGATCGGCGCCGGGGGAGCGATCGTGCTCGACTCCACGCCGGCCGCCGAATACGACGAAATGGTGCTCAAGGCAACGGCCACGGTCGGCGCCGATTCTCTCGGGGCTAGTTAGTTAGGGGTGGAGATGGGATTGCAGGTAGCGGATTCGTTCCTGGTCAGCGATGGCGCGGTGCGGGGGATCGGCTTACACCGCGCCCGATTCGTCGGTTCGTGCGCAGCGGCCGGTGTCGACGCAGCGCCGTACTGGGACCAGCAGGTAAGCCGTCTCCCCGGCTTCGGCCGCTGGTTCCCCCGCTTCGAACTCCACGACACTGGTGAACTCGCCGTCCAACGCCGCCCAGCCCCCACCACCGGCGGCCGAGTCCGAGTAGCC
>NZ_SMKX01000203.1 GCF_004349055.1 Kribbella antibiotica
TGACCCAACGCACGCCGTTCTCCGCTCTAAAGTTCCTGACTCTCGACAAGCCAGAAACCTAGACAGAGAACGGCGTGCACCCATTTCCGACCCGCGCAGAACCCACAGATGCGTCAGAAGAGCCCCAAATGCACAGCACTCAGAGCAGGGCGTTGAGGACTTCTTCGGCTTCGGCGTAGCCGGCGTCGCTGATGCGTTGGAGCTCGAGGAGGTCCTTGGCGGCGGCGGCTCGGCGGGTGAGGTGCTCGCCGGCGCGGTCGTTGCCTTCGTCGAGGAGTTCGTTGAGGGTGTCGATGTCGGAGCGCTCATCAGCCAGGTCGGCCAGTTTCCCGGCCGCCTTCTCGTTACCTTCGTCGGCCAGCGCCCGGAGCGTGTCCCAATCAGTCATGAACCGAGTATGCCCCGGCGCCTTGAGCACCCACCAGCCACATCTCGGCCGCGAAAGTGACTGAGCCGTGCTCAAGGCCTGCCGGGGAACGCGCCTTAAAGGTTCGCCAGCCCCTACTTGTCGGTGGCGAAGGCGGCGTCGAAGGCCGCGGTGGGCTTGTCGAAGGCCAGGGCGCGGATGACGTTGACGGCTTCGGCGGCGCCGACCTTGCGCTCCATGCCGGCGTCTTCCCACTCGACGGAGATCGGACCGGTGTAGCCGATCGAGTTCAGGACGCGGAAGCAGTCTTCCCACGCGACGTCACCGTGGCCGGTGGAGTAGAAGTCCCAGCCGCGGCGCGGGTCGCCCCAGGGCAGGTGGGAGCCGAGACGGCCGTTGCGGCCGCCGCCGACGCGCATGCGGGTGTCCTTGCAGTCGACGTGGTAGATGCGGTCCTTGAAGTCCCAGAGGAACGCGGCCGGGTCGATGTCCTGCCAGACCATGTGCGACGGGTCCCAGTTGAGGCCGAAGGCGGGGCGGTGGTTGATCGCCTCGAGGGCCAGCGTGGTGGTCCAGTAGTCGTACGCGATCTCCGACGGGTGCACCTCGTGCGCGAAGCGAACACCTTCGGTGTCGAACACGTCGAGGATCGGGTTCCAGCGGTCGGCGAAATCCTGGTAGCCCGCGTCGATCGTCGAAGCCGGCACCGGCGGGAACATCGCGACGTACTGCCAGATCGAGGAACCGGTGAAGCCGATCACCGTGTCGACGCCGAGCTTGGCGGCGGCGCGGGCGGTGTTCTTCAGGTCCTCGGCGGCGCGCTGCCGGACGCCCTCGCCGTCGCCGTCACCCCAGATGCGGGACGGCACGATGGCCTGGTGGCGGAAGTCGATCGGGTTGTCGCAGACCGCCTGGCCGACCAGGTGGTTGGAGATCGCGTAGACGCTCAGGTTGTACTTGGCCAGGATGTCCTTGCGGGTCTGGACGTACGAGTCGTCGTCGATTGCCTGCTGTACGTCGAAGTGGTCGCCGGAGCAGGCGATCTCCACCCCGTCGTACCCGGCCTCGGAGGCGAACTGGCAGACCTCCTCGAACGGCAGGTCGGCCCACTGACCGGTGAACAGTGTGATCGGGCGTGGCATCTGACAGGCTCCTTAGACGATGATCCAGCTGCTGTCCGCAGCAGCTGAGCGCAGTACGGCGTCGATCAGCTGGGCGGATCGCGCCCCAGCGGCGAAATCGGGCAGGCCGTCCGGGCGATCACCCAGTACGGCGGCATAGCTGTCGGCGACGAATGAGTCGAACGCGTCCTGGTAGCCCTGGGCGTGGCCGGCCGGGAGCCGGTTCACCCGGGCCGCACCGGGGCTCAGCGTGTCGGGGTCGCGGGTCAGGATCTGGGAGGCGGTACGGCGGCCTGCCCACAGCCGGTCGGGGTCTTCCTGGTCGAAGCCGAAGCTCCCCTCGGTCCCGGAGACCTCCAGGTAGAGGCGGTTCTTGCGACCGGCCGCCACCTGGCTGACGACGATCGTGCCGACCACTCCGGCTTCAGTGCGGAACTGGGCGGTGGCCAGGTCCTCGGTGCGGACCTCGACGCCACCACGCTGCGACCGGACGGTCCGCAACTGCGCACTGATCGCAGCGATGCGGTCCCCGGTGACGAACTCGGTCAGGTCGCACCAGTGCGAGCCGATGTCCGCGAAGGTGCGCGACGGCCCGCCGGTGGAGTCGTCCACTCGCCAGTTCTGGTCGTCAGCACCAGCCAGCCAGTCCTGCAGGTACGAACCGTGCAGGCTGGTGATCTCACCGGCCTCACCCGCGGCCAGCCGAGCACGCAGCTCGCGCACCATCGGGTGGTAGCGATAGACGAACGGTACGGCGCCCACCAGGCCCGCCTCGTGCGCAGCAGCCTCCAGCCCGGTCGCATCGGCCACAGAGGTCGCCAGTGGCTTCTCACAGATCACGTGCTTGCCTGCGGCGATCGCCTGCAGGGTGACCTCGAGGTGGGTGTTGTTCGGCGTGCAGACGTGGATCACGTCGACGTCAGCGGCCAGCAGGTCGGCGAGCGTCTCGTACCCGCGCTCGGCGCCGGACGCTTCGGCTGCCGCCTCGGCTCGCGCTGGGCTCGATCCGACTGCCCCGACGATCTGAGCGCCGGAGACCAGCGCCGATCTGCCGTGCACCCGGCCCATGAACCCGCCGCCGACAATTCCGACTCTGAGCTTGTTGGTGGACACGTGGAAGGACGCTATGTGACACTTTTGAACCCTGTCAAGCAAAAGTCCAGCACCCGAAGGACAGAAGTCACCATGAGCGAGCCCGACACGATCTTGCGGTTGCTGCTCGACGGGCGCCCGCGGACCCGCGCCGAGCTGATCGACTCCAGCGGTCTCGCCCGATCGACGGTAACCGGTCGGATCGAGACCTTGCTCGCCTCCGGGCTCGTCGTACCGTCGGGTGAGGCCGCTTCGACGGGTGGGCGACCACCGGCCCGGTTCCGGCTCAATCCGGCGGCTCGGCTGATCCTGGCGGCCGATGTCGGCGCCAGCCACCTGTCGGTCGCGCTGACCGACCTGACCGGCGAGATCGTCGAGCGGTCGACTGTCCCGCTGGATATCGCCGAGGGACCGGAAGTCGTGCTGGCGGAGGTCGTCCGTACCGGCCTGTCGCTGTTGAAGGCTGCCGGACGTTCACGAAGAGACTTGGTCGGCACCGGCGTCGGTCTGCCGGGCCCGGTCGAGCACTCGACCGGGCGGCCGAACCATCCGCCGATCATGCCCGGCTGGGACTCGTACGACGTCGCCGGCCGCCTGAGCCGTGAGCTGCCCGGACCGGTGCTGGTCGACAACGACGTGAACATCATGGCGCTGGGTGAGCATGCCACCGAGTACGCCGACGTCGAGCACCTGCTGTTCGTGAAGGTCGCCACCGGTATCGGCGCCGGTGTGATCAGCGGCGGCCGCCTGCACCGCGGCGCGCAAGGCGCGGCCGGGGACATCGGACACGTCCAGACACCAGGTCACACTGAGCTCTGCCGCTGCGGCAACACCGGCTGCCTGGAGGCGGTCGCTTCAGCCGCAGCCCTGGCTACGAAACTCGGCGTCGACGGCAGTCACGACATCGTCGAACTCGTCCGCGCCGGCAACACCGCGGCCACCACTGCCGTTCGCCAGGCCGGGCGCGAGATCGGCACCGTCCTCGCCGCTGCCGTCAGTCTGCTGAACCCGTCCGTGATCGTCGTCGGCGGTTCGCTGTCCCAAGCCGGCGACCAGCTCCTGGCCGGCATCCGCGAAACCATCTACGCGAGATCGTTGCCCTTGGCCACGACCGGCCTGCACGTCACCACCACCAGATCCCCGTACGACGCCGCCCTCCGCGGCGCCGCCATCCTCGTCCAGCAGCACGTCCTCGTCACACCCAGTTGATCGCCAGCTCGTCGATCATCTGCACCGCCGGATCCTGCGCGATGTCTCCACGCCGGACCGCGCCGACGCCGTACCGTCGCACCCAGTACGCCGTCCGCACCATCTCAAGCTGAATCCACCGCCGCACGTGGGTCAGGTCAAGCTCCGCCGCTTCGCAGTACGCCGCGAGCTCCCGTTCCATCCCCGCGAGCAGATCGCCGTTCACCAACACGAGCGTCCGAGCCTTCAGGAACGTCACCGCGTCGTACGCCGGGTCCCCGATCAGCCCCTTGGGGTCAACCGCCAGCCAAGGCTCCCGATCCGCACTCAAGATGTTCCGGTGATGCAGATCCCCATGAATCAGTACGGCGGGCTGCTCCCGCACCAGTTCGTCGATCACCCCGAACGCCCGGTCAACCACCAGGTCAGGCAGCGCTCCAGCAAACTCCGCAACGTCCTTCTGCAGTTCCTCAGCCCACTCGTCAGCCCGATCCTGCAACCGAGGAAGACCTGCAGGTGCCGGCCGCATCAGCAGGCGGCTCATCTGACCGCCGACCATCGCGACGTCTGCACCTGAATCACGCAAGGTTGTGGGGTGGGCTCGTTCGAGGAGCATCGCGTAGTGCTCATCGGCGCGTTCGTGCAAATGGACTGCGCCCCGACCGGCCCAAGCTTCGTAGGCGTCTGGTTCGTGGACGTTACCTGGGTGGGTGAACGACACCTTGAGCACCAGCGGTTCGCCAGCACGTCGTACGGGGACGATCACGCCGACCTCGCCGTGCATCCAGTCACCGTCGGAGGTGCAGCTCCAGCGTTCGGTCAGTTCGTCGACGATCCCGGGCAGCACAGCCAACCAGGCCTCGCCCTTGTCGCCTTCGCGGTTGATGGTGGCGGCCGCGAAGGCTGACGGGATCACCAGCGCTCCGCCTTCGCCGACCGCGAGACCAGACTGAACAGCATGTCCTTCGGGGTCATCTCCCCCGCCACAACCTTGGAGACGGCTTCAGCGATCGGCATCTCGATGTCGTGCCGATGCGCCAGCTCGGTGATCGACGAACACGACTTGACGCCCTCCGCGACCTGGCGGGTTGCACCCGCGATCTCGGCCACCGTCATGCCCTGACCAAGCTTCTCGCCAAAGGTCCGGTTGCGGGACAACGGAGATGAGCACGTGGCCACCAGGTCACCAAGCCCTGCGAGCCCAGAGAACGTGTGCTCGTCAGCGCCCAACGCTGCACCCAGCCGTGCCGTCTCGGCGAGACCGCGCGTGATGACCGAGGCCCGCGCGTTGTCGCCGAAGCCGAAACCGACGGCCATCCCGACAGCCAGCGCGATCACGTTCTTCGTCGCGCCACCCAACTCACACCCGACAACATCGGTGTTCGTATAAGGACGGAACGCCCCCGAGTGACACAGCTTCTGCAGCCGGTGCGCCGTACCTTCATCCGCACAAGCAACCACCGCAGCAGCAGGCTGCCCTTCGGCGATCTCGCGCGCCAGGTTCGGCCCCGATACGACCGCGATCCGCTCCGGCCCGGCGCCGGTCAGCTCCGCGATCACCTCGGACATGCGCAGCGTCGTACCGACCTCGACGCCCTTCATCAAACTCACCAGCGGTACGGCGTCCGGCAGCACACCGGCCCAGTCGCGCAGGTTCTCCCGCAGTGACTGCGAAGGCACCGACAGTACGACGGCCTCCGCGCCCTCGGCCGCCGCGGCCGGATCATGGGTCGCAGTGATCGCCTCGGACAACCGGATCCCCGGCAGGTAGTCCGGGTTCTCGTGCTGGGTGTTGATCACGTCGCACACCGACTGCCGCCGGGCCCACAACGAAACCTGGTTCCCCGCGCCTGCCAGCACCGTGGCGAACGCTGTCCCCCAGGACCCCGCACCGAACACTGCAACCTTGGTCATTCGCTCTCCTCACGACGGGCTTTGCGCGGATCGAACAGTTCTGCCGGCGGGGTCTCACCGCGCAACTCGCCCAGCGTCTCGGCCAGCGCCCGCATGATCACCTCGGTTGCCTCGTGCAACAGCTGGTTCGTGATCGGCTTGCCTTGGAACGCGCTCAGGTCGACCGGCTTTCCGGCGCGCGCCAGCACGGTCTTCCGCGGCAGCAGCCGGACCCGGATCTTGCCCGTGTAGGACTGCAGAATCTCCTGCGCGCCCCAGTTCGCGATCGGAATCACCGGCGCCCCGGTCATCAACGCAATCCGCGCCGCCCCGGTCTTCCCGCTCATCGGCCACAGCTCCGGGTCCCGGGTAATGGTGCCTTCGGGATAAACACCGACGCACTCACCGCGTTCGACTGCTGCCACTGCGTCGCGGAATGCATCCGCGGCCTGGGTGGAATCGCGATGCACCGGGATCTGGCCGGCACTGGTGATGATCCGGCCGGCGATCGGCAGCTTGAACAACGACGCCTTGCCGAGCAGCCGCGGAATCCGGCGGCATTCCCAGACGAAGAAGCCGAGCACGAACGGGTCGAAATGGGAGATGTGATTCGGGACGAAAACGACGCCGCCGGTCCGGGGCATGTTCTCCCGGCCGGTGAAGACCGGCTTGGTCCAGGTCAGCATGAACGGTTTGACGAGCGCCACCACCACGCCGAACCAGAAGCCCCGCCGTGGCCTGGGGTCGCTCTGCTGGCCGTCCACTACTGCCTCCTGGTGCTGGTCACTGCTTTCCGCCATGGGAGAATCCTGCCTGATGGCAGACCTACAGGTCGTTCCCTGGATCCTGGCGATCCCGGTGAAGCGTACGGCGATCGCGAAGAGCCGGCTGGCTGCGGCCTACCCGCAACACCGGCCGGAGCTCGCGCGCGCGTTCGCTGTCGACACTACTGCGGCGGCGCTGGCTTCGGGTCTGGTGCGGGCGGTTCTGGTCGTCACCGACGATCCGGTGGTGGCTGCGGATGTGACCGCAATCGGCGCCGTCGTCGTGCCGGATGTTCCTGGTGCCGACCTCAACGCCGCGCTCCGGCACGGCGCTGCACGAGCCGCTGAGCGCTTCCCAGGGCACGGTGTGGCCGCGTTGTCGGCCGACCTGCCCGCGTTGCGTCCAGCCGAGCTCACAGCAGTCCTCGCGGCCTGCACAGCAGCGCGATCGTTCGTGATCGACGAACCAGGCACCGGTACGACGATGCTCGCGGCCGCGCCCGGCGTTGCGCTGGATCCCCGCTTCGGCGTCGGTTCCGCCCTGGCCCACCAGGCATCCGGCGCGATCCCGATCGACCTGACCGGCATCGACTCGGTACGGCGTGACGTCGACACCGCGGCCGATCTGGCGCACGCCGTACAACTGGGTGTTGGTCCCGCGACCGCCGATGTCATGTCGCTGGTGCTGGGTTCCGCCATCGGGTCCGAAGGTCTAGCCTGCTGACCATGCAAGCCACCGTGAGCCGCTACGACAGCGAGAACTTCTCCGGCGCAGTCCTCACCGACACCGGGATCGAGCTCCCCTTCACCGTGCACGCGATCGCGAACACTCCGGTTCGCTTCCTGCGCGTGGGGCAACGCGTCCGGATCGAGACCTCCGGATCCGCTGCGAGCCTCGCGATCACGAAAGTCGAGTTCGCCACCGTCCTCTAAAAGGTTGCCCTGAACAAGCACGGTTCCTTGTGGGAACAAGCGAAGGCCGGTCGCTCCTGGAGTGGAGAGACCGGCCTTCTGCCGTCGTGCTAGTTACTTCAGCGTGCAGCGCGCTTGGCCGGAGCCTTCTTCGCGGCAACCTTCTTGGCGGGGGCCTTCTTGGCCGGCGCCTTCTTGGCTACTGCCTTGACCGGAGCAGCCTTCTTGGCCGGAGCCTTCTTGGCGGCGGCCTTGACGGGCGCAGCCTTCTTGGCGGCGGCCTTGACCGGAGCAGCCTTCTTGGCAACGGCCTTGGCCGGCGCCTTCTTGGCTACGGTCTTGGTTGCGGCGGCCTTGACCGGCGCAGCCTTCTTGGCCGGAGCGGCCGCCTTGGTGGCGGTCGCGGTGGCCTTCGGGGCGACGAGCTTCGGCAGCTTCTTCGCACCGGAGACAACGGCCTTCAGCTCCGCACCCGCGCGGAACTTCGGAACAACCGTCTTCTTCGCCTTCAGGACCTGGTTCGTCCGCGGGTTGCGGACCAGGCGGGCCGGGCGGTCGATGGCCTCAAAGGCACCGAAACCGGTGATGGCGACCTTGCCACCCTTCTTGGTCAGCTCGCGCTGGATGGTGTCGATGATCGACTCCAGGGCGTGCTGAGCCTGGCGGCGGTTTCCGTCGAAGTGCACTGCGAGCGCTTCGACCAACTGGCTCTTGTTCACTGTCTTCCCTCCGTGAACTGGGTGTCGAGCACAGCGCTCGATCTCACAGGAACGTTATGGACTCAACAGGCCATTGCCAAACACCCACGCGGCATTTCGGCTTGTTTTTAGGCGATTCTTGCCACAAATCGCCCGAATCCGGTGTTCCTGCGAGGTTTTGGCCCGTTTCCGAGCTCGGCTAGAGCCAACCGCGGCGCTTGAAGATCTGGTGCAGACCGACACACACCAACCCCATCAGGCCGATCGCGAACGGGTATCCGTACTGCCAATGCAGCTCCGGCATGTTGTCGAAGTTCATCCCGTAGACGGTGCCGATCAGCGTCGGTGCGAACAGGATCGCAGCCCACGCAGAGATCCGCTTCACCTCTTCGTTCTGCTCGGTGCCGGCCAGCGCAAGACTCTTCATCTCTTCGTTCTGCTGCTGGGCCACCAGCGTCGCGTTCACCGTCAGGATGTCGCGCAGCAGTTCGCGGAATCCGTCGACCTTCTCCACCACTCCGGTGACGTGGTCGGCGACGTCGCGCAGATAACGCTGCAGCTCCTCGTCGACGCCGTACTTGTCGAAACCACCGCGCAGTTGCTGCAGCATGCCGACCAGCGGCCGGGTCGCGCGCTGGAACTCGATGACCTCACGGGACAGCTCGTAGATGCGCCGCGACACCTTCGGATCACCGCGGAACACCTCGGTCTCGATCTCGTCGATGTCGTTCTCAAGCCCGGCGACCACCGGCGCATAACCGTCGACGACCTTGTCCATGATCGCGTAGAGAACCGCTTCGGTCCCGAGGTTGAGCAGATCCGGGTCGTGCTCGACCCGACGCCGTACGGCGGCCAGGTTGGGCGCTTCGGCATGCCGGACCGTCACCACGAAGTCCGGGCCGACGAACACATGCACCTCGCCGAACTCGACCTCCTCGGTCGCGTCCCGGTACCGCGCAGCCTTCAGTACGACGAACAACGTGTCGCCGTACCGCTCGAGCTTCGGCCGCTGGTGGGCCTGGATGGCGTCCTCGACGGCCAACTCGTGCAGGTCGAACTCACTGGCCAGGGAGTTGAGTTCGCGCTGGTCCGGGCGATACAGGCCGATCCAGGCCAGGCCCCGCGGCGCGTTGTGCAGCACGCGATAGGTCTCGGCCAGGGTGTCGGGCGAGGCGATCCGGCGGCCGTCGCAGTAGATGGCGCTGTCGACGACGCTGTGCCCCTTGGGCAACGTCTTCTCGCGGGTCTTCTCGACCGGCGGCTCGATCACAGGAGCCGGTACGGCGTGCTTCCGCGCGGAAGCGCGCAGTGACGGAGTACGGCTGAATGCGCGAAAAGTGCGCAGGCGAAGGTCGGACATGAGTCCTCCAGGTGCGGTGGTTCAGGTGAGTGAGCGCATGTCACGTCTGCCTGACCACTACTGCACGTGGAGAGAAAGTCAGGCGAGACCCATAGGTCTGGAGGGTTCGCTGCTGATGTTCATCAGTGCCCCACCTCCTCGGTCTCGCAAGCCTTGTTCTGACAACCACGCCAGGGTAACACCAGAGTTATCGCCCCTGCAGCGCCAAGCGTTACAGGGGCGATCCTCCTTAGCCCTATGCCTTTGCCGGCAGCGTGGCCGGCTTGAAGGCCGGCCGAGTCGCTTCGTACGTCGAGATGTCGGCCTCGTGGGACAAGGTGATGCCGACGTCGTCGAGCCCGTTCAGCAAGCGGTAACGCGTGTAGTCGTCGATCTCGAACGGCGCCGACAGCTCACCGGCGGAGATCGTCTTGGCCTCGAGGTCGACGGTCACCTTGGTGCCCGGGTCCTTCTCGACCGTTGCCCACAACTGCTCGACGACGTCCTCGGTGACGAGCGCGGCCAGCAGCCCGGCCTTGCCCGAGTTGCCACGGAAGATGTCGCCGAACCGTGCCGACACGACAACCCGGAAACCGAAGTCCATCAGCGCCCAGACCGCGTGCTCACGCGAGGATCCGGTGCCGAAGTCCGGCCCGGCCACCAGCACCGAGACGCCGTCGTACTCCGGCTTGTTCAGGACGAACTCGGGATCGTTGCGCCAGGCAGCGAACAGGCCGTCCTCGAAGCCGGTCCGGGTGACCCGCTTCAGGTACACGGCCGGGATGATCTGGTCGGTGTCGACGTTGCTGCGGCGCAACGGAGCCGCCGTACCGATGTGCTGGGTGAAGGCATCCATGATTCTTGAGCTCCTCAGACGTTCTCGGGGACAGGTACGTCCAGCGGCTGCAGGTCGGTGGGAGCGGCAAGCGTCCCCAGGACTGCGGTGGCGGCGGCAACGAGCGGCGAAACCAGGTGCGTGCGGCCACCCTTGCCCTGCCGGCCTTCGAAGTTGCGGTTCGACGTGGAGGCGCTGCGCTCGCCGGGAGCCAGCGTGTCCGGGTTCATCCCCAGGCACATCGAGCATCCCGCGCCACGCCACTCGGCCCCGGCGTCCTTGAAGATCTTGTCCAGACCTTCCGACTCGGCCTGCAGCAGCACCCGGCCAGAGCCCGGTACGACGAGCATCCGGGTGCCGTCGGCAACCTTCCGCCCGGCGAGCACGCCGGCCGCGGCGCGCAGGTCCTCGATCCGGCCGTTGGTGCAAGAACCCAGGAAGACCGTGTCCACGCGCACCTCGCGCAGCGGCGTACCGGCGGTGAGGCCCATGTACTCCAGGGCGCGCGTGGCGGCGACCTTCTCGTTCTCGTCGTCGAAGTCGTCCGGCGACGGCACGTTGGCCGACAGCGGCACGCCCTGGCCGGGGTTGGTGCCCCAGGTGACGAACGGCGCGATGTCCTCGGCGCGCAACGAGATCTCGCGGTCGAAGGAGGCGTCGTCGTCGGTGGCCAGGCTGTTCCAGTACTCGACAGCGGCTTCCCAGTCGACGCCCTGCGGCGCGTGCGGCTTGTCCTTCAGATACGAGTACGTCGTCTCGTCCGGCGCGATCATGCCGGCCTTCGCGCCCCACTCGATCGACATGTTGCAGATCGTCATCCGCGCTTCCATGCTGAGCGCACGGATCGCCTCACCGCGGTACTCGACGATGTAGCCCTGGCCGCCACCGGTGCCGACCTGCGCGATCAGCGCAAGCACCAGGTCCTTGGCCGAGACACCGTCGGGCAGAACGCCATCGACCGTGACCGCCATCGTCTTCGGGCGGGCCTGCATCAGCGTCTGCGTCGCCAGCACGTGCTCGACCTCGCTGGTACCGATGCCGAAGGCAATCGCCCCGAAAGCGCCGTGTGTGGAGGTGTGGCTGTCACCACAGACCACGGTCATCCCGGGCTGGGTCAGGCCGAGCTGCGGGCCGATCACGTGCACGACGCCCTGGTCCGGGTCGCCGAGGGTGTGGATCCGGATCCCGAACTCCTTGGCGTTCTTGCGCAGTGTGTCCACCTGCGTGCGGGAGACCAGGTCGGCGATCGGCTTGTCCACATCGAGCGTCGGGACGTTGTGGTCCTCGGTCGCGATCGTCAGATCAGGGCGCCGTACCGGGCGGCCAGCCAGCCGCAGGCCGTCGAAAGCCTGCGGACTCGTGACCTCGTGCACCAGGTGGAGGTCGATGTAAAGGAGGTCGGGCTCTCCGTCTGCATGGCGCACGACATGTGCATCCCAGACCTTTTCCGACAACGTCCTACCCATCAGACTCTCCTTTGAGATTTTATGGTGAGGGGGTGCTCTCGCTCACAGTGCGCCCGATCCGGGCGGCACAGTGCTCTCGCTCGGAAATCCGAGTGACTTGCGTTCCACGATTCGAGACGGCAATATCGTCCCATGGACAACTCTAGCGGAGTCGGCGTGCTCGACAAAGCAGCTCTCGTTCTGTCCGCACTCGAGTCCGGACCGGCGACCCTGGCCGGACTCGTGGCGGCCACGGGGCTGGCCCGACCGACGGCACACCGCCTTGCGGTGGCTCTCGAGCACCACCGGCTGGTCGGCCGGGACATGCAGGGACGCTTCGTGCTCGGCCCGCGACTCAGCGAGTTGGCCTCCGCTGCCGGTGAGGATCGTCTCCTCGCAACGGCCGGTCCGGTCCTCGCACGGCTGCGTGACATCACTGGTGAGTCGGCCCAGTTGTTCCGCCGCCAAGGTGAGTACCGCGTCTGTGTCGCAGCGGCCGAGCGCCCCTCCGGTCTGCGCGACACCGTCCCGGTGGGCAGCCAGCTGACCATGGCAGCCGGCTCAGCTGCTCAGATCTTGCTTGCCTGGGAAGACCCGGAGCGCATGCACCGTGGTCTGCACAACGCGACCTTCAACGCCGCCGCGCTGGCCGGCGTCCGCCGCCGCGGCTGGGCGCACTCGGTTGGTGAGCGTGAGCAGGGTGTTGCCTCAGTCTCTGCGCCGGTCCGCTCCCCCAGCGGCAAGGTGATTGCCTCTGTCTCTGTATCCGGCCCGATCGAGCGCCTGTCCCGTCAGCCCGGCCGCATGCACGCCCCGGCCGTCATGGCCGCGGCCGAGCGTCTCTCCGAGGCCCTGCGCCGCGCTTCGGAGTAACTCCGAGTCCAACTCCAACTGGCCGTCTCCCGATCGGAGGCGGCCAGTTGTCTGTATTACTGCGCTATTGCTGGGCCGCAACGATCCGCGCGGTGACTTCCTCAGCCACGGCGGTGGCGTCGAGCTCAGTGACGATCTGCACGCTGCCCGCCGGGTCCGGGGTGAACATGCTGAGGCCACCGTCCGCGATGGTGATCCGGCCGGGTTCGGACAGGGTGAACAGATCCGGCCGGGACAAGGTCAGCACCGCGATCGGGTCGTGCGGCACGCTCCAGCTCTCGTTCCAATAGGCCCACCACTGCTCGATATCTGCACCAAGCGCAGCGCCGAGCGGGCCGGCGGCGCGAATGCGTTCGAGCAGTTCGGCTCCGATGGTGACCTGCTGTGTGATCTCAAGCGCCGTGATGGTCGTCGGGATTCCTGCAGTAAGAACAGCCCGCGCAGCCACGTCGTCACACTTGAAGTTGTGCTCGGGCTCGGCCTCCGGAGCGAAGTGGCCGCCCATCACCCACAGATGGCGGATCCACCGCGCGATCTGCGGCTCCAGCTCGAGTGCGGCCGCCAGATTGGTCAGTGGACCGATCGCAACGACATCAAGCTCACCAGGGCTGGCCCGCAGTCGCGCAACCAAGTCCTCGGGCGCACTGCCCGGTACGAACGTCTCTGCCCCCAGATCCTGGTGCAGCGTGCCCTCGTGCCCTGCCCACCACACTTCGCGCCCCGACAGCGGTTCCGCGGCACCGGCCACGACAGTGAGGTCGCGGCCTGCCAGAGCGCCGTACCGGCGGGCCAGCTGTGCGCGGAGGCGAGTGTCGCCGTACACGGTGTGGATCGCGGCCAGCTCCAGGCCCGGAGTGCCGAGGATCACGGCCAAGGCCATCGCATCGTCGACATCAGAACCAATGTCGGTGTCGAGCATCAGTCGCCGCATCAAGGTCACTCCCTACTGGACTCCGCCACTCGACGAGTACCGCCGACCATAAGTCATCACGAGCACCCCCACCGGACGATCCCCCAACCCTCCGAACCCCATCTTTGAGCC
>NZ_SMKX01000204.1 GCF_004349055.1 Kribbella antibiotica
GACAGAGATGGCGGCGGCTGGGTGGCCGGCGTGGTCCAGGGCGGCTGCGGCTAGGGAAGAGACGCCGGGGGTTATGTGGCCTTCTTCGAAGGCGTAGCCCTGGCGTTTTTCGTCGGACAGCAGGCGCCTTAGCTGGGTTAGGGATTCGGGGCCTTGGTCGGTGCGGCGGACGAAGGACTCGGGGGTGGGGAAGAGGGCTCGGACCTGGGCCGGGGGGAGTTCGGCGAGGAGAGCTCGGCCGGAGGCGGTGAGGGTGGCGGGGAGCCGGACGCCTACGTCGGTGACGAGGGTGACGGGGCGTGGGGGTTGCTCTTTGAGTAGGTAGACGAGTTCTCGGCCGTGGAGGACGCCCAGGTGGGCGGTTTGGCCGATCTCGGCGACCAACTGGCCTAACAACGGCCTTGCCAGGCGCTCCAAAGGATCGTGGCGGAGGTAGGCGGAACCGATCTCGAAGGCGGCGACGCCCAGGCCGTAGCGCTTCTCTTCGGGGAGGTGGACGATGAAGCTCTCGTCCATCATTGCCCGCAGCAAGTGGTACGTCGATGAGCGTGGCAGGCCGACCGCGGAGGCGATGCGCTCCATCGGTACCGGTCCGGGCTGGGTCGCCAGGAACGTCAGCACCCGTAGGGTTCGGGTCGAGGCGGGAACGTTGCCGCTCACAACGGCAGGGTAACCGGGCAGTCTCAGATTCCGGACGATTGGCGAGCTGAATTCTTCTGCGGCGCGTGCGTCGGCCGCCGTCGCAGCCTCCAGCGCAGCAGTTCGCCGACGACCGCGAAGGCGAACAGGCCGCCCGCCACGGCCCAGTCGAAGTAGTCGCCACCGAGCAGGAACCCGACGCCGATCGACAGCCCGAGAAAGAACAGCAGGGTCAGCGCAAGGCGGATCAAAGCACCTTCTCCGCGGTCCAGGCCGAGCCGCCGCGCTGGTATCCGAGCCACTTGTTCACGGCCAGCATCGGCTGGTTGTCCGCATCGTTTCCGGTGACAGCCGTGATCAGTCCGGCGTCCCGGGCGCGTCCCAGGGCGACCGCCTTCACCAGTTTCGCGAGGCCGCGGCCTCGCGCGGCGGGGATGGTTCCGGTCGAGGCTGACCAGATGACCTTGCGTTCCGGATCCACCGTGGTGGTGGCGAAGGCCAGCACCGTGTCGCCATCCAGTACGACGATGCTCAGGTCGCGGCGCAGTTCCGGGTGATTCCAGTCGACGGCGAGGAATTCGTCGTACGGCGGGGCCTCGGACAGCCCACTGGGGTCGTCGTGCGCCGAGGCGGCCAGGGCATCCCAGAGTGCGCGGGGAGTCACGGCGTCGAAGTCGGCCACCCGGAGGCCGTTCGGGACCGGCGGGGCATCCGGTACGGCGCTCAGGTCGGCCGACGCATGGCTCAATTCGCGGCCGAGGACGAACCCACGTCGTACGGCGAAGTCGCGGGACTGGTCGTCGTCCGACACGACGACCAGGAGTGAAGCCGCCCCGGTCTCGGCCGAGCGGGTGGTGATGCGCTCGGCGAGGGCAGAGCCGATCCCGGCGCCGCGGTGTTCCGGCGTCACCAGCACGGTGATTCGGACTCGGGCTCCGGGCGCGTCCGGCAGGTAGATGTTGCCGTAGCCGACGATCTCGGAACCGCTGGTCGCGACCAGGACCACCCGGTTCGGGTTGTTGCGCAGCCCTGCCTCGACAGCTCGCGCGCTCATCACCAGATGCGGCATCGCTGCCGCCCACACCGCCGCGATCCCCACTGCATCCGCGGGCTCCGCCGTACGAATTTCGAACACCATGCACCCACCGTAATGCCGCCGAAGGTCCACGAGGTGGCGGGAGATGTCTCGGGTTTGAGACGGAACTGGGGCGTGATCGGGTGTCCGTAGATGACTGGAGGGGGTCCAATGAGCGAGTGGAACAGACCAGCAGCACGGTGATCGTCGGAGTTGGGCCGCTGTCGGCGGCCGATGTGGTTGCGGTGGCGCGGTACGGCGCTCAGGTCCGGATCAGTGATCAGTCGCTCGAGGAGATCGCGAAGTCGCGGGCCGTGATCGAGGGCCTGGCGCACGCCGAGACCCCGCACTACGGCGTCTCGACCGGGTTCGGAGCGCTCGCGACGCGGCACATCGCGCCCGAGTTGCGCGCCCAGTTGCAGCGCAGCCTGGTTCGCTCCCACGCGGCCGGCTCGGGACCCGAGGTCGAGACCGAGGTCGTCCGCGCCCTCGCGCTGCTCCGACTGTCCACCCTCGCGACCGGTCGCACCGGCGTGAAGGTCGAGACGGCTCAGGCGTACGCCGGTCTCCTCAACGCCAAGCTGACTCCGATCGTGCACGAATACGGCAGCCTCGGCTGCTCCGGCGACCTCGCGCCGCTGAGCCACGTCGCCCTCGCGGTGATGGGTGAAGGTCAGGTTCGCGATGCCGAGGGCAACCTTCGCGACGCCGGCGAGGCGCTGGAAGCCAACGGTCTCAAACCGGTCGTCCTTGCGGAGAAGGAAGGTCTGGCACTGATCAACGGCACCGACGGCATGCTCGGCATGCTGGTGCTCGCGCTCGCCGACCTTGATCGCCTGGTGAAGACCGCTGACATCGCGGCCGCGATGAGCGTCGAGGGTCAGCTCGCCACCGACCGCGTCTTCGCGGCCGACCTGCACGCCCTGCGCCCGCAGTTCGGGCAGAGCGTTTCCGCGGCCAACCTGCGCACGATCCTGACCGACAGCGGCATCGTCGCCAGCCACCGCGGCCCCGACTGCAACCGCGTCCAGGACGCCTATTCGCTGCGGTGTTCACCCCAGGTCCACGGTGCCGTTCGCGACACGGCCGCGCACGCAACTATGGTCGCCGAGCGCGAACTAGCCTCGGCGATCGACAACCCCGTCGTACTGGCTGATGGCAGGGTCGAGTCCAACGGCAACTTTCACGGTGCCCCGGTCGGTTACGTCCTCGACTTCCTCGCGATTGCTGTTGCAGACCTCGCGAGCATCAGCGAACGGCGTACCGATCGTTTCCTCGACGTGTCCCGCAACCACGGGCTGAACGCCTTCCTGGCCGACGATCCCGGCGTCGACTCCGGGCACATGATCGCGCAGTACACGCAGGCTGCGATCGTGTCGGAGCTGAAGCGGCTCGCCGTACCGGCCAGTGTGGACTCGATTCCGAGCAGCGCGATGCAGGAAGACCACGTCTCGATGGGCTGGTCGGCCGCCCGCAAGCTGCGCAAGTCGATCGACGGGCTCCAGCGGGTGCTCGCGATCGAGATCCTGACCGCTGCCCGCGCGCTCGACCTGCGCGCGCCGCTCACGCCCTCACCGGCCACCGCCGCCGTACGGGATGCCCTTCGGGTGTACGTCGAAGGTCCGGGAACCGACCGTCACCTGTCCCCGGAGATCGAGCACTCCGTCCAACTCGTTGCCAATGGCACCTACCTCACCCAGGCCGAGGCCGTCACCGGCCCGCTCCTCTAGAAAGGCTGGATCACCCATGTCCGGACCCCGTCCTGTGCGCGCCGCCCGCGGTACGACGCTGACCGCCCAAGGCTGGCAGCAGGAAGCCGCCCTGCGGATGCTGCAGAACAACCTCGACCCCGAGGTTGCCGAGCACCCCGACGAGCTCGTCGTGTACGGCGGTTCCGGTAAGGCTGCCCGGGACTGGAACTCGTTCGACGCGATGGTTCGCACCCTGACCACCCTGAAGGCCGACGAGACCATGCTGGTCCAGTCGGGTCGTCCGGTCGGTGTGATGCAGACCCACGAGTGGGCGCCGCGCGTGCTCATCGCGAACTCGAACCTGGTCGGCGACTGGGCCAACTGGGAGGAGTTCCGCAAGCTCGAGGCGATGGGTCTGACGATGTACGGCCAGATGACGGCCGGGTCGTGGATCTACATCGGCACCCAGGGGATCCTGCAGGGGACCTACGAGACCTTCGCTGCGGTGGCTGCGAAGAAGTTCGGCGGCACGCTCGCGGGCACGGTCACGCTGACCGCGGGACTCGGCGGCATGGGTGGCGCGCAGCCGCTGGCCGTCACGATGAACGACGGGGTCGCGATCTGCATCGACGTCGACTCAAGCCGGATCGATCGACGGATCGAGCACCGCTACCTCGACGTACGGGCGTCTTCTGTCGACGAAGCGCTGTCCTTGGCCGAAGAGGCGCGCAAAGCCCGCAAACCGTTGTCGATCGGTGTGCTCGGCAACGCGGCCACAATCGTTCCGGACCTGCTGAAGCGCGGCGCCCCGATCGACATCGTCACCGACCAGACCTCGGCGCACGACCCGCTGATGTACCTGCCCGTGAGTGTCGACTTCGACGACTGGGTGACTGCTCGCGAGAAGGACCCGGCGGGCTTCACCGAGCGTGCGCAGGAGTCGATGGCGCGGCACGTCGAGGCGATGGTCGGCTTCCAGGACGCCGGCTCCGAGGTGTTCGACTACGGCAACTCGATCCGCGACGAGGCTCGCAAGGCCGGGTACTCGCGGGCCTTCGAGTTCCCGGGGTTTGTTCCGGCCTACATCCGGCCGCTGTTCTGTGAGGGCAAGGGCCCGTTCCGCTGGGCGGCGCTGTCGGGGAATCCGAGGGACATCGCGAAGACCGATCAGGCGATCCTTGATCTGTTCCCGGACAACGAGCACCTGACCCGCTGGATCAAGATGGCGGGTGAGCGGGTCGCGTTCCAGGGCCTGCCGGCGCGGATCTGCTGGCTCGGTCAGGGTGAGCGGGACAAGGCCGGCGTGCGGTTCAACGACATGGTCGCCTCGGGTGAGCTCGAGGCTCCGATCGTGATCGGCCGGGACCACCTGGACACCGGCAGTGTGGCCTCGCCGTACCGCGAGACCGAAGGAATGCTCGACGGCTCGGACGCGATCGCGGACTGGCCGTTGCTGAACGCGATGGTGAACGTATCGTCCGGCGCGTCCTGGGTGTCGATCCACCAAGGCGGCGGCGTCGGCATGGGCCGGTCCATCCACGCCGGTCAGGTTTCGGTTGCCGATGGCACCGACCTGGCCCGGCAGAAGCTGGAGCGCGTGCTCACCAACGACCCGGCCATGGGCGTGATCCGCCATGTCGACGCCGGATATGACAGTGCAGAACGCGTCGCCGCCGAGCGTGGGGTGCGGATTCCGATGCAGGAGTCCTGACCGGCTGCGACCGGTCAATTCCCTACCGTTATGGTGCACTTTCCCGCGGACCGAGATTCCGGCTCATCCAGAGTTTTTGGGGGATCGGTCCGCTAGGGTCATTCGGGCGACGGACGACAAGCGCGAAGGGGCGCCATGATCGAGTTCGAGGACGTCACCAAGAGGTATCCGGACGGCACCGTGGCCGTCGACAACCTGTCCCTGCGGATCCCCAGCAACGAGATCACCGTGTTCGTCGGGCCCTCGGGCTGCGGCAAGACCACGTCGCTGCGGATGATCAACCGCACCATCGAGCGCACCAGCGGGACGATCTCGATCGATGGCGAGGACATCAACAGCAAGGACGCCGTCACCTTGCGCCGCGGCATCGGCTACGTGATCCAGAACGCCGGGCTGTTCCCGCACAAGACCGTGGTGGAGAACGTCGCCACCGTGCCGAAGCTGCTCGGCTGGGACAAACGCAAAGCACACAGTACGGCGATGGAGCTGCTCGAGCGGGTCGGTCTCGACCTCAAGCTCGCGGAGCGGTATCCGGCCCAGCTGTCCGGGGGCCAGCAGCAACGAGTCGGCGTGGCCAGGGCGCTCGCGGCCGACCCGCTGATCATGCTGATGGACGAGCCGTTCAGCGCCGTCGACCCGGTCGTGCGCGACCAGCTGCAGGAAGAGCTGCTGCGGCTGCAGCGCGACATCGGCAAGACGATCGTGTTCGTCACGCACGACATCGACGAGGCGATCAAGCTCGGTGACAACATCGCCGTACTGCGAGTGGGCGGCAAACTGGCCCAGTTCGCACCGCCGTCGGAGTTGCTGGCGAATCCGGTCGACGACTTCGTCGAGGGTTTCATCGGCAAGGACCGCGGCTACCGCGCGCTGACGTTCGTGACGGCTGACGAGTTGCCGCTGGCCGACGTACCGGCTGAGCTGACCGTGGCTGCGGACGGATCGCCGGTGGGCTGGGCGAACGGCGCGGCCAAGCTGGAGCTGGTGGGCGCGACCTTCCAGCGGGGTGACTCGTTGCGCGCCGCGCTGGATGCCGTGCTGACCTCGCCGGTCGGCAAGGGTGTCTGCGTCGACGAGACAGGCAAGGCGGTCGGCGTCATCGACTACGGCGCCCTGACGGAAGCGTTGCGCCCATGACCTGGATCGGCGACAACTGGCCGATGATCTGGGACCAGTTGCGCGAGCATCTCTATCTGGCGCTGATCCCGATGGTCCTCGGGCTGGTCATCTCACTACCTCTCGGGTACGTCGCCACGCGGTTCAGCTGGTTGGCGAATCCGCTCGTGGCACTCGGCGGCGTGCTGTACTCGCTGCCGTCGATCGCCCTGTTCATCGTGCTGCCGGCGGTCCTAGGGACGGGGATCCTGTCCCCGGTCAACATCATCGTGGCGCTGACGATCTACGCGGTGTCGCTGCTGATCCGGAACGTGATCGACGGCCTGCGGTCCGTGCCCGAAGACGTTCTGCAGGCCGCAGTGTCGGTGGGCTATGGAACCCTGCGAAGGGTGCTGACCATCGACCTGCCGATCGCGATCCCGGTGATCTTCGCCGGGCTGCGCGTCGTCACGGTCGCGAACATCTCGATGGTGAGCGTCGGTGCGATCATCGGCATCGGTGGGCTCGGCGAGTTGTTCACGCTCGGCTTCCAGGGCGGCTTCCTGACGCCGATCGTGGTCGGCATCATCTTCTCGCTGGCGCTCGCACTGATCTGTGACGTGCTGCTGGTCGGGTTGCAGCGGCTGCTGACGCCGTGGGCCCGAGCGGTCGCACCGGTCAAGGAGGCGACCGTATGATCCAGGGCCTCTTCGACTTCCTCGGCGACTCGGTGAACTGGTCGGGTTCCGAAGGTATCCCCACGCGGCTGCAGGAGCACCTGCTCTACACCCTGTTGTCGCTGCTGATCGCGGCCGTCATCGCGTTCCCGATCGGCCTGCTGATCGGGCACACCCGGCGCGGGGCGTTCGTCGCCATCAACACCGTGAACGCCTGGCGGGCGCTGCCGACACTCGGTCTGCTCACGCTGATCGTGCTGCTGATCGGCATCGGCAAGCTTCCGGTGATCATCGCGCTGGTGGTGCTCGGCATCCCGCCGATCCTCGCCTCGACGTACGCGGGCGTCTCTGGAGTCGACCGTACGACGATCGACGCAGCGCGCGGGATGGGTATGACCGGGCGGGAGATCCTCACCAAGGTGGAGATCCCGATCGCGTTGCCGCTGATCATCTCGGGGCTGCGCAGTGCGACCCTGCAGATCGTCTCGACCGCGACCGTGGCGGCCTTCGTCGCACTCGGCGGGCTCGGGCGGTATGTGATTGACGGACTGGGGGTACGGGACTTCCCGCAGATGCTGGCGGGCGCCGTACTGGTTGCGTTGCTCGCGATCGTGCTCGACCTGGCCTTCGCCCTGATCGGGCGGTATGCGGTTTCGGCCGGACTGACCGGCCGGCGGCGCAAAAACATCAATACCTCAACTGCACCGGCACCGGCCGGCGCGAACTGAGAACGGACTCTGGAGGATCCCGTGTTCAGAAGAACCTTCATCCGCAGTGCCATCGCCGCGACGGCCGTGCTCGGCCTCGCGGCCTGCGGAAACGGCGGCGGTGACCCGCTGGCGGGCGGTGGCGACGCGGGCGGTTCCGCCCCGGCCAAGGTCGACTCGATCACGGTCGGGTCGGCCAACTTCCCCGAGAGCCAGCTGCTCGCCGAGATCTACGCCCAGGCGCTGGCTGCCAAGGGCATCAAGGTGAGTAAGAAGCTCAACATCGGCGCCCGTGAGGTCTACATGGCCGCCATCCAGGACAAGTCGATCGACCTGCTCCCGGAGTACACGGGCTCGACACTGGTCTACTTCAAGAAGGACGCCCCGGAGAACGAGGCCGAGGCGGTCTACAAGGCGATCCAGCCGGCCC
Source organism: Kribbella antibiotica (assembly GCF_004349055.1). Taxonomy (GTDB): domain Bacteria; phylum Actinomycetota; class Actinomycetes; order Propionibacteriales; family Kribbellaceae; genus Kribbella; species Kribbella antibiotica. The sequence goes on from NZ_SMKX01000204.1 coordinate 8,026, forward strand.
TGCCGAAGGGTCTCGAGGTGCTGGACAAGTCGCCGGCCACCGACGAGGACGCGGTCGTGGTCACCAAGGCGACCGCCGACAAGTACAACCTGAAGTCGCTCGCCGACCTCAAGGCCGTCGGTAAGGACCTGGTCGCCGGTGGCGGTCCCGAGTTCAAGACCCGCAAGGCGGGCGTGGCCGGGATGAAGGAGGTCTACGGCATCGAGTTCAAGGAGTTCAAGTCGCTCGACCCGGGTGGCCCGCTGAGCCTGAAGGCGCTGCTGGACAACCAGATCCAGGTCACCCAGTTCTTCACGACACAGTCGGCGATCAAGGACAACAACCTGGTCGTGCTCGAGGACCCGGAGCACATCCACCTGCCGAACAACATCGTTCCGCTGATCCGCACCGACCACAAGGCTCCTGACGTCGTCACAACGCTGAACGCGATCCAGGCCAAGCTCACCACCGAAGGCCTGACCGACATGGTCAAGCGCATCGGCGGCGGTTCCGAGAGCGCCGACGCGGTCGCCAAGGACTGGCTGTCGAAGAACCCGCTGTCTTGAGTTTCGAAAAACTGTGGGCGGACCAGTCCGCCATCGGGCGAGACGCCGAAACCGGCGGCTACACCCGAGGCGGCTGGACCCCCTCCGAACGCGAAGCCACAGCCTGGTTCCTCGATCAGTGCGCCACCCGCGACCTGACGGTGGAATCGGACGGCATCGGCAACCTCATCGCCTGGTGGGACCCGCGGGGGACTGACCTTGGCCATCCACCTTCCGGTCGGGGAGTCGTGACCGGAAGTCACCTTGACTCGGTGATCGACGGGGGCGCCTTCGACGGGCCTCTTGGAGTGGTGTCGGCGCTGGCGGCTGTTGACCAGTTGCGGCGCGACGGCTTCACACCGTCTGTGCCCATTGGGGTTGGGGCTTTTGTGGAGGAGGAGGGGTCCCGGTTCGGGATGCCTTGCCTGGGGTCGCGGGTTGCGGCTGGGGTTTTGACGGCTGAGAAGGCTCTGGCGTTGACGGACCGGCAGGGGGTGTCGCTGGCTCGTGCGTTGGAGGCTGCCGGGACTGATCCTGCAGGCGTTGGGCCTTCGCCATTGCTGGAGCGGATGGGGACGTTCGTCGAGTTGCATGTTGAGCAGGGACGCGGGCTGACGGCGCCAGTTGGTGTGGCCAGCTCGATCTGGCCGCATGGGCGGTATCGGTTCACCTTCGAGGGTGAGGCGAACCATGCCGGCACCACGCTGATGGAGGACCGGCACGACCCGATGCTCACCTACGCGATGACCGCGCTCGCCGCCAACAAGCAGGCGCGCCTCGCTGGTGCGCGTGCCACTTTCGGCCGGTTGTCGATCGAGCCGAACGGGACGAATGCGGTGCCCTCGAAGGTGATCGCCTGGCTGGACGCTCGTGCTGCTGACGACGCCACACTCGAATCGTTGCTCGCAGCAATCACTCGGCAGGCGGTCGAGCGGGCGGAACGCGACGGTACGACGGTGGCCGTCGTACCGGAGTCGGTGTCGCCGATCGTCGATTTCCCAGTAGGGCTTCGCGATCGGCTGGTCGGCGTGCTGGATGGCGCGCCGGTGCTGCCGACCGGCGCCGGCCATGATGCCGGGGTGTTTTCGGCGGCCGGGATTCCGACCGCCATGCTGTTTGTCCGCAATCCGACCGGCATTTCGCACTCACCGGCTGAGTATGCCGAGGAGGACGACTGTCTGGCCGGCGTCGAGGCGCTGGCCGCCGTACTGAAGGATCTCGCGCAGTGACGTCGTACTGGTGCTCGACCGCCCTCCTCCCCACCGGCGTCGCCTCGAGCGTCCTGGTGACCGTCGCCGACGGCCGCATCACCGCGGTCTCGGCCGACGCTCAACCCGGTGATGCCGTGCGGCTGGGAGGCCTCGTCGTCCCCGGTCTCGCGAACTGCCACAGTCACGCGTTCCACCGCGCACTGCGCGGCCGGACGCAGACGGAGCGCGGGACGTTCTGGACTTGGCGCGAGCAGATGTACGCCGTCGCGTCCGCTCTGACTCCTGACACGTACTACGCCTTGGCGCGCGCTGTGTACGGCGAGATGCTGCTGGCCGGGATCACCGCGGTCGGCGAGTTCCACTACCTGCACCACGCGCCGGGCGGTCGCCGGTACGACGACCCGAATGCGATGGGCTCTGCTCTTATCGCGGCGGCCGCTGATGTCGGACTGCGGATCGCCTTGCTCGATACCTGTTATCTAGCTGGCGGAATCGACCAGTCGCTCAACGAGGTCCAGCAGCGGTTCAGTGACGGTGACGCGACGGCTTGGGCTGCTCGCGTCGCAGCGCTGAAGGGCTCGGACGATGTCGTGATCGGCGCGGCCGCGCACTCGATCCGCGGAGTTCCGCAGGATCAGCTCGGGGCGGTCGCTGCGGCGTTTCCTGATGCCCCGCTGCATATTCACCTCTCCGAGCAGGTCGCGGAAAACACGACCTGCCTCGACGCCTACGGGCGGACGCCGTCCCAGGTGCTCGACGAGGCTGGGTTCCTGAGCGGGCGGACGAGCGCGGTCCACGCGACGCACCTGACTCCGGTCGACGTCGGGCTGCTCGGAAACTCAGCGACGTACTCATGCTTCTGCCCGACCACCGAACGCGACCTCGCCGACGGCATCGGCCCATCCGTCGCACTGCGAGACGCCGGGTCGCGGCTGACGCTCGGCTCGGACAGTCACGCGGTGATCGACCTCTTCGAGGAGATGCGCGCAGTCGAGCTCAATGAGCGGCTGGCATCGCAGGAACGCGGACACTGGTCGGCGCCCGAGCTGTTCACCGCCGCGACCGCGGACGGGCATCGGTCGATCGGTTTCGCCGACGCCGGAACGATCCAGGTGGGTGCGCGCGCCGACCTGGTCGCCGTACGGCTCGACAGCATTCGTACGGCGGGGACCGGCGGGACCGTCGAGACCGCCGTCTTCGCCGCTTCAGCCGCCGACGTCACCGACGTGGTTGCGGACGGCCGTCATCTCGTTGCTAGTGGCAATCATGTGAAACTGGATGTGCCCGCCGAGCTGGCCGCGTCGATCGGAGCGGTGACAACATGAGCTCTCTCCTGGTGACCGGGATCGGTTCGTTGGTGACCAACGATCCGACGCAGGGTGGGTTGCTCGGCGAGATTCTTGATGCAGCACTCGTGATTGAGGGCAGCCAGGTCGCTTGGGCCGGTTCGCGTTCGGCTGCACCTGTTGCAGATAGTGCGATTGACGTCGCGGGGCGCGCGGTCATTCCGGGGTTCGTCGACTCGCATTCGCATCTGGTGTTCGCGGGGGACCGGGCCGAGGAGTTCGCGGCGCGCATGACCGGGACGCCGTACTCGGCGGGTGGGATCCGGACGACGGTTGCGGCGACCCGGCAGGCGACGGACGAGCAACTGACGGCGAATGTTGCGCGGCTCGTGACCGAGATGCGGCGGCAGGGCACGACGACGGTCGAGATCAAGTCGGGGTACGGGCTCACGGTTGCGGACGAAGCGCGGGGGCTGGAGATCGCGCGGCAGTTCACCGACGAGACGACATACCTGGGTGCGCATGTCGTGCCGGCCGACTACGCCGACGACCCGGCGGGCTACGTCGACCTCGTCACCGGCCCGATGCTCGATGCGGTTGCCGGGCACGCGAAGTGGATCGACGTCTTCGTCGAACGCGGCGCCTTCGACGAAGACCAGGCCCGCACCATCCTGAAAGCCGGCATCGCGCGCGGCCTCCAGCCCCGCGTCCACGCCAACCAGCTCGGCGAAGGCCCTGGCGTCCAACTGGCCTGCGAGCTCGGCGCCGCTGCCGCCGACCACTGCACCTACCTGACCGACGCCGACATCGACGCCCTCGCCCAAACGGGCGTAGTCGCCGGCCTGCTCCCGGCGATCGAGTTCTCCACCCGCTCGCCGTACCCGAACGCCCGCCGCCTCATCGACGCCGGCGTCACTGTAGCCCTGGCCACCGACTGCAACCCCGGCTCCGGCTACTCCTCCTCGATCCCGTTCTGCATCGCCCTGGCAGTCCGCGACATGCACATGACCCCCGCCGAAGCCCTCTGGTCCACCACCGCCGGCGGCGCCAAATCCCTCCGCCGCCCCGACATCGGCCACCTAACCCCCGGCGCCCAAGCCAACTTCGCCGTACTGGACGCCCCGTCCTACCTTCACCTCGCCTACCGCCCCGGGGTGCCGCTGGTCACCCAGACCTTCGTGGGTGGCCGGCCGGTGTAGCTCCCACACTGATCAAGCCCACTCCCGACCGTGCGCTCCGCTCGGCGAGCTGCTCAGGCGGCCAGCAGGATGCGGTTGGCCAGTGGGGGAAGTCCGCTTGCCTGCCGCACTGCATGGACCACCCACTCCTGGTCGTACATGATGTCCTCCCAGCTGAACCGCAGGATCCGCCAGCCGCGAATCGTCAGCTGCACGTGCCGGCGGCAGTCCTTGGCGAGTGCCTGGCGACTGCCGTGATGCTCGAAGCCGTCGGCCTCCAGACCGAGACGCAGCCGGAGGTTTGCCAGGTCGATCCGCGCGGAGAAGTCCCGGTCCTGGACCGGGACCTGGGGAACGAAGTCTTCGAAGCCCGCCTCGATCGTGATCGCTCGCAACGCGGACTCCAGTACCGATTCGGCGCGCTTGTCGGCCAGGCTGACGACCCGCTGGATCCGTCTCCGATGTGGGCCCCGGAGCCTGGCCGCGGCGTCCAGTAGCTCGTCCTCACTCAGGGCACCGGAGCGCAAGGCCGAATCTGACACCGCCAAGGACTCGGCGAGTGGCAACGTGCGGATGCAGTCGAGCACCGTGCGGATCGGTGTGGTGACGTCGTCGAGGGCTGGGACGTCCGCCCAATGCAGCGTGCACGGCAGTCCTGTCCGGCGACGGACCTGCTTGGGCTGCAGCGTGACGTGCGGCAGCAGCGGCGCGTTGATAACGCCGAAGCCCCAATGTTGTGCGGCGCTCAGGTGCGACACCACACCTCCGTGGCTGCGTGCGGCGGCCAAGGCTGGCGGCGCCTGCGGAAGCGCGTAGACGCCCTTGGACACCCGACGGATCTCGCCGCCGCACAGCGCGGCCCGGATCGCCCGAGCGGGCACCAGGACTCGCAGGTCTCCGAAGGTCGCGACACCTCCGCGCTTGCTGAGAACCTCGACGATGTCTGCCATGCGTTCATCATGGCGATTTCTGTCGCGGGACGTCGGGCGTTATCCACAGGCGGATCCCCAGCACTGGTCAACACCGGCTGAGGCGCCGGGAGCAGCTCGCCCGAGCGTGAGCGCGCGCGGCGCGGACGACTTGATCAGTGGGGGCGGTGCGGCAGCCCGAGCCACGGCCCAGCGTCCGCTCCCGGAAACCCCGGTGCGCTGCCCGCGGTGATCCGCCACTCTGGGTCTATGGACATTCAGGGGCGGTTGAAAGAGGCGTTTCGGTGGCGGGCGGATCGGGGGAATTGAAGGTGGTCGGCTGATGTGACGGGGTGGTGGCGGGACGGGGAGCTGTTGCGGGGGATCGGGCCGGCGTTGGCGGGGTTGTACGACGAGGTGCCGACGGTGGTGG
>NZ_SMKX01000205.1 GCF_004349055.1 Kribbella antibiotica
TATAAGAGACAGCCCCTCCAACTGGCACGACCTCCCCTAACCGCCTTTGCGTGCCGCTGTCCGCAAATCTCCTCCGCTGCTGGTACGGCGGGGGGTGGCTGGTCGCCGCACCGGACAAGCCGGACACGTTGCCTGTGGCTGGTCGCCGCGGCGGCCGCGTTACAGAGGGAGTTTGGCTGGGCCCGGCGCGGGGTTGAGGTACTGGCGAGGTCGGCGACCGCGTGACCGCCGACCGAGGTGCTCGCTATGGCTGAGGTGCAAGATCGGCGCCGAGTGGAAACTCCAGGTCGCCATTTGAACAAAACGTTCCACCCAAACGCCCGCCGAACCTTCCACCAACCGTGGCTAGCCGGTTTGCCTACGGTTTCACGCCTTTGTGGACCGCCATGGGCGCCGACTGCCCTTGGGGCTCCACAAAGGTGGATCGTGCGCTCGAATCTGCGGCTTTGCGTGAATCTACTGCCTCTATTTGGCAGTAGGACTCCGCTAATCATGCGATTCGGGTCAGCCGGGCGCGACAGCACCCCAAAACAACCTCATCCGCCGCAACCCACCACCGTGAGTCACCTTCAAAGCCTCCCCGCTACCGGCCGCAACCGAAGCGAGCACCTCAAGCGGCGGGCACACGGTCACCGGCCTCGCCAGTCCCTCAGCCCCGCGCCGGGCCCAGCCACACTCCCTCTGTAACGCGGCCGCCGCGGCGAGTACCTCAAGCCTCGTGTCCGGCCTGTCCGGTGCGGCGAGCAACCATCCCGCCGTACCGACCGGGCCACAACCGGAACACCACATTTCCTGCCGTCGACCGCCTCGACGCGGGACCACATGGGGCGCCGCGCCGAAGGCGCCAAAGGAACTGTCACCGCCGGAGGCGGTGTCCTTAGAACAGCCGGCGGGCGGAAGTAAGCGAGCCGCCGAAGGAGGTGACGAAGTTGCTGAGGGATTCGCCGATGTCGGAGAGGTGCCAGTTGTCGGGGCCGGAGTACCAGCCGATGCCGGCGTCGGGGTCGTCGTCATCGTCGGTGGCCGCGATCTCGGCGGCCCACTTGTCGGTCAGGCCGAGCACTGCGGCGTACGGGAGGCAGCGCGAGGCGAACTCGAGGCGGTGGCTCTGCGGCAGCGAGGCGGATGTCTCGTCGGTCAGGTAGCGCTGCAGACCGGCGACTCGGCCCAGCACAGCCGCACCGCGGGCAGTGCGGGCCGGTGCGACCTGGCCGACCAGTGCGAGCACCAGACCGGCCAGCATCAGCGCGAAGCCGACCAGACCGAACTTGCTGACGACGGCCAGCACCAGAGTCAGTACGACGCCTGCTCCGAGCAGCACGAGTCCCGCAGTGGTCCAGCGGCCGCGCACAGCGTCCGGGCGGCTGGCGAACCAGCCTTGGGTGACAACATCGGCGTACAGCTGCTCGCGGACCAGGTTCAGCCGCGGCCGCAGTGCGGCGCCGAGCTCAGACACGATCGCGGTGTCGCCGTCGGCGAAGACCGCGTCCAGCAATGCCTTCTCGTACGGCAGCAGCTCCGGACCGCCCTGGTGCTGACGACGCAGCTCCCAGTCCAGTCGCCCGAACTGCGACTGCCGCGGCAGCTCCACGATGGTCAGGTAGTTGCGCACGGCAAGGTCCAGCAGTGTCGCGGTGATGTCGACGACGTCTGCCGTCTCGTCCACCACAGTCCCCAGCTGGCCCGGCCGAATCCCGTCCGGCGCCGCAAACTGCGGTCCGTCCGCACCGTCGAGCACTGGCCGCTCGGTAGCGCCCTCGCCGACCTTGCCCGCGTCGCGACCGCGCAGGAACCACAGCGCCGCCGAACCGAGCAGTCCGAGCCCCAGCACGATCACTGCGAGCCCGATCGTGTGGGAGTCCACAGTGAAGGCACGCCCCAACGACCAGCGCGTAGCGAACTCCGCGTTCGGCTGCACGGTCGCCTGATCACTGAGCCCGGTCAGGAAGGTCACCCGCCCACCAGCCGGTACGCCGTTCTGCGTGATCTCCAACGCGGCAGACTCCGCCAGCTGAGACGACGTACAGGGCATGCTCGAGCCGGTGCGTCCGGCGAAGCAGGTCACCCAGGTGGCGAACGGAACGCTCACCGACAGCGCCGCCTTGGGAACCGCCGTAGTGAACCCCTGCACGATCGGCCAGCTGACCTCACGGCCCTCCGTCGACTCCGACACCACGTTGCCGACCGTGTAGCTGTAAACCACCGTCGTCTTGCCGGAAGCGTTCACAGTGATCCGGCGACCGTTGTCGATGCCCTCGTCAACCAGCCCCTGAGCAGGCTGCCCGTTGACCGTCGCAGTCACCGCACTGACGTCGTACGTGCGGTCGCGCTCGGCGTCGGAGCGGACCCGGGTGGTCAGGGTCCGGCTGAACGTCGAGCCGCCGGCGGTCAGGTCGACAGTCTCCTTGATCTGGAGTTTGCCGTCCTTGGTCAGCGTCGCATCGGCGGAGTAGCCCGAGATCTGGTCGTCCGCAGCCTGTGCGGGCAACGTGCTCAGGGCAACGATCGGTGCGCTCAGACAAATCATCAGGGCGGCCGGGAGGATGCGGCGCTTCAGTGACATGGGTTGAGAGTAGTCTCGTGCCGGTTCGTCAAGCGAAATCAGGAGGGCAAGACCGGTGAGCAGCCCGTACGGCGGTCCCCACGACCGGGTCGGTCCCCCACCCGGCGTCCTCCCGCCACCCCAGGCAGCCCCGTGGCAAGGTCAGTACTCCGGACCGCCGCAGGGCCAGCAGTGGCCGCCGCCCGGTCAGCACCAGCAGCAGCCTCCTGGCCAGTGGGCCCAGCCGTACTACGGCCCGCCCGGCGGCCAGTTCAACGGTTTCCAGCCGCCCAAGCGCCGTGGCGGCGGTGTCCGGCTGATCGTCTTCAGCATCAGCGTGCTGATGTTCCTGGGGGTCTCGCTCGTCGTCATCGTGGCCCTGCTCGGCCGTGGCAGCGACGCGACCGCCGATCCGGGCGTGACCGGTCCGTCGATCGTGCCGACGGCCACTACGAAGCCGCAGAAGGGCACCGCGGAGGACTTCCTGCTCAACGCGAACATCTACCGCACCGGCCCGCTCCCGGTACAGAACTGCAAGGCCGAGAACCTCGGCAACGGCAGTCTGGCTTCGCAGAAGGTCTACTACCAGAAGCTGTTCGCCTGTCTGAACGACGCCTGGCGGCCGATCTTCAAGGAGATCGGGCAGGAGAAGCCCGACCCGGGCCTGGTGGTCTTCGACAAGCCGGTGGTCACGCCCTGCGGCAGTTTCAAGCCGCTGTCCGGCCGCGTGCTCGCCTTCTACTGCTACGGCAACCAGGTGATGTACACCGACGTCCTGCAGATGAACAAGGCGTTCGGCTCGCAGCAGGACCTGGCGTACCTGATGACGATCGCGCATGAGTACGGCCACCACGTGCAGGGTGTCAGTGGTTTGTTCTACGCCCGTGCGGTCTACCTGCAGGACCACCCGGAGCAGAAGCTCGAGTCGTCGCGGCGTAACGAGCTGCAAGCCTCTTGCTTCGCTGGCGTGTTCAGCAAGGCCGTAGAGCAGTCCTATCCGCTCACCGGCCGGCTGGACGAGTTCAAGGAGCAGTCCAGCAACAGCTTCGGCGAGAGCCCGGACACGCCCGAGGACGAGCGGACCCACGGTCTGGCCACCAGCCAGGGTTTCTGGATCCAGAACGGTTTCAACATCGGCGCGAACAAGGCCTGCAACACGTTCGCCGTCAACACCGACCTGGTGAAGTAGTCCGCCGGTCGCTTGAAGTTCCGGCGGCGTTAACCCAGCGGCGTAACATGCGCCCGTGACGTTGCGACGCGGGGACCTAGCGCCGTCGGCGCGGACATTGGTGGATGTGCTGTCGGAGACAGCCACCAAGTACGCCGACGAACCCGCGCTGGACGACGGCAGTGTGAGCCTGAGCTATCGCGAACTGATGGTCCAGGTGGAGAAGTTCGCTGCCCGGCTCACCGCAGCCGGCATCGGCCCCGGCGACCGCGTCGGCGTCCGCCTCTCCTCCGGCCACAACGACCTGTACGTCGCTATTCTCGGCACCCTGCAGGCTGGTGCGGCGTACGTGCCGGTCGATGCGGATGACCCCGAGGAGCGGGCTGAACTGGTGTTCGGGGAGGCCGCGGTCGCCGCGACCGTCGCCGATGAGCTCGAGCTCACCGTGCTGCGCGAGCAGCCGGCCCCGGCGGCGGAGAACGACAATGCCGATGGCTACTCCGACTACCCGTACTCGGCCCGGATGGACTCGACCGAGGTCGCGCCAACCCGCCGTGCCGGGGACGGGCCTGGGCTCGACGACGACGCGTGGATCATCTTCACCTCGGGCTCGACCGGCGTACCGAAGGGTGTCGCGGTGTCGCACCGATCCGCGGCAGCGTTCGTGGATGCCGAGGCCCGGATGTTCCTCCAGCAGGAGCCGATCGGCCCGGACGACCGGGTGCTGGCTGGGCTCTCGGTGGCCTTCGACGCGTCCTGTGAAGAGATGTGGCTGGCCTGGGGCCATGGAGCCTGCCTGGTGCCGGCGCCGCGCTCTCTGGTCCGCAGCGGGATGGACCTCGGCCCATGGCTGGTCGCGCAGGGCATCACGATCGTCTCGACCGTTCCGACGCTCGCTGCGCTCTGGCCGGCCGATGCGCTCGACCAGGTCCGGCTGCTGATCTTCGGCGGCGAGGCGTGCCCGCCTGAGCTGGCCGAGCGGCTTGCCGTCGACGGCCGCGAGGTGTGGAACACGTACGGCCCGACCGAGGCCACTGTGGTCGCCTGCGGCGCACCGCTGACCGGCGAGGGTCCGGTCCGGATCGGCCTGCCGCTGGACGGCTGGGATCTCGCCGTAGTCGATGCTGAGGGCAATGAAGTTTCCGAGGGCAGTATCGGCGAGCTGATCATCGGCGGCGTCGGCCTGGCCCGCTACCTGGACCCGGCCAAGGACGCGGAGAAGTTCGCTCCGATGCCATCGCTGGGTTGGGAGCGCGCCTACCGCAGTGGCGACCTGGTGAAGAACGAGGCGGCCGGTCTGATCTTCCAGGGCCGGGCCGACGAGCAGATCAAGCTCGGTGGCCGCCGCATCGAGCTGGGTGAGGTCGACGCGGCCCTGCAGGCACTCCCCGGGGTGTCCGGCGCAGCTGCCGCCGTGCGGGCGAGCGCGGCGGGCAATCAGCTTCTGGTGGGATACGTCGTACCGGATGATCCGGAGACGTTTGATCAGTCCGGCGCCACCGAGCGGCTGCGTGAGGCTCTGCCCGCCGCACTGGTGCCGCTGCTCGCGATCGTCGACACCCTGCCCACTCGCACGTCCGGCAAGGTCGACCGCAACGCACTGCCCTGGCCGCTGCCCGGCATGGACTCAGACGGCCCAACTGCCGAGCTGGACGGTACGGCGGGCTGGCTGGCCGAGCGGTGGACCAAGGTGCTCGGTGCGAAGGTCACTGGGCTCGACAACGACTTCTTCATGCACGGTGGTGGCAGCCTGGCCGCTGCGCAACTCGTGTCCGCACTGCGCGAGGGCTACCCCGAGGTGACCGTCGCAGACATCTACGAGTACCCCAGGCTTGGCGCCCTGGCCGATCGGCTGGATGACTCCAAGCCAGTCCAGTCGGAGCCGGTCGTGCTGCGCGACATCCGGCCGACACCGCCCGGTACGCAGCTCCTGCAGACCGCACTGACGCTCGTGCTGCAGACCGTTGTCGGTGTGCGCTGGCTGGTCTATCTGTTCACTCTGAACAACGTCCTCGACCAGTTCGCCGGCCCACTGCCGTGGATCCGGACTGTCTCGTGGTGGTGGATCCTGGCCGGCTGGCTGCTGCTGATCACTCCCGCTGGCCGGATGGGGATCGCCGTGGTCGGTGCGCGGCTGCTGCTGCGCGGTCTGACGCCAGGCACGTATCCACGCGGTGGAAACGTGCACGTCCGGCTCTGGGCGGCAGAGAACCTCGCCGACGCAGCTGGTGCAGCCAACCTGGCTGGTGCCCCCTGGATCGCTTACTACGCTCGAGCACTCGGCGCGAAGATCGGCCGCGGCGTCGACCTGCACACGCTCCCGCCGGTCACCGGCATGCTGACGATGGGCCGTGGCGCCTGCATTGAGCCCGAGGTCGACCTGTCCGGCTACTGGATCGACGGTGACCGGCTGATCGTCGGAGCAATCACGGTGGGTCCAGATGCGGTCGTTGGCTCACGCTCCATGCTGCTCCCCGGCGCAGAGATCGGCCGTGCCGCCGAGATCGCGGCAGGATCGGCAGTGTCCGGCAAGGTCCCGGCTAGTGAGCGCTGGTCCGGCTCCCCGGCCAGCCGCCTCGGCCGCGCCCGGCATCCGTGGCCTGACGAGCGTCCCGCCCGCGCCCCCTGGTGGGTAGCTGCGTACGGCGTTCAGTCCGCAGTCATGTCCTTGCTCCCGGTGGCCGCCGCTGCGGCAGCCCTGTTCGTGCTGGGCCGCGCACTCCACGGCACCGAGACACTCGGTGCGGCTGCGCTGCACGCGCTCGCTGCGATCCCGCTGATGACACTGGTCGGATTCGTGACTCTCGCCGTACTGACGCTGGTCGGTGTGCGGTTGCTCGGGATCGGCATCAAGGCTGGTCACTACCCGGTCCGGAGCCGCATCGGCTGGCAGGTGTGGGCGACCGAGCGGTTGCTGGACAGCGCCCGGACACTGCTGTTCCCGCTCTACGCCAGCCTGGCCACCCCTTGGTGGCTGCGCGCGCTGGGCGCGAAGATCGGCAAAGACGTCGAGGCATCGACGGTGCTCTTGCTGCCGAAGATGACCACGGTCGGCGAGGGCGCGTTCCTGGCCGACGACACCATGATCGCGTCGTACGAGCTCGGTGGTGGCTGGCTGCACGTGGCTGGTGCGAAGGTCGGCAAGCGCGCGTTCCTCGGCAACTCCGGGATGGCCGCGCCCGGCCGCAACGTGCCGAAGAACGGACTGGTCGCCGTACTGTCTGCTGCTCCGAAAAAGTCCAAGGCCGGTACGTCGTGGCTGGGCTCGCCGCCGGTGAAGTTGCGCCGGCAGGCGGTCGAGGGCGACCAGAGCCGCACGTTCCACCCGCCGTTCAAGCTCAAGGTTGCCCGGGCGCTGGTCGAGCTGTGCCGGTTCGTGCCGATGATGTGCACAGTGCTGATCGCTCTCGGCGTGCTGTTCGCACTGCAGGCGCTGGACATCTGGCTCGGCCCCTGGGCCGCCCTGCTGCTCTCCGGCGCAGTGATCCTCGCTGCGGGCGCAGTGGCCGGTGGTGTGGCGACGGTGGCCAAGTGGGCGATCGTCGGCCGCACCCGCGCGGTCGAGTACCCACTGTGGAGCTCGTTCGTCTGGCGCAACGAGGTGGTCGACAGTTTCGTCGAGCTGGTCGCAGCGCCCTGGTTCGCCAACGCAGCCGCCGGTACGCCGGTCCTAGCGCTCTGGCTACGCTCTCTCGGCGCCAAGATCGGCAAGGGGGTCTGGTGCGAGACGTACTGGTTCCCGGAGGCCGACCTGATCACTTTGGGCGACGGAGCAACGGTGAATCGCGGCTGCGTGCTGCAGACCCACCTGTTTCATGATCGAGTGCTCTCCATGAGCACAGTCACCTTCGGGCCGGGAGCAACGCTCGGGCCGCACGGCATCGTCCTGCCTGCGGCGTCAGTAGGTGCGGGGGCTACTATCGGCCCGGTGTCTCTCGTGATGCGCGGTGAAGGTGTGCCCGACGGAACCCGTTGGGCCGGTAACCCGATCGCTCCCTGGCACGGCTGATGGTTCTGCTTAGCAGCGGACGGCCAGGAGACGCCTCCGCCGGCGACCCGTACACGCCGCACCACGGCAACGGCGGGTACCACGTCGAGTCGTACGAGCTCGATCTGGACTACCGCGTCAACAGCAACCGGCTGTCCGGCAGGGCCAGCATCACTGCGGTCGCCGAGCAGGCCCTGACCCGGTTCGCACTCGACCTGTCCGGACTGCGCGTCTCCAAGGTGACGGTGAACGGCCGTCGCGTCTCGCGGTACACCCAGCGCGCCGGCAAGCTGCACATCACGCCGTCGAGCACGCTGATGGACGGTGCGGAGTTCATCGTCGACATCCAGTACGCCGGGAACCCGAAGCCGGAGGACAGTCCGTGGGGCGGCCTCGGCTGGGATGAGCTCACCGAGGGCGTCATCGTGGCCAGCCAGCCCAGTGGGGCGGCGACCTGGTTCCCCTGCAACGACCACCCCGGTGACAAGGCGCACTACCGGATCGCGATCACCACTGACTCGCCGTACTACGCCCTGGCGAACGGGCGGCTGGTCTCGCGGCGGGTGAAGGCCAGCCGGACCACCTGGGTCTACGACCAGGCTGCGCCGATGGCGACGTACCTGGCGACGGTGCAGATCGGCCGGTACGAGCTGGTCGAGCTGAACGCGACGCCGGTCACGACACGCGCCGTATTGCCGTCTGGTCAGCTGCGAGAGTTCAAGAACGACTTCGGCCGGCAGCAGGACATGATCAAGTTGTTCTGCAAGCTGTTCGGGTCTTATCCGTTCGGCAGCTACACCGTCGTGGTGACCGACGACGATCTGGAGATTCCCCTGGAAGCACAGGGCATCTCGATCTTCGGGAGCAACCACGTCGACGGGAAGCGGACGTCCGAGCGGCTGGTGGCGCACGAGCTGGCCCACCAGTGGTTCGGCAACAGCGTCACTCCGTCGACCTGGAAGGACATCTGGCTCAACGAGGGCTTCGCCTGCTACGCCGAGTGGCTGTGGTCGGAGGAGTCCGGCGGGCTGAGCGCCGACCAGCAGGTGTCCAAGGCACACACGCGACTGCGCGGACTGCCGCAGGACCTGCTGCTGTCGGACCCCGGTCCGGAGCTGATGTTCGACGACCGCCTCTACAAACGCGGTGCGATCACCCTGCATGCCATCCGCTTGCACCTCGGCGACGACACCTTCTTCGAGCTGCTGCGCTCTTGGACCAAGACCTACCGGCACGGCTCAGTCACGACCGCTGACTTCGTTGCCGCCGCCACCCAGTTCTCTTCCGACCAGGACGGCCTCCGCGAGCTCTTCGCCACCTGGCTGGGCTCCTACGAGCTCCCCCCGCTCCCGCGGTCCGCCCGAAGACGCCGTACCTGACCGCTGGGTCAGGAGCCGCGGGCGACTTCGGCGGCGGCTTGGAGGAAGCGTTCGGTGAGTGGCGTCCTGGTGGACCAGGCTGCGCCGATCCACCAGGTGGCGGCGCGACCGGGCAGCGGGACCAGGCGGATCTCGCCGGGAGCGATTCGCTCAGCAGACAGCGGTACGACGGAGGGACCGGCGCCGGCCGCGGTGAGCGCCAGCATGGTCTGGATGTCCCGGGCCTCCTGAAGCACTTGCGGGTGGCAACCGAGTTCGGCGTACAGGCCGTTGATCTGTGCGGTCAGTCCGGGTCCGCGGCCCGGCTCCAACTGGACCAGTGGGCGACCGTCGAGCCAGCGGGCCAGGTCGCGCGGTACGGACTGGTCGATGGGCAGGGCCAGGGCCAGGCGGTCCTTGCGCAGCCGCAGGTGCTCGAGGCCGACCGGAACGGGCAGACGGACGAACCCGATCTGCAGTCCGCCGGCCTGTAGCCGCTCGCACTGCGCCGCCGACGACATGTCCTCCAGCGACACCGAGACGCGCGGCCAGCGGCTCCGGAAGAGCGCGACCGCCCGCGGCGCCAGCTCGATCCCGGACATCCCGAAGCCGATCGCCAGCGATCCCTCTTCACCTGCAGCGACCTGCGCAGCGCGCCGTTCGAAGGCCTCCGAGCGCTCGATCAGTTGCAGAGCGTCAGGGAGCAGTAGCTCACCCTCCGGAGTCAGCCGAGCACCATGTCGGCCGCGAACGAACAGCACCGAACCGAGCCGACGCTCCAGCACCTGAATCTGCTTGGTGAGCGCAGGCTGGCTGGTCGCCAGCGAGTCGGCCGCGGCCCCGAAGGTCCGCAGCCTGGCGACAGTGACGAATGCCCGCAGCAATCGCAGGTCCATAACCCCAGGATATGGAAAATCGATAAAGATGTATTGGACGTGATGGATCCTGCGGCGTTTCCATAGCTGTATGACGCTCTTTCGCACCGCCACGGTCCAGTTCCAGGCAGTCCCCGACGAACCCGCGCAGAATCTCGCCACCGTCGATCGGCTGGCCCGGCAGGCCGTTGCCCAAGGCGCGCGACTGGTCGCGTTCCCGGAGCTGTGCCTGCTGGGCTACTGGCATTTACGCCGGCACTCGGCGGAGCGGCTCGCCGAACTGGCGCAACCTGCGGATGGGCCGCTGATCGGTCAGGTGCTTGCCCTGGCCAAGGAGCTGGACGCCGGACTCGGGGTCGGGTTCCTGGAAGCTGCCGACGGCAAGCTCTTCAACGCGTACGCCGTCTGCCTGCCGACCGGCGAGGTCCACGTGCACCGCAAACTGCATGCGTTCGAGCACGAAGCGATCGCCAGCGGGTCGTCGTACACGGTCTTCGAGACGCCGTGGGGATTTCGGGCCGGGGTGCTGATCTGCTGGGACAACAACCTGGTGGAGAACGTCCGGATCACCGCGTTGCTCGGGGCCACCGTCCTGCTCGCCCCGCACCAGACCGGTGGCACGAACTCCCGCAGCCCGCACGGGATGAAACCGATCCCGCTCGAGGTGTGGGACCAGGACCCCGCCGCAGCGGCCAACGGCCCGAACGGCCGGGAGTGGCTGCTGCGCTGGCTCCCCGCCCGAGCCCACGACAACGGAATCTTCGTCGTCTTCAGCAACGGCGTGGGCCCTGACGACACCGAGATCCGCACCGGCAACGCGATGATCCTCGACCCCTACGGCCGCATCATCGCGGAAACCCCGGTCCCCGCCGAAGCAGTAGTCACCGCCGACCTGGAGTTGGACCTGGTCCCCCGAGCCACCGGCCAACGCTGGCTGCGAGGCCGGCGCCCCGAGCTCTACGCCCCGTTGACCGAAGTCCGCGGAGACGAACTGGACGCCCGAGCCGCCCGCTTCTCCCCCGATCCCGTCGAGCGCCCCACCAGACTCAGTAGATGAGGGCGGTGGCCATCGCGACGATGCCTTCGCCGCGGCCGGGGAAGCCCAAGCCGTCGGTGGTGGCGGCACTGACCGAAACCTCGGCGGCGCAAGCGGCACTCAGGACCTTCTCGGCCTCTTCGCGACGGCCGCCGATCCGCGGCCGGTTACAAACGATCTGAACCGTCACGTTACCGATCTCGAACCCGGCAGCGCGAACGCGCCGCGCGGCCTCGGTGAGCAGCGCGACTCCGGCGGCTCCGGCCCACTCCGGCTCAGCTGTGCCGAAGTTCGACCCCAGATCACCAAGCCGGGCGGCGCTCAGCAGCGCCGTACAGATCGCGTGGGCGGCGGCGTCACCGTCGGAGTGCCCGGCCAGCCCAGCGGGCTCCTCCGGCCAGTGCAGTCCGGCCAGCCACATCGGACGGCCGTCCTCCAGCGGGTGCACATCGATACCGTTGCCGACCCGGGGGATCTTCACTCTGCGCGCCTCTCCGCCAGCAGAGCCTCCGCCAGCAGCAAGTCCTGGGGGCGCGTCACCTTGAACGCGTCCGGCGACCCTTCGACCGTCAGCACGGTCACACCGAGCGCCTCGCACAGCATCGCATCGTCGGTCGCCCCGACCACACCGGCCGCATGCGCCCGCCGCAGCACCTCAGGAGCGAACCCCTGCGGTGTCTGCACAGCAACCAGCGTCGACCGGTCCGGAGTGGCCACCACCTCGCCGGCCGGACCGACCTGCTTGATCGTGTCCGTCACTGGAACAGCCGGCACGACGGCAGACGCGCCTGCTCGCACTGCCGCGACCACGCGCTCGATCGCGTCGACCGGAACGAACGCCCGGGCCGCGTCATGCACCAGAATGCAGTCGATCCCCTCGACCGGGACCAGCTCAAGAGCCAGGCGGACCGAATCCGACCGCTCTGCGCCACCCGCGACCACGAGCAGCCGGGTCTCCCCGACGTACGGCGTGAGCTCTTTGGTGACGGTGTCCTCAGTGCCTGGTGGGACTGCGACCACCAAACAGAGAAGGTCGGCGGCGGACGCTGCCTTCAGTCCACGAACCGCATGGACCAGCAGCGCGTCGCCACCGACCTCTCGAAATGCCTTCGGGGTCTCGCCACCGAGCCTCAACCCGAGACCCGCTGCCGGAATGATCGCCGCAATGCTCATGCGACGACACTAGACAGCGGGATCACGGGAACAGACTCGACCTGAAAATCAGACAGTTTCGGCCTGAAAAATCAGGACGCGAGAACCTCGTCGAGGATGGCTTCCGCCTTGTCCTCGTTGGTGTGCTCGGCCAAAGCCAGCTCGGAGACGAGGATCTGGCGAGCCTTCGCCAGCATCCGCTTCTCACCGGCGGACAGACCACGGTCCCGCTCGCGGCGCCACAGGTCGCGGACGACCTCGGCCACCTTCATCACGTCACCGGAGTGCAACTTCTCCAGGTTCGCCTTGTATCGTCGCGACCAGTTGGTCGGCTCCTCCGTGTGCGGCGCCCGCAGCACGTCGAAGACGCGCTCCAGACCAGCCTGATCCACGACGTCACGCACGCCGACCAGATCGAGGTTGCACGCGGGGACCCGGACGACCAGGTCGTTCTGAGCGACGATCCTCAAGACCAGATAGGTCTTGTCCTCACCTTTGATCTTGCGGGTCTCGATGTCCTCGATAACGGCCGCACCGTGGTTGGGGTAAACAACCGTCTCGCCGACGTTGAAAGTCATATGTCACGTGCCCCTTTCCGAGTCCTATCCTACCACGCAGTCGCTGGTCCAGTTCGGACGTTTGCGCTGGTCAGAGGCCATTTCCCGCCTTGACAAACACTGTCGGCCATGCCTCAGCCGCCCGAAGACCGTTGCCTGTGACACCTTGCAGGGCCCACCCGACGTCAGCCTCGAGCATGCCGGGCACTACGCTGTGCTGCGCCGGAGGCCGTGGACCGATTCCAGGACCCAGCCGCCGCCGAAAGGCCCCGAAACAGCTTGCAGGAGAGGGATTCCAGTGCCGATCACGTTGTCCTCGCGGTCCGTCCGGCGCGCCGCGCTGGCGGGCGCCGCCGCCACTCTGAGTATCGCTCTGGCGGCCTGTGGCGCGAACTTCAGCGCCCAGACCACCCAGCCGTACCAGGCGGCCGAAGGCACCAACGCCAGCTCCGGCGGCATCGTGCTCCGGAACCTCATCGTGCTCGCCAGCGAGGACGGCAAGGGCGAACTGCACGGCGTCATCGTCAACAACGGCGACAGCACCGACACCCTGGTCTCCATCACCCAGGCCCCGCCGAAGCCCAGCACGCCGGCTCCCGGCGCCGTACCGGTCGAGCCCGTCGTCGTCACCTTCGGCGAGTTCGCCCCCCTGGCCCTCAAGGTCGGCGCAGCGCTCCGCCTCCCCCAGACCGGCGGCGTAGAGC
>NZ_SMKX01000206.1 GCF_004349055.1 Kribbella antibiotica
TCTAGCTTCGTCGGCAGCTTCAGCTGTGTATAAGAGACAGATATGGTTGACAGGCCCCCAAAGACACGTCCGCCCACCTTTGGGCACCCACCAACCACATTCCCGCCGCACGCATGGTTGACCCGTACCCAAAGTCGCCCATCGCCCCCAAAGGTGGGTCGCCGTGTCTTTGGGCACCCACCAGCAGGGCCGGCGCCACTTTGAGTACCCACCAACCACATTTCGGCCGCGAACATGGTTGACCCGTGCTCAAAGATGGCGGTCGTACCCAAGGGTGGGTTGGCGTGTCTTTGGGCAATTGGGTGGGCCGCTCAGGAGGACAACGAAAAAGACCCCCAACCAGGAGGTTGAGGGTCTTCGCTCTGGTAGCCCCGACGGGATTCGAACCCGCGCTACCGCCTTGAGAGGGCGGCGTGCTAGGCCGCTACACAACGGGGCCAGAGTTTTGCTGACCGGTCTTTGCGGACCGGGCAACGAGGTTGAACTTTACCGATTTTCATCGGTGCGGTCCAATCCGCTGGGGTACTAGGACTCGAACCTAGACTAACTGAACCAGAATCAGACGGGCTGCCAATTACCCCATACCCCAAAGGCATTTCTTCTTTAAAAACAACGCTGCACTGGTCTGGAGAGGTTGTTTCCGCCCTCACCATCCCGGCTCGGAGAGCTTACCCGAGGCAACCGCCGGACACCAAAACGAGGTCCCGTGGGCGGGTTGTCACTCGCGTCACACGAGTCTCGGAAGCTGCGCCAGCGGTAGCTTGCAGGTCGTCTCGAGGTTCTGCCGACGGCTGACCAGCAGGACGATCGCGCCGAAGGCCACGAACTTCACCACGTCGAGAATGACCAGCGACCACGGGGCATCGGTGGCTCCGAGGCTGGTGCCGACGCTGTTGGTCAGGGCGGCGTACACGAAGGTCACGACGTTGTTGGCGGCGTGAACCGCGATCGGGGCTTCGAGGCCGCCGGTGCGGATCGCGAGGAAGCCCGCGACCAGGCCGAAGGCGAACCGGTCGAGGAACAGAGCCGGGCTCTCCCACGGCCAGACGCCGTGCGCGATGGTGAAGAGCACCGTCGTGACCAGGACCGCGACGAGCGGGTTCCGGACGAACGCACCGACCCCCTGCAACAGGTAGCCGCGGAAGAAGTACTCCTCCCCCGCCGCCTGGAACGTCGACGTCAGCAAGACGACCACGATCACGCCGACGACGTCGGGCGCCATACCGGTCTTGTCGTTGTCGAGCACGCTGACCAGACCGGTCTTGAGGACCAGCAGAGCCAGGAGCTCAAGAGCGATCGCGACGACGGCGAACCACGCCAGCGGCTTCCACCGCAACCGGCCGACCACCGAGGACAGCAGTCCCGGCGCCTGCCGGTTCAACAGCCGCGCGACGCCCATGCTCAGCGGGATCAGCGAGATCAGGTAGAAGTTCGTCATCAGGAGCGTGCTCCACGACGTGGTCCCCGGCGGGTCCACCCGGATCGCCCGCCCGATGCTCAGGAACACGAACCCCGCGATCATCCAGCCGACAAGGATGGTCAGGGCGCCCAGAACGACGTACCCGGTGGGGGCTTGGTCGTTCTTCAGGAGTCGTTGGTACGTCGGTGCCATCAGTGCTCCACTTTCACGCGTGCCTGCTCGATGCGGCGCAGCGACGTCTCGCGCCCGAGCAGCTCCATCGATTCGAACAACGGGGGCGAGACGCGGCGGCCGGAGACAGCGACGCGGACCGGGCCGAAGGCCTTCTTCGGCTTCAGGCCGAGGCCGTCGACCAGCGAGGCTCGCAAGGCGGCTTCGATCGCCGCGGTGGTCCACTCGACATCCTTCAGCGCCTTGGCCGAGGCCTCGAGCACAGTGCCGGCGTCACCCGCCAGGACCTTCGCAGCGGCGTCCGGCTCGATCTTGAAGTCGTCACCGGCGAAGAGGAAGCCGAGCAGCTCGACCGACTCGCCCAGCGTATCCATCCGCTCTTGCACGAGCGGAACCGAAGCCCTCAGTACGGCGAGTTGTTCGTCGCTCGGAGCCGTGGGCAGGTAACCGGCCTTGACCAGGAAGGGGACGGTGCGCGCGGCGAATTCGTCCTGCGGCAGCATCCGCATGTGCGCGGCGTTGATGGCCTCGCACTTCTTCTGGTCGAAGCGGGCCGCGTTCGAGTTCACCTTGCGGATGTCGAAGGCCTCGATCATCTCGGCCAGCGTGAACACGTCGCGGTCGTCGGCGATCGACCAGCCGAGCAGGCCCAGGTAGTTCAGCAGACCCTCGGGCAGGAAGCCCTGGGTCCGGTAGTCGTCCAGACCGGCACCGGCGTCGCGCTTGGACAGTTTCTTGTTGCCCTCGGAGCCCATCACCATCGGGAGGTGGCCGAAGCGGGGCGTCCGGCCGCTGCCGATACCGATCTCGGCGAGCGCCTCGTACAAGGCGATCTGGCGCGGCGTCGAGGACAGCAGGTCTTCGCCCCGCAGCACATGGGTGATGTTCATCAGGGCGTCGTCGACCGGGTTCACCAGCGGGTAGAGCGGGTAGCCGTTCGCGCGGACCAGGACATAGTCGCCGAGGTTCTCCGGCAGGAACGTGATCTCGCCGCGGACCAGATCGTCGAACACGATCGGCCGATCCGGCATCCGCAGCCGGACCACCGCGCGGCGACCCTCGTCGACAAACACCTTGGACTGCTCAGAGGTCAGCTCGCGACAGTGGCCGTCGTACCCACTGGGTAGTCCGGCGTCGCGAGCGGCATCGCGGCGGTCGTCGAGCTCCTCCTGCGAGCAGTAACACTGATATGCCTTGCCGGCCGCCATCAGCTTGGTGACGATGCCGGCGTAGATGTCCATCCGCTCGGACTGCAGATACGGGCCCGCATCGCCGCCGACACCGGGACCTTCGTCCCAGGTCAGGCCGAGCCACTGCAGTGCGTCGAGCGTGTAGTCCAGCGCCTCAGGGGTGTTCCGGGTCTGGTCGGTGTCTTCGATCCGGAGCACGAGCGTGCCGCCGTAGTGCCGGGCGAAGGCCCAGTTGAACAAGGCACTGCGGATGTTGCCGACCGTGAGCAGGCCAGTCGGGGACGGTGGGAACCGGACCCGGACCTGCTCCGGTCTCAGGCCGCCCAGGACGTCGGTGTCGTCGCGAGCGGGCCGCTCAGTCACGCACAATCACCCTGTTCGTCAGGGTCCCGAGGCCTTCGACGGTGATCGAGACCGAGTCGCCGGGCAGCATCGGGCCGACCCCGGCCGGGGTCCCGGTCAGTACGACGTCGCCGGGCAGCAGCGTCGTGAACGAGGTGATGTAGGCCAGGACGGTCGGGATGTCGAAGATGAACTGCGAAGTCCGCCCGTCCTGCTTGAGGTCACCGTTCAGAGTCGTTGTCACCCGCAGATCCGCCACGTCAAGATCGGTCTGGATCCACGGTCCGAGCGGGCAGAACGTGTCGTACCCCTTGGCCCGGGCCCACTGGCCGTCGGACTTCTGCAGGTCGCGGGC
Organism: Kribbella antibiotica; assembly: GCF_004349055.1. Taxonomy (GTDB): domain Bacteria; phylum Actinomycetota; class Actinomycetes; order Propionibacteriales; family Kribbellaceae; genus Kribbella; species Kribbella antibiotica. The sequence goes on from NZ_SMKX01000206.1 coordinate 3,479, forward strand.
CGTCACGTCGTTGGCGATCGTGTAGCCGAAGATCACCTCTTCGGCGCGCTCCTTGGGCAGATCGCGGCAGATCCGGCCGATCACGATCGCCAGCTCACCCTCGAACTGCAGGTCGTTGGTCTGCTCGGGGTAGACGATGCCGTCCAGCGGGCCGACCACCGAGGTGTTCGGCTTCAGGAAGATCATCGGCTCCTTCGGCACCTCGTTGCCCAGCTCGGCGGCGTGCGCGGCGTAGTTACGCCCGACACAGACCACCTTGCTGCGCGGGATCACCGGAGACAGCAGCCGGACGTCGGCCAGCTGCAGAACCTCCCCGGTGAGCTGGACCGGCCGGTAGAGCGGGTCGGAGTCGAGGAGGGCGACAGTACCGACGAGGCCCTCGGGGTCGTCGGTCTCGACGATGCCGTACTTCGGTTCGTCGTCGACGGAAAATCTGGCGATACGCACGGGCCGAGCCTACCGCCGGGCAGGAATGAGACAGTGGTGCGGTGACCACCGAGATCCGCCAGGCCTCTCCGGAGGAGTACGACGCCGTCGGCGAACTGACCTTCGAGGCCTACAGCCACGACGGTCCCGTCCGGGGTGAGTACGCCGTCACACTGCGTGCTGCGGCGGCTCGCGCGGCGGACGGCGAGCTATGGGTCGCCGTCGATGAAGAGGGCCTGCTCGGCACAGTCACGTACTGCCCGCCAGGCTCCGGCTACCGGGAGATCGGGCTGGATCACGAGGGTGAATTCCGGATGCTCGGCGTCGCCGGACGCGCGCGTGGGCTGGGGATCGGGACCGCTCTGACCCGTCGCTGTATCGAGCGGACGCGTGAGCTCGGCCTGCCGCGCATCGTGCTCAGCACAGCTGTGTCTATGAAGACAGCACACCGCATCTACGAGCGGCTCGGGTTCAAGCGACTGCCGGAGCGCGACTGGTCCCCCATCCCCGGTATCGATCTCTACGCCTATGAACTCGACCTGTGACCACTCTGCTCAGATCTGACTGGGAACCACTCCAGCAGGCTCACTTTTCGCGCGCCGACGCTTTGCTGGCCGGCCATCTGGCCCGCAAGCAGCGCCGCGAGTCGCATCCGGTGGAGGACTTCCTCTTCACCTATTACTCCGCGCGCCCGAACCAGCTCCGGATCTGGCACCCCGGCCCCGGCATCCGGTTGCTCGACGCTCCTGAGTACGGCGATCGCCGTGGCTACGTGGTGGTGGACGGCGCCGCCCAGCTCGATCCGGGTGAGATCGAGCGGCGGACGGACAGCATCACGTGGATCCGGCAGTTGCTGGGAGCAACGCTGGAGCGGCAACCACAGTTCGGATGTTTCGGGCTGCACGAATGGGCGATGGTTTACCGGGCGGACGCCGTACGGCATGAGAAGTGGCCGTTGCGTTTGGGGGCCGAGGGCACCGATCAGGTGGTCGAGTCGCACAAGATCGGCTGCTCGCACTTCGATGCCTTCCGGTTCTTCACCGACGAGGCGCGGCCGTTGAACGTGTTGCAGCCGACCCGTGAGTCACAGCAGGGCCTCGAACAGGGCGGCTGTCTGCACGCCAACATGGACCTCTACAAGTGGGCCACCAAGCTCGTGCCGTTCACCCCGAGCGCTCTTGTTCTGGACTGTTTCGAGCTGGCGCGGGACATCCGTACGCTCGACATGCGTGCGTCGCCGTACGATCTGGCGCCGCTTGGTTACGAGCCGGTTCGGATCGAAACGGCCGCCGGTAAGGCCGAGTACGCGGCCGCCCAGCGCGACTTTGCGACCCGGTCCAAGCCACTGCGCGAGCAACTCGTTGCCCTGTGCGACGAATTGCTGGTCTAACCTCCGTCCATGGGAAAGATTGTCTCGATCGCTTTCGGCCTGCTCCTGACCGTGCTCGGCGTCGTCTGGGCTCTGCAGGGACTCGGCTATCTCAAGGGCAGCTCGATGACCGGTAGTTCGCTGTGGGCCATCGTCGGCCCGATCGTCGCCGCGTTCGGCATCTCGCTGCTGTTCGTCGCGATCCGGGGGCCGCGCCAGAAGAAGTAATGCACCGGGCCCGTGGTTCCATGGTGGGCGTGACGAGCCAGACCACGGGGGTACGGACCCCGGCCAAGGCCGCTTTGATGATCGGCGCCCTCGGCGTCGTCTTCGGCGACATCGGGACCAGTCCGATCTACACGATCCAGACGATCTTCAACCCGAGCGACCCGCACCCGGTGCCGGTCTCCACCGGGAACGTCTACGGGATCATCTCGCTGATCTTCTGGTCGGTGACGATCATCGTGACGCTCAAGTACGTGCTGCTGGTGCTGCGCGCCGACAACCACGGCGAGGGCGGCATCCTCGCGATGATCACCCTGATCCAGAACACCGGCAAGTCGAGCGGACGCCGGACGACGGTGATCCTGGCCGGGCTCGGCATCTTCGGGGCGTCGCTGTTCTTCGGCGACTCGATGATCACCCCGGCCATCTCGGTGCTGTCCGCGGTCGAGGGTGTGAAGGTGATCCAGCCCGGCCTGGACGCCTGGGTGGTGCCGATCACCGCGGTCATCATCATCGGGCTGTTCAGCGTGCAGAAGCACGGCAGCGGCCGGATCGGCCGGTCGTTCGGCCCGATCATGATCGTGTGGTTCACCGTGCTCGCGGTCTGCGGGATCGGCGGCATCGTCGACCACCCGAGCATCCTCAAGGCGCTCTCCCCCACCTATGCGCTCGGCTTTCTGACCGGCCACTTCGGTACGGCGTTCTTCGCGCTCGCGGCCGTCGTACTGGCGATCACCGGCGCCGAAGCCCTGTACGCCGACCTCGGCCACTTCGGTCGTCAGCCGATCACGCGGGCCTGGCTGTTCATGGTCTTCCCGGCCTGCATCCTGAGCTACCTCGGCCAGGGCGCCCTGGTGCTGTCGGACCCGAACGCGTACACCAGCCCCTTCTTCCTGCTGGTGCCCGAGTGGGGCCGCATCCCGATGGTCGTCCTGGCCACCATGGCCACTGTGATCGCCTCGCAGGCCGTCATCACCGGCGCCTTCTCCGTTGCCCACCAGGCGGTTCAGCTCGGCTACCTGCCGCGGCTGCGGATCAAGTACACGTCGACCGAGACGGCCGGCCAGATCTACGTCCCGTGGGTGAACTGGGCGCTGATGATCGCCGTACTGACCCTGGTCTTCGCCTTCGAGACCTCGGCCGCGCTGGCCTTCGCCTTCGGTATGGCGGTCACCGGGACGATCGTCATCAACTCGCTGCTGTTCTTCTACATCGTCCGTAAGCAATGGCAGAAGCCGTTGTGGATGGTCATCGTCGGTGCAGCGTTCTTCCTCACCGTCGAACTGCTCTTCCTGGGCGCGAACCTGACCAAGTTCGTCCACGGCGCCTGGCTGCCGCTGCTGATCGCGGTCACCGTCTTCATCGTGCTGACCACCTGGCAGCAGGGCCGCCAGCTCGTCACCGCCAAGCGCGAACGCGAGGAAGGCGCGCTCCGGGAGTTCATCGACACCCTGCACGAGCGCCCGATCACCCGCGTCGCCGGTACGGCGGTCTTCCTGAACCGCGGCAACACCACCGTCCCGCTCGCCATGCGCGCCAACGTCGAGCACAACCACGTCCTGCACCGCAACGTGGTCATCCTGTCGATCGAGACCCTCACCGTCCCGCACGTCCCCGACGACGAGCGCATCATCGTCGACGACCTCGGCTACACCGACGACGGCATCATCCACGTCACCGCCCGCCTGGGCTACGTCGAGAACGCCAACGTCCCCGCGATCCTCGAACAGGCCGCCGCCCAAAGCACCGAGCTCACCGTCGACCCCGACGACACCTCGTACTTCCTGTCCGCCATCGAGCTCAAACTGGGCGACACCCCCGGCATGCCCCGCTGGCGCAAACACATCTTCCTCGCCACCACCGCCATCACCGCCGACGCCGCCGAGTACTTCCACCTCCCCCGCGAACAGGTGGTCATCGTCGGCTCCCAGATCACCGTCTGACCACCCACAGTGAAGGCTGCCGGATCCAGAAATCCGGCAGCTCGGCACTAGAACGTCGCTTCGGCCGTCACCTTCACGTACTTCCCGAATTTCCCGTCCGGAATGCAGTTCAAAGCCTGCGTCTGCCCTGGCTCGAGATCACTGCTGTTGCACTGAACATTGCCCAGAACCTCGCCGGTGGCACTCAGGAACTTGAAGTGCAGGAATGCCGTGGACGTCGTCGTCTCGACGTTCTTCACCTTCCCACTCACGGCGAACATCCCGGCCTCGTTCTTGACGGTCCAGCCGGCCAGCGTCTCGTGCTTGCCGATCGAGAACGCCTTGCCCACGGCCACATCACGCGGTGCGTTCTTCTCCGTCGACGTGTCCACACTCTTGGCCAGTTCGTTGCCGGCCATCCCGACCACCGCCAGGCACCCGCCGACCCCGAGAAAACACAGGACCAGCAGGACAAGAAGGACATTGCGAACAGTGTGTTTCTTCTTCTGCGGCGGCAGGAAATGCGGCCCTTGCTGTTGCGGACTTTGGGCAGGCTGCTGCGGGTACTGCGTCACGATTCCCCCTCGGAACGGTCAATGACCTGTCGCACCGCGGCCTGTTGGCCGTTTCCCCCGGTGCGTTACTGCGCGTGACTCTACTCCCGATCACCACGCTGCGTAGTCACGATTCGGTCTCGCTCTCAAGCGTCTGAGCCGCATTGACTTTCGGGTCGTCGACGAGGTTCAATTCGAACAGATGTTCGATTGGAGGGGATCTGCGATGCCGGAGGCGTTCGACTGGGAGATCCTGCACGAGCCGTCGGCGATGGCGATGGTGCAGGGGCAACTGGGGTTCAGTTGGATGGTTTTGTCGGGGCGGCTGGCGCAACTCACGGACGAGCAGTACTTCTGGCAGCCGCGCGGCGAGGCACTGACCGTCGTACGGCGGCATTTCCCGAGTCACCACCGGTCGCTGGGCTCGGGTGAGTGGGTCGCGCAGTGGCCCAACGAGCCGGATCATCGGGGGCCACGGACGATTGCGTGGTTGATCGCGCATCTGACCGAGACGTTCTTCGAGCGGTGGGAGTGGACGTTCGGCCCGCATCGGCAGAGCCGGGCGGACATCACGCTGCATGGGAATGCGCGGGACGCGGTGGCCTGGCTGACCTATTGGGTCGAGGCCTGGCAGGACGGGATTGCGGCGCTGCCGGAGGATCAGGTGGCCGCGGTCGGGCTCAGCCAAGCGACCGAGCTGGACGCCGGCGAGCCGTTCGGACACGTCGTGTTACGGCTCAACCGCGAACTGATTCATCACGGATCAGAGATCATGACGTTACAGGATCTCTATGGCGCCGCGGCCTGAGGACCACAACATGTGCTCCACCGGCGTGTCGGTTACCACTAGATCTAGCAACCGACTTAGAGTCTTCCTCGCTGGCGGTCAGGGGAATCCGGTGCGAATCCGGAGCTGCCCCGCAACGGTGAGCGGACGGTGGTTACGTCCGCGAGTCCGGATACCTGCCGTCGGCGCGTGCACCGCCGGTGCACGCGGTCCGAGACCTCGAGGGCGGGTCGCAGGGCGAGACGACAGCTATCCCGGCCGGTGCTGTCTGTCCCGTCATGCATGCTCTCTCAGGTCGCGGTCCTTCACGCGTAGGGAGAGAAGAGCTTCTGTGACCATCGCTTCCACATCCCGATCGGCTGCCGACGAGGCAGGCCACGGGGCCCAGCTGACCGTCGTCCGCCGCGATGGAAGTAACACCCCTTTTGACGCGACCAAGATCTCGGTCGCCGTCACCAAGGCGTTCCTGGCCGTCGAGGGTAACGACGCCGGCGCCACCCACCGGGTCCGTGACCTGGTGACCGACCTGACCGGCCGGGTCGTCGAGGCGCTGACGCGACGTGGCGACGCGCACCGCAGTCTCCAGGTCGAGGACATCCAGGACCAGGTCGAGCTTGCTCTGATGCGCGCGGGAGAGCATCAGGTCGCCCGCGCCTACGTGCTGTACCGCGAGGAGCGGACCAAGGCCCGCACGCCGTCGGACGCCGCCGAGCTGGTCGAGACCAAGCCGGTCGTGTCGGTCCGCCAGGCCGACGGGACCCGGGCACCGCTCGACGTCGAGCGGCTGCGCGTGATCGTCGCCGAGGCCGCCGCCGGGCTGGACTCCGTCGACCCCGAGCAGATCCTGAACGAGACCATCGGCTCCTGCTACGACGGGATCGCCCAGCACGAGGTCGAGCTGGCCCTCGTGATGGCCGCCCGGTCCTACGTCGAGACCGAGCCGCAGTACAGCTATGCCGCCTCCCGCCTGCTGCTGGACCAGATCCGCCGCGAGGCGCTGGGCCGCGTGCACGGCGAGCCCCGGCAGGCCAGCCAGGCCGACATGGCCACGGCGTACCCCGAATACTTCCCGCGCTACATCTCGACCGGTATCGAAGCCGGCCTCCTCGACCCCGAGCTGGCCACCTTCGACCTGGACCGGCTGTCCGCGGCGATCAAGCCCGAGCGCGACCTGGACTTCGCCTTCCTCGGTCTGCAGACGCTGTACGACCGCTACCTGCTGCACATCGACAAGACCCGGTTCGAGCTGCCGCAGGCGTTCTTCCTGCGCGTCGCGATGGGGATGGCGCTGCGCGAGGAGGACCGCGAGGGCCGCGCGATCCAGTTCTACGAGCTGCTCAGCTCGTTCCGCTTCATGTCGTCGACGCCGACCCTGTTCAACTCCGGTACGACGCGTCCGCAGCTCTCGTCGTGCTTCCTCACCACGGTGGCCGACGACCTGTCCGGCATCTTCAACGGGATCCGCAACAACGCCATGCTGGCGAAGTACTCCGGCGGTCTGGGCAACGACTGGACCCCGGTCCGCGGGATCGGCGCCAAGATCCGCGGCACCAACGGTGAGTCGCAGGGCGTCGTACCGTTCCTGAAGATCGCGAACGACACTGCCGTCGCGGTCAACCAGGGCGGCAAGCGCAAGGGTGCGGTCTGCGCCTACCTCGAGACCTGGCACATGGACATCGAGGAGTTCCTCGATCTCCGCAAGAACACTGGTGACGAGCGTCGCCGGACGCACGACATGAACACGGCCAACTGGGTGCCTGACCTGTTCCTGCAGCGGGTCGAGGCCGACGGTCAGTGGACGCTGTTCTCCCCCGACGAGGTCCCGGACCTGCACGACCTGTTCGGGCCCGCGTTCCAGGAGGCGTACGAGAAGTACGAGGCGGCCGCCGACCGCGGTGAGATCCGGGTCTTCCGCCGGGTCCGCGCGCTCGACCTGTGGCGCCGGATGCTGACCGTGCTGTTCGAGACCGGTCACCCGTGGATCACCTTCAAGGACCCGTGCAACCTGCGTTCGCCGCAGCAGCACAGCGGGGTCGTGCACTCGTCGAACCTGTGCACCGAGATCACGCTGAACACGACGGTCGACGAGACCGCGGTCTGCAACCTGGGCTCGGTCAACCTGATCGCGCACCTGACCGAGACCGGTCTCGACGCTGACCTGCTCCGCGACACGGTCAAGACCGCGGTCCGGATGCTCGACAACGTCATCGACGTGAACTTCTACACGACGCCCGAGTCGGAGCGCGCGAACCAGCGGCACCGTCCGGTCGGCCTCGGCCTGATGGGCTTCGCGGACGCGCTGTTCTCGCTCCGCATCCCTTACTCGTCGGAGGCTGCTATTGCCTTCGCCGACAGCTCGATGGAGGCGATCAGCTACCACGCGATCGAGGCCTCGAGCGACCTGGCCGCCGAGCGCGGCTCGTACTCGACGTACGAGGGTTCGCTGTGGAGCAAGGGCATCCTGCCGATCGACTCGCTGGAGATCCTGCGCGAGGCCCGCAAGGGTGACGTGATCCTGGACGACGCCAAGTCGCTCGACTGGGACACCCTGCGCGCCAAGGTGCTGCGCGACGGCATGCGGAACTCCAACGTGATGGCGATCGCGCCGACGGCGACGATCTCCAACATCTGCGGGGTCAGCCAGTCGATCGAGCCGGCGTACTCGAACCTGTTCGTGAAGTCGAACATGTCCGGTGAGTTCACGGTCGCGAACCCGTACCTGGTCAACGACCTGAAGGCGCGCGGGCTGTGGGACCAGGTGATGGTCTCCGACCTCAAATACCACGACGGCATCCTGACCAACATCGACCGCGTCCCGGCCGACCTGCGCGAGCTGTACGCGACCGCGTTCGAGATCGACCCGCTGTGGCTGATCAAGTCCGCGTCGCGTCGCCAGAAGTGGATCGACCAGGCGCAGTCGCTCAACCTGTACATGGCTTCGCCGTCCGGCAAGGCGCTCGACGAGCTGTACCGCAACGCGTGGCGCTACGGCCTGAAGACGACGTACTACCTGCGTTCGCAGTCGAAGACCCACGTCGAGAAGTCGACTCTGCAAGGCACCGACGGCAAGCTGAACGCCGTCTCCGCCACCATCGCGGCCGCCGTACCGGCCGCTGTTCCGGCGGTCGTGCCGGTGACCGCACCGTCGGTCATCGACGACACTCCGCTGGGCGAACCGACCGGAGCGATCTGCTCACTCGAAGACCCTGACTGCGAGGCCTGCCAGTGACCACCACAGACAACGCGACCGGGCTCGGCTCGATCACCGTCGGCGCCGAGCGGATCAGCGTCTCCGACAAGGCGATGATCAACGCCCGCGCCGACGTCAACCAGTTGCTCCCGCTGAAGTACACGTGGGCCTGGGAGAAGTACCTGGCCGGCTGCAACAACCACTGGATGCCGACCGAGGTCTCGATGCAGGCCGACATCGCGCTGTGGAAGAGCAAGGACGGCCTGACCGACGACGAGCGGATGATGCTGAAGCGCAACCTCGGCTTCTTCGCCACCGCGGAGTCCCTGGTCGCGAACAACATCGTCCTCGCCGTCTACCGCCAGCTCACCAACCCCGAATGCCGGCAGTACCTGCTGCGCCAGGCGTTCGAGGAGGCCGTGCACACGCACACCTTCCAGTACATCTGTACGTCGCTCGGTCTCGACGAGGGCGAGCTGTTCAACATGTACCGCGAGGTGCCGTCGATCTCCGACAAGGACGCCTGGGCGCTGAAGTACACCCAGCACCTGGAGGACCCGGACTTCAAGACCGGTACGCCGGAGACCGACACCGCGTTCCTGCGTGACCTGATCGCGTTCTACGTGGTCTTCGAGGGCATGTGGTTCTACACCGGCTTCGCGCAGATCCTGTCGCTCGGCCGCCGCAACAAGATGGTCGGGATCGCCGAGCAGTACCAGTACATCCTGCGCGACGAGTCGATCCACCTGAACTTCGGCATCGACTGCATCAACCAGATCAAGCAGGAGAACCCGCACCTGTGGACCGAGGCCTTCCAGGCCGAGGTCCGCCAGATGCTCACCGAAGCCTGCGAACTCGAGGTCGCCTACGGCCGCGCCACCATGCCCAACGGCATGCTCGGCCTGACGTCCGAACTCTGTGAGCAGTACATGCACTTCATCACCGACCGCCGCGCCGAGCAGATCGGCATCGCTCCCATCTTCGGCGAGACCCGCAACCCGTTCGGCTGGATGTCCGAAGTCATGGACCTCAAGAAGGAAAAGAACTTCTTCGAAACCCGCGTCATCGAATACCAGTCGTCCTCCGGCCTCAGCTGGGACTGAATTTCACGCAGTACGCCGGGAGCCGGGCAACCACTGTGGTCGCCCGGCTCCTGCCGTTCCCCCTAACCCCGCCCGTTTGGTGGGCCAGCCCATCCCGTTGCGGGAGAGCCCACCGCATGCGACTAGCCCACCCACAACCTCATGGGTCAGCCTGAGCCGCCCCGGCGTGTCCGGAGGCTTCGTTAGGTGTTAACCGGCCTCGGCGAGACGGGTTCGGTGAGTGTAGTGAGTCTGCTCGGCCTGGATTGGTGTCAGGTCTTGGATGGATCCGTGGGGCCG
>NZ_SMKX01000207.1 GCF_004349055.1 Kribbella antibiotica
CATCCGCTGGTACAACAACGACCGCATCTCAACAAGACTCGAGGGCCTGAGCCCGGTGCAATACCGGGCCCAAGCCCTCGCGGCCTAGGCTTCTAACCAGCCAGTCCAACAATCGGGGACCAGTTCAGTTTGTGGGTTGGCCCGTCGGATTCTGGTGGTGCAACCCACCATCGGCGGGGTTGACCCCTGAGATGGTGGGGGCGGTGGGGAGGAGGCCGCCCCGGCGCTCCTCCCCACGGCGGGGGTTACGGGGTGCAGCTCAGCTTGGCGTTGGCCCAGTCGGCGTGGTCGCTGGTTACGCCGTCGCCTGCGTCCGTCACCTGGAGGGTGAGGGTTTGGGCGCCGGTGACGTTGACCGAGACCGATGCCGTGGGGGAGGCGCCTGTGACGAGGTCTGAGGTGTATTTGGCGACCCCGTCCGTCAACACCTTGAAGGAGACTTTGCCTCGGTCTTCCATTTCGTCGTCGATGCCTACTTGGGCGGTGAAGGTTTGGCAGTTGGCGCCGAGGCGGACGCTGACGACCGAGGGGGCGTGGGTGCCCAGGCCCTTCGCGTACGTCGTTCCGTTCAGCGTCAACGCGGCGCCGTCACCGGGGGCGTCTTCGCCGTTGCTGCGGTCGCGTTCGACCGGGCCCCAGCCGTTGGTGGAGTCCAGGAACTCCAGATCGCTGACCCATTGCTCGCCGCGCGGGGCGGGTGGCAACGGCTTGTTGGCGATGGTGGCGGCGAAGAAGCCCAGGCCACCGCCGGGGAGTTTGATGGCTTGGACGGTTTTGCCGGGATCCAGCGGTACGGCGGTGTAGAAGACCCGGTAATCCGTTGTGGTGTTGGCCAAACCGGTGGGTGTGTAGCGGCCCTTCGTCGACACCGCTAGCTTCGCGCCGCCGGTGGTGGCGTCCTGGCAGCACCAGTTGGGGAGCTGGAAGGTCGCCTGGGATGACGTGCCGTCGGTGTAGAGGATCGTCACCGCACCACGGGCGTTCAGGCTGGCTCCTGCGCCCAACAACGCAAGGTGCGATCCGGTGCCAGACACCAGGATCGGTGCGGACTGGTTCTTCACCAGGTTGGGCGTGCCGGGTGCTCCGGACGGCCAGGTGAAGTTCGCGTCCTGGACCGTGACGGTTGCGCCGGGCTTGTAACCGGCCGCCGCCAACGCCTCACCGTTGAAACTGTTGCCGGACCCATCGAAGTTGCCCTTGGCAAACGAAGAGGCGTCGGTGATGCCAACGGTGTTGGCGGCTTGCGACAGGGAGCCGTAGGGAAGCTGCGCGGTGGCGACGGCCGTCTGAGAATATCGCTTGCCTTGAGCAACATATGAAGCGGTCAGCGACAGAGTGAAACTTGCAGGCTGTACGTCGGCTCCCGGCGTGACCTGGAGTTTCGTGGTGACCGTCTGACCGGCCCGCACCGAGGCGAAGGTCTTGACCCCCGCGGAGGTCCACCCGGCCGGCAGCTGCAGGTCCAGATCAACGTTGCGCACGGTCGCGCCCGTGTCGTTGCGGAAGCTGGCGGTCACCTCAGTGGCCTGCCCAGGGGCGTTCCACAGCGACGGAGTCTCCAGCGAAGGGCTACCGAAGGTGTTGGCGACATCCGGTCCGCCGACAGACGACGTACCGAGCAGACGGACCGTGGAGGTCCGCGAGGTCGAGACAGCCGCGGTCTCGACAGTGACCACACCGTCCTTGTACGTCGACTTCACCGGACGTCCGTCAACCAGCACGGCCGACGGTGCCGAGCCCGTGTGCACGGTCAGCTCGTAAGGACGCGAGCCCGGCTTACCGGCGTACGAGCCGTTGAGTGCACCGATCTTGACGGTGATGTTGCCGCGGCCATCGCGAGGCGCGTCGACGGTGAACTCCTGCTGTGCAGACTGCTTCGAACGAGTCACCCGGTCGTCCTCGAACAGCTTGAACGACGACTTTCCCTGCGGGTAGATGTCCACCGTCAGGCGGTCACCAGGCTTCTGCTCGGCAGCCGCATTGATCCCCGGCTTCCACATCGGCACCACAGCACCCGCCTTGACGAACAGCGGCAACGTGTCGAGCGCAGCGTGGTACCCGTTCACGGTCGTCGGCCCCTGGTAGACGCGTCCGGTCCAGTAGTCGACCCAACGCCCCTCCGGCAGGTAGATCCCGCTCTTGACCTCATCCGCACCCCACATCGGTGCGACCAGGAACTCCTTACCAGCAAGGAACTCGTACTTCGTGGTGTCGTCCCACGTCTTCGGGTCGTTCGGATACTCGAGTACCAGCGAGCGGTTCAGCGGAGCGCCGGTCCGGTGCGCCTCATCGGCGTACGTGTAGAAGTACGGCAGCAAACGCTCACGCAGCTTCAGGTACTTGCGGTTGATATCCGTGTACGGCGCTCCGTACGCCCACGGCTGCTTGATCGCCGGAGTGGCCCAGCCGGACATCGTCATGAAGGCGGGGTTGAACACCTTCCACTGCAGATCACGCACGTACGACGTTGCCGAGCCCCCGAAGATGCCGTCCACGTCACCGGCGCTGTACGCGATACCGGAGTTGCCGGAGCCGGTGATAGCAGGGATCTGCCACTTGATAGCGTCCAGCGAACCAGCGTGGTCGCCGGTCCACTGCACTGCACACCGCTGCGCGCCGGCCCAGCCCTCAACCATCCAGGCGAACCCGCGGGCGTTGCTGTACTGCTCGATTCCCTTATGGGCGGTGTCACACGCGCTCAGTGCGTACCGGTAGCCCGGTCCGACCCAGGCGACGTCCAGCTTGCGCACGCGCACCCCAGCGTCACCCACCTCGGCCGGCTGGCGATCGAGCGAGGACTGCGTCCACAGCCCCATCTCGATGTTCCGCTTCCGCAGTTCGTCACCGGTCTGCTTCAAAGCAGGAATCTCCCGCTTGCCCCAGTACGTGCCGTCGACCTGCTCGAACTCGGTGTTGTCCGAGTAGCCGCAGCCATAGTCGTCGTTGACGAGCATCCAGCCGCCTGGCATGTCCTCGTCCCGGAACCGCTGGGCGACCTTCACCGCGTCCAGAGTGGTGACCTTGTCCGGGTTCACCTTCCAGTCGTTGCTCGGGTCCGGGTCCTTCGCGTAGTGACCGCGGTTGTAGCAGTCGGAGTCGCCGTACTCGAGTCCGTAGATCGGCGGCATGAACGGCCGGCCGGTCAGTTCGGTGTAGCGGTCCAGCGAGGTCTTGAGGTCGCCGATGAAGTAGTACGCGTCGAAACGCTTCTCGTCGTGCGTCACGGCGACCGGGCTGCCGAAGGTGTAGCTGCCGGGACTGAACGTGTTGCGCAGGACGCCGTACCCGGCGGTGCTCATGTAGTACGGCGACGCGTTCGGGTTGCCGCCGTCCTCCCAGTTGAAGTCCTTGGAGATCTTGATGGTCTCGTCGCGGTGCGAGAAGCGGCCGTTCTGCATGCCGCCACCGAAGAACTGCTCGCTCGCACCCCGGGTCAGCGACTGCGTCGTGGACGTATCGGTCCAGGACAGCGGTGCGGCCTCGGCCCAGACCAGCCGGTCGTCACGGTAGACGCTGAACTTCAGCGGCTTCTTCTGCGCCCGGACCTCGATCTTGCCGGTCGTCAGCGAGTAGTACCCGCCGCGATCCCGCCACGAGGTGCGAGGGCTGCCGTAGTCGGTCTTGGTGACGATGGTCGACGCCGGGTCGTCCGGGTTCTCCGGCGCCGTACTCGCGGGGTCGGTGAAGGTGCCGTCCGGCGCCAGCCACAGCCGGAAGACGTCGTCCTTCAGGAACACGACCCGCACCTTCGCCGGGCCGGCACTCAGCGTGTACGTCGCTTTGTCGGCGGCGAACCCGGTGATGTCACCCAGAGTGGTCCCGGCGGCCTGCGCTGGGGCGGTTGTGCTCACTAGGGCGCCCGCTAGGAGCGCAATGGCGACTACTGAACGTTTCATGCGAACAAAGATGCTCACAAGGCCTCACTTCACGCATCTATGAACAAGTTGCGCTCATTGAAGCTCACCGCGACCGAGTTGTCACGAGCTCGGCCGTCATCAAGTTGGGACGAGGTCTCCATCACAGGGAGAAAACAGGCGGTGACGATGAGTCGCATGGTGAACTCCGGTCACAGCAGTCACATCCGTCACAGCATCGGACGGCGTGGTCTGCTCGCCGGCGGGCTCGCGGCCGGCCTGGGGATCGCAGCACCCGGCGTGGCGCACGCGCTGCCTGTCGACCCAGACGCGCGCGACGCCGTACGGGCGCAGGACGACCCTGACTTCCACCCGGTGAAGTTCCGGCTGCCGGAGCCGACCGGCCGGAAGTCGCTGGGCACGACCTCACTGCACCTGATCGACGACAAGCGGCCGGACCCGACCATGCCCGGCGGCAAGCGCGAACTGATGATCACCCTCTGGTACCCGTCGACCCTGATGGACGACAACCCGCGCGCGATGTACATGCCGAAGCGGACCGCGGCCGAGGTCGACGAGACCTGGACCGGTGAGTACGGCCTGGCCCTGCCGACGGGGACCTTCGACTTCGCGAACACGGTGACGAACAGCCGCCTGAACGCACCGATGCAGAAGATGAAGCACCCGGTCCTGCTCTTCTCGCCCGCCTATCAGTACAGCCGGTTCGTGAACACGGCCCTGGCCGAGGACCTCGCCAGCCGCGGATTCGTCGTGGTCGCGATGGACCACACGCACGAGACCCCGACCGAATTCCCCGGCGGCCGGTTTCTGCCCGGCGTACCGCCCACGCAGCCGACGGATCCGCTCTTCACCCGCCAATACGTCGACACTCGGGTGGCCGACGCGCGATTCGTCCTCGACGAGCTCACGAAGATCGCGGCCGGCCACAAACCAGGGGCCGAGGGCAACGAATTGCCGAGTGGGTTCGGCGTCGGGCTGGACCTGCGCCGGGTCGGCATGTTCGGGGTCGGTCTCGGTGGTTACGCGACCGCGGCCGCGATGCGCGCCGACCAGCGGATCGCCACCGGCCTCAACCTCGACGGCACGCTGCAGGACGACCGGCTCAAGGGTCCGCCGGCCGAGGTCGCGCTGAAGGGGATCGACCGGCCGCTGCTGCTGTTCGGGTCGGACGAGACCCAGTTCACCGACCCGAACAAGGACTACTTCGACGTGTCCTGGGCCACCTTCTGGACCGTGCAGAAGGGCGGCAAGCTCAACCTGAACCTGCTCGGGGCCAAGCAGAAGGCATTCACCGACTACCAGTTCGTCTTCGACCAGGTTTTCCGCGAGATCTACGGCGACGACCCGATCATCACCTCGGTGATGACGGCGCTGGTCGGCAAGGTCGACGCGGCCAAGAGTGTGCGCGCCCAGCGCGAATACATCGCTGCGTACTTCGACACCACCCTGCGGCGCCGTCCGAACCGGCTGCTGACCCAGGACTCGCCGGAGTTCCCGGAAGTACACATCCGGTGGTGAAACGTACGACCGTGGGGTGAGCGCGGTTCGGGCCGGAGGCTGATTCGCTGACGGCGGATCGCCGGTTGGCTGGTGGCCATGATCAGTCGACGTCTGTTTATCGGTGCCGCGGGTGCCATCGCCATCCCAACCGGCAAGACAAGTCGGACCAGCCCGGCCAGTTCGCCGTACCGGGTGGAGCTGCCCGCGCCAACCGGGCGGCACGCCATCGGAACCCGAGAGCTGCACCTGGTCGACCATGGTCGACCAGACCCGTGGCGGTCCGGTCCACGCGAGCTGATGGTGAGCCTGTGGTTCCCAGCACTCCAGCTGCCCGGCCCAAGAGCCCCGTACGCCGGTAGTGCAGTCGCGCCCGCGTTAGCCACCGAGATGGCCGGGTACCTGCGGTTGAGCGGCGACACCGTCGATCTGGCCGGCAGTTTGACGCATGCGCGCCGGAACGCGCCGGTGGTCCGCCCGGGGCCGACACTGCTCTATTCACCGGGGTCAGGTGCGTCACGTGTCATCGGAACGAACCAGGCCGAGGAGCTGGCCAGCCATGGCTACCTGGTCATCACTGTCGACCACACCGGAGAGGCGCCGGTCGAGTTCCCCGGCGGGCGGGTGGTGATGCCGCATATACCCTGGGAGGACCCGGTCGCCGTACGGACGGCGACAGACACGCGGGTTGCCGACATCCGATTCGTCCTGAATCGGTTGCGGGTGAATCGGGCCGGCATGTTCGGGTACTCGATGGGTGGTGCGGCGGCCGCATCGGCGATGCTGGTGGACCGGCGGATCCGGGTCGGCGTCAACCTGGACGGCGGCATGTACGACGGCGATCAGCCGAGCGAAGTGGCGCGGACAGGGCTCGATCGACCGTTCCTCTTGTTCGGAGCGGGCGATCATTCCCGGGCCACCGATCCGAGCTGGAAATCCTTCTGGGAGGCCCAGCGCGGGTGGAAGCGGGAAGAGCTTCTCACGGATGGTGGACACGGGTCGCTGGGTGACTATCAGTTCACACTCCCGGCACTTGCCCGGTTGAACGGCGTACCCTCGGGAGCTCTGGAGCCGGGGCTCGGCACGGTCGATCCGGCCGTGGCAGTGGCCCGGGTGCGACGCGCGGTAAGAGGGGTTTTCGGATACTTTCTGAAACCCTGAGAGGGGTGCCCGGCGGCGGACCGGTTACGGTGCGTGGACAAACGCAGGAAGAAATACGTTGTCGACGGCCGTACTCTGTCCTCGAACGGACCGGCACGACCGAACGCAACGGGTGCGAGAGGAGCACGGTGGCACGGGCAACAGGGACGAAAGCCGCGGCGGCGGGATCGTCGTCGGGCGGTGGACGACGGCTGGTGATCGTCGAGTCGCCGAAGAAGGCGCGGATGATCGCGGGCTTCCTGGGCGCCGGATATGTGGTGGAGTCGAGTTTCGGCCACATCCGGGACCTGCCGAAGGGTGCCGACGAGATCCCGGCGAAGTACAAGGGACTGGCCTGGGCCAGGCTCGGTGTCGACGTCGACAACCACTTCGACCCGCTGTACGTCGTACCGGCCGACAAGAAGGCCCAGATCCGCAAGCTCAAGGATCTGCTCAAGGACGCCGACGAACTCTTCCTCGCCACCGATGAGGACCGCGAGGGCGAGGCCATCGCGTGGCACCTGCTCGACGAGCTGAAGCCGAAGGTCCCGGTCAAGCGGATGGTCTTCCACGAGATCACGCCGAAGGCCATCCAGGACGCGGTCGGCGCGGCCCGGGACATCAACGAGTCGCTGGTCGACGCCCAGGAAGCCCGCCGCATCCTGGACCGGCTGTACGGCTACGAGGTCTCGCCGGTGCTCTGGAAGAAGGTCATGCCGAAGCTGTCGGCGGGCCGGGTGCAGTCCGTCGCGGTCCGGATGGTCGTCGACCGGGAGCGCGACCGGATCGCGTTCCGGACGGCGTCGTACTGGGACCTGGACGCCAAGCTCGACGCGGGTGAAGGCAAGACCCCGCGGATCTTCCCGTCCCGGCTGGTCTCGGTGGACAGCCGGCGGATCGCTCAGGGGCGCGACTTCGCGTCGACCGGTGAGCTGAAGAACGACACCACGGTCCACCTGGACGAGACGACCGCCACCGCGCTGGCCGCGGCGCTGCAGGACTCCACGTTCAAGGTCCGCTCGATCGAGTCGAAGCCGTACACGCGCAAGCCGTACGCGCCGTTCCGGACCACGACGCTGCAGCAGGAGGCCGGGCGCAAGCTCAATATGTCCGCCTCGCAGACGATGCAGATCGCGCAGCGGCTGTACGAGAACGGAAACATCACCTATATGCGTACCGACAGCGTCACGCTGTCGGAGACCGCGATCACCGCGGCCCGGGCGCAGGTCCGCGAGCTGTACGGCGCGTCGTACCTGCCGGACAAGCCGCGGGTCTACACCTCCAAGGTGAAGAACGCGCAGGAGGCCCACGAGGCGATCCGGCCGGCCGGTGAGAACTTCCAGACGCCGGCCCAGACGGGGCTGAGCGGTCCGGAGTTCCGGCTGTACGAGCTGATCTGGATGCGGACGATCGCGTCGCAGATGAAGGACGCGGCCGGAAACAGCGTCTCGATCAAGATCGACGCCAAGGCCACCACCGGAGAGAACTGCGAGTTCACCTCGTCGGGCCGGGTGATCACCTTCCACGGCTTCCTGAAGGCGTACGTCGAGGGCGCGGACGACCCGTCGCACGAGACGGACGACCGCGAGACGCAGATCCCCGATGTCTCCGAGGGCGACGTGCTGCCGGCGACCGAGGTCGTGGCGTCCGGGCACGAGACCAAGCCGCCGTCGCGCTTCACCGAGGCGACGCTGATCGCCCAGCTGGAAGACCGCGAGATCGGCCGGCCGTCGACGTACGCGTCGATTCTGGGCACGATCCAGGCCCGCGGGTACGTGTACAAGAAGGGTACGGCGCTGGTGCCGGCCTGGCTGGCGTTCGCCGTCGTGCGGCTCCTTGAGCAGCACTTCACCCGGCTCGTCGACTATGCCTTCACCGCGTCGATGGAGGACATCCTCGATGAAGTTGCTTCAGGCAACCTTCAGCGCGAGGGCGTGCTCGGCCGGTTCTACTTCGGTGACGACGAGACCGAGGGCCTGCAGTCGATGGTCACCGATCTGGGTGACATCGATGCGCGGGAGATGTCGACGTTCCAGGTCGGCGGACCCGACAGCGGTGTGGTCGTTCGCGTCGGTCGCTACGGGCCGTACGTCGAGGACAAGGACGAGCGGCGCGCCAATGTGCCGGAGGATCTGCCGCCGGACGAGCTGACGATGGAGAAGGCCCAGGAGCTGCTGGAGCAGCCGTCCGGGGTCGAGATCGAGCTCGGCGAAGCTCCGGACACCGGCCTGAAGGTGGTCGCGAAGGCGGGTCGCTTCGGTCCGTACGTGACCGAGATCCTGCCGGAGGACGCACCGAAGAGCGCCAAGCCGCGGACCGGGTCGTTGCTGAAGTCGATGCAGCTGGACAGCATCGGGCTCGACGACGCGATGAGGCTGCTGTCGCTGCCGCGCGTGGTCGGCAAGGACCCGGAGAGCGGTGACGAGATCACCGCGCAGAACGGGCGCTACGGGCCGTACCTGAAGAAGGGGACGGACTCGCGGTCGCTCACCTCCGAAGACCAGATGTTCGACATCACTCTCGAAGAGGCGCTGAAGATCTACTCCGAGCCCAAGCAGCGTGGTCGGCGAGCTGCCGCACCGCCGCTGAAGGAGCTCGGCGCGGATCCGGCATCGGGTGAGCCGATCGTGGTGAAGGAGGGCCGTTTCGGTCCGTATGTCACCGATGGCGAGACCAATGCGACGCTCCGCAAGGATGATGACGTCGAGACGATCTCGCTGCTGCGGGCTGCCGAGTTGCTGGCCGACAAGCGGGCCCGTGGACCGGTGAAGAAGACGGCCAAGAAGGCGCCTGCCAAGAAGACGGCCGCCAAGAAGACGGCAGCGAAGAAGACCGCGGCCAAGAAGACGACGACGGCGAAGAAGACCGCCGCCAAGAAGGCTCCGGCCAAGAAGACGGCAGCGAAGAAGTCCTGAGGGGGCGACGCACATGACGAGTGCAGTGGAAGTCAGTGCGCAGCGGTTGCGGGATCGGGGTGAGCGGGTGACCCCGGCCCGGCTCGCGGTGGTCGAGGTGCTCGCCGGCACCGAGGAGCACCTGAGCGCCGAGCAGATCGGCGAGCGGGCCGAGGCGTTGCGGCCCGGCATCCACCGGGCCACGGTCTACCGGGCGCTCGACGCGCTCGGCGAATTCGGGCTGGTCACGCACGTCCACCTCGGCCGCGCAGGTACGACGTACCACCTGGCGGGCGACCTGGCCCCGCGGCATCTGCACCTGCGCTGCTCCGAGTGCGGGACCGTGTACGACGCTCCTGGCGACATCCTGGAGTCGGCGCGCAAGAAGGTGCAGCGCGAGCTCGGATTCCACCTGGCGGTCGAGCAGGTCGCTCTCGTCGGCGTCTGCAAGGCGTGCCGACCCTGATACACCCTGTCCATATCTGTTGATCGATGTGGATTTGTGCGCAGGTCTGGGCTTAGGCTCAGGGCTTGTGACCTATGTCGAGGACTTTTCCCCCGGTCAGAACGTCCTGCCGGCGCGCGCCTGGCTGGATGACGACACCGCGCGCGTCGCGCTGAGCGGGGAGTGGAGCTTCCGGCTGTCGCCGAGTGTGGCCGACGCCCCGGACGACCTGAAAGACCCGGACACGTCCGGCTGGGACACCCTCGCGGTGCCCGGGCACTGGCAGCTGAGCGGGTACGGCGCTCCGGCGTACACGAACATCGTGTATCCGTTCCCGCTGGAACCGCCGTACGTGCCGACTGACAACCCGACCGGCGACTACGTGCGGTCCGTCGCGGTGCCGGCTGACTTTGCCGGGTCGCAGATCGTGCTGCGGTTCGAGGGCGTGGACTCGCGGTTCGCCCTGTGGGTGAACGGGACCTTCGTCGGGTGGTCGTCGGGATCGCGGTTGCCGAGCGAGTTCGACCTGACCTCGGTGGTGACGCCGGGCTCTGACGCACAGGTCGCCGTACGGGTGCATCAGTGGTCGGCGGGGTCGTACCTCGAGGACCAGGACATGTGGTGGCTGTCCGGGATCTTCCGCGAGGTCAACCTGCTGGCGCTGCGGCCCGGCGCTGCGACCGACGTGTTCGTGCACTCGTCCTACGTCGATGGGGTCGGGACCCTGCGCGTCGACGCCGACGTGGCCGGGACTGTGGAGGTGCCCGAGCTGGGTCTTTCGGTTCCGACTGGCGTTGGCGCGACGATGCCTGTGGAGCCGTGGAGTGCCGAGAGCCCGCGCCTGTACGACGGTGTGTTGCGGACCGACGGTGGTGAGGTCCGGCTGCGGATCGGGTTCCGGACGATCGCGATCGTGGACGGCGTGTTCACGGTGAACGGGAACCGGGTGCTGTTCAACGGGGTCAACCGGCACGAGTTCCACCCGGACCGCGGTCGCGCGCTGACCGAGCAGGACATGCTGGATGACGTACTGATCATGAAGCGGGCCGGAATGAACTCGGTCCGGACCAGCCACTACCCGCCGCACCCGCACTTCCTGTCGCTGTGCGACGAGTACGGGCTGTATGTGGTGGACGAGTGCGATCTGGAGACGCACGGGTTCGGCTACGAGCCGCAGCCGCCGAACCTCCCCAACCCGGTGATGGACCCGCGCTGGCGCGACGACCTCGTCACCCGGATGCAGCGGATGATCGGCCGCGACAAGAACCACCCGTCGATCGTCATCTGGTCGCTCGGCAACGAGTGCGGGATGGGCGAGAACCTCAAGGCGATGTACGACGCCGCGAAGGAGCTCGACCCGTCGCGGCCGGTGCACTACGAGCGCGACACCGAGGCTGAGTTCGTCGACATCTATTCGCGGATGTACACCGATCCGGCCGGGTGTGCGGAGATCGGTGCGGACACTTCGAAGTACCGGAACTTGCCTTTCATTCTGTGTGAGTACGGGCACGCGATGGGGAACGGGCCGGGTGGGCTGCTCGACTACCGCGAGGTGTTCGAGAAGTACCCGCGGTGCCAGGGTGGATTCATCTGGGAGTTCATCGACCACGGGTTGCGGACGACGATCGACGGGCGTGAGGTCTACGCGTACGGCGGCGACTTCGGCGAGACGATCCACGACGGCAACTTCGTCTGCGACGGACTGCTGTTCCCGGACCGGACGCCGTCGCCAGGTATGCACGAGTTCGCGAAGGTGATCGAGCCGCTGCGCATCGTTGCCAATGGCAAGGGTGTTGCGATCACCAACCACTACGAGGTTCTGGATACGTCGCACCTGACGTTCCGTGTGGTCGTCGAGGTCGAAGGTTCGCAGGTTTCGTCTGAGGTTCTCACGGTCGCGCCGATTGCTCCTGGGGAGACGGTGACGCTCGAACTCCCGTACGACGGCTCGCAGCCCGAAACGTGGGTGACGGTGTCGGCCGAGCTGGCGGAGTCGACCTCCTGGGCGGATGCCGGTCACCGGATCGCCTGGGGTCAGGTCCGGCTCGACGAGCCGGTGCTGGCGGTTGCTGCTGCTGGTTCCCCTGCCGAGGTGACTGCCGGCATCCACGGCATCAGCTTCGGTGCGGTAGCCAACGCGCGGATCGAGGTCTGGCGCGCCCCGATCGACAACGACGTACAGCCTGGTGTTGTCGAGGCCTGGCGCGAGGAAGGCCTGCATCGTGTGCAGCACCGCGTCGTGTCAGCCGGTGAACGCGATGGCGCTTTCGAGGTCGTCACCCGTACGGCGCCGCCTGCGCTGCAATGGGGTTTGCGCAGCACCTGGCGCTGGACCTCCGTCGAAAGTGGTGTGCAGCTCGAACTGAACGTCGTACCGGAGGGTCAGTTCCCGAACGTGCTGCCGAGGCTCGGCATCACCTTCGAGATCCCGAAGGTCGACCGCGTCGAGTGGTTCGGCACCGGACCCAACGAGGCTTACGTCGACACCCGTGAAGCCGCTGCAGTCGGCAAATACGCCGCCACGGTCGCCGACCTGCAAACGCCGTACGTGCGCCCGCAGGAAAACGGCCACCGCATCGACACCCGCTGGGTCGCACTGGACGGCCTCCGAATCGATGCCGTAGGCAACCTCTTCGGCCTCACCGTCCGCGACTGGACCACCCACGATCTGGAAACCGCCACCCACAACGCCGACCTCAAACCCGGCGACACCACCTACGTCACCTTGGACATCGCCCAAACCGGCGTAGGCACCGCCGCCTGTGGCCCAGCCCTCCCCGACCGAGACAAGCTCCACACGGCTCCAGCCACCCTCACGGTCCGCTTCACCCAGTAGCGCAGCCGGCAGCACCGTGCAGACCGACTGTTACTAGTCCCACAAACCCCGCCCGCCTGAGGCTCCTTCCGGCGGGCGGTGCGCTGTCCAGCCCGACTACTAACAGTCCGTCTGTACGCCCCTGCCTCCGGGTAGTGGTGCCGTCTCCGGCCTCCCGCCGGCCCCAGCCAGGCGCAGCCCACCCGCGGCTCGCCGACGACTACCCGTCCATCGGTACACCGCCCGCCGCTCACCCGCCCGCCGCTCGCTCACCCGCCGCCGCGCGCCGCCCCGAGGCTTCCGCGGCTGGTGTCGGGCGCGGCTGCGGCCAATCGTTTGGGGAGCGCCATGCACCGCAATCGGCTAGTTCCACTCCCCAAAGCGGTTTGGGGAGCCCTGCCCTGTCGATCCGGTTGGTTTCGCTCCCCGGTCCAGCCCTTAACCGGCCTTGGGTTCACCCATCAGACGGGACTGCGTTAGAGGCGTTCCTTGCGGAGGGCGGAGATGTGCTCGGTCGAGTCGTCGGGCGAGGCGTCGCCTGGAGGGAGTTGCAGGGGTGCCGGGTCGGTTGCCGGGACGAGGCGGCTGCGGCGGATCAAGTCGGCCCGGATGCGGTCCTGGGCGGCGTCGTTCATGTAGCCAGCCTAAGGCGGGGTGGGGCGGGTTTAGATGGCGATTAC
>NZ_SMKX01000208.1 GCF_004349055.1 Kribbella antibiotica
GTGGCGGGGAGGGCGGCTGTGGTGGCGGGGGTGGTTAGGGCGATGACGTAGGCGCCTCGGGAGTGGGCGGCTCGGGCGGCGTCGAGTGCGGCGGCGTTGATGCCGAAGGCGTTCACGATGATGAAGGGGTCGCCGGGCGTGACGCCGGAGGCGGTTACTACGGTCGCGCCGTGGTTGGGGGCGCGTTCGGCTTGGGTTGAGGTCAGGGCGCCGGCGGCGAGGGTGGTGCTGGTATCGGTGACCGGTACGACGTTCGCGGGGCAGCCGGCTCGGTAGAAGACATCCTGTACGGCGATCGCGGAGTGGGCGCCGGGGCCGTAGATGTAGATGAGGCCGTCGCGACGGAGTTGCTCGGCGAGGACGGTTGCGGCGCGGTCGATTGCGTCGGACTCGTCGCGGGCCAGGGTGTTGATCGCGTCTGTCAGTCGGGCGGCGTACTCGGCAAGCAAGCTGACGTCAGCCGAGGGCATTGTGGATCCAGCGGCCGGCCCGCATTGTGGCGCCGACTGTGAGGTCGGGGGAGAGGACTGCCAGGTCAGCGTCGTGGCCGGGGGTCAGGCGACCCTTGCGGTCGGCGAGGTTGAGGACTCGGGCGGGGCGGGTGCTGGTGGCGGCCACGGCTTCGGGGAGGGGCCAGCCGAGTGCTTGGTGGAGGTGGGCGAGCATGCCGTCCAAGGGAGTCGTGCTGCCGCCGAAGGCGTTGGCGCCGACGACCATGCCTACGCCGGAGGCGACTTCGCAGTCGATGACGCCCAGGCGATAGCGGAAGCCCTCGGGCATGCCGGCGCCGGCGGTTGCGTCGGAGACGGCGACGAGGCGGTCGCCGAGGCAGCGGCGGGCGATCTCGATCAGAGTCGCTGGGAGATGGTGGCCGTCGGCAATGATCTCGCCGACCAGATGGGTGGAGGCCAGGGATTCTTCGATGAGACCGGGGAGACGCCACGGCCCTTCGCGGACCAAGGCCGACTGGCAGCTCCACAGGTGCGTCAGGTGGGTGAGTCCGTTGTCGACTGCGGCGTTGAGTTCGGGGGCGCGGGCTTCGCTGTGGCCGGCGGCAACTACTACGCCTGCCGAGGTGAGGCGACGGGTGAACTCGGGTACGCCGGGGAGCTCCGGGGCGACGGTCACCATGGTGATCAGGCCGTTGCGTCCTAGCAGGCGGTCGGCTTCGTCGGGCGTAGGCGGTCGGAGGGCGGCCGGGTTGTGGGCTCCGCATTGGGAGACGGCTAAGTACGGTCCCTCAAGATGAACGCCGTGCAGGGCGTCGCCGGTGCTGAGTGCGAGCGCATCGAGTTGGCGGTCGAGATCGGCGGGGAGAGCGGAGACGAGTGACGCCTGCATCGTGGTGACGCCGTGGCGGGCATGAAAGTCGATGACCTGCTGGTGAGCAGCCGGGTCAGGGTCGTCGAAGGAGTATCCGCCGCCGCCGTGAACGTGCAGGTCGATCAGCCCCGGGACGATCGTGTAACCGGTGAGATCGTGCACCTCATCCCCAGCCGCTACGGCGTTTGCCGGGATGATCGCCTCGATCAGCCCGTCGCGAATGACCAGCGCGTGATCGTCGACGACACCCTCGTCAACGACCAGCCGAGCCCCGATAAACGTGGTCAACGCGGATCCGACTCCATGTCGAGGAAGAGGCGGACTCGCGCGTGCGTGCGGAGCGCCGTACCGGGGTGGTCGGGGCCGATAGGGCGGGTGAGCGTGTCCTGGACGGCTTGGCGTTTGGGTGCGCCGGGGACGGAGGCGATCACGTCGCGGGTGTTCAGGAGGCGCGGGATGGTGACGGTGACGGCATGCGTCGGTACGTCGGACAGTCGGGCGAAGTGGCCTTCGTCGACCTGCTGGCGGCGACTGGTCTCGTCGAGCGCGACGACCTTGGCGGCGTACGGGTCGTCGAGGTCGGCAGGCGGGTCGTTGAAGGCGAGGTGACCGTTGACGCCCAGGCCTAGCAGGACCACATCGAAGGGTGCGTCACCCATGAGCTGTTCGTAGTGGCGGGCGCTGGCTTCGGGGTCGGTGCCGGGGGCAACGGGATGAAAGGTTGCGGTCGGCACCTTGTTGAGGAAGTTCTGGTGCAGCCAGGTGCCGAACGCCTGCGGTGCTTCCGGTGCAAGGCCGACGTACTCGTCCATGTGGAAGAACTCGACGCGGCTCCAGTCGATGTCCGGCTCTGCGGCCAGCGCGATCAGGGTCTCGGCCTGGCTCGGTGCGGCGGCGAGCATGACCCGGGCGGTGGAGGTCCACTCGATCGCCTGCCGGATCCGCTCCGCGGCCCAGGTCGCGGCGGCGCGGCCGAGCGCCGTACGGGTCGGG
The DNA here is from genome assembly GCF_004349055.1 of Kribbella antibiotica. Classification (GTDB taxonomy): domain Bacteria; phylum Actinomycetota; class Actinomycetes; order Propionibacteriales; family Kribbellaceae; genus Kribbella; species Kribbella antibiotica. The sequence goes on from NZ_SMKX01000208.1 coordinate 2,317, forward strand.
TGGGTGCTGATCTGGGGGGCATGGTCGATGCCGACGGTCATGCAGGGCTCCTCTGCAGGGGGCGGATTCACAGTACGTCGAGCGCGGCGTTCACGGCCGCGTCCGTCACGATGTCGAACGCGTCCATCGCCGGCACGCTGATCACGAGGTCGGCGACGTCGCCGAAGGTGTGGGCGGCGAGGGTCGAGTTCACGATCACTGCAGGGCACCGGTTGGGTGCGTCTGCTGTTACCGCGGCCACGTCTTTCCACTGCTGGGCGGCGGGGATCGGGCCCGGGCCGAAGACGGGGATCAGCTGGGCGCCGGGGTGGCGTTGCGCGACCCGAGCCAGTACGCCGGGAACCAGCGGCTCAGGCTCTAGCTGGAAGCTTCCCAACTCCGCCAACCGCCGGGCAAGCGCCGAATCGCCAACCACGACAACCTTCGCAGCCGGATCCAGCGCCGTACCGCCAACTCGGTGCGAGTCGACGGTGGCGCGGCGTTGAGGGTCGGACCAGTACGTCGGGGTGTCGGCGAGCGTCGTACGGGATGCGTCGGACAGATGGAGGCCGACGAGTGTCCGGGCCACTAGGAGGCGGCGGACACTCGCATCCAGATCGGCCTGCTGGAGATCACCGTTGCTGAGGGCATCGAGTAGATGCGCGATGACCGGCTGGATGTCCTCGGACGTGCATTTGACGTTGGCTACGTCGGCGCCGGCTTGCAGGGAGAGGAGGGCTGCGGCCGTCGGGGTGTGATAGCGGGCGATGGCATCCATGTGGAGGGCGTCGGTGATGATGACGCCGTCGAAGCCCAGGTCCCGGCGGAGCCAACCACGGTTGACGGTGGGGGACAGGCTGGCAGGGACGTCGATGCCCAGGTGTGGGTAGGCGATGTGGGCAACCATGATGGTGGCCACGCCCGCCGTGACCGCGTCAGCGAACGGAGGTAGATGGATGGCGTCGTGGTCGGCCTGGCTGCGGTTGACGATCGGCTGGGCCAGGTGACTGTCGGTGTTGCTGTCGCCGTGGCCGGGGAAGTGCTTGGCGGTCGCCAGTACGGCGTTGTCCTGGTAGCCGCGGATCTGAGCAGCGCCGAGTTGACCGGTCAGTGCCGCGGGGACGCCGTACGCGCGGACGCCGAGGATCGGATCGTCGGGGACGCTCACCACATCGATGCAGGGGCTGAAGGTCCAGTGGTAACCGACGGCCCTGGCCTCCACTGCGGTGGCGGCGGCCACGCGGTAGGCGAGGTCCGGGTCGGCGGCGATGCCGAGGCCGCGGGGGTAGGGAAAGTGCGTGCCGCTCTGGCCGAGGGAGTACATGATTCCGGCCTCGAGATTGCCGCTGATCAGCGCGGGCGGCAGGCCGGCATCGGCGCAGATCTCCGCGACGCGCTGGTGATACGCGGTCGCAGCAGAAGCCGGTACGTCGCGGATGCTGTGCAACGTGCCGACGCCGAGCTCGAGGGCGTGTCGGGTGGCTGCGTCCGGGAGACCGTCTGGGCCGATCGTCGGCAGGACGAGCAGGCAGTGCGCGATCTTCTGCGCGGGGGTCAACCGGGCGAGCCAGTCGTCGACCCAGCGCTCGGCAGCGGGGCTCAGTGGAGCGGGCATTCCCTCACCTCGTATCGAAGGCATGTGTCAAAGGTTTGCATAGAACCGAGATCACGGAATGAATTCGTGGGCAGTTATCCGTTGACCACCGGGAAGTCCGAGCCTACTGTACGGCTACGGTTTGTCAAAGGTTTGCACAGACCGGCTATCCGAGAGGGGTTGTCATGGCAGTGCGGGGACGAAACACCTGGTTCGTGGCGGTCGGTGCGCTACTGCTGTCCGGCTGCGGTCTCGGCGGGTCCACCCAGCCCGAGGCGGACACGTCCGGCGCGGTGTTGGGGACTATCACCTTCCAGACCATCCAGTTGTCGCCGACGTTCGACGACTACCTGCACGGCGTGATCGCGGCGTTCGAGAAGGCGCATCCGGGGACGAAGGTCGAGTGGACCGACATCCCGAGCGACGCTGCCGCGCGCAAGGTCAGTGCGGACTCGGTCACCGGCAAGCTGCCCGACGTGATGGACCTCGACGCCGCGACGCTGGCGCCGCTCGGCCGCCGCGAGCTGGTCGTCGACATGGGGACCGCCGCGAAGGACGTCAAGGACACCTATGTCCCCTCGGCCTGGAACTCCTTCGCCTACTCCGGAAATGCCATCGCCGCCCTGCCGTGGTACCTGAACACTCCGGTGCTGATCGCCAATCAGGGTCTGCTCACCAAGGCCGGCATTGAGAAGCAACCCGCGAACTATGACGAGCTGATCGCGCAGTCGAAGCAGCTTGCGGAGAAGGCGAAGGTTGCGGGGTTCCAGCCGACCGAGGCCGGATTCCCCAGTTCGCTGCTGACGATCGGCGTACCGCTGGTCAACGACGACTCGTCCGAGGCAAAGGTCAACACGCCTGAGGCGCAGAAGTTCGTTGCTGCACTGGCCGAGCTCTACAAGGCGGGCGGCATTCCGCAGGACAGCGTGAGCGCCAAGGAACGCAGCGAGATCGAGACCTTCTCCGATGCCAAGACGGCGTACCTGGAGGCGGGCGGTTCGCGGCTCAAAATCGTCAAGCAGAACTCACCAGCCCTGTACGGCGAAGTTGCCATCGGCAAGCCACTAGGCGACGCGACCAAGCGAACCTGGGTCGTTGCGCATGGGCTCGCCGTACCGACGAAGTCGGCGAACCCGGCGACTGCGCTGGCGTTCGCGAAGTTTCTCAGCTCGGCTGAGAATCAGCTTGCTTTGGGCAAGCAGTCGAGTGTTTTCCCGAGCACGTTGGCGTCGCTGAACGACGCGTTCTTCACCTCGGGTGACGACAAGGACCTGACCGTCGCGGCGCGCAAGATTGCGGCGGCCAGTCTGCACGACGGCAAGACAATCGTGAAGCCGGCGGCCGTCGACTCGGAGTACGCGAAGACGCTGTGGTCGGCCGTTCAGCCCGCGATCATCGGGAAGGCCGATCCGGCGGCGGCGCTGGGTGAGGCCGAGTCCAAGCTGACCAAGATTCTGAAGGACCGCCGCCAGTGACGGCCGTCGCGACGTCGGGAGTGCGCGTGCGAACCAGCCACAAAGCCAAGCCGCAGCGCAAACATCGCTGGTATGTGCCGCTGTTCTTCATCGGGCCGGCGCTCATCCTGCAGATCACGTTCCTGTTCGTGCCGCTCGCGAACACCTTCGTGCTGGCGTTCACCAATGCCAGCACGATCGGGGGCGGCCGGTTCACCGGGCTCGCGAACTTCTCCGAACTGCTGGCGGACACGGCGTTCTGGAATGCGGTCGGCCGCACCTTCCTGTACATGTTGATCGCGGTTCCAGTATTGACGATCATGTCGACTTGTCTGGCTGTACTGGTCAATACACGATTGCGCGGCTCAGGCGTCGTACGGTCACTGCTGTTCTCGCCGATGGTGTTGCCACTGGCGGTGATCGCGGTCGTCTTCCAGTACCTGCTGAACTCTGATGGTCTGGTCAACCAGGTGTTGCAAGGGCTGCACATCGTCAGTGCACCGGTGCCGTTCCTCAACGACCCGACGCTGGCGCTGCTCAGCCTGACGATGGTGACGGTGTGGAAGGGCTGTGCGCTCTACACCCTGATCACGGTCGCGGCGCTGCAGAACGTCTCGCCTGAGCTGGACGAAGCCGGTCAGCTGGATGGCGCCGGTTGGTTGCGCCGGACGATCAGCGTGACGCTGCCCCAGATTCGCGGTACGACAATCATGATCACGATCCTCGCGTCGATCGCGACGCTGCGAGTCTTCACCGAGCCGTTCGTCATCACCGGTGGTGGTCCCGGCGACTCGACCGAGACGATCGTGGTCTACCTGTTCCAGAAGGGCATTGCGCCCGGCACCGATGCGGGCTACGCCTCCGCGATCAGCCTGGTGCTGTTCGCCTTCGTCCTCTCCGTCTCTGGTATCAGCTGGCTCATCTCGCGAACGGCGCGCCCATGAAAGAAAAGCTGATCCGCTGGCCGCTGATGGTCCTTGCCGCGGGCACCGTTCTCGCGCCGCTGCTGTGGCAGGTCACGATGGCGCTCAAGAGCTCGGGCGAATCGACGGTCGGATTCCCCGGCACTTTGTTGCCCAAGCACCCGACCTTCGAGAACTTCGCCACCGCCTTCACCGAGATCCCACTGCTCCGGTACGTCGGCAACTCGCTGCAGATCGCGGGATTCGGGATGGTCACCAACCTCGTCCTGGCGACTCTGACCGGCTATGCGCTGGCACGGATTCCGTTCCGCGGCCGGGCGTTGTACACAACGGTGCTGCTGGCAACGGCCGTACTGCCGTTCGAGGTGATCCTGGTATCGACCTTGCTGGTCTCCCGCGGACTGCACCTCAACGACACCTTGGTAGGTGTCGTGCTCCCGCAAGCGGTCTCGATCGTGTCGATCTTCGTCATGCGGCAAGCGTTCATCCGGATCCCCGGTGAGCTGGGCGAGGCCGCCGACATGGACGGTGCCGGACCACTCCAGGTGTTCTGGCACATCATGCTTCCGTCGGTCCGCGGCTCGCTGGCAGTCATCGCCGTACTGGGGTTCCTGGACTCGTGGGATCACTTCATCTGGCCGCTGGTCTCGTTGAGCGACCCGGCGAAGTACCCGGTGAATGTCGGCGTGCAATACCTGTCCGGGACCTTCTCGGCCGACCAGCGGGTGATCTCGGCCGCGGCGATCGTGGTCATGCTGCCGCCGCTGCTCGTCTACTTCCTCATGCAGAAGCAGGTCTTCCGTGGGTTGGCCGAGGGAGCCCTGAAGGGATGAGCGCAGACGGGATGAAGGTGCCCACGGTCGCCTTGGTCGGTACGGCGGGCTACGGGCGACGGCACTTGGAGCAACTGCTCGCGTGGCAGGCGGACGGCGTACTGCGGCTGGCCGCGCTGGTCGACGTGAACTTCGATGCGGAGACGCGGCGACTTGTCGACATAGCGGCTGCGGTGGAACCACAGTATTTGTCATCGATCGACGGGCTCGAGGTCGACCTGGTCGTGATTGCGACGCCGCCGCATACGCACTTCGCCCTGGCTGAGCGGGTGCTGCGCTCGGGAAGCGCGCTGTACCTCGAGAAGCCGCCGGTGCCGTTGTTGTCCCAGCTGGATGCGCTGCGGGCGATCACGCCGCGTCGGCGGGCGGAGGTCGGTTTCCAGCAGGCCCGCGCCACGATCGAACGCCTGGAGGCGTTGCTGCCTGAGGTTGGTGACGTTGAACGGATCACTGCGCACGGATGCTTGTCGCGACCTGACTCCTACTACACGCGGAGCCCGTGGGCCGGTGCCTGGTACGTCAACGGGACAGCGGTCTTCGACGGAGCGCTGTTCAATCCGCTAGCGCACATCGTGCACACCGCGTTGACGCTGGCTCGGCGGATCGACGCCAGGTGGGCGGCGGAAAGCGTGGAGGCCGATCTGTACTCCGTCCACGACATCACCGGCGACGATACCGGCGTACTGCGCATTCGTTCGTCGTACGGACCGGTGGTGGTCGCGGTGGGCACGACGGCTGCGGATGTAGTGCGCCCACCTGCCATCACCGTGCATGGCACGCGAGGTCACGTCACTGTTCCACACGTCGCGTCAACGTCGATCCATCCGTTGCTAGCGGCATTGAACGACATTGACGGTCCGGCCGACAGATTGATCGATCTGGATGCAGTACGGACGTTCGTTGACGTGGTCAATCAAGCTGTCGAGGTTGGCGAGCCGGTCCGGATTCCGGTGTCGGAGCAACAACGGATCAGGGCTGGTGTGCGCTGTCTGCCGGGAATCGCCGAGCTCGTCGATCAAGTCGTCAGCACTGGTAGCCTCTTCGCCGAGCTGGGGTCCGGCTGGGCCCGTCGGCCGGCCCCGGGTATGGACCGGGAGGCGATGTGACGACACCAAGAACGAAACCCGCAACATTGAAAGACGTTGCGGAGGCAGCCGGGGTCTCGATCTCGACAGTCTCCCGGGTGTTCTCCAGCCCCGGCCGGATCTCGCCGGAGACCTCGGACCGGGTCCGCGAGGTCGCGCGCAAACTGCGCTTCACGCCGAACGTGATGGCCCGCTCGCTGATCACCGGTACGTCGCCCAATATCGGGCTGGTCGTCCCGGACATCACCAATCCCTACATGACCACACTGCTCAAGGCTGCGCAGAGGGTGTCGCGCGGTCACCAGACCGGCATCTTCGTCGCGGACACCGACGACGATGCCGAGATCGAACGCCGAGTCTGCGAGCAGTTCGCGCAGCAGAGTCGCGGCGTCATCTTGTGCGCGCCGCGGATGACCGCCTCACACATCCGCGAGATCAGCGGGCTCGTGCCGCTGGTCCTGGTCAACCGGGTCGTCGAGGGCATCCCGAGTGTTTACACCGACTCACGATCGGCCTTGCGTGAGTTGTTCGACGAGTTGGTCGAGCAAGGCCATCGCCGCATCGGATACCTGCCCGGGCCGGCGGGTTCGTGGTCGAACAAGCAGCGCGCGCGGACGGTGGCCGACAGAGCTCGGTCGCTGGAGGTTGAGTTGGTGCGGCTCGATCCGACCGACGGTACGCACGCGGCCGGCGTACTGGCCGCTGTGCAGGTGCTCGAGTTGGGGATCACCGCGGTGATGGCGTTCGACGACGTACTGGCGGCTGGTCTGGTTGAAGGACTGCGTCAGCACGGCAAGTCAGTGCCTGATGACGTGAGTGTCACCGGACACGACGACATCCTCTCCGAGCTCGTGCACCCCGGGCTCACCACTATCACCGGGCAGAGCGCCCGGGTCGGTCAGCTGGCGATCGCGCGGCTGCTCGACAGTTCGGGACCGGACGCGGGGTCGGGCCCGGAGTTGGGCGTGCTGCTGGACGAATCCGTCGGCGTCAAAGCCACGGTCGTCCGCCGGCACTCGACGGCCGCGCCGCGGTCGCGTTCCGACTGATCCTTTCCTCAGTGAGGGGGAACACATGTACCGACTCGCAGTGGTGATGATTGCTCTGGTGTCGTTGCTGTCGACCGGCACCGCTCATGCCGGGCCGCGGCGGCCGTGCGTCAGCGCCTATGACACAGCGGTTCTGGCTGACGGGCCGGTCGCCTACTGGCGGTTGGCTCAGCCGGGGGCGAGCAGTGAGGCAGCGGTGGTGGGTGGTCTGACCGGCACGTACGGCGGAGCCCGTACGGCGACCGTCTTGCCGAACGGGGAGACGGCGACCGCATTCGACGGTGCCACGGGGTATTTCCAGGTTGCGGACAACGCGAAGCTGAGCCCGGCGACCACTGGGGTGTTCACGCTGGAGGCGTGGATGCGGCCTGACACTCTCGAGTTCCCGCATGTGCAGGGCAGCGGGTACGTGCACTGGATGGGCAAGGGCGAAGTCGGGCAGCACGAGTATGTGTCCCGCATGTACTCGCTCACGAACACCGAGAACCGGCCGAACCGGATCTCGGGCTATTTGTTCAACAACACCGGCGGGCTCGGGGCAGGTTCCTACTTCCAGGACGCGATCACCGCTGGGACGTGGATCCACTATGTACTGGTGATCAACGCGAACGCGAAGAGCACGACGTACCCGAATGGGTACACGAAGATCTACCGCGACGGGGTGTTGCGGGACACCGATGACCTCAGTATTTCGGGCACGGTGATCGTGCCGAGTGACGGTACGGCGCCGTTCCGCGTGGGGACGCGGGATTTCCTGTCGTACTTCCAGGGCGCCGTCGGGAAGGTTGCCGTGTACAACAAGGAGCTCCCGGCCACGCGGATCGCGGCGCATCGCGGCGCGATGTGAGGGGGCGATGTGAGGGCGAATCAGGGTTGTCCCTGATGGGTACTTTATTCAGATGACTGTTCTCCAGGCGTCCGAACCGACCGGTCTGGCCGGGTGGGCCACCGATCTGATGGAGCAGCTCGGCGCCCCCGGGGCCGGGCTCGCCGTCGCGCTGGAGAACCTCTTCCCCCCATTGCCCAGCGAAGTGATCCTCCCGCTGGCCGGTTTCGCGGCCAGCCGCGGCGACCTCGGCCTGGTCGCCGCGATCATCTTCACCACGCTCGGTTCCGTGGTCGGCGCCCTTGCCCTGTACGGCGTGGGCGCCGGCCTCGGCCGGGATCGGACCCGCGCGCTGGCCGGGAAGCTGCCGCTGGTGAAGATCGAGGACGTCGACAAGGCCGAGGACTGGTTCAACCGGCACGGCGCGAAGGCGGTGCTGATCGGGCGGCTGGTGCCGGTCGTCCGCAGCCTGATCTCGGTGCCGGCTGGCGTCGAGCGGTTGCCGGTGCCGCTGTTCCTGCTCCTGACCACGATCGGGAGTGGGATCTGGAACACGTTGCTGATCTTCGCCGGGTATCAGCTGGGCGAGCGGTGGCACGTGGTCGAGTCGTATGTCGGGATCTTCCAATGGGTCATCGTGGCCGGTGCGGTTGCCGCAGTGGGCTGGTTCGTGGTTGTCAAGCTGCGGGCCCGCAGCTCAGTATCTGAGAAAGTCAAGTAGCAGGCTCGACTTTGATTACGCTCAACCCATCACTTGCCGATGGTCAGGAGCTGGGTCAGATGCCCTCAATCGCGTTCGAACCGCAGGTCGTCCCGGATCCGCCGGTCTGGCCGCAGTCGGTGGTCACCGTGGTCGGCAACCCGAAAGCAGGCTCCCGTACGGCGGCCGCCGCGGCCTCGGTCGCGGAACTACTCGCGTCCGAGCTAGGAACGCCGTACCGGATTGATGAGCTGGTCGACCTCGTGACGATCGCACCGGCGATTTTCCAGGGTGATGCGGCGCCGGAGGCGGACCGGGCGGCGCTGGAGAGCGCGGTCGAGCTCGCGTCGTCGGCATCGGTGATCGTGATCGCGACTCCCGTCTACAAGGGGAGTTACACCGGGCTGCTCAAGAGCTTCCTGGACGTGCTCCCGGCACGAGCGCTCGCTGGCGCGGTCGTCGTACCGGTGACAGTGTCGGCCGCACCCAGCCACAAGCTGCTGGCCGACCAGCACCTGCGCCCCGTGCTCGCCGAGCTCGGCGCAAGCGTGCCGGTGCCTGGGGTGATCCTGGAAGAGAAGGACCTCGAGGATCTGCAGGTAGTCCTCGCCAGCTGGCTCCGCGCCAACGCCAGCATCATCCAGGCCACCACGACCGCGCTACAACCCGTCGCCGAGCCCACACCTGCGCGCTAGCAGTTCGGGTACAGGCTCTGATCGATGTCCACGTTGGCGTCGCTCACGTAGCGCTGTTTGTGCGTGTTCTTGTCGGTGACGAGGTACCAGACATTGCTGACGCCGTACGGGCCGACCACCGTCTCACCGAACACCCAGCAGTGCACGACCAGATTGGGCGGCGGTGCGGCGGACGCAGGCAGCGCCATGGCAGTCAACGCAATCGCGGCAAGGGCCAGCTTCCCCAGTGTCTTCATGCTCCGACTGTCGCTGCGCTGCCGATTGTGGGCAAACATTTCCACCGAGGCCGAAGCCATCGGGCAAACCCCGTCGCGGTGGGTCGACGCGCGATCTACCGTGGCAGCATGGATGAGCGCGTCGCGAAGAACCGAGCCGGCTGGGACCTGCGCGCTTCGGCGCACGCCGGCGGCGCCAGCCTGTACGACGTCGACGGCTTCCGCGCTGGTGGCAGCTCACTCCGCCCCTTCGAGCTGGAAGCACTCGGCGACGTCCGCGGCAAACGCCTGCTCCACCTGATGTGCCACTTCGGCCTCGACACGTTGTCCTGGGCCCGCCTCGGCGCTTCGGTGACCGGCCTGGACTTCTCGGGTGAGGCGGTCGCTGCGGCCCGCCGGTTGGCCGATGAGGTCGGGCTGGATGCCCGGTTCGTGGAGTCCGACGTGTACGCCGCGGCCGACGTACTGGATGAGCAGTTCGACATCGTGATCGCGACGTACGGCGTACTGATGTGGTTGCCAGACCTCACCGAATGGGCCCGCGTGGTGGCGCGCTTGCTACGCCCCGGCGGCGTCCTCTTCATCGCCGAATTCCACCCCCAGCAAGGCCAGGTCGACAACGACCTCCGCCTCACCACCTCCTACTTCCGCACCCAACCCCGCGAAACCCAAGTAGAAGCCAGCTACACCGGTCAACCCGTCCCCACCCACACCCAAATCACCTGGCCCTGGACTATCAGCGGCCTACTCAACGCCCTGATCAACGCCGGCCTCCACATCACCCGCCTCGACGAACTCCCCGTAGACCTCCGCCAACGCCACCCCGCAATGGTCCAGGGCCCCGACACCCTCTGGCGCCTCCCCGGCGACCCCATGCCGCTACTCCTAACCTGCCAAGCCACCCGCCCGCCCACGGCCGAGCAAGACAGCCGCGTCGCCGCCGCTTGAGCTTCCGGGCTGTGGTTGGGGCCCGAGACACCGCTAGTCGGTAATAAAGGGTCGCCATTTGAGAAAAAAGTACCGGCTAACGACGCAGCCCCCGGGGCGGCGAGGTCGGGGCACGCTGTGGGCGGCGTCCTTCCCGAACCGCAACCAAAGCCCGTCAGCCCCAGGCGAGGGTCAGGCGGTTGCCGGCCTCGCCATGCCGCTCAGCCACCGCATCGGCCAGCCACCCGTCTCTTGTCGGCCGCAGCGGCGATCAGCCAGCAGGGCAACGTCCCCGGCCGAGTCCCCTTGCGCGGTAGCGCCACTCGACCACCTCCGGCAGCCGACCACAAACGCAGGGCGCACCACGCCTACGGCTAAGGAGCATGGCGACCCCGGCGACCGCGCCCACGCCGCTTGAGCTTCCGGGCTATGGCTGGGGCACCGAGAGACCGTTAGCCGGTAACAAAGGGTCGCGATTTGAGAAAAAAGTACCGGCTAGCGAACGGGGCAGTTCGGTCCGCAGGGGCGGGC
>NZ_SMKX01000209.1 GCF_004349055.1 Kribbella antibiotica
GCGATGACGTGCTGGGGTACTGCTTGGGGAAGGCGGGGGCCTGGCAGGACGAGCCTTGGGATGGGGACGTCGTGGCGAAGGTTGCGGAGAAGATCTTTGCGTTTCTCGGGGCGGACAGTGTCGGGCTGAAGTGTGGGGCGACGCGCGAGGAGGCCGATGAGCTGGTTGATACCTATCCCGATGACGTGTCGAAGATGCCGTATATCGGGCGGTCGGGGTGGAACACGGTGCGGTTCGGGGGAGCGGTGCCGGATGACGAGGTGTTTGAGCTGATCGATGCGTCGTACGAGACCGTGGTGGCCAAGCTGCCGAGGAGCCGTCGCCCGACCGCGACCTGAGCAGTTTGCCGAGGGGGGTCGGCGAGTCGGGGCGTGGTGAACATGGTGAATTTAGCCTCGGGGGATGACTGAGCTGGTGGGGAAGAAAGCGCTCGTGACGGGGGCTACGTCCGGGATCGGGCGGGCTATTGCGCAGAGTTTCGCGAAGGCTGGGGCAGAGGTGATTGTCACTGGCCGAAGAGCTGAGCAGGGGAAGGAGACGGTTGAGCTGATTACGGGCGCCGGGGGAGTGGCGACGTTCGTGCAGGCTGACTTGGCGGAGATGGCTGAGGTTGAGCGGTTGGCGGAGGTGGTTGGTGAGGTGGACATCCTGGCCAACAACGCCGGCTATTACCCGATGGTCCCGACCGCTGCACTGACCCCCGACGAATATCAGCGTATCTATGACGTGAACCTGCGGAGCGCCTACTTCTTGACCGCCGCGATCGCGCCGCGGATGGCGGCCAACGGGGGTGGCGTCATCGTCAACACCTCGTCGATCGGCGCGCGGATCGGGATGCCGGTGGCGGCTGCTTACAGCGGGACGAAGGCGGCGCTGGAGTCGATGACGCGGTCATGGGCGGTGGAGTTCGGGCCGTCGGGTGTGCGGGTGAACGCGGTGTGTGCCGGTGGGGTTCGCACCGAGGCGCTGCTGGCGATGGTGCCGGAGGAGTTTCTGCAGGCGAGTAGTGCGCCCGCGCCGCTGGGGAGAGTCGGTACGCCGGAGGAGATCGCCGAGGTGGTTCTGTTCCTCGCCTCTCCGCGCTCCAGTTTCGTCACCGGCGCGGTGATCGTCGCCGACGGCGGATACAGCGTTCCCTGAGGCGTTCGGACACGGTCCGTGACTATTCCCAAACCGGTCTGTGATGATTTCGACAGGCGGACATGGCGTCCTGGATTTGGAGTCTGGGACGGCGACCCGTCAGACTAGGGGCGAAGAAGGGGAGTATTCCTTCGCGCTGGCATCGTCATCACGGTCGTGAGTTCACGCTCAGGCCCGGTGCCACCGGTCGGCCACGTGGTCGGCGGAAGAGACCTTCGGAGTCCTGTTTCGTCTGCGCTCCGGAGGTTACCCATGCACGTCGCTGACTACGTCTGGTACATCACGGTCGGTGTTCTGCTCGCATTGCTGGCCTTCGACGTCTTCATCATCGGCCGCCGCCCGCATGAGCCCACGACCCGCGAGTCGGCCACCGCGATCGCGTTCTACGTCGGTCTGGCGGTGGTCTTCGGGCTCGGTGTCTGGGTCTTCTCCGGCGGGCAGTACGCCGGGGAGTTCTTCGCCGGCTGGCTCACCGAGTACAGCCTGAGCGTCGACAACCTCTTCATCTTCCTGATCATCATGTCCAGGTTCGCGGTGCCGAGGAAGTACCAGCAGACAGCCTTGCTGATCGGCATCATCCTGGCGCTGGTCTTCCGCGGCGTCTTCATCGCCGTCGGCGCAGCGGCGATCAACGAGTTCTCCTGGATCTTCTACCTGTTCGGCGCGTTCCTGGTCTACACCGCGATCCACCTGGCCAAGCAGGGGGAGAACGACGATGACGACTACAAGGAGAACGCGGTCATCCGGTTCGCGAAGAAGCGGCTGAACGCGACCGACGAGTACAACGGCGTCAAGTTGACGGTCGTCAAGAACGGCAAGCGTCTCGTCACCCCGATGGCGATCGTCATCATCGCGCTCGGTACGACGGACCTGCTGTTCGCGCTCGACTCGATCCCGGCGATCTACGGTCTCACGCAGGAGCCGTTCCTGGTCTTCACCGCGAACGTCTTCGCCCTGATGGGTCTGCGCCAGCTGTACTTCCTGCTCGGTGACCTGCTGAGGCGTCTGGTCTACCTGTCGATCGGCCTGTCGGTCGTGCTCGCGTTCATCGGTGTGAAGCTGGTGCTGCACGCGATGCACGTCAACGAGTTGCCGTTCATCAATGGTGGTCACCACATCGAGTGGGCGCCCGAGATCCCGATCTGGTTCTCGCTCGGCTTCATCATCGTGACGCTGGGGATCACCACGGTCCTGAGTTTGCGCAAGTCCCGGATCTCGTCCGCGGCTGAGCCGGCCGCCGAGGTCGAGGACGTGCAGGACGTTCAGGACGAGCCGGCCGCCGAGTCGTCGGACGCCAAGAAGGCCTGAGTCAGAAGCGCGCCGCCGCGACCAACGTCGTACGGCGCTCTGGGGGAAGCGGCGCGTCTTCGAGCCGCTTCCCGGTCTCGGAGGCGTGCAGCATCCCGACCGGGGAGACGAAGCCGACGTGGTGGACCTTCGCATCCGGCCGGGCGAAGAAGTAGAGGTCGCCTGGCTGAGCCTCGTCGATCGGGACGTTCTCCAGCGTGTCCGCCTGGTCGTGCGCATCGCGCGGGATCCGCAGGCCGAGCACCCGGCTCACTGAATGCGTCAGCCCGGAGCAGTCCAGCCCGTACGCCGATGTGCCGCCCCACAGGTATTCCAGCCCGAGGAACTGCGCCCCCAGTCGCAGCCGGTCCTCCGGAGTGGACGGCTCCGCCACAGACCTCAGTACGTCGTTCGCCAGCCAGCCTGACCCACCATCCGGAGTGGCAACCCGCGTGTACCCGTCGGCCTGCTCCACCGACGCCAGCACCGTGGCGAACGACACTGTCATCAGCGGGGCACCAGCCACCGGCTCTGCGAGCAGGGGAGCGGTAGGCACGGTCACAGCGACCGGATCTGCCGCACTGCTCGGCAGCTCACCCAGATGGCTCGACGGCACCCAGCCCGGGTACCCGAGGGCATCGCCTGACGACGGCTGCCACGGTGCGAGGATCTCCGACCAGCCATCGCGCTCGGTGCGGACGATGACGGGCTCGGCGAACAGCAACTGGGTCAGTGTCCGGCCGTGCAGACCGAGGCGGCTCTCCGTGTCCATCGACTTCGCCCAGGCGGCGATATCGGGCTGCGCGGCGGTGGCGGGTGCGTCGACGTCACGGGGTGCGTCCGGTCCGGTCCACACCGTGGTGATCGGAACCTTGGCGGCGAGAAGCTTCATGCTGACAAGCCTGTCACGCCGAGGCCAGGCTCAAACGAAAGGTGGATCAGCGAGCCTTCGTACCGGATTCCGCCGATCACCGGTGCGTCACGCAGCCACCACGCCGCGTCGAGATCGTTGACCACCGAGGTCGGGTACGCCGCGACAAGGGCGGCCGCGGCACCGATTCCGACGTGACTCTCCATCATCGAACCGACCGCCGTACCGATGCCGTGTTCGCGGGCGAGCTCCAGCAGAGTCCGGGCCGGCGCGAGGCCGCCGCATTTGGCGAGCTTCACGTTGATCAGGTCGGCAGCGCCGTGCCGGATCACCGCGACCAGGTCGCGGACGCCGTACACGGACTCGTCGGCGAGGATCGGGGTGTTCACCCGGTCGGTCACCCAGGCCATCCCCTCGATGTCCCCGGCCACGACCGGCTGCTCGACCAGCTCGAGGTCGCAGTCCTCAAGCGCGCGGATCGCGGTCACCGCGTCGCGGCGCGACCACCCCTGGTTCGCGTCGAGCCGCAGCCGCGGCCCCGGCCCGATCGCGTCCCGCACTCGCCGGACCCGCTCCACGTCGCCGACCGCATCGGTGCCGACCTTCACCTTCAGTACGTCGAATCCGTCCGCGATCCGTGCCTTCGCGGCGGTCGCGAGTGCGTCGGCATCGCCGACCGAGAGCGTCACGTCGGTCGGCACGGTGTCGACTGTTGAACCGAGGAAAGCCTGCAGGCTGATGCCGAGTCGTCGTGCAGCGAGGTCGTGCAGCGCAACGTCGACCGCGGCCTTCGCGCCGAAGTTGCCCGCGGCAGCGTTTTGGACGCGGCGCAGGGCCTCGGTCAGATCATCCGGGCCGAGGCCGTTCAGCGCAGCAGCGATCGGTCCCTCGACACAAGCCTGGGCGCCCGCGAGCGACTCGCCGGTCACCTTCCAGACCTGCGGCGCCTCGCCCCAGCCGCTCAGCGAGTCGTGGCTGAGCTCGACCAGGAGCGAGTCCGCGTGCGTCGCGGTGCGCAGCGCGGTGATGAACGGCGTGTGCAGCGGCGCGGAGATCAGATGGGTGGTCAGTTTCATCGGATTGCTCCCAGGTCGTGCCGGTGGTTCCACGCTTCCAGCGCGATCTCCGCGATCAGCTGCTGCGCGCGCGCATCCGGCAGCTCGGACGTCGTACAGACGACGAGGACGAACGGGTCCGCATCCGGCGGCCGGACGATGCCGCCGTCGTGCCGAATGCGGCGGTCCCAGCCGTTCTTGTGCTCGACGCGGGTGCCGGGCGGGAGCAATGCGGGGAGCTCGCCGTTCCATTGGTTGCCGGCGAGCAGATCGCGCAGATACTGGTTGTCCACGGCAACGAGTACGCCGGCCAGCCCGGCCGGGCTCATCTCGTTGCTGATCCCGGCGGCCTGCGCTGCGCGGTCGTCGATGCCACGGCGGATCGCGCTGGCGCCGTCGCCGTACTCGGCCAGCACCGCCTGCGCCGCGTCGATGCCGACCTGTTCCAGGACCAGGTTCGTGGCCAGGTTGCTGGACAGCGTGATCATCTCGGTCGCGAGCCAGCCGAGCGGAACCTTCGTGCCCAGCTTGGTCCAGGTCTCCGGCGCCTCGTCCTCGGCCGCGTTCACGCCGAACCGCCCACCGGCCTGCGACGCGAAATCATTGTGGACGGCGATCGGCTGGTCGAGTGAGAGTTCGCCTGCCGCGACCTTGCGCAGCATCGCCATCGCCACCGGCAGCTTCATCGTGCTCGCGGAGTAATGCGTCCGCTCCGCGTTGTGCTCGAACACCGGCGTGCCATCTGGTCGCCCCAGCCAGACCCCGAACTCGCCGCTCCCGTCGACCGCCCGGAGCAGCTCCGCCACACCTTGACCACGCAGACTCATAGCGCCCAGCCTCGCATATTTCTTTCCGGGGTCGCACTCGGCCCTGAATATTTATTACCTGGCAAACTTCTCCGGGTGTCCACACCTTTCGGGCTCTTGCTCGGGTTCGTCGCCGACCGTGTCCTCGGCGATCCGCGGCGTTTCCATCCGGTCGCTGGGTTCGGGCAAACCGCGTCCCGGCTGGAGTCACGCCTGTACGCCGACTCGCGGGCGGCCGGTACGGCGTACACGACCGCACTGGTCGGATCGACGGTACTCGTCGGGGTTGCGGCGGAGCGGCTGACGCGCGGACGGCCGGTTGTGCACACGCTGGTGACGGCGGCTGCCACTTGGACCGTGCTGGGTGCTCGGAGTCTGGAGCGCGAGGCGGAGACCATGGCCGGGTTCCTGGAGACTCAGGACATCCCAGCGGCTCGGGACCGGCTCAGCCACCTCTGCGCGCGCGATGCGACGTACCTAGAAGCTGATGAGCTCGCCCGGGCGACGGTGGAGTCGATTGCCGAGAACACCTCGGATGCGTGCGTGGCACCACTGCTGTGGGGCGGAGTGCTCGGTGTACCGGGGCTGCTGGCGTACCGGGCGATCAACACGCTGGATGCGATGGTCGGGTACCGGTCGCCGAAGTACGCGAACTTCGGCTGGGCGTCGGCGCGGCTGGACGATCTGGTGAACCTCCTGCCTGCGCGGGCGTGCGCCGTACTGACTGGGGTGGTCGCAGGACGACCCGCAGAGGCACGGCGGGTGTGGAAGCGGGATGCGCCGCAGCACCCGAGCCCCAACGCCGGTCCGGTCGAGGCGGCGTTCGCTGGCGCGCTGGGGCTGTCACTGGGCGGGACGAACAACTACGGGTCCTATACCGAAGACCGTGGCACGCTGGGGGACGGGCCGACGCCGACAGTCGCCGACGTACGACGTACTGCCGTCCTGGCGCGGCGAGTCGGGGTGGCCGCGGCTGGTGCGGCCGCGATCCTGGCAGTGGCGAGAGGACGGTTATGGGGCTGAGTCGACGGCCGGTGCGGATCGCGTTGATGCGGCACGGCGAGTCCGAGGCGAACCTGGACAAGTCGATCTACGAGCGGGTTCCGGACCACTCTGTCGCGCTCACCGCGCACGGGTGGGAGCAGGCGGCGCAGGCCGGGGAGCAGTTGCGGGAGGTGTTCGACAACGAGCCGATCCGGGTCTACGTGTCGCCGTACCTGCGGACGCTGCAGACGCTCAAAGGGCTCGGTCTGGACGACCTGATCGGGATTGCCCGGGAGGAGCCGCGGCTGCGCGAGCAGGACTGGGCGAACTTCCAGGACACCGAGGACATCGAGCGGCAGAAGAAGCTGCGCGACGCGTACGGGCACTTCTTCTACCGGTTCACGCATGGTGAGTCGGGGTCGGATGTGTACGACCGGGTGTCCAGCTTCCTGGAGACGATGCACCGGGACTTCGAGCAGGCCGATGCGCCGCGCAATGTACTGCTGGTGTCGCACGGGCTGACCATGCGGCTGTTCTGCATGCGGTGGTTCCACTGGTCGGTGAAGTACTTCGAGACGCTGCGGAACCCGGCGAACGCCGAAACACGCGTGCTGCTGCGGCAGCCGGACTACCGGTACAAGCTGGACCGGCCGTTCGAGCGCTGGACGACGGATTATGTGCCCACGGAGAGGGAAAAGCAGCATGGTTGTAGAGCAGACCAGGCATGCGGCCATCGATCTGCTGCAGAGCCTGCGACCGGCGCAGCGGAGCCTGATCGAGGCGCCGTTCGACACACCGGACCACCAGGAGTGGACCTACCTGCCCGGCCTCCGGCCAGGACTGCCGTTGTCGGGGCTGGATCCGGACCAGCAGCAACTGGCGCTGAACCTGATCGCGCTGGGGCTCAGCGAACGCGGGCTGACCGATTCACTCGCCGTACTGGAAGCGGAGGTGATCCTGCGCGGGCACCCGGTGCCTGAGACGCCGTACTGGCAGGACTCCGCGGCCACACCGGGCTACTTCCTGCGCATCCTGGGTGATCCCACCAGCTTCGAGCCCTGGGCTTGGCGGCTGAACGGCCATCACCTGGCGATCCACGTCACAGTGGTCGGTGCAGCGATCTCCTTCACTCCGTCGTTCATCGGCTCCAACCCGGCCACGGCTCCCGATGGCCGCCGCTTCCTCGCCGCCGAGCACGACCTGGGCTTCCAGCTACTGCACGCGCTCGACGACAGCCAGCGAGCAGTAGCCGTCGTCTCACCCGATGCGCCCGACGACATCCTCACCCGCCACGACCCGGTCGCTGACCCAGCGCTCCTGCACCGAGGACTCGCGTACGGCGACATGACCGCCGAGCAGCGCCAGCTCCTCAGCCTCCTGGTCGGCCAGTACGTCGGCCGCGCAGCCGGCCCCATCGGCCTCCTCACCTGGCAGGACCTGACCGAGCAGGGAATCGAGAACCTCACCTTCGCCTGGACCGGCGAGACCACCCCCGGCATCGGCCACCGCCACTACTACTCCCTGGCCGCCCCGACCTTCCTGGCCGAGTACGACAACACCCAGGACAACGCCAACCACATCCACTCCGTCTGGCGCTCCCACCGCTCCGACTGGGGTACCGACCTCCTCGCCGCCCACTACGCCCAGCACCGCTGAGATAGGGTTCAGGCGTTAAGCGACGGCTGTGCAGGAACCCGGTGTGAGTCCGGGGCGGTCCCGCCACTGTGACCCACCGGCAACCACTGCTGTGGGAAGTCAGGAACTGCTGCTGTCGCACCTCCGGCCGGGGCGTGGATACCCCGAGGAAGGACCGGTTCAGCGTGCCCTCGAACCTGTTGCTGTTGTCTACTGCCGACACCGATCTACTGGCTGCGGCGGAGGCGGGGTCCGGCTGGAAGGTCGCCAACCCGGCCCGCCTGGAGCTGTCTGAGCTCGCTCCGCTGCTGGAGGCCGCCCAGATCGTGGTGGTGCGGCTGCTGGGCGGGAAGCGGGCTTGGGAGGACGGACTGGACGCGGTCATCGCGTCTGGGAAGCCTGCAGTGGTGGTCAGCGGTGAGGCGGCCCCTGACGCGGAGCTGATGTCGCTGTCGACAGTGCCGGCCGGTGCGGTGACCGAGGCGCTGGCGTACCTGCGTGAGGGTGGCGCGGACAACCTGCGGAACCTGGCCGGCTTCCTGAGCGACACCATCCTGCTCACCGGCGACGAATTCGACCCGCCTGCTGCACTGCCGTCGTACGGGGTGCGGGGGACCTTCACTGATGACGACCGGCCGGTGGTCGGGATCGTCTACTACCGGGCGCACGAGATCGCGGGGAACACCGCGTTCGTCGACACGCTCGCGGCTGCGGTTGAGGCAGCCGGTGCGCAACCGCTGGCCATCTACTGCGGGACCCTGCGCGGACTCGACGCGACGAGCGATGAGAACGCCGCGCTGTTCGAGCTGCTGCGCAAGTGCGACGTACTGGTCACCACACTGCTTGCTGCGGGCGGATCTGTCGCTGCGAACGCCAGCGCCGGGGGAGCGGACGACGCCTGGGATGCGGGCGCGCTCGCGTCACTCGACATCCCGCTGATCCAGGGCCTCGCGCTCACCTCGACCCGTGAGCAGTGGCTGGCCAGCGACGCGGCGATCAGCCCGCTCGACGCGGCCACGCAGGTTGCGATTCCTGAGTTCGACGGCCGGATCATCACGATCCCGTTCTCCTTCAAGGCGTACGACGCCGACGGGCTGGCCCGCTACGCGCCGGACCCGGAGCGGTGCACCCGGCTGGCCGGGATCGCGGTCGCGCATGCCCGCTTGCGGCACGTGCCGGTCGCCGAGAAGAAGCTCGCGCTCGTGCTCTCGTCGTACCCGACCAAGCACGCGCGCATCGGGAACGCGGTCGGTCTCGACACTCCCGCCTCGGCGGTGCAGCTGCTCGGGAAGCTCGAGGCGGCCGGCTATGACCTTGGCGGACTCGACCTTTCCGAGTTGCAGGGAGCCGACGGCGCTGACGGGCTGATCCACCGGCTGATCGCCGCCGGCGGTCACGACGTCGACTGGCTGACCGACGAGCAGCTCGCGTCCGCCGTCGCGACCATCCCGCTGGCGACGTACTCGACCTGGTTCGCCAAAACCCCGGAAACGTTGCAGGAGGCAATGATCGAGGCCTGGGGTGAGGCCCCCGGTTCCCTGTACGTCGACAACTCCGGACCCGAGCCCGCGATCGCGCTGGCTGCGCTCCGCTTCGGCAACGTCGTACTGATGATCCAGCCGCCGCGTGGTTTCGGCGAGAACCCGGTCGCGATCTACCACGACCCCGACATGGCGCCGTCGCATCACTACCTGGCGGCGTACCGGTGGCTTGAGAACGCACCGGCCGACGGTGGGTTCGGCGCGCACGCGGTCGTCCACCTGGGCAAGCACGGAACGCTGGAATGGCTTCCTGGCAAGGGAATCGGGATGGCGGCCGACTGTGCGCCGGACGCCGTGCTCGGAAACCTGCCGATGGTCTACCCATTCATCGTCAACGACCCGGGCGAGGGAACGCAGGCCAAGCGGCGCGCGCACGCGGTCGTCGTCGACCACCTGGTGCCGCCGATGGCACGGGCCGAGACGTACGGCGACATGGCGAAACTCGAGTACTTGCTGGACGAGTACGCGACCGTGCAGGCGCTCGACCCGGAGAAGGTGCCGACGCTGCGGGCGCAGATCTGGACGCTGATCCAGGCGGCCCAGCTGCACCACGATCTGCACACCGACGAGAAGCCTGATGACGAGGCGTTCGACGAGTTCGTGCTGCACCTCGACGGCTATCTGTGTGAGATCAAGGACGTGCAGATCCGCGACGGGCTGCACATCCTTGGCGGCGTTCCGGCCGATGAGGCGCGGATCAACCTGGTGCTCGCCGTACTGCGGGCCCGGCAGCTCTGGGGCGGTTCGTACTCGATCCCCGGCCTGCGGACCGCGCTGGGGGAGACCTTCGGCGTCGACGAGGCCGAGCTGCTTGCGAACCCTGGTCTGGCCGCAAACCTGACCGAGTTGGCGACACTGGCCGACCTGCCTGCGGTGAGCGGCGCCGACGGCGTCGACATCCTGGAGGCGGTCGCGCGCAAGCTCGTCGTCGCGATGGAGACTTTGAACTGGGACGCGGCGAAGGTGCCGGTCCTCGTCAGCGAGGTCATCGGCCGCCCGTCGGTCGGGGTCGAGTCGTCGCTGACCTTTGCGGCCACCGAGGTCGTGCCGCGCCTCAACCGCACCGATGACGAGCTCACCAACGTGTTGCGTGCGCTGGACGGTCGCTTCGTCGAGGCAGGCCCGTCAGGTTCGCCGACCCGCGGTCTGGTGAACGTGCTGCCGACCGGCCGGAACTTCTACGCCGTCGACCCGAAGGCGATCCCGAGCCGGAACGCGTGGGACGTCGGCGTCGCGCTGGCCGACTCGCTGCTGGCCCGGCACAAGACCGAGACCGGCGAATGGCCGCGCTCGGTCGGCCTCACGGTCTGGGGTACGTCGGCGATGCGGACCCAGGGCGATGACCTGGCCGAGGTGTTGTGGCTGCTCGGCTGCCGCCCGGTTTGGGACGAAGCCTCGCGCCGCGTCACCGGGTTCGAGGTTGTTGGCTTGGAGGAGCTGGGGCGGCCCCGCATCGACGTGACGATCCGGATCTCCGGCTTCTTCCGGGACGCGTTCCCGCACGTCGTGCAGCTGCTCGACGAAGCGGTCCGGACGGTCGCGGCGCTGGACGAAGATGCCGCCGACAACTACCTACGGGCCCATGTCGACGCAGACGTTGCCGCGGGCAACGACGTACGGTCGGCCACGGCGCGCGTCTTCGGCTCCAAGCCCGGCTCGTACGGCGCCGGCCTGCTTCCCCTCGTGGATGCGCGGAACTGGCGCACCGACGCCGAATTGGCTGAGGTGTATGCGGTCTGGGGTGGGTACGCCTATGGCAAGGGACTCGACGGCGCCGAGGCGCGCGGGTCGATGGAACGTGCCTACGCGCGGATCCAGGTCGCGGCGAAGAACGCGGACACGCGTGAGCACGACATCATGGATTCCGACGACTACTTCCAGTACCACGGCGGCATGATCGCGATGGTCCGGCACCTGACCGGTTCCAACCCGAAGGCCTATGTGGGCGACTCCGCCGTACCGGCGCAGGTTCGCACCCGCACGCTGGAGGAGGAGACCAAGCGGGTCTTCCGGGCGCGCGTGGTGAACCCGCGGTGGATGGCCGCGATGCGGCGGCACGGCTACAAGGGTGCGTTCGAGATGGCGGCGACCGTCGACTACCTCTTCGGGTACGACGCGACCGCGGGCGTGGTCGACGACTGGATGTACGAGACGCTCACCACCGAGTACGTCGCCGACCCGGAGATGGCCGAGTTCTTCCGCAAGTCCAACCCCTGGGCGCGGCACGGGATCGCCGAGCGGCTGCTCGAAGCCGCCCAGCGTGGCCTCTGGGCAGAGCCGTCGGCCGAAGCGCTGGAGACGTTGCGGAACGCAGTCCTTGAGACGGAGGGTGACATCGAGGACCGCGGCTGATTGGGTGGACGCATGGCGCGGATTCTGATCACCAACGACGACGGCTTCCAGGCACCCGGGATTCGCGCACTCGCTCCGGCGATCGCCGAGCTCGGGCACGAGGTGGTCGTCGTCGCACCGCTCGATGACCAGAGTGGTGTCGGCTCCGCTCGGACGGCGACGGTCAACCGCCCCATCCAGACTGTCGTCGAGGAAGCGGGCGGCATCAGCTACCGCGGGGTCGCCGGGACTCCGGCGCTTGCGGTGACGCTCGCCACGATCGGCGCGTTCGGACCGGCCCCGGATCTGGTGCTGTCGGGAATCAACCGCGGCCACAACATCGGCGTACCGATCTTCCACTCGGGCACTGTGGCCGCGGCGCTGACCGCAGCGGGCCAGGGGATCTCCGGCGTCGCGATCAGCATCGAAGGCGCGTCGCCGACGCACTGGGCAACCGCAGCGACGATGGCCGGCGAAGCCCTGACGTGGATCGCGTCGGAGCCGGCCGGGACAGTGCTCAGCCTGAATGTGCCGGACCTGCCGCTCGACCAGTTGGCCGGCGTCCGCCATGCTGCGCTGACGCCGATCACGCGCGAGCGCCTGGTCGCAACCACCGCCCCAACCGGCGAGCCGATGATCACCGTCGCACCGCCGCAGCCCAACCCGCCGGCCGACTCCGACGAAGCGTTGCTGCGCGCGGGCTACGTGACAGTCAGCCCGCTGATCGGCATCCGCGTGCTGCCGGAAGACGACGCCGCGATCGCACTGGCGAAGCGGCTCTCGTCGTACCGATGAACCTGTACGTCGCTGAGTACGGCGACCACGTCGGGGATGGTTGATCGCCGCTCCGGACAAGCCGGGCACGTTGTCTGGGGCTGGTCGCCGCGGCGGCCGCGTTACATAAAGAGCTTGGCTAGGCCCCGGCGGGTGGCTGAGGTAGTGGCGAGGTCGGCGATCGCGTTCCCGCTGCTTGAGGTACTCGCTATGGTTGCGGGCCGGTCGTGGGGAGGCCTGGAAAGTGACCCGCCGCTGTGGTGAAAAGCGCTGGCAACGAGGTCCGGGGTGCTGCCGCGCCCGGCTGGCCCCGGCCGCCCCTGGCCGCCGCGCTGGTTGGCACTTTTCGTCGCGGCGCTGTCCACTCGTCGGGGGTCTGTCGGCTGGGTGGTGGGCGTGAACAAGTAGTTGCCTGTCCCAGCCCACCGCTTCTTGTTCAAGCCCCCGGCTGTTGGCCCGGCTGGCCGCGCCGACCCGCACTACGCGTGAACTTTTCGGCGTATGGAGGCTGTTGCAGAATCGGCGTGGTGTTGGACTGTAACCCGGTGGGTGTTCGATTATTGGGTATGGCGAATGCGTATCGGCTGGTTGATCGTGGTCAGGGGTTCTTGTTGCCGCCGGACATGTCTGA
>NZ_SMKX01000020.1 GCF_004349055.1 Kribbella antibiotica
GACCATGGGTTTGGGTGGGCGGATCGCGGTCAGGGCGGGTTCGACGAGGTGGGCGATCTCGTCGTCGTAGGCGACGATCGCGAGCTGGTCGGGGATGGCGATGCCCTGCTCGGCGCAGTACTGGGCGATGGCCATCGCGTCGGGGTCGGAGTGCACGACGAGGGCGGTGGTGCCCGCGGCGCGGCAGCGGTCGAGGACCTGGGCGATGATGTCGCGGTGGCGAGGCTGGTCCATGTTGACGGACTCACGGATGACGAGGTCGGCGGCGATGCCGAGGTCGGCGCAGACGAGGTCCCAGCCGGCGGCGAGGTGGGCCGAGGTCGGGCTGCCTTTCGACAGCAGGAGCGCGAGGTTGCGGTGTCCTTGGGCGTGCAGGTGCCGTACGGCGAGCTCTACGCCGAGCGCGTGATCGCTGCGCACCCACTCGACCTGGTGCGGCGTCGGGGTCCAGCGGGGTGGCTGCCGCTCGACCAGGATCACCGGCACCGGGAGTCTCGCGATCCAGTCGATCATCTCGTCGACGTCGTTGCCTTCCAGGTTCGGCGCGAGCAGTAGCCCCTGGACCTGCTGGGCTTCGATCAGCCGGGTGATCTGCCGGCGGTCCTCGGCCCAGTCGTAACTCGAACCGCGGAGCTGGATCGCCACGCCCAGCGCGGCGGCGGCCGAGCGGGCGCCGCCGACGATCGGCGGCCAGTAGTAGTCGAGCGACGGCACGACCATGCCGATGGTGAAGCGAGGCGAAGCCGCGGTGCGGCGACGTGCCGCCGGCGCGAGCTCGGTCGGCAAAGTGGCCCCGCCGTGGACCTTGGTCAGCAGGTTCTGCGCGGCGAGGGCAGAGATGTCGCGCCGGACGGTCAACTCGCTGACGCCGAGCAGCTCCGCGAGTTCGCGCACCCGGACAGAGCCCTGCCGGCGCAGTTCGTCCATCACGCGTTCGTGGCGCTGGACCCCGAACAGCCGGTCGTCCGGCACCCGCCTCACCTCACTGTTCGAATCTGATCGTTTCGGAATGAGTATGGATGACCCGTAGATGATCTGAACGTTGTCGTCATCTCATGTTCACATGACAGCAACGGTAACCGCTTCCCGCCGCGAGGCGCTGGTCGTCATGGAGCGGGAGGTGTTCGCCGCCCACTTCGATCGCGACCGGCTCGACCGGCTGGCGGCCCTCGTGGCGCTGCCCGATCCGATCTGGACCGACGAGCTCGACTCGCCGCGGGCCCGGGCGCGGTTGGCGACGGCCGAAGTCCTGATCACCTCGTGGGGTGCGCCCAAGCTGACCGCGGAGCGATTGGCGGCGGCACCCCGGCTGAAGGCGGTCTTCCACGCGGCCGGAAGTATCCGGGCCGTTGCCGACGACAACCTGTGGAGTCGCGACCTCGTGGTGACCAGCGCCGCCGATGCGAACGCGGTCCCGGTGGCCGAGTACACGCTGGCCGCGATCATCTTCGCCGGCAAGAAGGCACCTTTCCTCGCCGCCGATGCCCGTACGGCGTACCAGGGCTGGACCCGTCCCCAAGGCTTCGGCGACCTGTCGAACTTCCGGCGCACGATCGGGGTTGTCGGCTTCTCCCGGATCGGCCGTCGCGTCGTGGACCTGCTCCAGACACTCGAGGACGTGACTGTCCTCGTCGCCGATCCGCAGGCCGACCCCGCAGCCGTGGCCGCCGCCGGCGCGGAGCTCGTGGAACTCGGTCAGCTGCTGCCGAGAGCCGATGTGCTCTCGCTGCACGCGCCGGAAAACCCGAGCACGCTCCACATGATCGGCGCGGCCGAACTGGCGCAACTGCCGGACCATGCGACGGTCGTCAACACGGCGCGGGGGAGCCTGATCGACTCGGCGGCGCTCGCGGCCGAGTGCCGTACCGGGCGCCTGTTCGCGATCCTCGACGTCACCGACCCCGAGCCGCTCCCGGCAGATTCGCCGCTGCGATCGGTCCCGAACGTGATGGTCACCCCGCACATTGCCGGCTCGCTCGGCACCGAGATCCACCGCCTCACCGATCACATGCTCGCCGAGCTCACCCGCTGGGTGGCGGGCGAACCCGTGCACGGCCGGATCACGGCCGACGCCTTCCCGCTCACAGCCTGAGCCCGCTCACCGCCTGAAACCCCCTGCACCGCAGTACCGAAAGTCAAGGAGATCGTTGTGAGGCGACACCTCGTCACCACCCTGGCCGGCGCAGCAGCGCTGGCGCTGCTCACCGCCTGTGGCGGCTCGGCCCAGCCGGCCGCGGATGGACCGCAGACCATCAAGGTCTCGCTCTGGAACTACGCCACCACGCCCGAGTTCAAGGCGATCATCGATGGGTTCCAGGCGGCCAATCCCGACATCAAGGTCGAGCCGGTCGACATCCTGGCCGACGACTATGCCGAGAAGGTCACCACGATGCTCGCGGGCGGTGACACCACCGACGTACTGACGATGAAGAACGTCATCGACTACTCGCGGTTCGGTACTCGCGGTCAGCTGCTGCCGCTCACCGACGAGGCTGCCAAGCTCGACCCGGCGAAGTACTCGGGGCTGAAGGCCTACGAGCTCGAGGGCAAGTACTTCGCACTGCCGTACCGGCAGGACTTCTGGGTGCTCTACTACAACAAGACCCTGCTGAAGCAGGCCGGCGTGCCCGAGTCCAAGCTGCAGAACCTGACCTGGGCCGGCTACGCCGACTTGGCCAAGAGCCTGACCAAGGGTGACGGAGCCTCCAAGGTGTACGGCGCCTACCAGCACACCTGGCGCTCGATCGTTCAGGCGACCTCCGCGGCGCAGACCGGCGGCAACCTGCTGGGCGGCGACTACGGCTTCATGAAGGACCAGTACGCGATGACGCTCGGGCTGCAGCAGAGCGGCACACTGTTGCCGTGGGCAACTGCATCCAGCCAGAAGGTCTCCTACAACACGATGTTGTCGACCGGTAAGGCAGCGCTGCTGCCGATGGGCACCTGGTACGCCGCGACCCTGCTGGCCGACACCAAGTCCGGCAAGACGAAGGTCGAGTGGGGTGTAGCGCCGCTGCCGCAACTCAAGGCCGACGGCAAGGTGACCACCTTCGGCTCGCCGACCGCGTTCGCAGTGAACAAGAACTCCAAGCACTCCGAGGCAGCGAAGAAGTTCGTCGAGTGGGCCTCAAGTGAGGCGGGCGCCACCGCGGTTGCCAAGGCCGGCGTGACGCCTTCGCTGCAGAGCCAGCAGATCCTCGACACGTACTTCGCTCTGCCGGGCGTGCCGAACGGCGAGGTCGCCAAGAAGGCCTTCAAACCCGACAACGTCGTACTGGAGATGCCGGTCAGCGACAAGTCCTCCGACGTCGACCAGATCCTGACCGAGGAGCACGAGCTGATCATGACCGGCCAGAAGTCGCTCGACGACGGCCTGGCAGAGATGGCCAAGCGGGTCAAGAACGAGGTCGGCTGAGCCGTGACCGCCACCCTGTCCGCTCCCGCGGAGGTCCGGACGACGCCACGGCGTGGCCGGAGCCGGACCTGGATCGGCTGGAGTTTCATCCTGCCGAACTTCATCGGATTCGCGGCGCTCACGCTGATCCCGGTGATCGCCTCGCTCGCTTTGTCCTTCCTGGACTGGGATTCCTACAGCACGCCGCGCTGGGTCGGGCTGGCCAACTTCGAGCGGATGATCCACAACGACAACTTCTGGACCGCGCTGCGCAACACGGCGTACTACGCGGTCGGGCATGTGCCGTTGACGCTGGGAGCGGCGCTCGGCTTCGCCGTACTGCTGAACCAGAAGCTGAAGGGCGTGCAGTTCTTCCGGACGGCGTTGTTCTTCCCCTACATCACCTCGCTGGTCGCGGTGGCGGTGGTCTGGAACATGTTGCTCAGCCCGGATCTCGGCCCGGTGAACCAGTTCCTGCGCGCGATCGGCATCGACAACCCGCCCGGGTGGACCACGTCGACCACCTGGGCGATGCCGGCGGTGATCGTGGCCAGTGTCTGGCGCGACCTCGGCTACTACATGGTCCTGTACCTGGCCGGCTTGCAGACGATCCCGGCTGAGCTCTACGAGGCGGCCCAGGTGGACGGTGCGAGTCCCTGGCAACGGTTCCGGCATATCACCTTGCCGGGGCTGCGGCCGACGACGTTCTTCGTATTGATCATGCTGACGATCTCGAGCTTCAAGGTCTTCGACCTCATTCAGGTGATGACCGAGGGCGGCCCCGGCCGCGCGACCCTCGTGCTGTCCCAGGTGATCTACCGCGAAGGCATCGTGCAGGGCCGCTTCGGCTACTCGTCCGCAGTCTCGATGGTGCTGTTCGTCATCGTGCTGACCATCACCGTCGTCCAGTTCCGGTTGCAGAAGAGGAGCGAAGCATGACAGTACGGCGCTCCCTCGCGTATGTGCTCCTGGTTGTGCTGTCGGTGGCGGTGCTGGTGCCGTTCGCCTGGATGGTGTCGTCGTCGCTGAAGCTGGACGCGGAGGTCTTCACCGTCCCCGTGCAGTGGATCCCGGCCGAGTTCCGCTGGAGCAACTTCACGACGATCTGGGAGCGGATCCCGCTGCTCACCTATCTGCGGAACTCGGTGTTCCTCAGTCTCACGATCACCGCGTTGCAGGTGCTGACCGGCAGTTTCGCGGCGTACGGGTTCGCGAAGGTGCGGTTCCCCGGCCGGGACGTGCTGTTCCTGGCCTACATCGGGACAATCGCCGTACCGTGGCAGGCGTACATGGTTCCGCAGTACGTGATCATGCAGAAGGCCGGCCTGGTGAACACGCACCTGTCGCTGATCCTGCTGCAGGCGTTCAGCGCGTTCGGCGTCTTCCTGATGCGCCAGTACTACCTGACGATTCCGGACGAGCTCAGCGAAGCGGCCCGGCTGGACGGCCTCAGCGAGTACGGCATTTGGGCCCGCATCATCCTGCCGCTGTCGAAGCCGGCGCTGGCGAGTCTGGCGCTGCTCACCTTCGTCAACACGTGGAACGACTACATGGGCCCGTTCATCTACCTGACCGACAACAAGCTGTGGACGATCCAGCTCGGCCTGCGTTCGTTCGTCGGCCTGTACGACGCCGAGTACGCGATGATCATGACCGGGTCGGTGCTGTCGGTGCTGCCCATCCTGGTGATCTTCCTGCTCGGCCAGAAGTACTTCGTCCGGGGTATCGCGACGAGCGGACTGAAGTGATGGCGTCGCCGCTGGCCCGGGTGAACGTCCGGGCGGATCTCTGGGAGACGCTCTGGTCGTTCGCGCATCGGGTGCTCGCCATCAACCTGCTGCTGGCGCTGGCCGGCACACCTCTGATGGTGGCGCTCAGCCTGGTAGCGACGCCCTGGAACTATCCGATCTTCTTCGGCCTGCTTGCGCTTCCGCTCGCTCCGGCCGCGGCGGCTGCCTTCGGATACCTGGCCCTGGAAGATCACCGGCCACCGCTGAGTGCGCTGTTCCGCCAGGTACCGGCCCGGCTTCGGCAGTCGCTGGTGGTGGCCGCAATCGGCGCGGGCTTGATCGGCGTACTGGCGGCTGACGTCACAGTGCTGGCCAAGTCGCTCCCAGGTGCGGTACCGCTGATGGTCGTTTTGTTGGTCATCGTCGCCATCACCGCGATCAATGCCCTTGTCCTGGTTGGGCTCCGGCCCGAGCTGGGCTTGCGCGAGCTTCTGCGGCTCGCCGTCTACACCGGCGTCCGCGGCTGGGCGCTCAGTTTGCTGTCGTTCGGCGTCCTCGGCGCCGTACTGGTCATCGTCAGTCAGGCGCCACTGGTTGGGCTCGCCACCTTGCCCGGTTGTGCGCTGTGGGTCGTGCACACGAACACCCAGGCTCAGCTCACTCGAATCACGAGGAGATCCCGATGAAGCTTTTCCGCCCCCTGCGCGCGCTGGCGGTGCTCGGCGCTGCGCTCGCCGTACTCAGCCCGACCGCGGTTGCCGCTCCGGCAGTTCCGGCGTACGACTCGTTCCGTCCCGGCGCCGAATGGCTCGACACCAACGGGCAGGTGATCCAGGCGCACGGGGGACAGGTCGTGCCGTCGACCGATCACCGCGGCCGCAAGATCTACTACTGGTACGGCGAGGACCGCAGCAACGGGTACTACGACAGCCCCGGTGTGCACGCCTATTCGTCGTACGACCTCTACAACTGGAAGGACGAGGGACTCGCGCTGCGGGCGATGAGTTCAGTCGACCAGTTCGAGAGCGACAAGTACTTCAGCAAGCTCTACAAGAAGTACACGCCGGCCCAGAAGGAGGTCGTCTGGCGGGATCTGTCGACCAACGCCGTCCGCACTGACGGCTGGGCGCGGCCGTCGATCCTCGAGCGCCCGAAGGTGATCTACAACCAGGCCACCCGTAAATGGATCATGTGGGTGCACTCCGACGGACCGTCGTCACCGACCAGTAAATCGACCTACGCGCGCGCCGAGGCCGGAGTCGCGATCGCGGACTCGCCGAAGGGCCCGTTCCGCTGGATCGATTCGTACCGGTTGAACCGGGTCCCGAGCGACTCGGTGACCTGGTGCGGTACGTCGTCCGCGTTCGACCCCGCCGGTGGAATGGCCCGCGACATGAGCCTGTTCGTCGACGATGATGGCAAGGCGTACATCATCTACTCGTCCGAGGAGAACCGGACGATGTACATCTCGAAACTCAACCGGGATTACACCTACCTGTCCGCGACGCCCGAGAACGCCGTACAGGGTAAGGACTTCGTCCGCACGCTGGCTTGTAACCAGCGCGAGGCGCCCGCGATGTTCAAGTCCGAGGGCCGCTACTACCTGCTCACCTCAGGCGCGACGGGCTGGGACCCGAACCCGGCGCGGTACGCGACCTCCAGCACAGTCCTCGGCCAGTACGCCGACCAAGGCAACCCGATCGCTGGAGCCGGCGCGGCGAACACCTACCGCTCGCAGAGCACCAACGTGATCACAGTGGATGCCAAGCGCAACAAGTTCCTCTACATGGGCGACCGGTGGACACCGAGTGATCTCAAGAACGCGCCGTACGTCTGGATGCCGATGTCGTTCGGCGAAGGCGGCAGCTTGTCGATCGGCCCGGATGCGGAATGGACGCTCGGCGACCTGACGTCGTACCGGCGGTGGACTGTCGAAACGAAACTCCCGGATCACGTCCAGCTTGGCGACACCAGTGCACTGCCGACCAAGGTGAAGGTGCGCACGGGATCGCGGACGCAGACGTTGGCCGTCACCTGGGACGCCTCGACCGTGGCGAAGCCGGGGACCGCGAGCCTGCGCGGCACGCTGGCGGACGGCCGAACCTTCACCCGCACGATCGTGGTCGCGCCCCGCAACCTCCGGTACGCCGTCAATGCCGGCGGGATCGCGACCGCGGACTGGCAGGTGCTGGCGAAGTCCGCTTCGCTCCTGAACTCGACACCCGATCAACCCCTCGGAGCGGACCCGGCCACCGGCAAGACCTGGGGCTTCACGGGCGCCAGCGCACCCGCCGGTCCGGCGAACGGCGATCTTTACACCACCCTGCGCTACGCCAAGAACCACGAGCCGCTCGTCTACACGTTCGACGGTCTCGCGCCCGGGACGTACACCGTCCACGCCGGCTACTTCGACCCCTGGCCGTGGGCCAACCGGGCCGCCGAGGTGAGCGTCAACGGCGCCGTTGTTGACCAGCAGCGACTGTTCACAGGGACGAACGAAGCCGCGGCGTACGGCGGTGTCGTGGTCGGTGCCGACGGCAAGATCACCGTCACGATCGCACCGACCCGGTCGCCGGACATTCAGATCAGCTGGCTGATGGTCAGTCAGACAGCTTGACCGCCTGAGCCGGAGGGGGTCCCTCCCAGTACCCCTCGAACAGGGTCTCCCGCCCACACCGGCCGCCTGCTTCTGTAGAGACAGACAGTTCATCGGGAACTGGCATCAGGAACGGAGCACGCATGAAGTACATCTCGCTGGGCGAGCTGCAGGTGTCCCGGATCGGCCTGGGCGCCATGTCGATGTCCGGCTTCTACAACGTCGGCGAGGGCAGCGAGGCCGAGTCGATCCGCACCATCCACCGGGCGCTGGACCTCGGCGTGACGCACCTGGACACCGCTGAGATCTACGGTCCCTACACGAACGAGGAGCTGGTCGGCCAGGCGCTGAAGGGCCGCCGCGATCAGGTCGTGCTGGCGACGAAGTTCGGCCTGGTATCGCACGCCGACGAAGGTTCCCCCGGTCTCGACAGCAGCCCGGCCAACATCCGCGTCGCGGTGGAGGGCTCCCTCAAGCGCCTTGGCACCGACCACATCGACCTGTACTACCAGCACCGGGTCGACCCGAAGATTCCGATCGAGGACACCATCGGCGCGGTGGCGGAGCTGGTTGCCGAAGGCAAGGTCCGGTACGTCGGCCTGTCCGAGGCCGCTCCGGCAACCATCCGCCGGGCGCACGCCGTCCACCCGATCACCGCGCTCCAGACCGAGTACTCCCTGTGGACCCGCGATCCCGAGGACGAGCTGTTGCCGTTACTGCGGGAGCTCGGCATCGGTTTCGTTCCGTACTCTCCGCTGGGCCATGGATTCCTCACCGGCCAGATCCGCTCCACCGCGGACCTCGCCGACGACGACTGGCGCAAGACCAACCCGCGCTTCGTCGGCGAGAACCTCCAGCGCAACCTGCGCATCGTCGACGAGGTCCAGGCCACGGCGGCCGAAGTCGGCGCCACTCCGGCTCAGATCGCCCTGGCCTGGCTGCTGGCTCAAGGCAACGACATCGCCCCGATCCCCGGGACCAAGCGGGTCGCCCGGGTCGAGGAGAACACGGCCGCCGATGCCGTCGAGCTGAGTGCTGCGCAGCTCGAACGGCTCGGCAATCTCACCCCGGCCGCCGGCGAGCGGCACGAGGAACACGTCATGGCCGCCATCGACCGCTGATGGTCAGCTGCAGATGTTGGTGGGCGTGTTGGTGAGGGTGAGGTTGCGGAAGGTGGTGTTGGTGCCGCACGGATTCTCGGTGATCCGGGAGTCGCGGACGGTCAGGTTCTGGACGGTGATGTCGCGGTTGTTGGGGAACTCGGTGCGGGCGGCCAGGCGGATCTCGCCGCCGCCCGTGACGGTTCCGCTGACGGCGGCCAGCGTGACGTTGTAGCAGTTCTCGATCAGTACGGCGTTGTTGCCGGTGTTCTCGATGGTGACCCGGTCGATCACGGCTCCTCCGCTGCGGGAGACGCAGAAGATGCCGCGCCCGCCGCGGCGGGCGATCACTGTGCCGACGCGGATGTTGGTGGGGTAGCTGGACCCGACCTGGCCGTTGTTGTTGGCCATCCGGAAGGCTGCGTAGCCGGTGCCGGCTCCGGCGTTGTCGGCGTCGACCGTCCCGACGGTCGCGTTGATGGTCTGGTTGAGCAGCAGGCCGGATTCGCCGACATTGCGCGCGGTGACAGTGCCGATGGTGATGCCGTCGACGCCGTAGGTCTCCATGGCGTGGCTGCCGGCGCCGGAGACGAAGACGTTGCCGACGCGCACGTTGCGGGTCCACTGGCTGGTGTCGCCGCGGTTGTCGATCCGGACGCCGAGCCCGCCGGACAGCCGCATGTCGACCTCGCCGATGATCACATTGGTGACGTTGCGCAGGAAGATGCCGTAGACGGGGTTGCCCGTGAGGTTGAGGTGCTGGATCTCGATGTCGCGGGCGCCGCGGCTGTAGACGGGCGCCATGTCACCGGATCCCGAGCCGGTGACATTGATGGTGCCGCAGACGTCCAGCACGGTGTAGCTGGGCAGGGACACCCGGGCGCCGCGGCTGATCGCACCGGATCCGCGGACGACGACGCGTTGTTTGCTGGTGCGGCCGGCGGTGAGCGAGTTGACGCCGGCCTGCATGGCGTCGCGCATGCTCGAGCCGGTGTAGACGGTGCTGCTGCCGCGCCGGGCCGTCCAGCTGGTGCCGCCACCGGTGACCTCGGCCTGGAAGGTCCCGGTTCCGCAGTCGGCGGCCGGTACGGCGGCCTGGGCGGATGTGGAGTGGAGTGATCCGGCCAGCAGTGCGGCGGCCGTGACGAGAACTGACAAGGGGCGGGTTCGCATGGCTGACTCCAGGGGCGGGCGAGGCTGCCACCGGTCGATGGCAACCGCTTTCCATCAGTGGGTACCGGATTCTGGTGGGCTCGGACGGGCGTGGTCAACCCCTGAGCAGTGTCCGGAATCAGCCAAAATCGAAGCGCTTCGACCCCTTGTTCCGGAACCGCTTTCCCGCTAACTTGGCGCTCTTCTGCAAGCGCTTTCCCAGAGGAGGGGGCCGGTGCAAAAACGCGACAACGTGACGGCGTATCTGTTCCTGTCGCCGTGGCTGGTCGGGTTGTTCGCGATCACTATCGGCCCGATGATCGCCTCGCTCTACCTGGCGTTCACCGACTACAACCTGATCGAGGCACCGGCGTGGGTCGGGCTCGAGAACTTCACCCGGATGCTGTCCGACGAGCGGCTGCACAACTCGTTGCGGGTGACCTTCACCTATGTGTTCGTCTCGGTCCCGCTGCAGCTCGCGATTGCGCTGCTGCTGGCCGTCGTACTGGACCGTGGCGTGCGTGGGATGGCCTTCTACCGCTCGGTCTTCTATCTGCCGTCGCTGCTCGGCTCAAGCGTCGCGATCGCGATCCTGTGGCGGCAGGTCTTCGGTACCGAGGGTCTGCTCAACCAGGTCCTTGCCCTCGTCGGCGTCGAGGGCAAGGGCTGGATCTCCGACCCCAGTACGGCGCTGGGCACGCTCGTGGTGCTCAACGTCTGGACGTTCGGGTCGCCGATGGTGATCTTCCTGGCCGGCCTGCGACAGGTCCCGACGATGTACTACGAGGCCGCCGCGGTCGACGGCGCCGGACCGTTGCGACGGTTCTTCGGGATCACGCTGCCGCTGCTCACGCCGATCATCTTCTTCAACCTGGTGCTGCAGATCATCCACGCGTTCCAGTCGTTCACGCAGGCGTTCGTCGTCTCCGGTGGCAGCGGGGGCCCGTCGGACTCGACGATGTTCTTCACGCTCTACCTGTACGACCGCGGCTTCGGGAACTTCGACATGGGCTACGCGTCGGCGATGGCCTGGTTCCTGCTGGTGGTCATCGCGATCTTCACCGGCGTCAACTTCCTCGTCTCCAAGTACTGGGTGTTCTATGAGAATTGATCTGCGCCCGCGGACGCTGCTGATCCACGTGGCGTTGATCGCCACCGCGCTCGTGATGCTGTACCCGCTGATCTGGATGGTCGTGAGCTCGCTGCGCCCGGGCAACGAGATCTTCCGTGAGCCCGGCCTGCTGGTGAAGGACCTGCAGATCGAGAACTACCGGGCCGGCTGGAACGCACTGACCGAGCCGTTCACCCGATACCTGCTGAACTCGGCGGTCGTCGTACTGGGGTCGATCGTCGGCAACCTGGTCTCCTGCTCGATGGCGGCCTACGCCTTTGCCCGCCTGGAGTTCAGCGGCAAGAAGATCTGGTTCGCGATCATGCTGCTCAGCATCATGCTGCCGATCCACGTGGTGATCGTGCCGCAGTACATCCTGTTCTCGCAGGCCGGCTGGATCAACACGTTCCTGCCGTTGATCGTGCCGAAGCTGCTGGCCACCGACGCGTTCTTCGTCTTCTTGATGGTGCAGTTCATCCGCGGCATCCCGCGCGAGCTCGACGAGGCGGCCACCATCGACGGCTGCGGCCGGGCCGGGATCTTCCTGCGGGTGATCCTGCCGCTGATGGTGCCGGCCCTGGCCACCACGACGATCTTCACGTTCATCTGGACCTGGAACGACTTCTTCGGCCAGCTGATCTACCTGACCGACCCGCACATGTACACCGTGCCGGTCGCCCTGCGGTCGTTCGTCGACGCGACCTCGAGCTCGTCCTGGGGCTCGATGTTCGCGATGTCGGTCGTCTCGCTCGTCCCCGTCTTCCTCGCGTTCCTGCTCGGCCAGCGTTTCCTGGTCAAGGGCATCGCCACCACCGGTATCAAGTAAGAGGGGGTGTTGAAACTCCACGCCTACTGCGGGGCACTCGGCACGGCACCTCGCCGCACGGGTGCAAAGCGCACGATGCTCCGCATCGCACCCTTCGCCCCCGCGCACCGATGCACCGCACCGAGCACCTCCTCGCTACGGCGTGGAGTTCCAACACCCCCTCTAAGGAGCCTGCCATGACACGTCTCAAGGCACTGGCCGCCGTCGCACTCGTCTCCACCCTGCTCGTCACGAGCGCCTGTGGTGGCGACTCCGGCGGACCGGCCGCGAAGGACGGCGAGGTGACACTGCGCTTCTCCTGGTGGGGCAGTGACGCCCGCACCAAACTCACCCAGGCCACGATCGACGCGTTCCAGAAGGAACACCCGAACATCAAGATCAAGGGCGAGTACGGCGAATGGGCCGGCTACTGGGACAAGCTCGCCACCACGGTCGCGGCGAACGACGCCCCGGACGTCATCCAGATGGACGAGAAGTACCTGCGCGAGTACGCCGATCGCGGCGCACTGCTGGATCTGAAGAAGGCCGGTGACCTGAAGACCGACAAGTTCGCGCCGGAGACCTTGAGCGCCGGGGAGTTCGACGGCGGGCTCTACGGCCTGAACGCCGGGATCAACTCGTTCGCCGTCCTCGCGAACCCGGCCGTGTTCAAGGCGGCCGGTGTCGCGCTGCCGGACGACAAGACCTGGACGTGGGACGACTACAACCGGATCGCCGCGGAGATCACCACGAAGCTCAACGGCAAGGGTTGGGGGACCGGGGTGATCGGGGCCAACGAGGCCGGACTGAACCTGTGGGCCCGCCAGAACGGCGAGTCGCTGTGGACGCCGGACGGCAAGGTCGGCGTCTCGGCCGGGCAGGTCACCAAGTTCTTCGAGTACGTGCTGAAGCTGCGGGACAGCAAGGCGATCCCGCCGGCCGAGGCCGTCACCCAGGACATGACCGCTTCGCTCGACCAGACCACCTTCGCCACCGGCAAGCTCGCGATGGGCTTCAGCTGGAGCAACCAGCTGAACGCCTTCAGCAAGGCCTCGGGCCAGGAGCTGAAGCTGCTCCGGATCCCGAGCACGACCGGGCAGGCCGCGAAGAACGGTTCCTACTACAAGGGATCGATGTTCTGGTCGGTCTCCTCGCGCTCGAAGCAGCGCGCGGCGGCGACGCAGTTCGTCGACTTCCTGGCCAACAACGCGGCGGCGGGCAACATCCTGCTGGCCGAGCGCGGCGTACCGCCGAACACCGAGATCCGTGCCGCCGTCACCCCGAAGCTGCAGCCGGCCGACGCGGCCTCGGCGAAGTTCATCGAGGAGATCAGCAAGGACCTCGGCGAGCCGTCGCCCGCGCCGCCGGTCGGTGGTGGGCAGGTGGAGAAGATCATTCAGCGCTACACCACCGAGGTGCTGTTCGGCCGGCTCGCCCCGGACAAGGCCGCCCAGCAGTTCCTGGACGAGGTGAACGGGGAGCTCAAGTAGTGTCAACGAGAATCGCCGTGGCCGGTGTGCACGGCCACGGCGCGACCCACGTCCGCGATGCCCGCCAGTACGGCGATCTGGTGGCGATCGCGGATCCGCGGCCGCCGGCAGATATCGACGTACCGGTGTATCCGTCGCTCGATGAGTTGCTGGCGGCAACCGAAGTCGATGTCGTGGTCATCTGCACGCCGATCCAGACGCACGTGCCGCTGGCCGAGATGGCGCTGCGAGCCGGTGCCGACATTCTGCTGGAGAAGCCGCCGACCGCGTCGATGGCCGAGTTCGAGTACCTGTCGAAGGTCATCGAGGAGACCGGCCGCGCCTGCCAGGTGGGCTTCCAGGCCCAGGCCTCGGCCGCGACCCTGCAGTTGGCGCGGCTCGTGGCTGACGGCGGGCTCGGCGAGCTTCGCGGGATCAGTGCCACCGGCAAGTGGTTGCGGAAGGCCGGGTACTTCGACCGTGCGCCGTGGGCGGGCCGGCGGACGCTGAACGGTGTCGCGGTGGTCGACGGCGCGGTGACCAATCCCTTGGCGCACTCGGCTGCGGCCGCCTTGCTGCTCGACGGTTCGACCGGTGTGGACGACATCCGCTCGGTCGAGACGGACCTGTTCCGGGCCAACGACATCGAATCCGATGACACCTCCACGGTCCGCATCACCACCACCCGCGGTACGTCGATCCTGATCGCGGTGACGCTGTGCGCGGCGGAGCAGTCCGAGCCCGCGGTGATCGTCCACGGCTCGGAGGGTCGCGCTGTCCTGAACTACACGACGGACACCCTCGAACTCCCGGGCGGGACCCAAACCCTTGGGCGGGCCAGTCTGCTGGAGAACCTGATCCAGCATCGCGCCGACTCCGCCGTACCGCTCTACTGTTCGTTCGCGGCGAGCGGTGGTTTCACCCGCGTGGTCGAAGCCATTCGTCTGGCGGACGAACCGGCGGTCATCCCGGACGCCTGCGTGCAGTGGGAAGGCGACGGCGCCGAGCGGCACGCGATCGTCCACGACGTCGAGAGCTGGATCGATCGTGCCGCCGATGAACTCGCTCTCTTCAGCGAAATCTCGGCCCCCTGGACAAAGGCCTGAAATAAAACGCTGACGCCCGGAAACTCAGGCACGAGTTTCCGGGCGTCAGTCATTTGCCTGAGTGAAATCAGATCTTTCCGGTACCGGCGCCGCCGGTCACGATCGACTTGACGTTCTCAGCCGCGTCCACCGTGTAGGAATAGGGAATTGCCGCGACGCTCGCCGCATTCCGGGAGACCGGTGTCCCGGAACCCACCAGGTAGTTGTTGAGCAGTTTGACATTCCCTTCCGGGGAGTCGCCGGTCTGAGCGACGACGGGCTTCGACACGCTGTCGAAGTAGTTCCGTTCGACGTACACGCCGGCGGTGCAGGTCGAAGCGACGCCGTACCCGCTGGTGCTGCGGTAGTAGTTGTTGAAGACGTGCACCGGGTTGCCGAAGCGGACCCGCGGGTGGCGCTGGGTGGTGCCGTCGAACCAGTTCGCGTAGTAGGTGACCCGCAGTTTGCCGCGGTCCTCCCCGCCGTTGTCGTCGCTGTGACCGATCAGACCGACCTTGTCGTGGTTGGAGAACTTGTTCCAGGAGACGGTGACGTAGTCGGACGCGCGCTTGACGTCGACGGCGCCGTCGTAACCATGGCTGAAACTGTTGTGGTCAACCCAGACCCGGGTCGAGTACTGGACGTTGACCGCATCGTCGTCCCAGTCGCGGAAGTTGATGTTGCGGATGATCACGTTGCTGACGTTCGCGACGTTCAGGCCGCCGCCGGTGATGGCGGCGCCGCTGCCGACACCGATGATCGTCTTGTTCGCGGCGACCTTGTTCATGCCGGACAGTGCGATGGTTCCGGAGACCCGGATGACGCGCGCACCGCTGGCCTGCATGTTGCTGATCAGTGCGGAAGCGGTGGTGACGGTGACGGCAGTGGCGCTGCCGCCACCGGTCGTTCCGCCTCCTTGAGTGGCCCAGCCCTGCAGGGCGTAGGTCGAGGCGGTTGCCGTCGGCAGCAATTGGGGGACCGCGACGGCGGTGAGGGTCGTGGCGGTCAGCGCAGTGGCTGCGACCAGGACGGGAAAACGGCGTAACAATGACATCGGAAAACCTCCAGTGGGCGATGGATAACGCTTTCCACTGAAGAAAGTACAAACTGAACAGAGTGCGGTCAAGGGCTCACT
The DNA here is from genome assembly GCF_004349055.1 of Kribbella antibiotica. Lineage (GTDB taxonomy): Bacteria > Actinomycetota > Actinomycetes > Propionibacteriales > Kribbellaceae > Kribbella > Kribbella antibiotica. The sequence continues at coordinate 15,578 of NZ_SMKX01000020.1, forward strand.
CACAGGCAATTCGAAGCGGTTCGAAACCCGGCGGAAACAGCCGGAATTTCTTCAGCGATTCAAGGATCGCGGCAGATCGACGCCGAGCTGCCCGAGATACTGCTCGAGCGTGAAAGCGGCCATCCCGAGGGCGACCGGATTCCCCGGTACGGCGGAGGCCTCGACGACGAGGCCGGCCAGCGAACCGGGCAACACATGGCTGGGCAGTTCTTCGCGCACCGCAGGGATCAGCCATTGGCCGATCGCGGTCGAGGTCCAGCCAGTCAGGGTCAGGTACGGGATGTTGAGCAGGTTGACCAGGTCGGCGAGTGCGGCCGCCAGGTAGTGCGCGGTACGGCGGGCCAGCTCGATCAGCACGGGGTCGTCGGCGGTCAGCCCTGCTGCGACCGCGTCGACGAAGCCGCGTTGCAGCGGTTGCCGCAGGGCCGGGTGATCGGGGTCGATCTCGGCGAGCGTCATCTCCAGCCCGTGCACGCCGAGGTACGCCTCGACGCAGCCACGCCGTCCGCATCGGCATTGCCTGCCGTCCAACTGCAGCAGGGTGTGACCCCACTCGCCCGCGTTGTTGGTGGCACCGCGGATGAGCGTGCCCTCGATCGCGATCCCAGCACCGACGCCGGTCCCGAGGTTGACCACCGCCATGGTGCCGGTGACCTGGCCGACGCCGAACCACATTTCGGCCAGCGTGATTGCCTTGAGCGGGTTGTCGACGTACACGGAGCTGCCGAGCCGGCTCTCCAGCATTTCTTCGATCCGTACGTCGTGCCATTGCCAGTTCGGCGCGAACACCGACACCCCGGCATCGGGCTGGACCTGGCCCGGCATGCTGACGCCGACCCCGATGAGCTCGGCCGGGTCGGCGGTCACGGCCGCCAGTGCGTTCTGGGTCGCCGTGACGATGCCGTCGACGACGTACGCCGGATCGTTCTTGTGCTCGTCGAGAGCGATCGCGCTGTGCCCGATCGGTCCGAGACCCAGATCGAACACGGTCGCGTCGACGTAGGTCTCGGCGACGTCGACCCCGACGATCCGGCCCCGGTCCGGGGCGATGCTGAGCCGCTCATAGGGCCGTCCGACCGTACGGCGTTCCACCGTGGCGATCTGCAAGACGCCGGCCGCGAGGAACTCGTTGACCAGCGTCGCCACCGTGGCAGTGCTCAGCCCGGTGTGCCGAGTGAGCTCCTGCCGCGTCGAGGGGCCGAGCGTGAACAGGGCATGCAGCACCTCGAACCGGCTCTTGTTGCGCAGGTCGTGGGAGGTCTGTCGTGGCATCAGATCTCCCTTCAGATGGTCGGTGGTTCCAGCCGTAGCGTACGCAATTCTGGACTGGTCGGGCCGCCAACACCGCGCAGGAGCAGCGTTAAACCAGCCCAGCCGGCCGGTATCCAGAGCACGTCCGGATCACCACCCGAGAACGCGGGCCGATCGCCCAGCCACACCCGTCCGATGCACTCGCCACCGGACCACGCGGTCACTCGCACCTGGGTGCCCTCGAACCTGAGCACGTAGCCGATCTCCGAGGCAGCGAGCTCCACGTCGAGCCACGCCTCCTCGCCGGGCTCGAGCTTGAGCGGTAGCTCAACCGTCAGGCCCGGGCTGGCGGACACCGCGAAGGCGGTCAGCAGCTCGTCGTCCTGGACGGTGCAGGTCCACCCGGTTACTGGGGCAAGCGTCAGTAGCTCAGTGCCCAGACCAGCACGGCTCGGATCATGCGGCAGCGTGACAGCGACCTGGCTGCTGCCGGCCGGCAGCAGGACCCAGGGATTCTCCGCCGAGACGCTCACCGGGTCCGCGCCGTTGATCCGGACGAAGACGGGTTCGTGCAGGTCGCGCAGCAGCAGCGCCGCGATGGTGGGGGAGTGGACCAGCCGGGTGTAGGTGACGCGCTCACCACCTCGAGTACTGCTCCAGCCACCGAGTTGGCGAACGGGCGCGGGTTGTCCGGCCCAGTGACCGCTGACCGTCCACAATGCCGACACGTCGTGCACGGCGCGAATCTTCCACACCGTACCGAGGCCGCGCAGCGCGCCCAGTTGCAGTGCAGGGAGCCGAGTGTCGTCGAAGTTCGCGTGTCCCCAGATCTCGACGGTCGCTTGGATCGGCACCGGTCCGGTCAGATCCCGTACGTCGATTCGCCGGTTCGCGCCGTACGTCACCAACGGCGGCCGAACCGCACCTCCGATTGCGAGGTCGACGATGTCGGCGGCCCCGGCAACGAGCAACTCGTCCACACCGGTGAGATCCACCGTGGTGCTGTAGTCGCCGCGGCCACGAAACACCCCGAGCGACTCCAGCGTCGGCGGCAATTCGTACGTACCGGCAGCTGCGGACGGCGCGATCGCTGGGCGGCGCCGTACGGAGGTCACTGTGGTCATGGCGCCCACCTCGTGTGCCGGCTCCGGAGCGAAGTCGAGCACGCCGTCAGGCTGAACTCCCGCGAGCCGGGCCGCTTCGGCGGGCGGGAGCGCAACCAGCTCAAGGTCTGCGGCACGTACTCGCTCGCCGATCGCCACCACGACGGTGGTGTCATCGACGACGACAGTCACCGGTACGGCGGACGAGAACACCAGCACGCCCTTCGTCGCACCGACGAGATCGGCGGAGGCAAACGCGAGCGTGTGTGCGGACCAGCTGTCCAGCGGCAGCCCAACCGGCATCAGTGGGCAGGCACCGGCCGCGACCTGCACCGGCACACCAGCGACGACCGCGGTCCCGTCAACCGTGCCGAGATTCGGTACGGCGATGAGTTGACCACCGCCTTGCAGTTCCAGGGCGCCGATCGACGAGCTGGTGGGGAAGTCGGTGGACACCTCGACCGCAGGGGCGGTCCGCGTGGCCACGGCCAACCGCGGACCCAGTACGTCGATCAACCGCGCGAAGACCTGGCCTTCGGCGTACTCGATTCGCTCCTGCCCGGTCGACGACACGTACCCGCCGAAGTCGTAGCTGTGGCTCATGAAGTTGCCCGGATCGCCCCAGTTCCCGGTCGATGGCGTGTAGCCAAAGTTCCAGCCGGAGGACTGCAGATACGGCGCGATCAGAGTGGCGCCGGAGATGAGCAGCCGGCGCAGGGTGCGATGCCGCCGGTTCGTCTCGGTCACCAGCAGCGGTTGCCCACGCTCGGCGAGCAGCTCGCGATAGCGCCGGACCTCGGCCTCGATGTGCGGTGATTGGTCATCGGGATAGAAGTTGCACGCCGGTACGACGCCGGTCACATCACCGGTAGCGCCGTACAGATCGCCCTGTCCGGCGCAGGCGATCAACGGAACTGTGATGCCGTGCCCGAGCGCGAGGTCCCGCAAGGCGGTCAGGTAACCCGGCCGGTCCGTGCAGTCGAAGAAGTCCAGCTCGTTCTCCAGCTGGACCATGATCACCGGACCACCGGCGGAATGCTGCCGGGCCGCCACGATCGGAAGCACCTGGTCGAACCAGGCCGCGACCTGTGTCAGGAATCGCGGCTCGTTCTGCCGGACCTGCAGCTCGGGATCAAGCCCGAGCCAAGCCGGCAATGCACCGCCGTCCCACTCCGAACAGATGTAGGGACCGGGCCGGGCGATGACCGACAGCCCGACCTCGTGCGCCAGATCGAGGAACGCCGCGACATCGCGACGCCCCTCGAAGTCCCAGCGACCGGGAGCGAGCTCGTGGAAGTTCCACGGCAGGTAGACGTCCACACAGGTATAGCCGGACGCCCGGACCTGGTCGAGCCGAGCGCGCCACTGCTCCCGCGGCAAGCGGAAGTAGAACAGCGACGCGCACAGCACGACCTGCGACCGGCCGTCGATCTCGATGCCTCGGGCATCCATCCGGACGCTGGTCACTTGACCCCCGCGCTGCCGCCGCTGATGTCCATCTCGTACAGGTACTTCTGGCCGAGGTAGTAGACCAGGATCATCGGCAGCGTGAGCAGGATCGACCCGACCATCACCAGGTTCCACGGCGGCGCCTGCAGGGCTTGCGACGTACTGGTGATGTACTGCACGCCCAGCGCGAGCGGCATCTTGGACTCGTCGTTGAGGTAGATCAACGGGCCCATGAAGTCGCCCCAGGTGGCGGTCAGCGTGAAGATGCCGATCGCGATCAGGACCGGGGCCAGCATCGGCAGCATGATCCGGCGGTAGATGCCGAAGAAGCCGAGGCCGTCCACCATCGCCGCCTCGTCGATCTCGCTCGGCAGCCGGGAGACGAACTGCCGGACCAGGAAGACGTTGAAGGCGTTCGAGAAGAAGTTCGGCACGATCAGCGGCAGGAACGTGTTCACCCAGCCGAGCTCCTTGAACAAGATGAACTGCGGGATCATCGTGATCTGGGCGGGGATCATCATCGTCGCGATGACGATCAGGAACAGGGCGTTCTTGCCCGGTGCCCGCAGCCGCGCGAACGCGTAGCCGACCAGGCCGCTGGACAGCACCTGACCGACCACGGCGCCGAGCGAGATGATCACCGAGTTCAGCAGGAACCGCTGCATCGGCAGCTCGGTGGAGAAGACCCGGGTGAAGTTCTCCCAGTGGAACTCGCGCGGGAGGATCGTGAAGGTGTTGGCGTTGACCGTCTGGTCACTCGACAGCGCGATCGACACCACGAAGACGAGCGGCACCGACAGTACGGCGGAGACCACGATCAGCGTGGCGTAACTGAAAGGCGTGGCACGGAAAGCGCGCACGGACATCTAGCGAACCTCCGTCTCGTAGAACACCCAGCGCCGTGCGCTGCGGAACGCGATCAGGGTGAAGACCATGATCACGGCGAACAGCAACCAGGACAGCGCGGAGGCGTACCCCAGGTGGTAGAACGAGAAGGCTTCGTTGAACAGCAACGGAACCATTGTCTGGCTGGCGTTGTTCGGCCCGCCCTTGGTCAGGATGTAGACCTGGGAGAACACCTGGAACGCCCCGATCAGCCCCATGATCAGGTTGAAGAAGATGATCGGGGTGAGCTGCGGGACGGTGATGCTCCAGAACTGCCGGAGCGAGCTGGCACCGTCCACCTCCGCCGCCTCGTACAGCTCGCGGGGGATGCCCTTCATTGCCGCCAGCAACAGCACGGTTGCGCCGCCGGCGCCCCAGACCGACAACAAGATCAGTGCGGGCTTCACCCACATCGAATCCAGCAGCCAGGACGGGCCGGGGATGCCGACCACGCCGAGCAGGTCGTTCAGCGGACCGGATGGTGCGAGCACCATCTTGAAGATCATCGCGGTGGCGACCAGCGGGACCAGCGTCGGCAGGTAGATCAACGTCCGGAACAGCTTGCGCATCCGAACCTGCTTGTTCAGCAGGTTCGCCAGCCACAATCCGAGCACCAGACCGAGCGGGACCGAGATCGCCGCGTAGTAGAACGTGTTCCACAACGCCTTCCAGAACACCGGATCGTCGGTGAGCAGGCGCCGGTAGTTGTCCAGGCCCACCCACTTCGGCGGCGTGAAGGAATCCCAGTCGGTCAGCGAGAAGTAGACCGAGGCAATCATCGGGCCGAGCAGGAACACCACGAACCCGATGATCCACGGCGAGGCGAACAGGTAGAACCAGAGCGCCTCGCGGCGGCGGAGCTTCGACAGCTTGGACATCGGGCCTACCCCGCCGGCTTGACGACCGACTCGAGCTTCGCCTGGACGGCGGTCAGCGCACTCCGGGCGTCGGTCTTGCCGAGCCAGAAGTCGGCCAGCCCGTCGTCGAACGCCTTCTGCATCTCGTTCCAGGCCGGGATGAACGGCGCCCGGTAGATGAACTCGCTCGACTCGCCGAAGACCTTCATGTTGACCGGTTTGGTCATCCAGGACGGCTTCAGGAACGCGTCGCTCTTCTGCACCTCCATGGCGGCCGGCACGTCCTCGCCGGTGGCGATGATCTGCTGCTGGGCCGGCGGCGAGGTGAGGAACTCGATCGCCTTGAAGGCGACGTCGGGGTTCTTGGTGGTCCGGGAGATGGCCAGGCCGCTGCCGAACGCGGTGACCGCCTGCTGCTTGCCCCGCCACAGCGGCGCGATGTCCCAGTCGATGGTGGCCTTGGACAGACCGTTGATCGCCCAGAAACCGGTCGTGTTGACCGCGACCTTGCCACTGGCGAACGCCGCATCCCCGCCGATGTCGGCGCCCATGTCGGCGTACTGCTTCTGAGTCGGTACGACGCCGTGCTTGGTGACCAGATCGCCGGCCCACTGCAGGGCCTCGATGACCTCGTCGGTCGCGACGGCGGGCTTGCCCGCGTCGTCGATGATCTTGCCGCCGTTCTGGTAGACGAAGCTCCACCACTGCGCCCACCAGCCAGCGCCGGAGTAACCCCACTGCTTACCAGGCACAGTGAGTTCCTTGAAGGCGCCGAGGGCGTCGTCCCAGGTCCAGTCCGCGGTCGGTGCCTTGATGCCCTTGGCCTCGAACAGCGTCTTGTTGTAGTACACGATCATCGCGCCGGAGCGGTCCGGGACGGCGTACACCTTGTCCTGGTAGCTGTAGATCTTGCCGATCGAGCCGAACCGCTGCGTGAGGTCGAGGTTCGCCTTGGCGGCCAGGTCGTCCAGCGGCAGCAACTGGTTCTTGCTGGAGTAGACGTTGACGTTCTCGGCCACCTGCATGATGTCGGGGCCCTTGCCGCCCGCAATCATCGTCTGGACCTTCTGCGCGTAACCGTCGCTGGGGATCAGCTGCAGCTTGACCTTCAGCTCGGGGTACTTGGCGACCAGTAGATCGATCCGCTTCTGGTACGTCGCCTTGTCGTTCTCGCCGCCCCACGCGGTCATCACGAGCTCGGCGGACGCGTCACCACCGGACGGCTTGTCGCTGTCGGAGCCACAGGCGGTCAGCGTGATCATGCCCGCGGACAGGCCCAGCCCGAGGAAGCCTCGGCGCGAGAGACCCCCGTTCGACGTTGATGTCATCGCCGTTCCTCCTTCGGATCAGGGGTTGAAGTGGGGGTTAAGCTAACCCTCAGAAAAACCCCTGCCAACCCCTCGTCAAGGATTCACCCGAATCGTGACCCGATTGCTGTTAGCGTGAACAACTCATCTCTCCAAGGATGAGTCTGAATGCCTTGACCACCTCTCGTTGCCGCGACGGATCCCGGACTTTGAGCACCGATCAGTCACTTTCCCGGCCGGAAAATGGTTGATGGGTGCTCAAAGCAGGCCGGCCGCGCGACTCATCCGCTTGCAGCGCTGACGCCGCCCAGCACTTGACCTATACCACTGTGAGCGCCAACATGTGAGCGCTAACAGTCCGCCGTGTCCCCGGAAGGGAAAAGTTGTGAACAAGAGGTTTGTGGCCACCGTGAGTGGCGCCCTGCTGGTGCTCGGTCTTGCGGCGTGCGGTGGCCAGGGAGCGGGCGGTGGTACCGATACGGCGAGTGAGCAGCCCAAGGACCTGACCATCGGGGTGGCGATGCCGACGCAGACGTCGGAGCGCTGGATCGCCGACGGCAAGGCGGTCAAGGAGAAGCTCGAGGCCAAGGGCTACAAGGTCGACCTGCAGTACGCGAACGACGACATCCCGACGCAGTCGCAGCAGGTGGACCAGATGATCACCCAGGGCGCCGATGTCCTGATCATCGCGGCGGTCGACGGCACCGCGCTCAGCGGTCAGCTGCAGGCGGCGGCCGACAAGAAGATCCCGGTGATCTCCTACGACCGGTTGATCCGCGGCAGCAAGAACGTCGACTTCTACGTGAGCTTCGACAACTACAAGGTCGGCGTCGCCCAGGGCAAGGCGCTGCTGCGCGGCCTCGGGCTGGAGAACGCCGACGGGTCGAAGGGCGCCAAGACCGGCCCGTTCAACGTCGAGCTCTTCGCCGGATCGCTGGACGACAACAACACCAGCTACTTCTTCCGGGGCGCCATGGAGGCCCTGAAGCCGTACCTCGACAGCGGCGCGCTGGTCGTGAAGTCCAAGCAGACCAAGATCGAGCAGGTCGCCACCCTGCGCTGGGACGCGGAGACCGCGCAGAAGCGGATGGAGAACCTGCTCACCTCGGCGTACAACGACGGTAGCAAGGTCGCCGGCATCCTCTCGCCGTACGACGGTATCTCCCGCGGCATCATCACCGCGCTGCAGAACGCCGGCTACGGTACGGCGGCGAGCGCGCTGCCGGTGGTCACCGGTCAGGACGCGGAGATCGCGTCGGTCAAGCTGATCAACGACGGCGTCCAGAGCTCGACGATCTTCAAGGACCTCCGGCTGCTCGCCGTCCAGGCGGTCACCGCGGCGGAGGCGTTCCTGCAGAAGAAGACGCCCGAGGCCAACGACACCAAGTCCTACGACAACGGCGTCAAGGTGGTTCCGGCGTACCTACTGCCGATCCACACCGTCTTCAAGGCGGACGTGACGAAGGAGCTGGTCGACACCGGCTTCTACACGGCCGCGCAGGTGGCGGCCGGTAAGACCAAGTGACCGACGTACTGCTGGAGATGCGGGGGATCACCAAGCGATTCCCCGGGGTGATCGCGCTGCAGGATGTCTCATTGGAGGTCCGCCACGGCGAGATCCATGCGATCTGCGGCGAGAACGGCGCCGGCAAGTCGACCCTGATGAAGGTGCTGTCCGGTGTCTACCCGAGCGGTAGCTACGACGGCGAGATCAGGTTCGACGGCCGGCCGGTGCACTTCGCCGGTATCCGGGACAGCGAATCGGCCGGGATCGGCATCATCCATCAGGAACTGGCGCTGGTGCCCTACCTGTCGGTTGCCGAGAACATCTTTCTCGGCAACGAACGCCGGGGCCGCAACGGCCTGATCGACTGGAACCGGACCAACGCCGACGCCGCGCAACTCCTGGCCGAGGTCGGCCTGGACGAGAACGTCGTCACGCCGGTGATCCAGCTCGGCGTCGGCAAACAGCAGCTGGTCGAGATCGCGAAGGCGCTGTCGAAAGACGTGCGGCTACTGATCCTCGACGAGCCGACCGCCGCGCTGAACGACGTCGACTCGGCGCACCTGCTCGATCTGCTCCGCCGGCTTCGCGACCGTGGCATCACCTGCATCATGATTTCGCACAAGCTGAGCGAGATCACCGCGATCGCCGACTCGACCACGGTGATCCGGGACGGCCGCACGGTGGAGACCTTGGACATGGGGTCTGCGGAGTCGACTCAGGAGCGGATCATCTGGGGCATGGTCGGCCGCGACCTGGAGAGCTTCTACCCGGAGCGCGACTCTGCGCCCGGGCCGGAGGTGCTGCGGATCGAGGACTGGACGGTGTGGCATCCCGTGCAGCCGCGCAAGGTGGTCGACGGCGCCGGCCTGACTGTGCGGGCTGGTGAGGTGGTCGGGATCGCGGGCCTGATGGGCGCGGGCCGGACCGAGCTGGCCATGAGCCTCTTCGGGCGTTCGTACGGACGCAATATCAGCGGCCGTTTGTTCATGCACGGCAAGCAGATCCGGGCGCGCACGGTGGCCGAGGCGATCGGCAACGGCATCGCCTACGCCACCGAGGACCGCAAGCACTACGGCCTGAACCTGATCGCCGACGTCCGCACCAACGTGTCGGCGGCGGCGCTCGGCAAGCTCGCCCGCGCCGGCTGGGTGAACGGCCACGAGGAGATCAAGGTCGCCGAGGCCAGCCGCCGGGACATGAACATCAAGACCCGCACCGTCCTGGACACCGTCGGCACCTTGTCCGGCGGCAACCAGCAGAAGGTTGTGCTGTCGAAATGGCTCTTCACGGATCCCGACGTACTGATCCTCGACGAGCCGACGCGCGGGATCGACGTCGGCGCCAAGTACGAGATCTACACGATCATCAACCGCTTGGTGGCCCAGGGGAAGGCGGTCGTCGTCATCTCGTCCGAACTCCCCGAACTGCTCGGCACGTGCGATCGGATCTACACGCTGTCGGCCGGCCGGATCACCGGTGAGCTACCGGTCGGCGAAGCGACCCAGGAAGACCTGATGGCACTCATGACGACCGACAAGGAAGACAATGCGTAATCTGCGGCAGAGTGGCATCTACATCGCCTTCGTCGCCATCGTGGCGCTGTTCGCCGTCCTGACCGACGGCGTGCTGCTCAGCCCGGGCAACCTCACCAACATCGTGCTCCAGTACTCCTACATCCTGGTGCTCGCGATCGGCATGGTGATCCTGATCATCGCCGGTCATATCGACCTGTCGGTCGGTTCGATCGTGGCGCTGACCGGCGCGGTGTCCGCCGTACTCGTCATCCAGAACGGTCAACCCTGGGCGGTCGGTGCGCTAGCTGCCGTAGCCGTAGGCGTCGCCGTCGGTGCCTGGCATGGCTTCTGGGTCGCGTACGTCGGGATGCCCGCGTTCATCGTCACTTTGGCGGGCATGCTGCTGTTCCGGGGGCTGACGCTGCAGGTGCTCGACAACGTGTCGCTCTCGCCGTTCCCGCCCGAGTACCAGAAGGTCGCGAGCGGCTTTCTGAACGGCCTGATCGGCGGCCAGGGGTACGACGCCTTCACGTTGCTGATCGCTGCGCTCGCGGTCGGCGGTTATGCGGTTGGCGTGTTCCGGACCCGGCTGGCCCGCATCCGGTACGAACAGCCGGTGGAGTCGTTCCCGTTGTTCGTCGCGCGAGTCCTTCTGGTTGCAGCGGTCGTCATGTACTTCGCCTGGCAGCTCGCCCACGCCCGCGGACTGCCGATCGTACTGATCATCCTTGCTGTGCTCGTGATTGCTTACGGCCTGGTGACGAAGGACACCGTCTTCGGTCGTCAGGTCTATGCGATCGGCGGCAACCTGTCCGCCGCGATGCTGTCCGGCGTAAAGGTCCGCAAGGTCAACTTCTGGATCTTCGTCAACATGGGCTTCCTGGCGGGCGTTGCCGGTGTCATCTACTCGTCCCGCTCGAACGGCGCGCAACCGGGCGCCGGCAACATGTTCGAGCTGGACGCCATCGCGGCGGCCTTCATCGGCGGCGCCGCCGTCGCGGGTGGCGTCGGCACGGTAGTCGGCGCGATGGTCGGCGGCCTGATCATGGCCGTCATGAGCAACGGAATGCAGTTGCTGGGTGTCGAGCAGTCGACCCAGTCGGTTATCAAGGGCCTCGTGCTCCTGCTGGCCGTTGCCTTCGACATCTACAACAAGCGCCGCGCCGGAGCGACTCGATGACCGTGCTGGGACCCGCAGCACCACGACAACTCCCGTACGTCGCTCCGCTGCCACTGAGCGCCGTACGGTTCGATCCGGCGTCGCTGCTGGGCAGCTGGCAGGAGCTCAACGCGGCGGCGACCATTCCGCACTGCCTGGACAACATTCGGCGTACTGGCGTTCTCGAGAACTTCAGCCGGCTCACCGAAGCTGATCCGCCGGGCAAGTTCGAAGGATTCTGGTTCGCGGATTCCGATCTCTACAAGACGATCGAGGCGATCGGCTGGGAGATGGGCCGCAGCGGCACCGGTCAGTGGGCAGAGGTGCTCGCCGAGGTGGCGGATCTGCTCGAGCGCGTCCAGGAACCCGACGGTTACCTCAACAGCAATATCCAGGGAACCGAGGGGAAGGAACGCTTCGGCCATCTCGAGCAGAGCCACGAGCTGTACTGCGCGGGGCATCTGCTGCAAGCTGCCGTCGCTCTCCACCGTGGTGGCGGCGACACCCGCATCCTCGCGATCGCGCGGAGAGTGGCCGACCTGATCGTCAACGCACTTGGCGACGAGTTGCCGCTCATCGACGGGCACCCGGAGGTCGAGACTGCGCTCGTGGAGCTCTACCGCGAAACGGGCGACGAGTCCTACCTGCGCGCGGCCGAGCTCCAGGTCGAGCGGCGTGGGCATCAGACCTTCACCGGCGGCTTCGGGCCGCCGTACTACCAGGACCACCTGCCGGTGCGCGAGGCGGTCGAGGCCACCGGGCACTCCGTACGGCAGCTCTATCTGGCCGCGGGCGTCACCGACCTATACCTCGAGAACGGCGACGAGTCGTTGCTCAAGGCAATGGAACAATTGTGGGACAGCGCCTTCGGTAGCAAGATGTACCTCACCGGGGGACACGGATCCCGTCACCGCGACGAGGCGTACGGCGATGCCTACGAGCTGCCGCCGGACCGTGCGTATGCCGAGACCTGCGCGTCGATCGCTGCCCTGCAATGGTGCTGGCGGATGCTGCTGGCGACCGGTCAGGCCCGGTACGCCGAGGAGATGGAGCGCTCTCTCTTCAATGCCATCGCTGCCTCGATGGCGTCGAGCGGCACCGCCTTCTTCTACTCCAACCCGCTGCAGCTCCGCACCGGTCACGACGGTTCGAGCGAGGACGCGCCCAGTGAACGGCTGCCGTGGTACGACTGCGCTTGCTGTCCGCCGAATCTGGCCCGCCTGCTCGCTTCGCTGCACGGCTACGCCGCGACCTCGGATGCCTCCGGCCTTCAGCTACACCTGCTCAGCGCCGGCACGTTCACCGCAGACGCACTGACCGCCGTCGTCGAGTCCGGCTATCCCTGGGACGGCGACGTCCTGGTAACGGTCAGCGGACAAGGGGAGTTGGCGATCCGCGTACCTGCATGGGCGACTGGAGCCACTCTCACGGTGACTGGCGCGACGGTCCTTGTCGAGCCGGAGCCAGGTGCCTATCTCCGCGTCTCGTGCGAAGACGGCGCGACCGTGCGGCTCAGCTTGCCGCTGACTCCTCGGCTGATCCGCGCCGACGAGCGAGTCGATGCTGTCCGCGGCTGCGTGGCGATCGCCCGCGGCCCGCTCGTGTACTGCATCGAGCAGGCCGATCTCCCCGACGGCGTCCTCGTCGAGCAATTGCGCCTCGCCGCCTCGGTGCCCATCACCGAAGAACGCGTGCCTGACGACCTGACCCCTGTCAGGCTTCGGCTCTCCGCCATCGCCAGGCCGTTGGAGACCGACCTGTACGCGGCGTACCAGCCGGACCTTCCAGCCGGTACGCCGATCACTGTCACCGCAATCCCGTATCACGCCTGGGCGAATCGCGGGCCTGGCGCCATGCGGGTCTGGCTCCCGCTGAGCTGACGAGGTTCGGACGTCAGGGGGTGCCGCTGCGTCAGTAGCCGTAGCGGTTCTTGAGGTGCCGCCACCAGTCCCGGAACATCCAGGCGTCGAACTCAGTGATGTTCGTCGCGCTGCCGGCCTTCATCAGGAAGCAGCACTGGCCGGTGGGGGTCCAGTCGTAGAAGTCGTCGAGCCCGAAACTGTGTCCCATCTCGTGCAGGAGGATGTGGACATTGTCGGAGTTGAGATTGTTGACGTAGTACTCGCTGCCGATGCGTTGGCCCCAGTCGCCGCCGGCGCCGCCGTTCATTCCTGCGGTGAGCCACAGCGACATGTCGTAGTGGCGGGCCACGCCGCCGGGGCAGCGCGGATACTGCCCGTTCTGGTTGAAGAACCGGGCACAGTCGGGTGCGCACTGTGGCGCATCCTCGCGGATGTTGTTCACGGTGATGTCGACGGAGTTGTCGTTCCACTTCAGCGTGGAACGGTCGCGGACGGCCCAGCCGACGACCTTGAGGGGCACTTGCTGGTACGGCCACTTGTTGTGCCCGACCATCAGGTCCGTCCACTTCTTGAACTGCCGTGCCAGGGTTGCATGAACCTGGTCGCGCAGTGCCGCGGTGACCGGCGCATTGGAGTCCCACCGGACGCAGTAGTTGATGTACCCGCGGTTGGCGATGACCTGGTCCCAGCCATAGTTGCGAAAGCCGTACAGATCGCCGTAGGTGGATTCTTGATGCCTCCAGACCTCGTCAAGCGGCTGCACCAGGTTGGCGGGCGGACTCCAAGTGGCTGGGACTGCCGCAGCCGAACGGTCAGGTCCAGCGGCAGCCTGGACCGGTACGAGCGTGGAGCCCAGTACGGCGAGCAGGGCGACGAACCGGATGACGATCCAGCGACGACCGGGAATTTTCCTTCGCATGGTCACTCCTTCGGTGGGGGCGCAGAGGAGGAGATGTTCGCGTTAACATCAGGAAAGGCGAGTGCCTGCGGACTGTCAAGACTCCGGGTTAGCTGTTGCTGGCGCGGCCGACGTAGACGTTGCGGGCGCGGTAGTAGGTGTCACCGGAAGGGCCCGATGAACCTGACGCACCTTCCATCTGCAGGTTGATGATGATGTTCATCGGTTTGCCGACAAAGTTGGTGCCCCGGTGCTGGCCGACCCAGGTGCCGTCGAGGTAGTAGTGGATGTCGACGTCGGTCGCGTTCACCTTGGTGATCCAGGCCCGGTAGCCGTGCCAGCCACCCGGATTCGACACCGGTACGACGGTGTTGTCCCAGCCGCCGTCGTAGGTGTTGAACCAGTTGCGGGCGTCACCCTTGAACTCGAGGATGTCGCTCTCCGGCGGCCAACTGTTGACCCCGGTCAGCCAGAACGCGGGCCAGGTCCCGCGGCCGGAGGGAGCCTGGAATTCGCCCTTGACCTCCCATTGCGGGTACTGGTCGTTGACCAGCACGCGGAGCTTCGAGTGGATCGCGCCCGCGTGGTAGTGGATCGGCAAGTACGGGTCTTTGCTGCTCTTGCCTTCGTCCCAGTTGATCCGAGAGCCCTTGAGCACCAGCACCCCGCCAGACTCAAGGTAGACGTGGTTGTGGTCGGTCTTGCTCGCATACATCCGCGCGGTGCCGTTGTGGTCGGAACCCCACGGATAAAGGTAGTTCCAGCTGGTCTCCAGGGCGGAGTAGCTGGCGAAGCTGTTGGCCGGAAGTGCTGTCTCCCAGGCCAGTTCGCGGGCCTGCGCAGGCGCGGCATTGGCGACTGCTGCGCCCGCGATCGTCGTACCGGCGGCAAGCAGGAAAGATCGTCGCTTGAGGGGCATGTGGGCGGTCTCCTCAGGAAGGGGTTCGATCAGCGTCCTGCTGTTCCTCGGCGTGCAGCAACCCCGCGTACACACTCGACCACACTTCATCCGAAACGCTCATCCGCCACAGTGCGGGTCTCGCCAGATCAGTGGGCGGCGTCGGCGCCGAGCTCGACGACCAGGACACCGACCGCGATCAGGCCTATTCCGAAGGACATGAGTACGGTCAAGGGTTCCTTGAAGATGACGCGGGCGAGGACGGCGGTGAGGGCAACGCCTGTCGCGGCCCAGATGCCGTAGGCGACACCGAGCGGCATGCCGTCGTCGAGTGACAGGCTCAGCAGCACGAAGGCGAGGATATAGCCGGTCGCGATGGCGGCGATCCAGTTCTTCTTGCGCATCCCGTCCGAGGCGCGCAGTGACATCGTCGCGCCGACCTCGGCCGCGATGGCTCCGAGCAGGAACAGCCACCTCATACCTTCAGCTCCTCAGTTCGCTGGGCCTTCTGGGAGCCGAGTTCGACCGTGAGGACCCCGGCGATGATGAGCATGATGCCCAGCCCCATCAGGGCTGTCAGCGGTTCGCCGTAGATCGCGGCCGAGAGCAGCGCGGTGACGGTGACGCCGCCGGCACCCCAAATGCCGTAGGCGACGCCGATCTTCATGCCGCCCTGGAGGCAGGCGGCGATCAGGATGAACGATGCGACATAGCCGGCGATGACCAGGACGTACCAGACCGGATGATTCAGTGCGGCCTTGAGGGACAGGGTTGCCGCTACCTCGGAACCGATCGCGGCGGCCAACGTGAGCCACTTCTTCATGAAAGTTCTTCCTTCTCGGTGGACTGTGCGGTGTGGGTCAGGTCGATCAGTTGATCGATCACGGCCTGCCGGTCGTCGGCCGGCGCGAAGATGCCGGTGGCGTCGGCGATCCACAGGCCATCCGCGGCCAGATGGGCCGTGCGGAGCCGGGCCCGGACCACCCGATCGGCGACCTCGTCGACGGCCAGCCATCGGCTCAAGACTGCTTCCCAGGGGGCGGCCAGCGCCGGATTGGCCAACGACTCGGCGAAGATCGCCAGGTCGGCGCGCGTCAGCCGGCCCGCGGCGACGACATCGACGTACGCCCGGATCCGCTCCGCGGCCGTGGCCTGCTCGAACGGCGTACTCAGTCGATCCAGCATTGCCTCGTCGACCCGCTGGGCAACGTAGCCGACCACACCCAGCACCAGGTCGTCCCGGGTGGGGAAGTGGTAGAGCACGCCGCCCTTGGTTACTCCCGCCTCCTTGGCCGTCGCCTCGAAAGTGATCTCGATCGACCCGCCGTCATGCCCCGCCAATCTGAAGGCAGCATCCAGAATCGCCGTCCGCGAACTCGGTCTCATGAACATAATTATACCAGACGGTTGGTATAGTTACCGGCGAGCCGCCTTGCCGGCCGTCGGCGGTGGGGCCCGAGGCGCAGAGTCGGGCGCGCGATCGACTGCAGGTGGTCGCCTTCGGCGGGGATGCCAGCGATTCGCGGAGCGCCGCGACCTCCTGGCACAGGAAACACCTACAGTCCTTCGTGCCGTGAACGCGTCGGCGTCGCCCGCCCCGACACGTCTATCTGATGGCTCCACCCAGTGAACCCACTCGGTGCGGTACTGGCCTCGCCCAGTGAACCCACTCGGCGCGGAACCCATCGACTGTGCGGACTGTGCCGCCCGCAAAGGTTTGCCTACGACAGACTCCTGCCACTCGACACACTGGGTTCACTCGACGACGGTGCTGCACCGTCGAGTGAACCCAGTGGGCGAGGCCCGCCAAAACCGCAACGTCCGAAAAACGGGAGGTGGGCTCTCCGGTGTTTCGGACGTTGGGGGAGCTAGCGGCCGCGGGTCAGAATCCTTGGGCGAGGCGGTAGTAGGCCTGGGACCAGCGCAACTCCTGGGTGAAGCGGCGGGTGGTGGTGTCGGCGTCGATGACGGCCAACTCGGTCCGGGTCATCTCGGCTAGGTCGGCGAGCTCTTCGACACCGATCGCCGTACTGAGCACTGTGTGGTGTGGGCCGCCGGCGGTCAGCCAGGCTTCGGCCGAGGTGCGGAGGTTGGGGCGGGGTTCCCAGACGGCCCGGGCGACGGGGAGCTGGGGGAGCGGGTGGTCCGGAGCGACGACGTCGATCTCGTTGGCGACTAGGCGGAAGCGGTCGCCGAGGTCCGCCATGCCGACCACGACACCCGGGCCGGGCGCGGCGTCGAAGACGAGGCGGACCGGGTCTTCGCGGCCGCCGATACCGAGCGGGTGGATCTCGGCGGTCGGGGTGCCGGCGGCGATGGACGGGCAGACCTCGAGCATGTGGGCGCCGAGGATGCGCTCCGCGCCCGGTGTCAGGTTGTACGTGTAGTCCTCCATGAACGACGTACCGCCGGGGAGGTTGCCAGCGGCAACCTTCAGCGTGCGCAGCAGTACGGCGGTTTTCCAGTCGCCCTCGCCGCCGAAGCCGTAGCCGTCGGCCATCAACCGCTGGACGGCGAGACCGGGGAGTTGGCGCAGCCCGCCGAGGTCCTCGAAGTTCGTCGTGAACGCGGTGAAACCCCCGTCGAGGAGGAAGGCGCGCAGTCCGGCCTCGAGTCGCGCGGCGTACCGCAGCGACTCGTGCTGCTCGCCACCAGGACGCAACTCCGGTACGACGTCGAAGTCGTACTCCTTGAGGAGAGTGTCGACGGCGCTGTCGGAGATCTGGTCGACGACGGCGACCAGGTCGTTGACGCCGTAGGTGTTGACCGAGACCCCGAAGTGCAGCTGGGCCTCGACCTTGTCGCCTTCGGTCACGGCGACGTCGCGCATGTTGTCACCGAACCGGGCGACCCGCATGGTCCGCATGGCCGCGTATCCCGCCGCCGCCCGGGCCCAGACCGCGATCCGGGACCGGACCGCCGGGTCGGCGACATGTCCGGCGACCGTGGTCCGGGCGACGCCGAGCCGGGTCTGGATGTAGCCGAACTCGCGGTCGCCGTGCGCGGCCTGGTTCAGGTTCATGAAGTCCATGTCGATCGTTGCCCAGGGCAAATCGACGTTCGCCTGGGTGTGCAGGTGCAGCAGCGGCGTGCGGAGGGCGTCGAGACCGGCGATCCACATCTTCGCGGGGGAGAAGGTGTGCATCCACGCGATCACGCCGGCACAGGCGTCGTCCGCGTTCGCGTCCAGGCAGATTCGGCGGATCGAGTCCGCGTCGGTGAGGACGTCCTTCCACACCACGCGCGGGGCCAGGTCGCCGGATGCCTCCAGCTGCTCGGCCAGGCCGCGGGACTGCTCAGCCACCTGGCGCAGGGTCTCTTCGCCGTACAGGCCCTGGCTGCCGGTGAGGAACCAGATTTCGGTCGAGGTCACAGATGTCTCCGTCATCGTTGGCCGTACACGTTCTGATAGCGGTCGTAGAGCCGGTCGACGTCGTCCTGGGCGATCGTGACCAGGTCACCGGCGGACCGGGCCAGGTGCACGGTGCGCGCGACGTCCTCGCACATCACTGCCGCTTTGACGGCGGCTTTCGCGTCCTTGCCGATCGTGAAGACGCCGTGGTTGCGCATCAGGACCGCTGGGGAGCGGTGCCCGGCCAGCGTCGCCACGATGCCGCGGCCGATGTCGTCGTTCCCGATCAGGGCGAACGGCCCGACCGGGATCTCGCCACCGAACTCGTCGGCCATCGCGGTCAGGACGCACGGGATCGGTTCGCCGCGTGCCGCCCAGGCGGTCGCGTACGTCGAGTGGGTGTGGACGACGCCGCCGACCTCCGGCATTTCGCGGTACACGTAGGCGTGCGCCGCGGTGTCGCTCGACGGATCGAGGTCGCCCTCCACCACCTTCCCGTCCAGATCGCACACGACAATCGCGTCGGGGTGCAGATCGTCGTACGAGATCCCACTGGGTTTGATGACGAACAGGTCCTCGCCGGGCACCCGGCCGGAGACGTTGCCGGCGGTCCAGGCGACCAGGCCGTAGCGCACCAGTTCGGCATGCAGAGCGCAGACTTCTTCGCGGATGCTGCTGAGCGTCATTTGGCGACCTCGTTCCGAAGTGCGCGCAACCGGTGGAGTACGCCGCTGCCGCCGTGCCGGTCGCCCGCGAAATAGTCGTGCAGGGCGCGATACTCGGCGTACAGGCGGTCGTACACGTCGGCGCGGTCGTGGTCGGGGACGAAGGCGGCCTCGGTACGCGCGCCCATGGCGGCGGCCGCGGCCTTGACGTCCGGATAGGTGCCGGCGGCAACGGCCGCATGGATCGCCGAGCCGAGGGCTGGGCCCTGCGTGGAACGGATCACCGACAACGGTCGCCGCAGGACGTCGGCGTAGATCTGCATCACCAGCCGGTTCTTCAGCAGACCACCGGCGACGATGAACTCGGTGACCGGTACGCCGGACTTGTCGAAGGCGTCCAGGATCGTGCGGGTCCCGAACGCGGTGGACTCGATGAGGGCGCGATACGTGTCCTCCGGCCGGGTCTCGAGCGTCTGACCGATCACCACCGCGGACAGGTCGTGGTCGACCAGGACGGACCGGTTCCCGTTGTGCCAGTCGAGGGCGATCAGGCCGTGCCGGCCGACCGGCTGCTGCTCGGCGAGCGAGGCAAGGTGGTCATGCACGGTTTCGCCGCGAAGCTGCGCCTCGGCGTGATACTCGGGCGGTACGCAGGTGTCCACGAACCAGCCGAAGATGTCGCCGACCGCCGATTGGCCGGCCTCGTAGCCCCACAGGCCGTCGACGATGCCGTCGCGGACGACGCCACACATGCCTGGCACTTCGGCCAGTTGGTCGGACGACATCACGTGGCAGGTCGACGTACCCATGATCGCTACCAGTTGCCCGGGGCGGACGGCATCGGCCGCAGCCGCGGTGACATGGGCGTCGACGTTGCCGACGGCTACCGCGATGCCTGCGGGGAGGCCGGTCAGAGCGGCTGCCTCGGTGGTGAGGCGACCGGCCAGCCCGCCGAGCGGGGACAACCGATGCCCCAGCTTGTCGGTGAAGTCACCGAAGGCGGGATTGAGCGCCTCCAGGTACTCCCGGGACGGGTAGCCGTCCTCGGTGTGGATGCCCTTGTATCCGGCGGTGCAAACGTTGCGGGACTCGACGCCGGTCAGTTGCCAGACGATCCAGTCGGCCGCCTCGATCCAGCGCTCGGCCCGGCGGTAGGTCTCCGGGTCCTCCTCCAGCACCTGCAGACCCTTGGCGAACTCCCACTCCGAGGAGATCCGGCCGCCGTACCGCGACAACCAGCGCTCGCCGCGCTCTTCCGCGACAGCGTTGATCCGGTCGGCCTGCGGCTGCGCCGCGTGGTGCTTCCAGAGCTTGGGCCACGCGTGCGGGCGAAACCACAGACCGTGCACCTCGCACAACGGCGTACCGTCGGCGAGGGTCGGCAGCACGGTGCAGGCGGTGAAGTCGGTGCCGATCCCGACCACGTCGGTCGCGGAGATACCGGCTGCGGCGATGGCTTCCGGAATCGCATGCCGCAGGACGTCGCGCCAGTTGCTCGGCGCTTGCAGAGCCCACGCCGGTCCGAGCGTGATGTCGGATCCGGGGAGCCGGTGCTCGATCACGCCGTGCCGGTACTCGGACACCGCGGTGCCCAGCTCGGCACCGTCCGAGACCCGGACCACGACCGCCCGGCCCGACAAGGTCCCGAAGTCGACCCCGACGACGTACTGACTGTGAGCGTTAACATTCTCGGTCATGGATTGCTCTCTGTGACGGTGACAAGCGGAGGAGGGGTGGAGATTCAGCAACAGTTAACGCTAACAGCCTGACCGCTTCTGCGTAATAGGCGTCCCGAGAACGATCGGGGCGATCGTGATCTTGTCGACGTCGGGTGCGTAGGCGCCGGCGTTGCCGAAGACCAGTGATCCGCTCGCCGTCTTCAACTCCACACCGATGGTCCGTTCGAGGAAGCTGTCCCAGGCATAGGTGTAGCGGAAGTACGCGTGCCCGGCGCTCGCGGCGCCGCCGGTCTCGGTGACGTCCAGTCGTCGATCGACGACCTGCGGGTTGTAGGCGTGAGGCCCGCCGAGCTCCGCGTTCGCGTAGCTGACGGCGATGTCGTAGGCGCCGGGCTTGTCGAAGCCAGGTCCGCGCGGGATCTCGAACGTGTTGGCCGCGCCGTTGCCGATGTAGCCGAGTGCCTTCAGTCCGGATGCGTTGCTGCCTGAGGCAGTCGGGTAGGTGTTCACCGCCGTCGTGCCATGCCGTACGGCGTTCTCGGCCTCGATAGTGACCGCTGCAGTGTCGGCCGCCGCGGCTCGGGTCGTGGTGACCTGCTTGAGCAGGATCCCGGCGGCCGAACTCAGCTCGAGTTCGTTGATGCCCTGAGCCAATCGCACCCGGGCGGTGGATCGCCAACTGCCGTCGCGCGCCGCGGTGAGCTTCGTGACCGAGCGGCCGTTCACCCGGAGGTCAGCGGTCGCTGCCGCCGAAGTCCGGTAGTCCAGGGTGACGTCGTAGTACCCGGTCTCCCACGCGTTGGCGTAGACCTCGGCGCGCTGGCCAGCCCCGCGCACAGAGCCGTAGCCCCGGGCTCCAGTCGTGCCGTAAGTGACCTGCGCGCCGCCTGCGTACCGGAGCGTGGAGGCGGGGTAGACGGTCGGCTCGCCGTCAGTGACATCGGTCAGCAGGAACTTGTCGAGCGTGATGTCCGAGTTCGGCAGTACGGCGACGCCGTCCTCGCTCGCGCGCAGCGACAAGGTGTGCTGTCCGGCGGTCAGCGGGATCGTCACCTCCGAGCTGCCGCGGTACTGCCACTTCTGGTAGTCCGTGAGCGCGAGATCGGCGGCGTACTGGACGATCGTCGACCTGGTCCCGTCGACGAACAGAGCATGCCGGCCAGGCTTGCCCGGGGTGGCGCCGATGACCTGGAACCGGTACTTGCCGCTCCGCGGAACGGTGACAGTCCAGTCCGCCTTCGAAGTCGGCTGGTTGAACGAGCCGACGTCGCGGCCGCCGGAGGCGAGGAACTTCCAGCCGCCACCGGCCTGCGGGTCCTGGGTGTAGACGGTGGCGGCGGTGAGCGCCGTGTTCTCCGCTTCGGTCTGGGCCGTCCAGACGCTTCCGGCCACCGGAGTGCGTTCCTGCTCAGGCGTGATGACGACCTGGTAGGCGGCGTACCGGTCATAGGTCGGTACGTCGAAGCTGACGGTGCCGTTCACCAGGGCGACACCGTCGAGGACCTTGATCACCGGTGGGGTTCCGGCCACTCCCTCGGCGCCGGAGAGCGTGTTCTCGCGAACCTCGACATCGACCTTGCTGCCGAACGTCGCCGCGTCGAGACCGGCCAGCTTGAGCGAGACGGTCTTGCTGCCGCCGCCGTACAGGACGGTTGCGCGCTTGTTTGCGGTGTCGACTGCACCGATCGCCTGCAGGGTGTCGACCGCGTTGAGGGCGGGCGGGGTGACCTTCACGGTCCGGCTGCCGGCAAGGTCGCCGTACCACTTGTAGAGCCACCAGCCGGCGTTGGCGGAGTTCGTGCGAGCGCTGTTGTCGTTGAAGTTGCCGGCGTAGTTCCAGTACGCCGTCTGTCCGTCGACCTTCAGGTCTTCCATGATGGACAGCCACTGGATGAGCTGCCCGGGCGTGCCCATGTCGCGGAGCATCCGGTACTCGGTGATGTTGATCGGGATCGGCCCGACGCCGACGCTGGTCTCCAGTCGGCGGTAGTCGGCGAAATGCGATCGGAAGGTCCGCAGGTTGTCGATACCGAGTTCGTGCCAGATGAAGATGTCGGGCAGGACAGCGTTGGCCTTGGCATAGTTCAGGAAGTCCGCGGAGCGGGCCGGCTGCCAGCCGGTGTCGCCGGGGCCGCCGATGCGGGCGTGCCCGAGGCCGTGCCGCGCGTACACCTCCTGGATCTTGCTGTACGTCGCCTTCCAGTCCGCCAGGAAGGTGTTCTTCATCGTCGCCCAGTTCGCGTACCAGTTGCCGCCGTCCGGCTCGTTGAACGGGATGAAGACGTAGTCCTTGGGGCGTGCGGACTTGGTCGCGACGGCCTCCGCCACGGTCTCGACGATCTCGAGGTAGTTGCTCGGCCGGACGCCGCCGTTGTACGGCCAGTCGGGGTAGAAGTCCTGGACATAGATGTACATGTCCTTGCCGTGCTTGGCGAAGAAGCCGTCCTCGACCTTGAGCGCGTCACCGCTCGGATGCTGAGTCCCGTACGGCGCCTTCTGCGAAGTGTTGGTGATCGCGGCCCCGTTGATGAGCGCCGACGTCGGCGCACCCTCGTCACCGAACCCGTACAACGTGCCGGTCGCTCCGCCACGGAAGGATCCGGTGGACTGCGCGAAGTCGACACTCAGTACGTCGGCGTTCGGATCTGCGGCGGCGGCCGGGACTGACAATCCCGCGGTGGTAATGGCGACAACCGTCATGATCTTAAGGAAACTCCTCATTGCGCGCTCCTGTCTCCGACAGCCAGGACGACTGCTTGATGGGTGTGGGGGAAGGTGATTCGCACAGCGGGTACGCCGTCGGCCTCGACACGTTCGATCGTCGCGTCGGTCGCCTTCGGGTACAGCACCTCGACGTCGGCTGCGGGCAGGGGGACGATGCAACTGTCCGAGTCGCCACCGCGTCTCCAGATCGCCAGCAAGGTCTGCTGATCGTCACGCAAGCCGTGCGCGATCCATTGGTCTTCCCAGCCGGGGAGACCCAGCGGCCAGAACGGCACAGCGGTGGCAACGAATGGCCGGTAGCCCCGGTAGGTAGTGATCGCCTCGGCCACCAGCGCTCGCTGGGCATCGGTCATCTGATCCAGATGGCCGGACAGGTGCAAGCGGCCGAGGAGCCCGGCGGTCATTGTGAAGGCGATGAGCTCATCGGTGAACGTGGGCTGGGGATAAACCCAGTGGGCAGCCTGCTCCGGTGCGATTGCTGCAGCCGCCGCAGCCGCGATGGGCGGGAAGTACAGCGGATCCTGCTGATCGGTGGTCGACTGCACCTGCAGGTGCGACAGCATGGCGTAGTCCACGCGCATGCCACCGGACGAGCAGTTCTCCAGAGTGAGGTCCGGGTGGCGGTCGAGGACGCCGTCGATCCACTGCAGCAACGCCCGGTTGTGGCCCAACAGGCCCGCGCCGGCGGAGATCGCATCGTGGTCGGTGCCGACACCGAAGTTGATGTTGTGGTCGAGCTTCAGATAGCCGACACCCAGCCCGCCGACGAGTCGGTCGATGACCTCGTCGAGGTGCTTGCGGGCCAACGGGTGCCGCAGGTCGAGGTGGTAGCGACCGTGCTCGACAACCCGGCGGCCGTGCCGCAGGAAGAACGCCTCGTCCGGCAGACTCTCGGCGATCGGGCTCCGGACTCCGACCATCTCCGGCTCCAGCCACAGCCCGGGAACCATGCCGCGGTCGCGGATGTGATCCAGTACTTCGGAAAGTCCGCCGGGGAACCGGTTCGGCGCCGGCTCCCACGCTCCGACGCTGTCCCACCAGCCTTGCGCATCATCGTCGTACCAGCCGGCATCGATGCAGAACGTCTCGGCACCGACCTCGGCCGCGGCGTCGATCAGTGGGAGCAGCTTGGCCGTGGTGGGATCGCCCATCAGCGTGTTCATGTAGTCGTTGAAGATGACCGGGAGCCTGGTGTGATCCGGGTGCAGCCGACGGCCGTAGCGTCGGGCGGCGGTCAACGCGGCGACGACTCCCTCGAATCCGTTGGTAGCAAAGGCGATGGTCACCGGCACGGTGCTGAACTCCTGACC
The DNA here is from genome assembly GCF_004349055.1 of Kribbella antibiotica. Lineage (GTDB taxonomy): Bacteria > Actinomycetota > Actinomycetes > Propionibacteriales > Kribbellaceae > Kribbella > Kribbella antibiotica. The sequence continues at coordinate 39,998 of NZ_SMKX01000020.1, forward strand.
GGGCGCCAACCGGCAGTACCAATCGTGTTCAGTCTCGGTCGGGCCGAGCAGGCTGACGTACAGGCCGTCGGCGCGTTCACCGGCCTGCCAGTGCCAGCCTCCGTTGTGCTCGAGTTGCCACCCGACGGCCAGGCCGGTCGACTCGTCGGTGACTACGCCGAGTGGGAGGGTGCCATCCGTCGACCAGGCCCCGAGCGCCGTACGGGCGAAGGTGCCGCGCGGGTCGATCTTGTGAGCTTCCCAGTTGAGGTCCGGCAGGACCTCGCGGGTGGTGGCCGAGGTCCAGCGGTTTTCGGCGAGCCAGTCGTTGTCGGCCCACCACAGGCGCAGGGATTCGAACGGCGCATCGGCCAGGGTCCCGCCCCAGATCGCGGACGTGATCCAGGTCAGGTCGACGTCGAGCGAGCCAGTGTTCACGAGGCGGGAGCTGATCCGCAGCGCGCCGGCGCCGGGCACCGCGGAGAGCGTGGTGGTGACAGTGAGGCCGTTGCTTTCATCAACGCTGGTGACGACAAGCTCAGTGTCATCGGCTTGCAGGGCGTGCCGTTGGTAGGACAGGCGGTTGCCGGCGAGAGAGTCGACGTACCGGCGGGCTGACCATGATCGGCCGGAGCCGACGACGCCGAGCTCAACCAGCGGCAGGGGAGTGGCGGGACGAACGACGTCCTGCCCGTTGAGGTGGACGCGGCTGAGCCGCGGGGTGCCGTCCGCCAGGGACAGCACCAGGGTGAAGGGGCCGGGGGACCAGACGATCTCGTCGTGGGACATAGGACTCCAGATGGCGGGAGCGGATCCGTAACAGGGGCTTGCGCTCGATCCTGTTATCGCTAACACTCTAGCCATGATTGTGAACGGTCACAACGGCGCAGGCCAACAAGAACCCGAAGCCGCCGCGGCGTCGATCCGGGATGTCGGTGCGGCTGCCGGCGTGTCCTACCAGACCGTTTCGCGCGTCATCAACGGCCGTCCGAACGTCAGTCAGGAGACCAAGGACAGGGTCAATGCAGCCATCGCCGAGCTCGGTTACCGACCGAGCCGGGCCGCGCGGGCGCTGGCCCATGGCAGCGATCGCGTTGTCACCGTGCTGACGTCGAACACCCGCTTGTACGGGTATGCGGAGACGCTCGGTGGTATCGAGGAGGCGGCCCGAGCAGCCGGCGTACAGGTCGCGATCCGGGTGCTGGAATCGGATCGACCGGACGACATTGCGACCGCGGTCGAAGGGGTTAGCGACCCCCGTGCGGGTGCGGTGATCGTGCTGGCCTTCGATCGGGCAGGTGCCCGGGCTCTGCAGGCTTTGCCGGCCAACGTGCGGTCCTCGGCTGCGGCCGAGTCATACCTGGGCCGGCGGACGTCGTCCGCGGACAGCGCGCGGTGGACCTGGTTCGACGACATCCTGGCTGCGGAGCACGCAACCCAGCACCTGCTGGATCTTGGGCATCGCACGGTGCACCACATCGCGATCCCGTCGACCACCAGCGTTGGTGATCGGCAGCGCGGTTGGAAGCGCGCATTGGAGGCGGCGGGTGCCTCGGTGCCGGAGGTGGTCCGCCCGCGCAACTGGAGTATGGCCGGCGCGCACGAAGCCGCCCTCGAACTACTGCTCGACCCCACCGTGACAGCGGTGCTCTGTGGAAACGACGACCAGGCACTCGGAATCATGCGTGCCGCCCATGATCGCGGCCTCCGGATCCCTGATGACCTCAGTGTCGTCGGCTTCGACGACGTACCGGCTGCAGCCTTCCTCACTCCTGCCCTGACCACGGTCAGGTTCGACTTCGCAGCACTCGGCCGCCGTGCGTTCGAGCTGCTGGGGGACGGCCTGGATCCCGCACAGGTCGCGGCGCCGGCTCTCGTCGTACGGGAGAGCACCGGCCCAGCACGTCAAGACAAGGATGACTGATGAAAAGACTTCTGATGGTGGCGACGGCCGTTGTGTTACTGGCCGCGGGCTGCAGCGATCCCGGTGCCGGAACGACCAACGCCGGCGCCGGTACGACGGTCTCGTGGCCCGCCGAGACGTCGAAGCTCGACGGGGTGAACCTCACCATCTGGGCGGCGCAGAACAGCAACGCCGTGGCCAAGAAGGTCAGCGCCGACTTCGAGGCCGCCACCGGCGCCAAGGTCAAGATCCTGACCGTGCCGGATCCGTACGAGCAGAGCGTCCAGACGAAGGTTGCCTCCGGCGACAAACCGGATCTCGCGTTCTGGCAGCCGACGGCGTCGCAGCTGACCGCGATCAACGCCAAGCAGAACCTGCAGCCGCTCGACGGAGCGCCCTTCATCGGCAAGTACACGCCGGCACTGAAGGACTCCACCGGCATCCTCGACAACACCCGGTATGCGGCCCTGGTGACCGTCCCCGCGGTGGAAGGCGTTTGGTACAACAAAGAGGTCTTCGCGAAGTACGGCATCGCCGCGACGCCGAAGAACTTCGACGGGATGCTCGCCGACGCCCGCAAGATCAAGGCGCAGGGCGGCGTGTCGTTCTACGAGATGGGCGGTGAGAAGTGGGCCACTCAGTGGTGGGTCCAGGTCCAGCTCGCCGACGCGGCCAAACAAGGCTTGTGGGACAAGGTGAACAAGGGGCAGGAGAAGTTCACCGATCCGGCGATCCTCGGCGCGATCACGAAGTACAAGGCGCTGGTGGACGAAGGGCTGTTCAACAAGAACATCACGTCCGCGACCTTCGTCGATCAGGGGAAGGCGTTACTGTCCGGTGAGGCCGCGATGGCGATCCAGGTCAACACCTTCTTCTGCCAGCTGCAGGCGCAGTCGACGACAGCCGAGCTGAACAAGAAGATCGGCTTCTTCCCGATCTCGCCTGCGGGCAACGTCGGCACCGTCATCCCTGACCAGTCCAACGCGTTGATCGCCTTCAAGACCGGTGACTCCCAGCGCGAAGCGGCCGCCCGGCAATTCCTTTCGTATTGGCTTGGTACGGCGTACCCGGGGTTCGTGAAAGAACTGAACACGGTCTCGATCCAGACCGGCGTGGAGACGCCGGCCGCCGTACCGGACGCGCTGAAGGCCAATGCGGCCTCGATCGGTGACTCGGTCGGATCGATGCAGGTGCAGGCGATCGTGAACCCGGACCTGTACCTCAACCTGGCCAACATGCTGGCCGGTCAGGCGACCCCCGAGAAGGTGGCGTCCGCGACGCAAGCGCAGTTCGACCAACTCGCCCAGGCCATCGGCGCGCCCGGCTTCTGATGTCCGTGGAAAAGACCCAGCGACCGGCACAGCCCCTGACCTTCCTGGTGCCGGCGCTCGCGATTATGCTCGTCTTCTTCTTGGTGCCGAGCATCTACAACCTGGTCTACGCGTTTACCGACTGGTCGAGTTTCAAGAGCTCCATCAACTTCGTCGGCACCCGCAACTTCGCCAACGTGCTGCAGAATGGCGTACTGCTCGGTGACTTGAAGGTCAACGTCATCTACGCCGTGCTGGTGGCGATCTTCCAGAACCTCTTCGGTCTGGGGCTGGCGCTGTTGCTGGAGCGTGACACCAGGATCAACCGGTTCGCCCGCACGATGATCTTCGTCCCGGTGCTGATGTCGGCCCTTGCCGTCGGCTACATTTTCCAAGCCCTGCTTAAGCCGGTAGGGCCGGTGAACGCACTGCTGTCGTTCGTCACCGGGCAGGACATCGGCTATGCCTGGCTGAACGATCCGGACCGCACCCTGCTGTGGCTGACCCTCATCCACTCCTGGAAGTGGATGGGGCTGGCGATGCTGATCTACCTGGCCGGGTTGAAGACCATCAGCGCCGACGTCCTCGAGGCGGCGCGGATCGACGGGGTTAACCGGTGGCAGGCATTCCTGCACGTGAAGGTGCCGTACCTCGCCCCCGCGGTCACGTTCAACGTCGCCACCGCGCTGCTCGGATCGATGAACAGCTTCGACATCGCCCAGGCCACCACCGGCGGCGGTCCCGGGCAGACCACCGAGATCCTGAACATCTTCATCTACCGAACCTTCGGCCAGGGCCTGTTCGCCCAGGCCACCACGATGAGTCTGGTCCTCGTGCTCGTCATCTCGCTGATGGCCTTCCCGACAATCATCCTGCTACGACGCCGGGAGCGTGTTCTGTGAGGACCGGCCGGAGCTTGATCCAGCCTGTGGCAGTCCTGCTGCTGGTCGCGGTGGTGATCGGGATTCCGTTGTGGCTGGTCGTTGTGACCTCGGCCAAGTCCCAGGGTGACGCACTCGACCCGTCGCTGGCACTCCCTACCGACGGCTGGCACTTCGCTCAGAACTACGCACGTGCCTTCACCGAGGGCCGGGTGATCCGGGCCTTCCTCGGCAGCGTGTCGATCGTCGTACCGGCTGCTGTGCTGGTGCTGCTGTTCGGGTCGATGGCCTCGTGGGTGCTGGCCCGTCGTACCGGTGCGTGGCTCGCAGCCGTGTACGCCGTCGCAATCAGCGGCATCGTCATTCCGCCTGCTGTCATCACCTTGGTGTTGTTGCTACGGCAACTCCGGCTGGCCGGCACCTTGTCCGGCATGGTGCTGGTGTACGTCGGCATCTACCTGTCGACGGCGATCTTCTTCATCACCGGGTTCATCCGGACGATTCCGCACGAGGTCGAGGAAGCCGCCCGGGTCGACGGTGCAGGCCCGGTCCGCACGTTCTTCACGATCATCCTGCCGCTGCTCCGGCCCGTGCTGGCCACAGCGACGATTCTGATCTGCCTGTACATCTGGAACGACGTCTTCTTCGCGTTCTTCGTCATCGGCGGCCGCATGGACACCTTGCCGCTCAACCTGTTCCAGGTCGCCAGCGCCGGCGTCTACCTGAACAACTGGAACCTCATCTTCGCCTACGTGGTCCAGATGAGCCTCCCGCTCTTAGTGCTCTTCGCCGTAGCCCAACGCCGCATCATCTCCGGCATCACCGGCGGCGCCGTCAAGTGAACCCGGGGCAGTCCGCCGCGCAGCTTTGAGAACCCACCAACCACGCAACGCGCGCCAAAACGGTCGATGGGTTCCCAAAGTGCGTCCGTTCGGCGCGCGGGCTTGCCTTTGTGGAGCGACAAGGGCAGCTGGTGGCCTTGGCGATCCACAAAGCGAGCTGGGCTGGGGCGTGGAAGATTTGCTGGCCGACGGCAGCCGCCACGAGCGGACCGTCGTGATCGTCGAAATGCAGGTACGGCAACTGTGTACTAGCTCAACGACAGGGAGACCGTTACGTACGAGTGCGGGGGCAGTACTAGCTTGAGGCCCGCCGGATGTGCTTCGAGGTCCGTGAAGGCTTCTGGGGCTACGGCCTGGGGTGCTTCCGGGGTGTTGTGGGCCTGCGGTGTCTTGGCGGACAGGATCCGGGCGGTGTGCCCCGATACCTCCCGGCCGCGGAGGTTGAGGATCACGGTCTGGGGCTCTTCGGCGTCCAGGTTCGACAGTGAAATGAGGGCGGTGTCGTCCTTTGTGGAGGCTGAGGCGGAGATGAGGCCGAGACCGTCGCGGCTGGGTGCGTCGAGGAGGTGCACGGCCAGGCTGTCGGCGTCGTGGTGGCCGGTGTTCATCTCGAAGACGTGGTACGTCGGGGTGCGCACCAGCGCGTTGGTGTCGGGGTCGGTGAGGATCATCGCCTGCAGGACGTTGACGGTCTGGGCGATGTTGGCCATCGTCAGCCGCGCCGCGTGCCGGTGGAAGGTGTCGAAGTGCAGGCTGGCGACCAGCGCGTCGCGGATGGTGTTCTGCTGGTAGAGGAAGCCGGGATTGGTGCCCTCGGCAACGTTCCACCAGGTGCCCCACTCGTCGAGGACGAGACCGACCTTGCCGTAGGGGTCGTGGACGTCCATCAAGGTCGAGTGCCGGCGGAGCAGCTCGTCGATCTTGCCGGCCTTCGTCAGCGTCGAGTAGTACTCGTCGAGATCGAAGTCGGTGGCGTGGCCCTTGTCCTCCCAGGTGCCCGCGATCGTGTAGTAGTGCAAGGAAAGTCCCTGCAGTGGGCCGCTGCCGCAGCCGCCGATCGTGCGCATCAGCGTGTCGGTCCACGCGTAGTCGTCGGAGTTCGCGCCGGTCGCGATCCGGTAGAGCTTGTTGTCGCCGTGGTCGCGGCAGTAGGTCGCGTACTGCCGCGCCAGGTCGGCGTACGCCTCGGCGCGCATGTTGCCGCCGCAACCCCACGACTCGTTGCCGATGCCCCAGAACGGGACGCGCCACGGCTCTTCCCGGCCGTTCGCGCGCCGCAGGTTCACCATCGGCGACTCGCCGACGCCGGTCAGGTAGTCGACCCACTCGCGCATCTCGCGGACCGAGCCGGAGCCGACGTTGCCGCTGATGTAGGGATCGGCACCGAGCAGTTCGCAGAGGTCGAGGAACTCGTGGGTGCCGAAGCTGTTGTCCTCGACGACATTGCCCCAGTGGGTGTTGACCATCGTCGGGCGCTCTTCGCGCGGGCCGACTCCGTCGCGCCAGTGGTACTCGTCGGCGAAGCAGCCGCCCGGCCAGCGCAGGTTCGGGATCTTCAATGCGCGCAGCGCCTCGACCACGTCGGTGCGGATGCCGCGGATGTTCGGGATGGGGGAGTCCTCGCCGACCCAGAACCCGCCGTAGATACAGCGCCCGAGGTGTTCGGCGAAGTGGCCGTAGAGATGGCGGCTGATCCGGGCTCCGGGCAGATCGAGGTCGACAACCGCACGCGTGGTGGTCACAAGACAGTCCTCTGGGTTGGTGGGCGGGCCCAGGAAGTATATCGATAAACCCAGCATCACGGTCAGGCGCCCTCCGGCCCGCTCTTGACCCTCGAACAAGCCCGCACCTACATTCGTCGAAGCGCTTCGACAATCCAACCGAAAGGCCGCTTGATGAAGTTCACCGATGGTTACTGGCAGTTGCGGCCTGGGGTGAGTCGGCTGTCTCCCGCCGGCGTCGAGAGTGTCGAGGCGGGTGAGCGGTCACTCACCGCTTTCGCGCCCGCGAAGCGCATCGACGGACGCGGTGACACGCTCAACCAGCCGCTGTTCACGGTGACCCTGGATGCCCCCGCGGAAGGCGTGATCGGCGTCCGGATCGTTCACCACGCCGGCGGCGTGCCGGCCCGGCCGAGCTTCGAGCTGCAGACCGATGACCTGCACCCGGTGAAGGTCGAGGTGGACGACACGACCGCGCGACTCACCAGCGGCGACCTGACCGCCGTACTGGCGCTCGACGGGCCGTGGGACCTGCGCTTCGAGGACAGCCGGGGTGAGCTGACCGGTTCCGGCGCCAGGAGCGTCGGGCTGATCACGGACGGGGAAGGCCGCCAATACCTGCATGAGCAGTTGGCGCTCGGCGTCGGCGAGAGCATCTACGGACTCGGTGAGCGATTCGGTCCCTTGGTCAAGAACGGCCAGGTCGTCGACATCTGGAACGCCGATGGCGGTACGTCGAGCGAGCAGGCGTACAAGAATGTGCCGTTCTACTCGAGCAGCCGAGGGTACGGCGTTCTGGTCGACACCCCCGCGCATGTTTCGTTCGAGGTCGGCTCGGAGGTCGTGTCCCGCAACCAGTTCAGCGTCGAGGGTCAGGAGCTGCGCTACCTGGTCTTCGCCGGACCGACGCCCAAGGACGTCCTGCGCCGCTACACAGGGGTCAGCGGCCGGCCGGCGAGGGTGCCGGCTTGGTCGATGGGGTTGTGGCTGTCGACGTCGTTCACGACCGACTACAACGAGCCGACGGTGGCGTCGTTCGTCGACGGGATGGCCGAGCGGGACCTACCGTTGAGCGTCTTCCACTTCGACTGTTTCTGGATGCGGCAGTTCCATTGGTGCGACTTCGTCTGGGACCCGATCGCGTTCCCGGACCCGGCCGGCATGGTGCAGCGGCTCAAAGAACGCGGTCTCCGCGTGAGCCTCTGGATCAACCCGTACATCGCGCAGCGGTCGGTGCTGTTCGAGGAAGGGCGCGAGCACGGCTACTTGCTCGAGCGTCCCGACGGCTCGGTCTGGCAGTGGGACAAGTGGCAGGCCGGTATGGCGATCGTCGACTTCACCAACCCGGCCGCGACAGCCTGGTACCGGTCCAAGCTGCAGGCACTCATCGATCTCGGGGTGGACTGTTTCAAGACCGACTTCGGTGAGCGGATCCCGACCGACGTCAGCTGGTACGACGGTTCCGATCCGGAGCGCATGCACAACTACTATCCGCACCTGTACAACGAGGCGGTCTTCGATCTGCTCCGGGAGAACCGCGGTGACGGCGACGCCGTCCTGTTCGCCCGCTCGGCCACTGCAGGCGGTCAGCAGTTCCCGGTCCACTGGGGCGGCGACTGCGAGTCGACGTTCGAGGCGATGGCGGAATCACTGCGCGGTGGCCTGTCGCTGGCGTCGTCCGGCTTCGGCTACTGGAGCCACGACATTGGCGGCTTCGAGGGCACGCCGGACGCCGCAGTGTTCAAGCGGTGGGTGCCCTTCGGTCTGCTGTCGTCGCACTCCCGGCTGCACGGCTCCGGTTCCTACCGGGTCCCGTGGGCCTTCGACGACGAAGCAGTGGACGTCCTGCGCCGGTTCACCAAACTCAAGCTGTCACTGATGCCGTACCTCGCCGAGGTCGCGGAGCAAGCACATCAGACCGGTACGCCGATGATGCGGCCGATGGCACTGGAGTTCCCCGACGACCCTGCGGTCAACCACCTAGAGCGGCAGTACATGCTCGGACCGGACATCCTCGTCGCGCCGGTGTTGAGTGCTGACGGCACAGTGACGTTCTATCTGCCTGAGGGGCAGTGGACCAGCCTGCTGGACGGTGAGCAGCTCGGAGGCGCGCGTTGGCACACGCAACAGCACGGCTTCGACAGCTTGCCGGTCTACGTGCGTGAAGGGGCGATCCTGCCCGTTGGCGCGGTTGACGACCGTCCGGAGTACGACTGGGCCGATGGCGTCGAGCTGCGCTGGTTCCAGCCCGCTGAAGGGGACGTCCGCCGGATCCGTTTGCCGCGGCCCGGTGGCGGTACGGCGGCTGTCGTCGAGCTGAGGCTGAACGACGGTCGTCCGGTGGCCGCAGTTGTCGAAGGCAACTGCGACCACTTCACGGTCACTGTCGTTAACTGAAGGACAAGTCCCGCAGGAACAACCCGGCTTCGGCGAACACCACGTACAGCGTGTGGACGCCGGAGCCGGATTCAAGCTTGGTGGTGAGCTGAGTCCAGCTGTGACGATGCCCGGTCGGCTGGATCTCGGCCGTGGCCAGCACCGGGCCGTGGAACGGATCGTCGAGCCGGACCTCAACCGTTGACGGCTTAGAGAGCTCGCTGGCCACAGTGAGTCGGCACTCCGCGAGACCGGAACCGAAATCGCTGTCTGCAAAGGCGAGCCAGGCCCCTGGGTGCTCCGACCGTACGGCGTCGCCGTGGTCGGGCTGGGCATCGGACAGCGTGGCACCGCTGTACTCGTCGAACGCGGCCGCCGGCAGGGGAGCGGCGGCCAGGTTCCGGTCGGGGATCGGATCACCCAGTACGTCGACCTGCGCGCTCAGCCGGATGTCGGTGCACGAACGCCCGATCAGGATGCTGTGCCGGGCCGGCTCGATCCAGTACTGATCAGTGGTCACGTCCCAGATCGCAAGGTCGGCGACCGGCACCGTCAGCTCGACCTGAGCCGACGCACCGGGGTCGAGCTCGAGATGCTGGACGGCGCGGAGCCGGCGCAACGGTTGCTTGACCCGTGAGTTCTGCTGATGGGTGTAGAGCTGGACGACCTCGTGCCCCGGCCGCAGACCGGTGTTGGTGACCGTGCAGGTCACGCGCACCTCGCCGTCCTTGGCAACTGCGGGCGAGCCGATCTCCAGATCGCCGTACGCGAAGGTCGTGTAACTGAGGCCGTGGCCGAAGGGGTAGAGCGGGCTGCCACGGAAGTACTGGTAGGTGGCGTCGCTGGTGATGATGTCGTAGTCGAGCAGATCGGGGAGGTCGGCCTCGGACCGGTACCAGGTCTGCGGCAGCCGGCCGGCAGCGTCGGCGACACCGAACAGGAGGTCGGCGAGCGCGTGGCCGTACTCCTGGCCACCGTGCGCCGACCAGACGACAGCAGGCAGGTCTCGATCGGCCCAACCGATCGAGAACGGGTAGCTGCTCGCCATCACCAGGATGGTCGCGGCATTACCGGCGTGAACGGCCCGGACGAGTCGCTCCTGCCCGGCTGGTAGGTCGAGGGCGATGCGGTCCTCGGTCTCGCGCCCGTTCACCAGCGGATGGTTGCCAACGACAACCACCGCGATGTCGGCGCGGGCGGCCGCGGCAGCAGCCAGTACGGCGCCATCGACGACTCTGGTGAACTCGAAGACGGTGGCTGCCGACTGCTGCTCCGTGGTGACGTCGATCCGGCCGTCATCCTGGCGGGCGACGTACCGCCCGGTCGTGTGGTGCCGCAGCAGGCACTTGCCGTCCTCGATCCGAACCAGTTCGAAGGTCTCATTGACGACCCAGCTGTTGGGACCTGGGTGATCGGCACGCAGCGTGCCATCGTCTGTGACGGTCAGATAGCGGCCGGTCCGGACCGAGCGCAGGGTGCAGACACCGCCGCCCCAGTCGAAGAGATCGAATCCGGCGCTCGATCTGGTCAGACCGACCACGCCGTCCGCAGCGGCTTCCAGAGCCATCCCGGCTGCACCGAACTGAACCCGATCCGCGCCTTCGCAGTACTCGACCGCATCGGCGCCGAGCCGCTCGGTCAGCGCCTTCACCGCAGTCACCTGGTACGGCAGCGTGCCCGAATACCAGTCCTCCTGCAGGGTGTCGGCCAACGGCCCGAGCACCGCAACTCGCCGTACGTCGGCCGGCAGCGGCAGGAGGTCGTCGTTCTTGAGCAGCACGAACGACTGCCGGGCCGCGTCCCGGGACAGCTCCCGGTGCGCCTGGCACCCGACAATGTCGGGGGCGGAAGGTTCGCCGGCGGGGTCGAATTCGCCGAGCCGAAAGCGCAGCGTCAAGGCGCGGGCAGCGGCGCGGTCGATGTCCTGTTGAGTGATCAGGCCTCGCGCCAATGCCTCCTCGAGGAATCGCGTGCTCGGGCCCGCATCGTTGTCGTCCTGGGTGAAGCTGTCCACTCCCGCGCGCAGCGCAGCCGCGTAAGCGATCGCTCCGTCAGCGCAGTAGTCCTGCAGACCGAAGAGGTTCGCCGGTGCTCCCGCGTCGCTGACGACCAGTACTTCCTGATCCGACCAACCCCGCAGTACGTCGTTGATCAGCGGAGTCAGGTGCGCCGGCCGGCCGTTGACGAGGTTGTACGACGGCATCACGGCCACCGCCGCCCCGGCGCGCAACGGCGCTTCGAAGGCCGGCAGTTCGTACTCGTGCAGCACCCGGGCCGGCATGCTGCTCGACGTCGCGCAGCGATCGGTCTCGTTGTTGTAGGCAAGGAAATGCTTGAGGGTCGGTGCCGTCTGCAACGGTCCGGAGCCGTCGCCGGCCAGTCCGGATCCGAACGCGATCGCGAGCTCCCCGGTCAGCCAGGGATCCTCGCTGTAGCCCTCCTCATTGCGGCCCCACCGGGGATCCCGCAGGGGGTTCACGACCGGCGCCCAGACGTTCAGCCCGACAGCGGCCGGGTCCTTGTCGTGAAAGGCTCGCACCTCGGAGCCGATGGCGATACCGACGGCGTGCAGCAGGTCGGTGTTCCAGCTGGTCGCGAGGCCGACGGCCTGCGGGAAGACCGTGGCGGGACCGAGCCACGCGACCCCGTGCAGGGCCTCGGTACCGGTCCGGAAGGGGCCGATCCCGAGCCGGGGGACTGGGGCCTGATGCTGATGCAGGAGCCCGAGCTTCTCGGCCGGCTCGAGCCGGTCCATCAGGTCGGCGACCCGGTCGGCTACAGGGCGCTGCGGATCACGGAACACGTCGTCTGGCAGGGTCATCGGTTGTCGTCTCCGGGCGTTCGGTGGCTGCCGACGGCAATCGGAACTTACGTTGCGAAGGTCGTCGAAGCGCTTCGACAGTTCTGGAAGGGTCGCACTCCACAGCGGCCCGGTCAAGATCCGGGCCGCTGTCGAGGCGAAAGTTTTCGGCGGATGCCGCCAGGGGGATCAGCCGGGGATGCGCCCGGCGTCGAGCTGGTCCAGCGAGCGGGCCACAGCGCCGATGGCGGTGATGTCGTGGCCGAGGGTCGACAGGGCAACGATGCAACCGCCGGCGCGAGGCGCCAGCGCGTGCTCGTTCAGCTCCTTCTGGACCGCGGGCAGCATCCATTCGCCGAGCGTCGCGTAGTAACCGCCGAGCACGATCAGCGCGGGGTTCAACACGTTGGTCAGCATCGCCACGCCCTGGCCAAGCCAGCTGCCGGCCTCGAGGAGGGCCTTCAGGGTCTCGCCGTCACCGGCGCCGGCCCGGGTCACGATCTGTTCGACGGCAAGCTGAAGGTCGTCGACCTCGGAGTCGTCGTGCAACCGGCGAACCAGCGCGGGGATACCGGCCACGGCCTCCAGGCAGCCACGGCGACCGCAGCCACAGAGTGGGCCTCCCGGCGCGACCCGCAGGTGGCCGACCTCACCGACGTACCCGAGGTTGCCTTGCAGTGAGCGGCCGTCGGCGATGACTCCGGCGCCGAGACCGGTGTCCCCGGAGATCTGGATCAGGTTGCTCGTGCTCGCGAACGGGCCGTAGCGATACTCGGCCAGTGCGCTGAGGTTGGCGTCGTTGTCGACGGTTACTGGGAACGTGGGGTTGCTCAGTGCGTCCAGCAGGCGCGGCTTCAGGGCGAAGTCGCGCCAGCCAAGACCGGCCGCCAGTACGACGGTGCCGTCGCGGTCGACCAGCCCGGGAACCCCGACCGTCAGCCCGAGGATCTGCCGGCCGGTGGCTTCGACAGCGGCTATCGCCCGGCGGGCCAGCGCACTTGCCGCGGTCAGGCTCTTGTCGGGACCGGCGCTGCGACCGGGGCCGGCGCGATGCCAGCGCAGGATCTGCCCACCGGCGGCGTCGTACGCGATCGCGGTCAGACCGCGGGCGCTGATCTCCATCCCGATCGCCGCGTACGCCGACCCGTCGAGCTCGAGCATGGTGGCCGGCCGGCCGACGCGGTGCTGCGTCTGCTCGGTCTCGCGGATCAGCCGCCGCTCGATCAGGTCACCGACGATATTGGTGATGGTCGCCTTGTTCAGGCCGGTGCCGCCGGCGATAGCGGCCCGCGAGCACGGGGCATTGGCGCGCAGGAATCCCAGCACAGCGGACAGATTGGTCGCGCGGACATCGCTGTAGTCGGCGGTGAGTGTGCTCAACGTGTGTCCGTTCGGAGTCGATGGGATCAGCGTGGCTTCAGTTCGGGAGGTCTTCAGTCTGGCATCTTGTCGCGGCCCGGCGCATCAACTACTTTGTTTGGCGTCAAGCCAAACTAACTCTAGCTCGGAACGTCCGTCGTTCCCAGTGGAAGGACCTACTGTGACCGGAACTGGAAGTAGCGGACCGAACCGCCGGAGTTTTCTCGCCCTCGTCGGAGCCGGTACGGCGGCCGTCGCCGGGGCTGCGTCGCTGACGGCCTGTTCGGACGGCGGTGGTGGCGGTTCGACCACGGCCGGCAACGCCCAGGCCACCGACAAGCTGACCGGCCTGCTGCCGAAGTACACCGCCTACGACGGCGTCAAGCCCGACCTGATCGGCGAGAACGGTGCGGCCCCGGGGTTCACCAAGTACCCGACCCAGCTGACCCGCGCCGTCGCGGAGCCGCCGGTGAAGAGCGGCAAAGAGGTCACGGCGATGACCCCGCTGTGGGCCCCGGCCCCGCCCGGTCTGGGCAGCAACTCCTACTACGCCGCCAACAACGAGCGGATCGGCGCCGGGGTCCGGTTCAACATCGTCAACGGGATCGACTACGGCGACAAGCTCGGCCCGCTGCTTGCGGCCGGCAACATTCCGGAGCTGCTCTGCATCCCGGGCTGGAACATCGGCGGGCTGACCCGGTTCGGCCAGGCCGTGGACAAGCTGTTCGAGGACCTGACGCCGCACCTTGCCGGTGACAAGGTGTCGCCGTACCCGATGCTTGCGAACCTGCCGACCGCGGCGTGGGCGTACGCGGTGTGGAACAACCAGCTCAAGGCGGTTCCGTTCCCGTCCGACGGGATCCCGTGGCTGCTGTACTACCGCAAGGATCTGATGGACAAGGCCGGCGCCCAGCCGCCGAAGACGATCGCCGATCTCGAGGCCCTCGGCAAGCAGATGACCGATGCCAAGCGCAAGCAGTGGGCGTTCGGTTCGATCGCCGACGAGGTCCAGCGCGCGTACGGCGTGCCCGGTGGCTGGCGCAAGGATTCCAGCGGCAAGCTGATCAACAAGATCGAGACCCCGGAGTTCGAGGAGGCCGTGGCCTTCGTCCGCAAGACGTTCCAGAACGGCTGGGTGCACCCCGAGGTGGTCGCGAACGCGAGTGCCGACCAGAAGCCGCTGTTCGAAGGCGGCCAGGTCGTCATCCGCCAGGACGGCACCGGTACCTGGGGCGAGACCCTGCAGCGCCAGCAGGCCGTCAACCCGTCGTTCAAGATGGATGCGGTGCTGCCGTTCGCCCACGACGGTGGTACGCCGATCGTGTGGTCCGGTGACCCGGCCGGCATCTTCACCTTCGTCAAGAAGGGCCTGCCCGCCGACCGGATCGCGGAGCTGCTGGGCGTGCTCAACTACACCGCGGCGCCGTTCGGTACCGAGGAGAACCAGCTGTACAACTACGGTGTCGAGGGCAAGCACTACACCCGCCAGCCGTCCGGTGCGCCGAAGCTGACCCCGCTGGGCCAGAAGGAGATCGCGCCCACCTACATCTTCCTCGGTGGCCGCCCGCTGGCGATCACGACGAGCGAGTACCCCGGCTATGTCGAGTCGATGAGCGCCATGCAGAACGCGATCGCGAAGGTCCGCGAGAAGAACCTCTTCGAGGGGATCCGGGTCGAGCAGCCGGCGAAGTTCGCCGCGCTGGCCCAGCCGTTCGACGACAAGATCCAGGACATCTACCGGGGCCGCCGGCCGATGAGCGACCTGAAGGTCGCGGTGAAGGAGTGGCAGACCAAGGGCGGCGACGCCGGCCGCGAGTTCTTCGCGAAGGTGCTCAGTGACAACGGTCGCTGAGTCCCGCCGCCTCCGCCGCAGCAGCAGAGGCGGCGCCAACTGGCGGCAGCGGTTCCGCAAGGACTGGCCGCTGCTGCTGATGGTGTCGCCGGTGATCGTGCTGCTCGGGGTGTTCCACTACTTCCCGACCCTGGGCAACGTGATCGCCTTCCAGGACTACTCGCCGTACGCCGGGATCCGCGGCAGCGAGTGGATCGGGTTCGGCAACTTCGCCCGGTTGTTCGCCGAGCCGGAGTTCTGGTCGGCGCTGCTGAACACGTTGACGATCACCGGGTTCCAGCTGGTGTTCTTCTTCCCGATCCCGATCTTCCTGGCTCTGTTGCTGAACAGCGTGCTGTCGGTGCGGGTGCGGACGATGATCCAGGGCGTTGCGTACCTGCCGCACTTCTTCTCCTGGGTGCTGGTCGTCTCGCTGTTCCAGCAGATGCTGGGCGGCTCGGGCCTGCTCGCCCAAAGCCTGCGCACGCACGGGCACGGCGCGTTCGACCTGATGACGAACCCGGACACCTTCCTGCTGCTGGTCACTTCGCAAGCGGTCTGGAAGGACGCGGGGTGGGGAATGATCGTGTTCCTCGCGGCGCTCAGCACCATCAACCCGGCGCTGTACGAAGCAGCGGCCGCCGACGGCGCCAACCGGTGGCGGCGGATGTGGCACATCACGCTGCCCGGCCTCCGCCCGGTGATCGTGCTGTTGCTGATCCTCCGGCTGGGCGACGCGCTGTCGGTCGGTTTCGAGCAGTTCATCCTGCAGCGGGCCGCCGTCGGCTCCGAGGTGTCCGAGGTGCTCGACACCTACGTGTACTACCAGGGCCTGCTGGTCGGCGACTTCGGATACGGCGCCGCCGCCGGTCTGTTCAAGGGCGTCGTCGGGCTCGTCCTGATCCTGGTCGCGAATCGATTCGCCCACATGATGGGCGAGCAGGGGGTGTATTCGAAGTCATGACCTCTCCGAATCTGACGATCCCCAGCCGGCTGGCCCGGCGCCGGGCCGCCACGGCGGAGAACCAGCGCCCGGCCTGGGAGGAGCCGCCGTCGGTTCCCGGCCGGCTCAGCAAGGGCGTGATTCTCGGGCTGGTCGTGCTGGCCGTGACCTTCCCGCTGTACGTCGTGGTGGTCACCAGCCTGTCGAGCACCGAAGCGGTCACCCGGGCCGGCGGTCTGGTGGTCGTCCCGCGCGAGCTGACACTGTCGGCGTACGTCCAGTTGCTGTCCGGGGGAGTGGTCACCAAAGCTCTGATGGTCAGCATGGGTGTCACGGTGATCGGGACGCTGTTCAGCCTGGTCATCACTGTGCTGGCGGCGTACGGGCTGTCGCGCCCAGGGTCGCTGCTGCATCGCCCGCTGTTGTTCGTGGTGCTGCTGACGTTCCTGTTCGGTCCGGGCATCATCCCCAGCTACCTGCTGGTGAGCTCGTTCGGGCTGATCGACAGCTACGCCTCGCTGATCCTTCCGACAGCTATCTCGGCGTTCAACCTGATCGTGATGCGGTCGTTCTTCATGGGCATCCCGGGGGAGCTGATCGACAGTGCCCGGGTGGACGGCGCCAGTGAGTTCGGGATCCTGACCCGGATCGTGATGCCGCTGTCCAAGGCAGTGGTGGCGGTGGTCGGGCTGTTCTACGCGGTCAGCTACTGGAACGCGTTCTTCAACGCCTTGCTCTACCTCAACGACAACAACAAGTGGCCACTGCAGCTCGTGCTGCGGACCTACATCGTGCAGGCCCAGCAGTTGCCGGCAGGCGCCGGCGGAATCGTGACGTCGCCGGGGATGAACCTCGCCCCGGCACCGACGCTGGCGATCAAGATGGCGATCGTCGTGATCGCCGTCCTACCGGTCCTGCTGGCCTATCCGTTCATCCAGCGGCACTTCACCAAGGGCGTCATCATCGGCGCGGTCAAGGGGTAATCAGAACCATGGATCTGAAGCGAAGGAACTTCTTGGCGCTGAGCGCCGGAGCCGCCACCGTCGCCGTCACCTCCACCCAGCCCGCCGCTGCCGCGGCGGCGGGTCATCGGGAGCGTTACCGCTGGCGCAACGTCGAGATCGTCGGTGGCGGCTTCGTCACCGGCATCATCCACCACCCCGCCCAGCGCGGCCTGGTCTACCTCCGGACCGATATCGGCGGTGCGGCGCGGCTGGACCAGCGCACGCAGCGCTGGGTCCAGTTGCTGAACTGGGTCGGGCTCGAGGAGTGGAACCTGACCGGCGTCGAGAGCCTGGCTCTCGACCCCGCAGATCCGCGGCGGCTCTATCTCGCGGTCGGGACCTATACGAACGACTGGTCCCCGATCAACGGGGCGATCCTGCGTTCGAGCGATCAGGGCCGGACGTTCGAACGTACGGATCTGCCCTTCAAACTGGGCGGCAACGAACCGGGCCGCTCGATGGGCGAACGGCTTGCCGTCGACCCGAAGGACGGCCGGGTGCTCTACTTCGGGACCCGCAACCAGGGGTTGTGGCGCAGCACCGATCGCGGTGTCACCTGGGCACGCGTGGACAGCTTCCCGACCACCGGTACGGCGGGGATCGGGCTCGGTTTCGTGTTCTTCGATCCGCGCGGTGCTCGCCGTGGTCGCCCGACGCCGACGATCTACGTCGGCGCGACCGATCCCTCATCGCCGTTGTACCGCAGCGATGACGCCGGTCTTACCTGGCATCCGGTCGCCGCTCAGCCGACCGGCCTGATGCCGCATCACGGCGAGCTCGGTCCCGACGGCTTCCTCTACGTCACCTACGGCGACCGCCCCGGGCCGTACGAGATGTACAACGGAGGCGTCCACAAACTCGATACCAAGACCGGGGTGTGGACCGACATCACGCCGTTGCGGCCGAACACCGGCGGCGAAGCGGGATTCGGCTACGCCGGTCTCGCGATCGATCCGCGCCGCCCGGGTGTGGTGATGGTGTCGACGATGAGCCGCTGGGGGCCGGTCGACGACATCTTCCGCTCGATCGACGGCGGCACGACGTGGCACTCGATTGCCGAGCGCATCGAGCTGGACGTGTCCGGGTCGCCGTACCTGACCTTCCATGGGGACAAGGCGAAAATCGGCTGGATGATCGGCGACATCTCGATCGATCCGTTCGACTCCGACAAGGTCATGTACGTGACCGGCGCGACGGTCTTCGGGACCGACGACGTGCGAAACGCCGAGCGTGGCCGGAGTACGCACTGGTCGGTGCGGGCGCAAGGGCTTGAAGAGACCGCGGTGCTGGACCTCATCAGTCCGCCGTGGGGCCCGCCGTTGATCAGCGCGCTCGGCGACATCGGCGTCTACCGCCACGACCGGCTGGACGTCGTACCGGCCGATGGTCAGGCTGCCAACCCGGTCAGCGGTACGTCGCCGAGCCTTGACTACGCCGCCCGGACGCCGGGCTTCGTCGTCCGGCTGGCCAATGACTCGGCGGGGAAGCGCGGCGCGATCTCGGTCGACGCCGGCAAGACGTGGGCGCCGTTCCCTGGCGAGCCGGCCGGGCTGACCCAGACCGGAAAGGTTGCCGTCAGCACCGATGCGCGAACCTTGATCTGGGTCTCGGGCAACATCGCGCCGCACTTCTCGCGGGACCGCGGGGCTACCTGGTCGCCGGTCGAGGGTCTGCCGAACGACGTAGCCGTGGTCGGCGACCGCGTCGACCCGACGTTGTTCATCGCAGTAGCGGCCGCGACAGGGACGGCGTACCGGAGTGTTGACGGTGGGCGGAGTTTCGTGCCGACGGCAACGGGTCTGGTGCTGTCGCAGGCCAAGCTGGAGACCGTGCTGGACCAGGCCGGTCATTGCTGGCTCGCGGGTGGTAGCGGTGGTCTGTACCGCTCGACCGATGGTGGACTGACCTTCGCCCGGTTGAGTGCCGTCGACGACGCGAAGACGATCGGGTTCGGCAAGGCACGGCCCGGTCGTCCGCAGATGGCGGCGTACACGTCGGCGAAGGTGGCCGGCCACTGGGGCATCTATCGGTCCGACGACATCGGTGTGTCCTGGATCCGGGTCAACGACGACAAACACCAGTACGCCTCGACCAACGACGCGATCACGGGTGATCCGCGCGTCTACGGCCGGGTATTCGTGTCCACCAACGGACTTGGGATTCCTTACGGGGAGCTGTGTTGAGCAGACCGTTGTATTTCGGAGGCGACTACAACCCTGAGCAGTGGTCGCCGGAGACCTGGAAGGAGGACGCCGAGCTGATGCAGTGGGCCGGGGTGAACCTGGCTACGGTCGGCGTCTTCTCCTGGTCGAACCTCGAGCCCCGGCCCGGCCAGTACGAGTTCGGCTGGCTGGACACGGTGCTCGACCAGCTCGCGGACCACGGCGTCGGCGTGGACCTGGCGACGCCCACTGCGTCGCCACCGCCGTGGTTCAGCCTGCAGCATCCGGAGGCACTCACCGTCACAGCGGCGGGAACACGGCTGACTCATGGCAGCCGGGACACGTACTGCGTCTGTTCGCCGGCGTACCGCGAGGCGGCCGCGCGGATCTGTGGGGTGCTGGCCGATCGGTACGCCGACCATCCGGCACTGACGATGTGGCATGTCCACAACGAGTACGGCACGATGTGCTACTGCGATCAGGCCGCCGCCGCCTTTCGGACCTGGCTTCTGCATCGGTACGGCGGACTGGATGCGCTCAACGCTGCGTGGACGACCTCGTTCTGGAGCCAGCGGTACTCGAACTGGGCCGAGGTGATGCCGCCACGGGCAACGCAGTACCTGGTCAATCCCGCCCAGTTCGTCGACTATCGACGGTTCTGGTCGGACGAGCTGCTGGCGGCCTTCAAGGAACAGCAGACGATTCTCCGGGCGGCGACGCCGGACATCCCCGTGACGACCAACTTCGTCTTCGGCAATTGGGTGCCGGTCGATCACCACCAGTGGGCCGGCGCAGTGGATCTTGTTGCCATCGACAACTACCCGTCCGGGACCGGCCTGGAACCGGAGGAGCAGACTGCCTTCGCCGCAGACCAGGCCAGGGGATGGGCGGGGCGTGGTGAGTGGCTGCTGATGGAGCAGGCCCCCGGCGCCATTAATGACGGCAAGCGCCTACGCACCAAAGAGCAGGGCCGGATGACCCGGATGAGTCTGTCCCACGTCGCCCGCGGATCACGCGGTGCGCTGTTCTTCCAATGGCGGGCGTCGGCCGGTGGGTCCGAGCAGTTCCACCCCGGGATGGTGCCGCACGCCGGCCAGGAGTCCCGGCGCTTCCTGGAAACCTGCGAGCTCGGCAGTCTCCTGGGCCGACTGGGCGAGGTGAGCGGGAGCACGGTCGAGGCAGAGGTCGCAGTGCTCTGGGACAGTGCGGCCTGGTGGGCGATGCAGGGGACCCATCTTCCGTCGAACGAACTCGACTACCTGGAGGCGGTTCGCTCCGCGCACCGGCAGTTCTGGCGGGCCGGGGTCGGGGTGGACGTGATCCATCCTTCGGCGGACCTGACGCCGTACCGGCTTGTCGTCGTTCCGTCGCTCTATTTGGTCGAGCCGGCCCATGCGGCGGCGCTGCGGGAATATGTCGCTGCGGGCGGGCACGTTCTCGTGACCTATTTCAGTGGAATTGTCGATCCGAACTGCAGGGTGTTTCTCGGCGGCTATCCGGGAGCATTCCGCGAACTGCTCGGCATCCGGGTCGAAGAGTTCCATCCGGTCGCCGAAACCGAACTGGTGGAGGCCGGAGACGGTCGCTGGTGGAGTGAGCAGGTGAATCCCGAAGGCGCGGAGGTGATTGATGTCTACGCCTCCGGCCCGCTGGCTGGGGCACCGGCCATCACCCGGAACTCCTTCGGGGGCGGCGACGCCTGGTACGTCTCGACCCAGCTCGCCGACGCCGGCTACCGGTGGCTGGTCGAGCGGGTCTGCCGACGCGCTGGGGTACTGATGCCGAAGTTGCCAGATGGCGTCGAGGTGGTCCGCCGACAGCAGGACGGGACGAGCTGGACCTTCCTGCTGAACCACGGGGCTGCCGAGGCCACCATCGAGATCGACGGGCACGACCTGGTCAGCGGACAGCCCGTCGCGGGCGCGTTGACGTTGAAGCCTGGAGCTCAGGCAGTGGTGGAACGGTCCAGCTGAGGCGCGGGGCCGCTGCTGGCCCGCGCGGTCAGCACCGCGGGGACAAGTGTCCCCGCGGGCGGGGCAAGCCCGTCCAGCTTGCTGATCAGGAGCTCCACGGCCTGCTGCCCGATCTCCTCGGCGGGGATTGCCACCGATGACAGTCGGGGGCGCTGGCCCTCCGCAACGTCATCGGCGCAGATCGCCAGCACGGACATGTCCTCGGGGACACGGCGGCCGAGACTGCGCAGGACGTCGAGCAGCGGGCCGATGATCGGCTCGTTCTGCACCACCAGGCCGGTCAGCTCCGGCTCCTCACGCAGCAGTTGCTCGACCGTCGCCATGACAGCCTCATGCGCGGGCTCGCACGGAGTCTCCAGGCCGTGGATGCCGTGCCGCGCCACGGCTGCCCGGAATCCTTCCCTGGTCCGGTGCGCGAATCCGGTCTGCCGTTCGTACACGGCCGACGGCGTGCCCAGCAGGCCGATGCGTTGGTGGCCGAGGCCGGCGAGATGGTCGACACAGAGCTCGGCGGCCCGGACGAAATCCAGGTCGATACAGGTCAATCCCTCGGCGTCCAAGGGGAATCCGATCAGGATCGACGGCAGGTCCAGGGCGCGCAGCAGTGGCACCCGCTCGTCGTGCAGCTCGATGTCCATCACTACGACAGCGTCGACCAGGGCGCTCTGCTGGACGCGCTCCAGGCCGGTGGCGCCTTCGTCGGCGGTCAGTAGCAGTACGTCGTGGTCGTACCGGCGGGCTGACGTCACCACGGCGGTCGCGAACTGCATCATGACCGGCACGTGCATCCCCGCGCGAAGCGGGATGACCAAGGCCAGCACATTGGACCGGTGCGAGGCCAGGGCCCGGGCACTGGCATTCGGCCGGTAGCCGAGCGCGTCGACACTCGCCTGCACCCGTTGGCGTGTCTCGGGTGAGATGGAACGCTTGCCACTGAGAACATAGGACACGGTGCTGGCCGCGACGCCCGCATGCCGAGCAACGTCGCCGATCGTCGCCATGGGGCCCACCTCAGAGTCGGAGTTGACAGTCGAAGCGCTTCGACAATACCACTCTGGTGAATCCTCGGACCGGCGTCAAGATCTCGGCCCGCCAGACATTGACCGCGCTTGTTTCGCATTGCATAGTGATGGCGTTCCGCAAGGAATGACACAAGCGGTGCCTGTCGAATTCGAATCGAATTCGACATTCTTGATCCCTGGAGTCGGTGGCGGGCCCCTCCCGCCTTTTTTCGGAGCGTATATCGAAGCGCTTCGATACCCCGCCGCTGACGCCCCTCCGAGAAGGGAACACACATCATGAAGAACTGGCTAAGATCATTTTCGACTTCGTCGAGGGCGCTAGCTGCGCTGGTGACGCTGCTGGCCGCTCTGTTCGCCACGGCCCTGCCGGCCCACGCGGCCACCTGGGAGTCGAGCGACAAGTGGGGCACGTGGTCGAACGGTGGCTACACCGTCCGCAACAACGTCTGGGGCAGTGGCGCCGGCGCCCAGTCCATCTGGGCGAACTCCTACAGCAACTTCGGAGTGTGGGCCAACCACCCGAACACCGGTGGCGTGAAGTCCTACCCGCACTCCGACCGCAACGTCGGCAAGCGGATCAGCTCGCTCGGCAGCCTGACCAGCAACTTCAACGTGTCCAGGCCGGGCAGCGGGGCCTACTGCACCTGTTATGACATCTGGGCCGACGGCACCAACTACGAGATCATGCTCTGGATGAACAAGCAGGGTGCGGTCGGTGCGATCGGTACCCGGCAGACGACCGTCTCGGTCGGCGGTCACAGCTGGGACGTCTACCGCGGGTCGAACGGCTCCAATGCCGTCTTCTCGTTCCTCCGCACCAGCAACACCAACTCGGGTTCGGTCGACATCAAGGCCGTCCTGAACTGGCTCCGCGGGCAGAACTGGATGGGTGACGTGAACGTCACCGATGTCCAGTTCGGCTTCGAGATCACCTCATCCAGCGGTGGCCTCAACTTCACCACCAACAGCTTCGGGGTCAGCTACTCCTGACAGTTGCGCTGCCTGCAGGCGGCAAACGACTCGACGCCGGCCAGTTCGTCCCTCCGGACTGGCCGGCGTCGGCCGTCCTGGACCCGTTGCTGGTTTGACCTGACTTCGGTGATTTGGGTTAGTGCCTGGGGCGGGTAGCCGATGGCAGCGAGTGGTCCAGGCGGCTTGGTCGTTGGCTGAGGGATCCCGGCTGACCGCCATCACCCACTAACTGGGCCGCCCACTCCCGAGTCACGCTCAGCGCTCCCTGCCCGGACGGCTCCGGAACGACTTCGACGGTGATGCAGGTCCGCACCAGCCATCAGCCACGAGAAGCTGATGCAGCAGTTCTGGGAGCCATTATCGCTGAACGTAACAATCGGCCCTGCTGCGGACCCGGCCCTGGACGGCATCACTACTGAGTGTCACTCTCCCCGTAGGGGTTGGGATTATTCACGGATCACGTGCCGACGGCGCGTAATCCAGTTGGCGTTGATGCGCGGCGGAGCCAAGGGGGGCTTGAATGAGCAAGGATCTGCACATCTTCACGGGCGGTATAGATCCGTTCGTTTTCCAGGTGAACAACGTCGTAGTACACGTGCACACAGGCATGCCACCGGCCGTCGGACTGAAATCATCCGGTGATCCAGCGGTCCACACCGGGCTAGATCCAGCGGTGTACGCCCCGTTGGAGCCGGCGGATTACGCGGCCCTTCCGCCAGTTCTCGGTGTTCAGGTGATGGATCCTGACAGCGGGAAGCTGCTGAAGAAGATCGATGGGTCATGGTCTGCCGAGAAGGTCACGAAGGTCATCGCCCGGACTCATTCGCATGATCATCCGTCGCTCTCGCAGTTGGACAGTGTGCTGGACGGCCTGTCGACTGCTGAGAACGACGATGCCACCGTCTACGTGTTTCAGCTTGACGAGTAGGACTCGTCATGGCTGACGCACCCTCGACACTGGACGCTGCATCAGAACGGATCCGGGAGACGGCCAAGTGGCTGACGATCAGTCTGGCCGCCCTTGGAGGCGTCCTGGTCGGTACTACGCAACTGAGCGACATCGGAGCACTGGAGCTGCGGAGCGACCGCTTCTGGATGGCCGTCGTCGGTGCAGCGATCGCGGCCATTGGCAGCGGCGTCATACTCTTCGCGACCGTCGCCACGGCAGCCGCGCCGGCCTTGAGTCTGGAACAACTCGCGACGCACACGCCGAAAGGCGCCAAAGACGCCGTCAAGGACCAGACGCTCCTTGAGGGTCGCAGCAACGTTCAGGCGCTGAAGGACGAATACATCGGGGCCATCGAGGATCGAGAACGGGCGTATGTCGATCACCTGGCCGATCTCTCGAACGAAATCGATCGGAACAAGTTCGTCACTGCCAACGCTCGAGCGGTGGCACTCAACGGCATCGTCAAGACCATCGTAGGCGTCTCCGCCTACCGCGAACTCGCTCGGCTGTGGCGTGCAGCGCGGGTCAAGATCATCGTCGGCGGTGCGCTGGCAGCACTTGGCGTTGGTACCTTCGCCTGGGCGGCCAACCCGCCGGACAAGGTGGTAGCGAGCGCTGCCGAACCGGCAATACTGGCCGCACCTGAGCCGACAAAGATCACCCTGACCGCTGTAGGCCGCGAGGCCCTCGGGCCAAAGCTCGGTACGGGGTGCCCGTTGACGAGCCCTATCAGCGTTCTCCAGCTCGGCAGCACAGACGCCGGGCCGGACGTCCTGGTTCAGCAACCGGGCTGCGCGGCCGTGCGATTTGTCGTCGTGCCTGCCTGGGGCTCGGTGGGGTGAGACTTCGGTTGCCCGGCACGGCGCCACTCAGCGAGAGCATCCTCGATCTTGTCCCATAGCCGATCTTTGTGGTTCTGGGCTTCAGTTGGTGAGGAAGGCGGTGATGGCGTCGTCGATCGTGGAGTAGTGGGGGCTGAACCAGACGAGGTGGCTGTCCGCTTCGCTGATCAGCGTCTGGGCGTGGGGGATCTGGTTGGCCAGGGTCGTCGGGTGGTGGAGTGGGACGGTGGCGTCGTGACGGCTGTGAACGATCAGGGTGGGGGCCCGGACTTTCGCGGGATTGCCGGTTGCCGGCCGGAGGTCGTTGAGGAAGCCTCTGCCGGACTGGAGCATCTGGACGAGTTCGATCATCGCCTGCTGCTGGGCCGGGGGCATGTCGTCGACGACTCGCCGACCGTCGAGCTTGCTGAGGTCTCGCATCAGGAGGCGCAGCACGAGCTGTGGTCGTCGTTGGGCGAGTTGATGCATCGCGGTCCAGGTGAGGCGCTGGATCCAGGGGTTGAAGGCGACCAGGGCCGCGATCCGGGTAGATCGGTGTGGCCATGGCTCGTAGCCGACTGCACTGACGAGGACGAGATGCGAGACCAGGTGTGGGTGTTGTTCTGCGAGGGCCAAAGCGGTTCGCCCACCGGCTGAGATCCCGACTACGACGATCGGTTCAGGGTCCTGCGCGGTCAGGAACGCTGCAAGCGTGTCGGCGAACTGCGCGGGGGTGGGTCCGGCTGTCAGCGGGGTGCGGCCGTAGCCGGGACGCGATGGCGTGATCACGGTGTAGCCCAGTTTGTGAAAGGTCGCTTCACCCAGATCGACCTGTGCTGACATGTGTCCGCCGTGCAGGACCAGCACGGCCGGGCCGTCGAGCGTGCCGCTGAGGCGGTACTCGATCCGGTCGGGTGCCGCTATGTCTGAAAGTTCCAGCCGGCCGGTCATGCGGCCATCTTCTCAACTGATCCGTTCGGGGGAGCAGGCCGCGGCGGTGGCCATGTCGGAGAACTGGCCCCTGATCGTGGGCAGGCGCAGCATCCGGCAGGCCTGGTCGACTGCGGCCTCGGCGGTTTGTTCGGCCGTCCAGATCCGTCTAGCTGATCAGCTGCGGGCCTGCCGTTCGGCACCAAGAGGGTTGGCCGCTGATTCGGCGATGTTGCGTTGCATGCCGCCGAAGACGATGCCGTGGAACGGCTTGATGGCCCACCAGTACAGGTGACCTGGCAAGCCGTGGGGGTGGAAGAGGGCGCGTTGCCGGAAGATTGTCTGTCCCGCAGCGTTGTCGTCGATGACGAGCTCCAGCCAGGCCAGGCCGGGGAGCCGCATTTCGGCGCGGAGGCGGAGCAGCTTGAGGTCTTCGACCTCTTCGACGCGCCACCAGTCGAGGGGGTCACCGACCGAGAGATCCTTCGGATTGCGTCGGCCGCGGCGCAGGCCTGGGCCGCCAAACAGGCGATCGAGCAGACCGCGTGCCCACCAGCCCAGCCGCCAGGAGTACCAGCCGTTGCCGCCGCCGATGCCTTCGATCACGGTCCACAGCTGCTCGCGACTGGCCGGTACGACGCTTTCGCGCTCGTCGACGTACAGGGAGCCGCCGGACCAGTCGGGGTCACTCGGGAAGGGGTCGCTCGGGGCGCCGGGTGTGGCGGCAGACGCCCAGGTGGTGCTGACATCGAGCTCTTGGACCTTCTGCAGAGCCAGGCCGACCGCGCGGTCGAAGCCGATCAGCCCCGGGCCGGGGTCGGCGACGTACTGCGCGATGTCGTGTTCCTTGCAGATGACTTCGTGGATCAGGCTGTCGACCAGTGGCCGTGCGATGCTGCTGGGCACCGGGGTGACCAGCCCGACCCAGTGGCTCGACAGTGAAACCGTGAGCAGTGGAAGCGTGACGATGCGCCGTTGGTTGAGCCCGGCAACTTTCGCGTAGCGCTGCATCATCTCGCGGTAGGTGAGGACGTCTGGACCGCCGATATCGAAGCCCCTGCTCACATCGGTTGGCATCGTCGCGCTACCGACCAGGTAGTGCAGGACGTCGCGGACGGCGATCGGTTGGATCCGGGTGCCGAGCCAGCGCGGTGTGATCATGAACGGCAGCCGGTCGGTGAGGTGCCGGAGCATCTCGAAAGACGCCGACCCCGATCCGAGGATGACGGCGGCGCGCAGCACAGTGACCGGTACGCCGGACGCCAGCAGGATCTCGCCTACCTCGCGTCGCGAGTCCAGATGCGGCGAGAGCTCTTCACCTTCGGGGTAAAGACCACCGAGGTACACGATGCGCTGTACGCCGGCCTCGCGGGCCGCGCTCGCGAACGTCAACGCGTTGTGCCGATCGCGAGCCTCGAAACGGCGGCCGGTTCCCAGCGAGTGGATGAGGTAATAGGCGACATCGACACCCGCCATCGCGGCACGCACCTGGTCTGGGTCGCCCGCATCGGCCTCGGCGACCTCGACGTCGCCGTACCAGGGGCGGTCGCGTAGCCGCCGCGGATTGCGGGCCATCGCCCGGACGTCGAAGCCGGCCCGCAACAGCTCCGGCACCAGCCTTCCACCGATATACCCGGTCACTCCGGTGACCAGCGCCAACTGCCCCATGACGTCCCTTCCGTTTGTCGGCTACGTGCAGATGCGCTAGCGGAGATCTTTTACGACCGACGCGGCGACGCGGTGGCCGGAGGCCAGGGCGCCTTGGATGGAACTGGTGTCGCGGTGATCGCCGGCTACATACAGGCCGGGGGCTGTCTTGGCCGGGCTGGTGAAGGGGTGTTCGCTGGCCATCCGCGGGAGTGCGTGGGGGATCCGGTACTCGGCGATCAGGTCCCAGTCGCTGGTCGACGTACCGTAGAGACGTTGCAGGCGCGGACGCACGTCGTTCTCCTGCGCAGTGGGGATCGAGGCGCTGATCAGGGCTCGGCCGGGTGGCGCGTAAGTCGGCGCGACCTCGCTCATCACCACGGTGTTCAAGTCTCCGTCGAGCAGCAGGATCGGGCGACGCAGCGGCGATTCCGGAGCTGCGAAGTACCAGGTGGTGACGGAGTTCCAGGCGGGCTCGGTGAGCTGGGGGAGTAGGTCGGCGGCGGTGGATCCGTCGGTGGCGACCACGACCGCTCGCGCGGTGAGCGGCCCGCCCGAGGTGTCCACGTGTCCCTGCGAGACCGACTCGACGTGAGTGTTGAGGCGGAGTGCGTCATCGGCGATCAGAGCTGCCAATGCTTGCGGCAGTGCGCGCATTCCATTGGCCGGTACGGCGGCGCCTCCGCGCAGGAAGCATCGCCAGATCAGATGGAACATCCGCGAACTCGTGGCTAGCTCCGAGTCGAGGAAGACTCCGCTGAGGAACGGGCGGAAGACCTCATCGACGGTCTGCTCGGAGATGCGCCAGCGCTGCAATTCCCGTTCGGTCGATCTGGGCGGCGCAGTGCGCAGCTGTCGGCCAGGAACCAGGAGAGCGCGGAGAGACAGGGCAGCGACCGCGAGGGCGTCACCCGGACGCTGTACGGCGAAACGAGCCGGGCCGGCGATGCCGTCCAGGGATAGTTCGTTGCCTTGGGCTATCACCCCGCGGGTGAACGGCTGGAGCTGGAGCCGGTCCAGGTCGAACAGGCGCCGTACCTGGGGATAGGCCGGAAGCAGGACCTGGAAACCGCGATCGAGGAGGAACCCGTCCACCTCGTCGGTTCGGACACGTCCGCCGGCCTCGTCCCCGGCCTCGACGAGCACCACACGCAGGCCGGCCGCCTGTAGGTGAATCGTCGCAGCCAGTCCGGCGAGCCCTGCGCCGACCACAATCACATCCGCGTCTTCCATACCGTCGGAGTACCCACGGCGAATCGCGCTGACCTGATCGGCTCAGGTCACAGCTGACCGCGCAGGTCGGCGGCGCGGTCGTAGTCGCGGCGCCAGTCGCCGGTCGGCGGCAGGATGACGCGCTGTACGCCGGCCTGTTCGTAGGCAGCGAGTTGGTCGGCGGCGCGGGCAAGATCGTTGTCCAGAGTTGGTGCGACGACTGTGGCGCGCAGGGGCGGGCGACCGAATTCGGCGGCCAGGTCGTTGATGGTGGCGAGGTTGGTGCGGACCTCTGTGGGTGATTGCGCGATGGTGGCCCAGCCGTCGGCGTACCGGGCTGCGCGTTGGTGTGCACGAGATCCGTTGCCGGCAACAACGATCGGCGGTACGGCCGAGCCTGGCGCCAGTGTCGCCTCGGTGCCGTTGGCGAGCGTCGTCGGACGGCCGGCGATCAGGCCTGGGAGTACGGCGAGCGCTTCGTCGGTCAGGCGGCCGCGATCGGTGTACTCGACTCCGGCGGCTCGCCAACCGACGTCGCCGTGGGCCGGGTTGCCCGTTCCGACGCCGAGGACGAGGCGGTTTCCGGACACGATCTGGAGGCTGTTCACCTGCTTGGCCGCCCAGGCGACCGGCCGCAGGGCCAGCAGCATCACGTTGAAGCCCACGGTGATCCGCTCGGTGATAGCCGCGGCAGTGGCCAGAACCACTGTGCTGTCGAGCATCGGACCACTGGCGATCAGGTGGTCGGTCGACCACACGGAGTCCAGTCCCAGCTCCTCGGCGTACCGGGCACTGGCTTTCACGTCGGCCAGGATCGGCCGGCTCGGATCAGGCGTGGACGTCGGCAGGATGACACCGATCTCAACAGTCATACCCTGCGCCAACCCAGACCGCTCCATCCTCATTCCCCCCGTTGCGCTGATCGGTTCGTCGTGTGGCCGCAGGTGATCGAGTACCTGCGGCCACGCACGACCTGCTGATCAGCCCGCGACGAAGGTCTTGATGCTGTACGCCGGTAGCTGGGTGTCGAAGGCGCCGTTCGCCATGGTGATGGTCGAGTCGGCGGCCAGCGTCCGGTTCGCGGTGGTAACCCAGGTCGAGACCGTGGTGGCGCTGGTGTCCCGGATGGTGAACGGCTGGTCGACCGCCGACGAGTTCTTGTTGACGGCGACGATCACGATCCGGGATCCGCTCTTGAACGCGGTGATGAAGACGTTCGATCCGGGTTGCGCGGTCGCGGTGATCCGGGAGTAGCCGGGCCGAACCCACTTCGAGAAGTGGGCCATGTTGGCTCCGCGTTTGCTGATCTTCCCGTCCTCGCGCAGGGGACCGTACGAGCGGCGGATGTACCACCACACGTACGTCTGGAAGCGGCCGTCCACCAACGCGCGGTGCATGTGCTCACCCACGTCGAGTGCCTGCGGCCAGAGATCGCCCGAGTCGGCAGTGCTGTTCGGGTAGTAGACCTCCGTCATCCACAGTTCCTTGCCGGCGCCCTTTTCGCGGAAGAGCGGGTAGGGCAGGTCGGCGGACTTGGTGCCGTACAGGTGAGCGCCGAGGATGTCCACGTTTGCCAGCGCCGCGGGATCCTGCAGGATGGGGTCGGAGGCGTTCTTGCGGTACTGGAACGACTCGGGTGCAATCACTTTGGTGTTGATCGCGCCGGCGTTGTCGCGCAGGAACTTGACCATCTCGGCCGGCGTCCACGCCGTCCAGTCATGCGCGTAGTCCGGCTCGTTCTGCACCGAGATCCCGTACAGGGCCGCTCCGTTGTCGCGCATGAAGTTGGCAAAGTCGTTCAGGTGCTGCGCATAAGCGCCGTACGAGTTGTAGCGGAGCCGCTTGCCTCCGGAGAAGGTCTCGGTCATCGACGCCGGTGGGTTCCATGGCGATGCGAAGACCTTGGCTCCGAGCTCAGTGGCGCGCCGGGCGGTGGCGACCTGGCGGCTCCAGTCGTCGCGGTTCTCGGGGACGGGGATGCGCAGCACACTGAAGCCCAGTTGCCCTGCGCCCGTGCCGAAGGCCGTCTCCCGCTGCTCGGCGGTGAGATCACCGATCCAGCCCGGGTGGTTCATACCGCCGAAGCCCTGGATCTTCTGCTGCACGGTCGACGGTTCGACGACGACCCGGGTCTGCGCGGCCGCGGTGGGTGCCGTCACGGCTAGCACCGGCAGCGCGGCGCCTGCGGCCAGCAACGACCGCCGGCGCAACAGAGGGAGGTTCGAGTCTTTGGGGTCCATGGCTTCTCCAGAAGGTCGGTCTGGGGCGGTGGCCGATGCGTCGAAGCGGTTCGACGGACCGGAACCATGATGGCCTCTGGAACCCACCCCGCCAAGCCCCTGGCGATGGACCTTTGGGCCGCCACAATCGGGCCGGCGCTCCAACCACGACACCGTCACTGAGATCATCCAGCAGTAAGACGAGCGAGTCGTTGATCACCGAGGAGAGCTGTCGTGTGCCGTCCTGTGAACTGCAAGGCTTGTTCCAAGACGACCTGGGCCGGGTGCGGCCGTCATGTCGCTGACGTGAAGGCGATGGTGCCTAGCGACCAATGGTGCGCGGGGCATCCGAAGGCCGAGCGGCAGGGTGGCGGCTGGCTTAGCCGGCTGCTGGGGCGCTAGCCGCCGGAGCCGCCCTTGCTGGCATTGCCGAAGCCGCCGCGCGCGATGGTGCCGATGTTGCCGCCTTTGGTGGCCAGGCCGCCGCGCTGGATGGTCGCCGTACCGCCGGATCCGTTGCGCAGGTTGGAGGCGGTGTAACTGCCGTCGCCGGTGTTGTAGCGGCCGCCGACCGGGGGCACCAGGAAACCGCCGCGGGTGGCCATGTAGAACCAGAAGAAGCCGGCCCCCGAGCCGTGGTACTCGCGCTCGTCCTTGCACTGGTCGTCGTCGGTCCGCTGCTGGGTCTGCGGGTCGACACAGATCGCCGCGTAGTCGGCGGTGTCGTTGTCGTTGCTGCACCCGGTCAGTGAAGCGGCGACCAGCGCGGTCAGCCCGAGCGTGATTCCGGCACTGCGCATCCGCCTGATCGGTCCAGATTGCGTCATACCCTGCCTTCCCCCTCAGCAGGCGGCTTCATCGAGTACATGATCAGCGCGCCCACCACCATGGTTACACCCACCACAACCAGGGCCCCTGTACCCACGTCGGCGACAGCCAGGACCAGTACTGCGGCGAACGACGCAGCCGCCAGCAGCGGGACGACTACCCGTTGCAGCACCCGGCCCTTGAGTTGGCCGGTGAAATACACCGGTACGGCGATCGCGGTGGCGAGGTAGTAGAGCGATACCAGGATTGAGACGGCTGCAACGGCGTCGGCGAGTACTGCGTCCGAGGTGAGCACCAGCGTGACGTAGATGAGCACACTGGTTGCGGCGAAGACCAGGGTGGAGACGCTGGGGGTGTGGAAGCGAGTGGAGATCCGCGCGAACTGCCCCGGAAACGCGTCGCGCCGGGCCATGGACAGCATCGTCCGGGCGGTCGGCAGGATGGTCGTCTGGGTCGAGGCGAGCGCGGAGACGAGTACTGCGCCGATCAGGAGCTTGCCGCCCGCAGTACCGAGCAGGTCGTTGCTCAGGACCGAGAAGAAGTCGTCGTCCGCGATGTCGGCCAGCGCGCCGACGCCTGCGTACACAAGCGCCGACCAGGCAACCACGGCGTACAGGACGATCAGGAAGCCGTTGGCGATGAGCGCTGCGATTGCTGGAGTACGACGTGGGTTGCGAGTCTCCTCGTTGACGCTGAAGGACGAGTCCCAGCCCCAGTAGAGGAACACGGCGACCAGTACGCCGGTGGCCCACTTGCCCTCGCCGGTATTCGTCGGGAGGCTGAGAGTGCCGGCCTCCCGGAAGGCGTTGATGGCGAACCAGAGCAGCGCGACAACCTCCACCGTCAGCAGGATCGCCTGCGTCCAGGCGGCGATCCGGATACCGCGGTAGGCAAGCACTGCCATCGCAATGATGAACACGGCACCCAGACCAGCCTGTGCCAGCCGGGAGCCGGCCGCGCTGTCCAGGCCGAGCAGTACGTAGGTGTAGACCGAGGCGACCTGCGCCAGGTTGCTCATGACGAGCACGCAGGCCATCACGGTGGTCCAGCCGACCATGCGGCCGACACCTAGCCCGAACGCCTTCTCGGTCCAAGGGAACGTCGTACCGCAGTCTGGCTCGGTCCTGTTCAGCTCACGGAAGCAGAGCGCCACTAGGACGACCGGCACGGCCGAGAGCGCCAAGACCAGGGGAGCGGCAGTACCGACGTACGCGGTGAGTAGTCCGAGCGCAACGGCCAGCGAGTACGCCGGCGCGGAGGAGGAGATCCCGATCGCGGTGGACGCTCTCAACCCAAGTGCATCCCGTCGCAGACTGCGCCCGCGGGACCGTGAATCAGCTGTTGTCGTCATCGTGCCCCCAGAGTGCCATCCACCCGTTGCTGACAACGAACGACAAAAACATGAGACCAGGTCTTAACATTTTTGTGCTGACTACATAGGGTGCGGGCTTAGCTACCTGGAGACATGCGTTCCCGCCCCGAACGGAGTCCCATGACGGTCGATCCTGCCCAAAAATCAAGGTTTTCCCGCCGCTCGGTGCTTGTCACTCCGGCCGCAGTTGCCGGCGGAGCGCTGCTGACCGGTGCGGCTCTCGCCCCCGACAGCAATGCCGGCAGCGCCGCCGCGGTCCGCCAGATCACCCTGTACGCCGAATCGCTGCCTGGCGGGCTGTTCGGCTACGGACTGGCGCCCGGTGCGGCGACCATTCCCGGGCCGCTGCTGGAGATCTATGAGGGGGAGACCCTCGAGGTCGAGCTGGTCAACAACACCGACCAGCGGTTGTCGATCCATCCGCACGGCGTCGACTATGACGTGAACTCCGACGGCAGCCCGCTGAACGCCTCGTTCAACGCGCCTGGCGAGACCCGCACGTATGTCTGGCGCACCCGCAAGCAGGTCGACGCCGGCGGCGGCCGGTTCATGCCCGGCAGCGCCGGCTACTGGCATTACCACGATCACGCGCTGGGCAACGACCACGGAACCGTCGGGATCCAGAAGGGCCTGTACGGCGGTCTGATCGTCCGCCGCCGTGGTGACCTGATCCCGGACCGGCAGTTCACGGTGGTGTTCAGCGGGATGCTGATCAACAACAAGAAGGCACCGGACACTCCGATGTTCGAGGCGCGGCAGGGGGAGCGGGTCGAGTTCGTCTGCATCGGGCACGGCGACCTGCCGCACACGTTCCACCTGCATGCGCACCGCTGGGCCGACACCCGCACGGGCATGCTCACCGGAGCGAACGACCCGAGCCCGGTGATCGACAACAAGAACCTCGACCCGGGCAGCTCGTTCGGCTTCCAGGTGCTTGCGGGTGAAGGTGTCGGGCCGGGCGCCTGGATGTACCACTGCCACGTGCAGATGCACGCCGACCAGGGGATGGTCGGCCTGTTCCTGGTCCGCAACCCCGACGGGAGTATGCCGCCCGGCGCGCAGGCGGCGATCGACCGCTTCCAGCACCACCACGTGGCCGGGCCGCAGGCCGATCACTCCAATCATCACGGCTGAGGGGGAACGATGAGGCTCAATCGTCGGCGGCGTAGCGCTGCCCTTCTGACCATTGCAGCGCTGGCGTTCGGCACCCAACTGGTGCAGCCAGGCAGTACGCCGTCCGTCGCGCAGGCGGCGCCGGTGATCCCGAAGGCCGCTGCCGATGCGGTGGTGAACGTGCTCGTGTTCCGCGGCGAGCCCGACGATCAGCTGGATCCGGTGGAGCGGGCGACCGACGCGATCGCGGGCCTCGGGCAGGCCAACGGGATGACGGTGCACGTCAGTTCGGATCCGTCCGTCTTCACGCCGGCCAAGCTGGCGACGTACCGGGCGGTGGTGTTCTTGTCGGCAAAGGGCATCGCGCTCAGCCGGGAGCAGGAAACGGCGCTGCAGAACTACATCAAGGCCGGCAACGGCTACCTCGGCATCGCGGACGCGTCGAAGTTTCAGCCGGACTCCGAGTGGTTCAGCGGCCTGATCGGCGCGCGCCCGGTCGGCGAGCAACTGCCGCCGCCGCGACCCGTGTCGGCGGTGACGGCCAGCGCGGAGAACCCGCCGAACGAGACCAAGGAGAAGCTGACCGACGCGAACCCGAACACGAAGTGGCTGGCCTTTACGCCGACCGGTTGGGTCGCGATGAAGCTCGCCGAGCCGGTTGCGGTGACCAGGTACTCGCTCACCTCGGCGAACGACTTCGTCGGTCGGGACCCCAAGAACTGGACCTTGCAGGGTTCGAACGACGGCA
Source organism: Kribbella antibiotica (assembly GCF_004349055.1). Taxonomy (GTDB): domain Bacteria; phylum Actinomycetota; class Actinomycetes; order Propionibacteriales; family Kribbellaceae; genus Kribbella; species Kribbella antibiotica. The sequence continues at coordinate 74,915 of NZ_SMKX01000020.1, forward strand.
GTACCTGGACCGACGTGGACACTCGCACCAACGAGGTGTTCTCCGATCGGCTCCAGCGGCGGGTGTTCGTGATCGCGAACCCGACGTCGTACGGGCACTATCGGCTGAACATCACCGCGAACGGCGGCGAACCGCTGATCCAGCTCGCCGACCTGCTCTTCTACACCGGTGACTCGCAGCCGCCACCGGAGCCGACTCCGCAGCGCGCGGTGGTCAACCTGCTGGACCGGCAGCACCCGGCGAACGCCGGTCTGCCGCTGAACCTGACCCGGACCGACAAGTGGCGCAACTGGGCGACCAACCCGATCGGAACTGTGCACACCGTCGCCCAGGTTGAGGAGCGGCATTACAGCCCTGGCCCCGGCGCCAACGGCCCGTTCCATCCGATCTCCTGGTGCCGCGACTACGGCGGCGGCCGGTCCTTCTACACCGGCATGGGCGGCACTGACGGCAGCTACGGCGAGTCCGCGTTCCGCAAGCACCTGCTCGGTGCGCTGAAGTGGACCACCGGAATGGTCCGGGCTGACTGCCAGGCGTCGATCGCCGCCAACTACACCGTCGAGCGGTTGACGCCGCCCAACCAGGCCGGTCAGCTCGACCAGATCGGTGAACCGCACGGAATGACGATCGCGCCGAACGGCAAGATCTTCTACGTCGGCAAGGCGGCCTGCCCGAGCGGCCCGGTGGTCGACTGGGCGAACCCGAACGTCGGCCTCGGCTGCGGCACCATTCACGAGTGGGATCCGGTCGCCAAGAAGGCGAAGCTGCTGACCACGCTGCCGGTGATGGGCAATCGCGGCTCCGGCGACGAGCTGGTCAAGAACGAAGAGGGCCTGCTCGGTATCGTGCTGGACCCGAAGTTCGCCGAGAACGGCTGGTTCTACGTCTACTGGATGCCGCACGACACCGTCGACCGGGTCCTGCACACCGGCAAGCGGACGGTCTCACGGCTGACGTACAACGCCACCAACCAGACCATCGATCAGGCCAGCCGCAAGGACCTGCTGCAGTGGGAGGTCCAGCAACACAGCTGCTGCCACGCCGGTGGCGGCATGGCGTTCGACTCCAAGGGCAACCTGTACGTCGGTTCCGGCGACAGCAACTCCTCCGGCGGCTCGGGCGGCTACTCCGGCAACAACTGGACCCAGGAGTTCGGCGGACTGTCCTTCCAGGACGCTCGCCGTACCGCAGGAAACACCAACGACCTGAACGGCAAGATCATCCGGATCCACCCGGAGTCGGACGGCACATACACGATCCCAGCCGGAAACCTGTTCGCGCCGGGCACTCTCAAGACCCGGCCAGAGATCTACGTGATGGGCGTGCGGAACATCTCTCGGCTCGCCATCGACCCGGAGACCGACTGGCTGACCGCCGCCTGGGTCGGGCCGGACGCTGGTGCGCCGGACCCGGAGCTCGGGCCGGCGAAGTACGAGACGGCGACGATCATCACCGAGGCCGGCAACCACGGCTGGCCCTACTGCATGGGCAACGGGCAGCCGTACCGGAACCGCAGTAACACGGATGCGTCGGTGCTGACCGGTTGGTACGACTGCGACAACCCCCTGAACACCTCGCCGCGAAACACCGGGCTGGTCGAGCTGCCGCCGGTCAAGAACAACATGATCTGGTACTCACCGGGCGGCGGCGGGCCCGTGTTCCCGAAGCGCCCGGGCAGCTCGATCCCGACGTACAACGATGCGGACGCGGTCTACACCCAGCCGTACTTCCGCGGCGGTGGCGGGCAGGCCGTGATGTCCGGGCCGACCTACCACTACGACCGGGTGAACACCAAGAGCGGTGTGGCCTGGCCGAAGTACTGGGACGACAAGTGGTTCATCGGCGACAACTCGACCCCGACGCGCCGGATTGCGGTGACGGTCGACCCGGCCGGCGTACCGACGGCGCAGGCGCCGGCATTCGGCGAGACGTTCCAGCAGATCGTTGCTGGGGGCAACGGTGCGAACCAGGTGCAGAGCTGGATGGATGCCCGGTTCGGACCGGACGGCGCGCTGTACGTGCTCGACTACGGCGGCGGATTCTTCACCCTGCACCCGAACCAGAAGCTGGTGAAGGTCAGCTACAAGGGTGGCCCGCCGACGCCGCTGCCGAAGGCCTCCGGGGTCGCCGTACAGAACAAGCCGTTGACCTACGCGTTCAACGGCGCCAAGGCCGGTGGGGTGTCGTACGCCTGGACGTTCGGCGACGGCGCCACCTCGACCGACGCCAACCCGCGGCACACCTACACCAGCCCCGGGCTGCGTACGGCGAAGTTGACCGTCACCTACGCCGACGGCACGACCGCAGTCGCAACAACAGCGATCGACGCCGGCTGTGTGATGCCGGACCAGGGCGCTCAGGTTTCCATCGGGGACACCGCGACCACGGTGCCGAACCGCAACGCGGGCGGTGGCTGTCGGGTAGACGACCTGATCGACGACGAGAGCACGTGGGCAACCCATGCCCTGTTCGTCAGTCACGTCCAGCTGGCGACTCAGCAAATGCGGCAGCGCGGGATCATCACCGTCGCCGAGCGGGACAACCTGATGGCGGTGGCCCGGGCATCGACGATCGGCCGGCCCGGCGTGACCGGGTACGAGCCGCTCTTCGACGGCACCGCCGAATCGTTCTACGACTGGGCGCAGGCGCCTTCGGGTGAGTTCGCCATCCAGCCGGATGGGTCGCTGAAACCGACAGGCGGGCTCGGCATGCTCTGGTACGCGAAGAAGCCGTACGGCGACTTCTCCGTGAAGCTGCAGTTCCGCGACGTCGCGCCGGACGCGGTCCGCGCGAACAGCGGCGTCTTCGTCCGGTTCCCGGATCCACGCACACCGCTCGACCAGCGACCGCTCGGCAGTTGCGGCACCGTCGGTTCGGCCCGCACCTCGCAGGCCTGGGTAGCGATCTTCTGCGGTCAGGAAGTCCAGCTGTACGACGGTGAGTCGGGCGAGCCGCAGAAGACCGGGTCGATCTACAACTTCGATCCGAACCCACTGGACGCGGCCCGGCCGACCCCGAAGGGGCAGTGGAACGAGTACGAGGTCAAGGTCGTCGGGCAGCACTACACGATCATCCGCAACGGCGTGGTGATCAACGAGTTCGACAACACCCCGGGAAAGCAGTCGTCGCGGGCGGGCGACCCACCCACCGATCTGCGGCAGTTCGTCGAGGGCTACATCGGGCTGCAGAACCACGGAAACTCCGACCTGATGGAGTTCCGCAATATCCGGATTCGGAGCTTGTGATGAGACGCGTACTCGCCGGGCTCACCGCCGTACTGGTGATGCTGGTGCCCCAGTCAGCTTTGGCGTCGGCACCGGCTGTCGCCGACCAGGTGCTGACCTGGACAGCAGGCAACAGCGTCACCGCCTACACCACGGCGCCGACCCAGGCGGTCGCGGGCCTGACCACGATCGTGTTCGAGAACAGCGAGGCCACCGGCAACACCACCGACATGTCGCACACGCTGACGTTCGACCGTTCGACGCCGGGCTACAACCACGACGCCGACGTGAACCTCCTCGCGTACCCGGACGACGGGAGTAACGGCAGGCAGTCGCTTGAGGTAACCCTCACGCCGGGGAAGTACCGGTACTTCTGCGCCATCCCGGGGCACGGCACGATGGTCGGCGAGTTCATCGTCAGCGACGGCGGTGACGACACCACTCCACCGACCGTCACTGCTGCCGTCTCCGGGCCGCAGAACGCCGACGGCCACTACCTCGGCCAGGCCACCGTCACGGTGACTGCCGCGGACGCCCAGTCCGGGGTGGCGTCGGTGGAGTACGAGCTGGACGACACCGGATTCAAGCCGTACGCCGCGCCCGTCGTGGTCAGCGCGATCGGCGATCACACGGTGCAGTACCGGGCCACTGACAACGACGGCAATGTGTCGCCGACCAAGTCGGTGGCATTCCGGGTGGTCGAGCGCCCGGCCGACACCACTCCGCCGACGGTGACCGCCGCGGTCACCGGCCAGCAAGATGCCGACGGCAACTACCTCGGCACCGCGCGGGTGACCGTGACCGCGACCGACGCCGGCTCCGGTGTGAAGACCATTGAATACCAACTCGACGGTGGCACCTGGACGCCGTACACGGTGCCTGTAGACGTGAATACCCCAGGCATGCACATGCTGCACTACCGAGCCACTGACAACGCGGGCAACGTCTCGCCGGAGGGAATGGCGCACTTCACGGTGGTCGAGCAGGACTCCACACCACCGGCCGTCACTGCGGCCGTGACCGGCGCTAAGGATGCCAACGGCAACTATGTCGGCAAGGCGACAGTGACGGTGACCGCCACCGACTCCGGGTCCGGGGTGAAGACCGTCGAGTACCAGCTCGACGGTGGCGCTTGGACGGCGTACACGGTGCCGATCGAGGTCGCCACCAACGGCGCGCACACGGTGGGCTACCGGGCGACCGACAACGCCGGCAACGTGTCGGCTGTCGGTACCGCGACGTTCACCGTCGTACCGGCCGGTGGCGACAGCACGCCGCCGGCAGTGTCGGGATGGCTGACCGGCAACCAGAACGCCCGCTGGGAGTACGTCGACCGAGCGACCCTCAACGCCAGCGCCACCGATGCCGGCGGGGTCAGGTCGATCGAGTACGCCCTGGACGGCGGCGCCTGGACGGCGTACACCGCGCCCACGCCGATTACCACCGCGGGCACCCACACCATCAAGGTCCGCGCCACCGACAACGCCGGCAACGTCTCGGCCGACCTGTCCGGCACCTTCACCATCGTGAAGGCCACCTCGAAGCAACTCCACTCCGTTCGCCAAGCCTTGCACTAGATCTCCGAAGGAGTGCGCCCGGGAGTTTACGAGTGGATCAGCGAGCCGGCGGCGTACCCGTCGGCGGTTGGCCTCCGCCGGTCGGGGGCTGGCCGCCACCGGTGGGCTTGGTGGTGGTGTTGACGCCCACGTTGAGGGCGACGGTGTAGCCGGCCGTGACGTCGCCGGTGACGGTTGCGAGTTGCAGGGCGCCGCCGTCGTCGCCGAAGACGTTGTCGCCGCTGAGGGTGACCTTCTTGAGACCGGACACGGATTTTTCGTAGCCGGTCTGGGCGTACACCGTCTCGCAGATGTTCTGCGGCAGCGCGACCTGTGAGGTGGCGATGGCTTTGGTGGAGTCGGTGATGCTGGCCTGGTCCGGGTAGACCTCGAAGTGGATGTGCGGCCAGCGGCCGTCGTAGCAGGCGGGGAAGATGCTGGTGAATTGCACACGGCCGTCGGCGTCGGCGATCTGGACACCGCGTAGGTAGTTCTCGTCCGTGATTCCCTGCGAGTACATGGAGTACTCGCCGTCGCGGTTGCAGTGCCACACGTAGACAGCTACTCCGGTGAACGGTGAGCCGCCCTTGGCCAGATCCGAGATGACGAGTTCCAGGGTCATGGGCACGCCTTCGGCGGTGGCGCTGCCGGTGCCGAAGCTGGAGCGAATGTCCTTGCGGACCACGCCGCTCTGCTCCAGGACGTCGGCTCCGTTGGAACCGTCGCCCGGGTACGGGCCTGCTGTCTCGTCGGGGATCTCGCCCGTCGTGGTCGAGGTCGTGCTCGAGGCGGATGCTGTGGGCGAAGTGGTCGAAGCGCTGCCGGCATTGGTGCCGCAGGCAACCAGTACGCCGCCGGCCGCGCCGAGCCCGAGGAACCGCAGGGCTCGGCGGCGGCTGAACAGTGTCCCGATGTCGAAGGAGAGTCCTTGATCGACGACCTCGTCCTGCGGCCGGGGCAGTGGGCGACCTTCATAGGAAAGCTCGTTGTTCTTCAGCTCTTTCGTCATGTCTTCGAAGTTAGCGCCAGAACCGTGGGGCCAGTTGGGAGTTTCCTGTGAACCGGCTGTGAACGCCTCCCGAGCGACAAAACGATTGCTGCAGGCAACGGATGTCTGTCGCGGTCAGTTAACTGTTAAGGCAGCGCAGGTGATTAACACGGCGTGAACTGCGTGCTTACTGTCAGGCGCCCCAACGCTCCGAACTGTGAGGAGACCTGACATGCGCGTCCCCCGAAAGGTGGTGTCCGCGATCTGCGGCGCCGCGATGATTGCGATTGGACTGAATGCCGCCCAGGCGGCGAGCTCGGCCGAGGCCAGCCAGCCGGCACCGGCGCCTGGTGCTGATCCTGCGGTATCCGCCTTGGCGCATGGACTGGGGATCACGGTCGACCAGGCGCGGGTGACGCTCGCTAAGCAGGACGAGGCGCACCGGGTGCTGGCAGCCTTGCCCGCTCCGCTGCGGAATGACCTTGCCGGTCGGTGGTTCGACGCCACGAGTGGCAAGCTCGGTGTTGCGGTGACGTCGGCTGCGGCGGCACGGCAGGCCCGGGCGGCTGGCGCCGAACCCAAGCTCGTCGCCCGCGATGCGGAGGAACTGGGTGGGCTGCACCGCTCGGTCGGCAAGCTCGCGGGCTCCGGCGTGCCCGGGCTGCGCAGTTTCGGCATCGACGACCGAGCCAATATCGTGCAGGTCTCGATCAACCCGACAGTGAAGAGCGCGGTCACCACGCGGTTTGTCCAACGCCTTAAGGCACTGGGGTCGGGTGTCCAGGTCCGTTACGTGGATGGGCGGCTGGTGCAGCAGGCCGGGGACGTGAACCCGGGCGATGCCTGGTATCCAGGGTCCGAGAGCCCGTGCTCGGTCGGTTTCGCGGCGACCGATGCCCAAGGCGGGAAGCACTTCCTGACCGCCGGTCACTGCACGAACGACGCGAACCAGGCCGCGTACGGCGAGTCCGGGCAGCAGAACAAGCTTGGTACCTCCAACGTCGGTGGCAGCCGCAGCATCAACGCTCGCGAAGGCGACATGGGCGTGGTCGCGGTGACCGAAGCGGGGTGGAACCTTTCCGCGGACGTCAACACGTACGGCCAGCCGGCGGTCAAGGTGAACGGCTCGGCCGAGGCGCTCGTCGGTGACGCGGTCTGCCACTCGGGCAAGACGTCGCCGTACTGGGAGTGCGGCAAGGTACTCAAGGTCAACCAGAGCATCGACTACGGCAACGTGGTGATCGACGGCCTGACCGTCACCGACACCTGCTCGCAAGGCGGTGACTCCGGCGGCGCCTGGCTGCGCGGCGACAAGGCGGTCGGCTTGCACTCTGGTGGCGAGCCCACCTGTGGTGGCGCGGGCAAGGAGAACTCGATCTTCCAGCCGGTGAACGAGGCACTCACCAAGTGGGGCCTGACGCTGTTCAACATCGGCGACGTGCCGGACAACGAGGCGCCGACCACGCCCGGGAACCTGCGAAGCGCCGGCGCCACCACCACAAGTGTGTCGCTGGCCTGGGATGCCTCGCGGGACAACGTCGGCGTCACCGCCTACGAGGTGTATCGCGGCGGCAGCCTCGCAGCCACCGTCACCGCGGCCTCGGCGACGGTGACCGGCCTGCAGCCGAACACCGAGTACTCCTTCACCGTCCAGGCTAAAGATGCTGCAGGCAACAAGTCGGGGGCGGCCGGGCCGTTGACGGTCCGGACGCAAGGCGACGGCGGCGGGGACGACGAGGCGCCGACAACGCCTGGCAACCCCCGATCCACCGGCGCGACGACGACCAGCATCGCGCTGGCGTGGGACGCGTCGGTCGACAACGTCGGGATCGCGGCGTACGACGTACTGCGCGGCTCGGCCGTGGTCGCCACGTCGGCCACATCGACGGTGAGCGTGACTGGCTTGACGCCGAACACCGAGTACTCGTTCACCGTGCAAGCTCGTGATGCCGCCGGCAACAAGTCCAAGCCGAGTCCGGCCGTGACGGCACGGACCCAGGCCGACAACGGCGGCGGCCGTACCTTCAGCAACGGCACGGATTATCCGATCCGCGACTTCGAGACCGCGATCAGCCCGATCCGGTCCACCGCAACAGGCTTGGCCGCTCGCCCTGTCACGGTGCGGATCGACGCTACGCACACCTGTACCGAGGACCTCAACATCCGGGTCATCTCGCCGAGCGGCCGGTCGTACTGGCTGCAGAACTACGGCGGCTCCGCGTGCCACCCGTTCGAGAGCGGGAAGACCTTCACCTTCACCCCGGCCAGTACTGAGCAAGCCGCGGGCACGTGGACGCTGCGCATCGGTGACAACGGCTATGGCGACATCGGCACGCTGACCGGTTGGGCGATCACAGTATGACGAAAAGCATGCTCGCTCGCGCGTTGCTGTTCTTGGCGCTGGTCGCCGCTGCCCTGGTGCCGACGGCTACACCGGCCCAAGCCGTGAAAGGCGGCGAGCACACCACACATCCGACGTACCCATGGAGTGTGGTGATCACCCGGCCCGGCAGTGCCAGCCCCTGGAAAGTGTCGTGTGGCGGAGCGCTGCTGGCACCCAACAAGGTCCTGACCGCAGCGCACTGCATGGATCCCAGTATCGGAGACTTCAAGGAAAAGACGGTGATCTGGGGCCGGACCGATCTGCGGACCACCGACGGCAAGGTCGCCAAGATCACCTCGTACTGGAAACACCCCAGCTACCAGTGGGGCAGCCTCGCCGGTGACGACATCGCTGTCCTCACCTTGGATCAGAACCTCGGCGCGCCGGGGGACTACCTCAAGGTGGCGACCGCCGCGGAGGCCGCCGAGGTGAACAAGATCGGTAACCAGACCGTGCTTGGCGGCACCTGGGGACGGATCGGTCCGGGAACCGGCGAGGCCGACCACGACCCGGTGATGAAGAAGGCCACCCTGCCGATCATCGACCCAGTCGCGACCGGGGGATGCAAGGACATCGGCTGGAGCTTCACACCGGACAAGCAGTTGTGCAACGGCCCGATCAAGAACGACGCCCTTGGCACTTGCGGCGGTGACAGCGGCGCACCGGTGGTCCTGAACACCGCCAACGGTTGGCGTCAGGTCAGTCTGATCGAGTCCGGCGACTCGAACTGTGGCGGGCCGCAGGTGACCAGCAAGCTCACCAACTACGAAGCACTGATCAGCGAACAGGTCGGAACCGAACCGCCGCCGCCGACCGGCGGCGTCACGAACGGAGGCTTCGAGGCCGGTACGGCGGCCGGCTGGTCCGCCGGCGGTACCGGCAATGCGGCCTCGGTCGTGAACACGGGTGCCCGCACTGGTACGTACGCCGCTCGCCTCGGGTCGACCACGGCCACCAACGGCGAATCGACGTACAGCCAAACGTTCGCCGTACCGGAGGGCAGCAGTCGGCTGTCGCTCTGGTACAGCATGACCTGCCCCGACACCGTGAGCTACGCCTGGGCAAGGGTGACGCTGAAGGACAACACGGCCGGTACGACGACCACTCCACTGGCCAAGACCTGCACGAACGGCCAGGGCTGGAAGCAGGTCACGGCATCGGTCATCACTGGGCACAGCTACACGCTCACGTTGGTCAACCGTGACGACAACCACCCCTCCGACCCGGTGCACACGTTGTACGACGACGTGACTCTGGGCGCGACCTTGCAACAAGCGCCCGCCGGCCAGCGCCTGCAAAGCTGACCTGCGGTTCGCCCAGATACGAGACTGCCCCGGGAATGGATCCCGGGGCAGTCCGGCGTGCGTTACTCCTGGTAGAAGCAGCAGGTGCCGGTGGCGCCCATGGTGAGGTTGATGACGCCGCCCTCGGGGTTCTCGGTGCCTCGGACGTAGTAGCCGCCGAGGCCGTCGTGGACGAGGAAGGCACCCCAGGTGAGGAGCCAGTTCTCGGAGCCGTCGTCGGTTGGGAAGGTTTCCGGCAGCGGCTGGATTCGGCGTTGCAGGACCCATGGCTGGTCAACCGCTTCGGTGAGGCGGGTGGACCAGGTTTCAGGGTCGGTCTGCCAGCCGAGGAGGACGCCTTCGCCGCCGTGGAGGGCGGCCGGCTTGAGGACGAGGTCGCTCTGGTTGTCCTTGGCGTAGCCGACGAGATCGGCGCGGACCATCCGGGTCCACGGCACCAGGCGGTCGATCGCCTCCTGCTCTTCTGGGCGGAAGCAGGACCGGTTGGTTTCGTCGGACAGGATTGCCAGCGCGCTCTTGCTCCCGTACAGCTCCGCGTCCAGTGGGGTGAAGATCGCCACGTGCCCGCGCTCACTGGCCTGCAGTACGGGCTCCAGCAGTTCCACCGCGCCCGGCTTCAGCAGGTCCTCGATCATGAACAGCCGGAACACGATGTCGATCGCCCGGTCCCCGTGCCAGATCCGGTCGTCGCGGTACTCGAGTTCGTCGACCGGGCAGGCCAGCGCATCGATCCCGAGCGGAGCCAACGCCGCCGCACTCCGGTGCAGCTGAGCGGCCAGACTGGGATAACTGTCCGGGAAGTCGGCGATCGCCATCACCGGCCGGACCCCGGTCGGGATCTTGGCCTCGGTCAGGATGGTCTGCACCACCTGCGCCATCGTCTCGGCGTAGGTCAGCTCATTGCGCTGGACGAAGTCGGCGATGAACGGCTGCTCCAGCATCGCCTCGTTCAGTACGGCGTTGTCGACCCCGCCGGCGGTACTGCCCAGGTTCAGCTCAAGCAGCCAGAAGCCGTGCTCGTCGCGGTACAGGTCAGCCCGCCCGAAGCGGCTCGGCGCAGGCCCGCGTCCCCGACCAACCGCGACCGCCTGGGCCTCGGCCAGACCAGCGGCCCGGGCGAACCGGGCGATGTCACCACCGAAGAGGCGGTCCGGGATGCTGGTCAGCGCCTGGTGCAGCAACCCCAGATCCGCCGCCAGCCGACGATGTTCGGCAGCCTCCAGAAATACCGGCCGGGTCAAGCAACGCCCGCCGTACCCGGTGGCGTCCAGGCGAGGCTCAGCCGCCGCCCGTAATTCACTCGGCTTGGGCCCCTGGCCGGCCGCAGCCGCAAGATAGCTATCGGTCAAAGACATAGGAGTACTCCTCCCCACCGGCCACCTTGGACGTCCCGCGCCGCGAAGTAGTCAACGGGATCTGGGCAGCCGTGGCCCGCAGGGTACGCAGGCTCCGGCAGCGGCCGGAAGTGTTCGGTCGCACGCCATTTCTGCAACGATCGTTTGCGTTAGGTGCCAGCTGTTCGCAGGCCGGCGCACACGACGCCGCCCTTAGCGAACTCCGGGTAGTCCCTCCACTCCGATGACCTGAGCTCGCGCACTTGCCAGCTCGTACAACATTGCGTTGATCGGCGTCGGCGTACTGGTCTTCAAACCGAGGCGTACGACGGCGCCCGTCCAGGCATCGAGTTCTGACGGCCGACCGGCCCGGATGTCGCGTTGCAGGGAGGTGGTTCCTTCCGCGGGAAGCTGGTCGAGGAAGGCGATCGTTGTCGGCACGATGTCATCGGGGAGGTCGATGTCGTTCGCACGCGCCACCTGGTGGACTTCGGTCATCGCCTCGACCAGTAGTTGTCGCGTGTTCGGCCGGGCGCGCAAGACGCCGTACGGCGCGTCGGTCACGGTGCCGAGGGCGCCGACCGACGCCAGTGCGAGAAACTTCGACCAGAGCGCTGCCCACACATCCGTAGCCACGACGGCGGTCAGCCCTGACTCCTGTACGGCGTCTCGCAGCCGGGCCACGCGATCGGTGGGCACGCTGTCCCACTCGGCGAACGTGAGCTTGCCGCCACCGATCTGGCGAATGCGGCCGGGTCCGTCGAGGAATGCGATGACCTCGACAGCGCCGGGCAGGACGGCGTCGCGGCCGACGACGTCGGCCACCTGCTGTGGCGCGTCGACACCGTTCTGCGTGGTGACAACCGCAGTCTGGTTACCGATCAGCGGCTTGAGCGCCGTGATCGCCGACTCGAGTTGCCACGTCTTGACTGCCAGTAGCACGAAGTCGACCTCGCCGATCTCGGCCGGGTCGTCGGTCGCCCGCGCCGGAGCGACCGTGAAATCTCCGGTCACGCTCGCCACTGCCAAGCCGTCCCGCCTGAGTGCCGTGAGGTGTTCGCCGCGGGCGACGAAGGTGACGTCGTGCCCCGCCGCGGCCAGCCGGCCGCCGAAGTATCCGCCGACGCCACCGGCGCCGATGACTGCGATCTTGAGTCCCATGCCGCAGGAGGTTACCTGTTTAACTGGTAACGCGATAGGGTGACTGCATGATGGACGCGGCCGCACTGGCATTTCCTTGGCACGGCGGCAGGCTGTCGGTGAACTTCACGGCCACGCTGGGTAAACGTGGCGGCGCGAGGTTCGAGCGACTCCGCGAACCGGCGGATCTTGCGCGCTGGTTCCATGAAGCCGGGATGGTCGCGCACCTGCTGGACGTCTCCGCCGAAAACCTCACTGAGGCGCAGCAACTACGCGAGGCTCTGTACGACGCTTTCACCGCGCCCGGCTGCGAGTTGGACGTGCTGAACCATTGGGCCACGCAACCGGCGCCGGCCGGCCGGCTCGAATGGACCGCAGGAAGGATCACCCTGCAGCCGCCGCAGACCGACGTACCGGGCCTGCTCAGCGTCCTGGCGCGAGATGGCGCGACGCTGGTCAGCGGCCCGCTGGCGGACAGGATCCGAGAGTGTGGCCGGGAAGACTGCTGGCTGCTCTTCGTCGATGAAAGCCGCGCGGGCAACCGCCGCTGGTGCTCGATGGAGACCTGCGGCGCCCGCACCAAAATGGCCCGCTACCGTGCCCCGGCGACAAGCCCCGAAGCCGTCCCGCCTGGGACGAGCAGCAGGCGCGCGTCTTCCGAGCAGGTTGGCCAGCGTTGAAGATCCCCGACACTTTCTTGCCGGTGGGCTCCCTCGTCATGTTTCAGGGCGACTCGATCACGCACGGCGGGCGGCGGCCCCACCAGCGACCCGAATCACGTGCTTGGGCACTCGTATCCGTTCCTGATCGCGGCCGAGGCCGCCGCGCTACATCCGAGCTGTGGCTGGCGTTTCGTCAACCGCGGGGTGAGCGGCGACAAGGTGCTGGATCTGGCTGCGCGCTGGCAGGAGGACATGCTGGATCATCGACCTGAGGTGCTGAGCATCCTGGTCGGCGTGAACGATGCCAACGCGGCGCTCGACGGCTCATCCGAAGATCCTGGTACGGCGTTCGCAGCGGCGTACCGGTCGTTGCTGGAGCGAACGGTCTCGGTGCTGCCGTCGGTGCGCCTGGTGCTGGGCGAGCCTTTCTACCTGCCGACCAGCCCGGTGGAGGCTCTGCGCGAGGCCTGGGCTGCCGCGGTGCGTGCGCGCGCCGAGATCGTGCGCGAGTTGGCCGATGATTTCGGGGCGACTTTCGTTCCCTACCAAGCCGCGCTGGACGCCGCCGCGACTCGGGCTCCCGCGGAGCACTGGGTCTGGGACGGCATCCACCCGACATACGCCGGTCAGCGAATCCTCGCCGACGCCTGGATCACCGCAGTACTGAGTTGAAGGGGAGGGAGAGGCCGAGGGCGGGTCGGATAGCGGAGTTGCGTTCGCGGATTCGGGTGAGTTCGGTGGGGGAGAGGGCGCGGCGGTAGATACGGACCTCGTCGAGGGTGCCGCGAAAGCGGTTGGCGCCGTCGACGCGTTGGCCGATGTGGATGCCCTGGACGCCGAACTCCTTGCCGGCGGTGACGGAGCCAGCGGGTGCGGTCGCCGAGCCGGCCTCGGATCCGTCGACTAGCAACCGGAGTTTGCCATTGGTGCGTTGGAGGACGACGTGGTGCCACTGGTTGTCGTTGTATGCAGACGTCGACTGGACCGTGATGTTGAAACGGTCGACCACCAGCAGTGCCCGGATCCGGTTGCTCTCGGGTTCGGCGCGGAGCCAGACCTGTGGTGTTGTCCCCGATCCGGTGCGGTAGGCCCACAGGAGCGCGTGTGATCCGGTGGTTGCGCCGTACTTGATCCACGTCATCATCGTGAAGTCGTGCGCACCGAGGTCGATCGACCGATCGAACGGTACCTCGACGTGATCGTCCACGCCGTCCAGCGCGAGTCCGGCGCCGAACTTGCCCTCGGCAACCGTTGCCCCACCGCGCACGTACGCCGGGTTGTGCGCCGGCCCGCTGTCGGGCGTCGTCGGGCCGGCGCACAACCCGGCGT
>NZ_SMKX01000210.1 GCF_004349055.1 Kribbella antibiotica
TCACCCGCGTCGCCTTCGGCTTCCACTCACCCACCGCACTCATCGCCCTGGCCATGCTCAACCTCGGCGGTCACCGGCCCACCCTCCCCAACCGAAACTGACCCACAGATCAGTCAGGAGAGCCCCATTTGGTGGGCCCGCCCATCAAAGTGTGGGAGAGCTAGCCGCATGCGATGGGCCCACCCACAACCCCGTGGGTCAGCCCATCAAATGGGGCGAGCGGGATCCGGATCGGCGTCGGCGCTCTCCGGGGACTCCGCGGGCTGCACCGACTCTGCGGCTTCGGGCGACTCGCCCTCGGCCTCAGTCTCCGTCTCGCCCTCGGCAGTCTCACCCTCGGCGGTCTCACCGTCGGTCTCCGTCTCGCCCTCGGTTTCGACCTCGACGGGCTTGGGCTTGGGGACGATCGGGGGCTCGAGCTTGGCCAGGATGCCGATGATGTCGTGCCGGTGGTGCTGGATCTCATGCGCCGTATGGCGAACCACCCAGCTCAGCGAGCGCGGCATCCGGACCGGGTAGTTGTACAAACCCAGCTTGGCGAGCTCCGGTGGCGTCAGGACGCGCGCAGCGGCACCGAAGTCCTTGGCGAAGCGGACCAGCGCGGCCGCGACCTCCATCGGGTCCTGGTTCTCGTACTTCTCCTGCTTCACCCGGCCGGTGCGGTCCATCGGCGCGTACACCGGACGGTCCTCGGCCAGGCACTGGGCGATGCGGAAGCGCTGCACCTCCAGCACGTCGCGCACATGGCAGGCGTACTCGATCGCCGACCACACCTCAGGCTCGGGCCGCAACCGTACGACGTTGCTGTCCGGACCTGCGGCGGCTTTGATCAGTGCCATGCTGCAGTCGGCGGCTTGGCGAACGAGCAGGGTCACTGTGCCCTGCAGGTCACCGGTGTTGTAGTTGAAGCCACACTGCTCGCAGTACCCGTCGACCGGGGGCTGCTTCGTCAACTGCTACTCCCTCGAAATCTCCACGCGTGATCAACCGGACCGATCCCACCGCCGAGTGCGAACCCGGCCTGGATCGCACCGGTCACGTACTCCTTGGCTGCACCGACCGCACTCTCAACGTCATAACCGCGGGCAAGGTACGACGCGATCGCGCTGGCCAAGGTACATCCGGTGCCATGCGTGTGCCGATTGTCGGCCCGGACCGCACTGTAAGCCCGACGCACCCCTGCACCGTGCAACACGTCAACCGCGGCGGTGCCGACATCATGCCCGCCCTTGACGAGCACCCACGACGCACCGGCCTCCAGCAAGATCTTGGCGGCCAGATCGCGATCCTCAACGGTCTCCAACGAGACACCGGCGACGGGGCCGAGCTCAGTCAGGTTCGGCGTCAGCACCGTCGCCAGTGGCACGATCTCGGTCCGTACGGCGTCCATGGCGTCCGCTGCGAGCAGTGCGTCGCCATGCTTCGACACCGACACGGGATCGACCACGATCGGCACTGATGGCGGCAGGGTCCGCAGCAGCGACCCGACAACTCGCACCATCGACTCAGACGCCAGCATGCCGGTCTTCACCGCGTCCACGCCGATGTCGTCGACCACACTGCGGAACTGCGCCCGCACCTGTTCCTCCGGCAGCTCCCACGCGCCCTGCACGCCCAGACTGTTCTGCGCGGTGATCGCGGTCAGCACGCTCATCCCGTGCACGCCGTTCGCCAGCATCGCCTTCAGGTCGGCTTGGATGCCGGCGCCGCCGCCGGAGTCCGAGCCGGCGATGGTGAGCACGCGCGGTGGTCGATTCATCTCAGCTCCTGAAGTGGACGTGACCGGACTGCGCCGCGTACGGCGCGCCGTCGACGGTGACCGAACCGGCCGGGCGGTCCTCATTGCCTTCGGCAACCGAACCGATGACGGTCCAGCCCTCCGGTACGTCGGCCGGCTCGAAGGTCCCGACCAGTGCGTGGTCCTCACCGCCGGTCAGCACGAACTGCAGCGCGTCCAGCCCAGTGGCCGCCGCAACCGCCTGCAGCGGCTCCGGCACCGAGAGAGCCTTGGTGTGGATGTCAATGATCACCTGACTCGCCACAGCGATGTGGCCGAGGTCAGCGAGCAGTCCGTCGCTCACATCACACATCGACGACGCACCGGCGCGTGCTGCCCGCGGACCCTCGGCGTACGGCGGTTGTGGGCGTCGGTGCGCTTCGACGACGGTCCGCGGTGAGCGGAAACCACGGGTGAGCACGGTGACTCCAGCCTCGGCCCACCCCAGCCGGCCGGCCACTGCGACCTCATCACCTGGCCGCGCGCCAGAGCGCAGTACCGGCGGCTGTCCGTCGAGTGAACCGAACGCTGTCACCGAGATGACGATCTTGTCGGACTGCACGGTGTCGCCGCCCACGATGGTCGCGGAGACCAGCTCACACTCGTCGACGAGTCCCTGGTAGAGCTCCTTGACCCATGCGACCGGCAGGTCGGCAGGTCCCCCGAAACCGATCACCAGCGACGTCGGCCGGGCGCCCATCGCCACGATGTCGGACAGGTTCTGCGCGGCGGCCTTGCGGCCCACGTCGTACGCGGAGGACCAGTCCTGACGGAAGTGCCGGCCCTCGACCAGCATGTCGGTGGTGATCACCACGCGGCCGTCCGGCGCGGCGATCACCGCAGCGTCGTCACCGGGACCGACCAGGACGTCCTCAGTGGTGGACAGCCCCTTGGTGAGGGCCTCGATGAGACCGAACTCACCTGTGCTCCCCAACGTCTCTGTCACGTCAGCAGACCTCCCATGTACCGGAACGGAGTCTAGGCGGTACCGTGACCGGGCAACGAAGAGTACGCCCGGCTCCTGTGCAGTACCGTGGCCGGTGCCCAGCTGAGGACGACTGAGTGGAGAACGACGTGGTGGTCCAGGCCTACATCCTGATCCAGACCGAGGTCGGCAAGGCCGCCGATGTCGCGGCGCAGATCGCCGAGGTCCAGGGCGTCACCCTGGCCGAGGACGTCACCGGTCCGTACGACGTGATCGTCCGCGCGGAAGCCCGCAACGTCGACGAACTGGGCAAACTGGTGGTTGCCCGCGTTCAGAACGTGCCGGGGATCACCCGCACGCTGACCTGCCCGGTCGTCCACATCTGATCGGAAGACTCCTTCCGCCTTCTGTCTGCATGCCCAGGTTCCTGCTCGCTGCACTCGGCCTGCTTCTGCTCGCCGGGTGCAGCCCGGGCGCCACACCTGTCCCGGTGCCGTCACCGGCGCCAGAGGTCGCTGCGGCCTGTGAGCCGCTGATCAAGGCCCTGCCGGCCAAGGTGCTCGACGCGGAGCGCCGCGAGACCGAGCCGGTCAGCCCGCTCACCGCCGCGTACGGCGATCCGCCGATTGAGGTGACCTGTGGGGTCTCACCACCGGCCGGGATGGTCCAGGCGCAGTCCCAGTGCTTCGAGGTGAACGGCGTCGGCTGGTTCGCCAAAGAGGTCAGCAACGGCGTCATCTTCACCACGATCGGCCGCACGCTCTACTTGGAGCTGGCCGTGCCGTCCAAGTACAGCCCCGAGGCGAATGCGCTGACCGACGTATCCGACGCCGTCAAGCAGTACAACAAGCTCGTCACCCCCTGCACCTAAGGGCAGGTTTAGGCCAGACCCGCCCAGCCAGGCGCAGCGCCACCTAGCCTCGCTGAGGTGAGGGGGACACGGCGGGGTCCGGTTGTGCTGGCCACCGGTCTCGCGCTGACGGTGATCGTGATCCTCGCCGCCTCCAGTGGCACGGTCCGGCCGGTCGGACCCGGTCGCCCACGCACCCCCATCGAGCATCGGCCTGGTGACAACGCCCCGGCCCCTCGCATCAGCAACGACCAGATGCCCGACTGGTTCAACGCGATGCTCACTGTCGGCCTGGTCATGCTGGCCGTACTTGGTGGGCTGGGATTGCTGTGGGCGCTCTACGCCGTCGCCCGAAGGGAACGCGACAGGTCCAAGGTCGCTGAAGGTGAGCGCGTCAGAGCCGAGCGCCTGGCCGACGCAGTGGCCACCGGCCTCGCACAGGTCGAAACCGGTACGCCGGACGACGCAGTGATCGCATGTTGGGTCGCACTGGAGCGAGCGGCGGCAGCAATCGACCTGGTACGCCGGCCAGCCGAGACGTCGGCAGAGTTCACCGCACGCGTGTTCAGCAGCTCCAAGACGTCACATGCAGATCTGGACGCCCTGGCCGCCCTCTACCGCGAGGCTCGCTACTCCACTCACTCCAGCTCCGAAACAGACCGGTCCGCCGCACGCGCCGTACTGGAGCGTCTACAGAAGGACCTGGTGCCTCAGCGCAGGCCGGTTGACCGCGTCATAGCCAGAGTGAGCAGACGGTCGACCAGAGCCGGGTAGTCGAGCCCAGAGGCGTTCCACAGCAGCGGGAACATGCTCTTGGGTGTGAAGCCCGGCATGGTGTTGATCTCGTTGATCACCACGCGCCCGTCCGGCTCCAGGAAGAAGTCGACGCGCGCCAGCCCCTCCCCCTCGATCGCCTCGAACGCGAGCACCGACTGCTCCCGGATCTGCGCCGCGACCTCGTCCGGCAGCTCGGCCGGGATCGACAGTGCAGCGAAGTCATCACCCTCGGGCAGGTACTTCGTCTCGAAGTCGTAGAACTCGTGCCCGCCACCGGACACCGTGATCTCGCCACACACGCTCGCCTCGGGCCGCGCGCCGTTCAGACCCTGCAGTACGGCGACCTCGATCTCGCGCGGATTCGTCGCCGCGGCCTCGATCAGCACCTTCGGGTCGTGCACCTGAGCCGCCGTGATCGCCTCGTCGAGCTCGTCCGGCCCATCAACCTTGGTGATCCCGAGGCTCGACCCGCCGCGTGCAGGCTTCACGAAGACCGGATAGCCGAGTGCGGCGACCGCAGCCCGATCTACCTGGGTCCCACGGACGACGACGTACGGGGTGACCGCCAGGCCGGCCGCCTGGAAGACGATCTTCATGAAGTGCTTGTCCATGCCGACCGCGCTCGCCAGTACGCCGGAGCCGACGTACCGGATGTCGGTCATCTCCAGCAGGCCCTGGATCGTGCCGTCCTCGCCCCAGGGGCCGTGCAGCAGCGGGAAGACCACATCGACCTCGCCGAGCGTGCTCGGCACCGAACCGGGGTCGTTCACGACCAGCTCGCGGTTGGAGCCGAACAGCACCGGCAGGGCGGTGACGTCGACCTCCGGCAACTTGCCGTCGGTGATCGACAGGTGTTCGGTGTCACCGCTCTCCAGGACCCAGTGGCCGCTGGTGCTGATGCCGATCGGGATGACCTCGTACTTGTCCCGGTCGATCGCCTGCAGGACGTTGGCCGCCGTCACGCACGAGATGGCGTGCTCGCTCGAGCGACCGCCGAAGACCACTGCGACCCGGATTTTGCGTTCAGCGCTCACCGGGCCGACTGTAGCGCTCGCTACCAGGTGACCGGCAACGACTGCACGCCGTACACGAGGGTGTTGTCCTTGAACTTGATCTCCTCGAACGGGACGGCCAGGCGCAGCGTCGGGATCCGCGTGTAGAGGCGGGTGAAGACCTCCTGCAGCTCGACACGGGCCAGCTGCTGGCCGAGGCACTGGTGCGGGCCGAAGCCGAAGGCCACGTGGGCCGGACCTGTCCGGGCGACGTCCAGCTCGTCCGGGTTCTCGAACACGTCCGCGTCCCGGTTGGCTGCCGACAGTGCTGCCACCAGGAAGTCACCGGTCTCGATCACGGCCGGACCGGCGGCGATTTCGTCGGTCACGTGCCGGAAGACGCCGAAGTGCACGACGGACAGGTAGCGGAGCAGCTCCTCGACCGCACCGGCCGCCAACTCGGGCTTCTCGCGCAGTGCGGCGAGCTGACCGGGCTCACGGAGCAGTGCGAGCGTACTGAGCGCGATCATGTTCGCGGTCGTCTCGTGGCCGGCGATCAGCAGGGTGATGCCAATGGTTACCAGCTCGGGGATCGTGAGGTCCTCACCCAGCTCCTCGCCGCGGCTGATGATGCGGGACAGCATGTCGTCGTCGCGCTTGGCCTGCTTGGCCATCACCAGACCGGCCATGTACTGGTTCAGTGCGTCTGAGACCCGCAGCACCTCTTCCGGGTCGGCGTCGATAGACACCAGCACCGCGCTGCGCTCCTGGAACTCGGCCCGATCCTCGTAGGGCACTCCCAGCAGCTCACAGATCACCAGCGACGGGATCGGCAGCGCGAACGCCTCGACCAGATCGATCGGGCCGCCCTGCGCGAGCATCGCGTCGATGTGCTCATCGATCAGCGCCGCGACACGCGGCCGGTACGCCTCCATCCGCTTGACCGCGAACTCCGTGGCCAGCACCCGTCGCAACCGCCGGTGCGCCTGGCCGTCGACCTGCAGGATCGATCCGGACTCCACCTCGCGCTCCAGATCGGCGTCCACGACCACGTGCTCAGAGGGCGCCGACCGCGAGCTGAGGCCCGGATCCCGCAGTACCGTCCGCACGTCGTCGTACCGGGCGAAGACCCAGGCGTCGACGCCCGCCGGGGTGGTCACCTTCGACGGTGCCTCGCGGTCGCGCAGTGCGGCGTACCCGCTGGCCGGGTCGAACGGGCAGCCCGACGGCCGCTCGAGTGGAAAGGCCGGCCTGGTCGCGTTCTCGGTCATGCGCACCCCTATCGCTCGAATATGGTAGTCACTACCATATGACTGTACTTGCCGTTCGGCAGCTGCTGCCGGAGCGTCGGCACCCGGTACTCTGCCCGCGGAGGTACAGATGGGACTGCGGGAGCTCAAACGGGAACGGACCCGGCGGCTGATCGCCGACAAGGCGTTCGAGCTGTTCACCGACCACGGCTTCGGCCGGACCACGGTCGAGCAGATCGCGGCCGCGGCCGAGGTCGGTCCGAGCACGCTGTACCGGTACTTCCCGACCAAGGAGACGCTGGTCCTCGAGTTCGTCGAGGACTGCCTGATGGACGCCGTCGCCTGGTTCCGCGAGCAGCCGCCGGTGGATCTGCCGGACGGCCTGCAGGCCGTCATCGAGCGCGTCCTGGAGGAGCTCGAACGCAACCCCGACCGGGTCCGCGCCGTCTACGAGATGGCCGACCAGACCCCTTCGGTGAGCGCTCACCTGCAAGAGCTGATCTGGCGCTTCCGCGAGGAGCTGACCGAAGAGCTCGTACGGCGCCTGTCCGGCCCGGACCCGCAGTTGGTCGAGTTCACCGCAGCGCTGTCGGCGGGGAGCGCGATGAACATCATCGAGACCGTGGTCCGGATGTGGGTCGACAATCCGGACGGCATCGACGTCAAGGAGCTGGCTCATCGCGCGATGAGCCTGCTGCGCGGTGGCGGCATCCCCTTGCCGGCGGCGCCCAGCGACAATGCCATACATGGCCCCTGATCTCGATCCGTCCACTGTCGTTGTCCACGCCGGCCGCCCGGAGCGCGTGCCGAACGCACCCGTCAGCGATTCACCGGTCTTCAGTTCGACGTACGTCGCAGGCGGCGACCGCGGCTATGGGCGCTTCGGCAACGACGCGTGGACCGCGTTCGAGGAGACCCTCGGCGCGCTCGAAGGTGGTCGGGGACTGACGTTCGCCTCCGGTATGGCGGCCGCTGCGGCGGTCTGCGATCTCGTACCGGTCGGTGGTCGCGTGGTGGCGCCGATCCACGCGTATTCCGGAGTGCTCGCGCTACTCGACCAGCAGGCAGCGACTGGCCGGCTGCACGTCAATCGGGTCGATGTCGCCGACACCGAGGCTGTTGCGCGGGCCGTCGTCGGCGCCGACATGCTGTGGGTCGAGTCGCCGACCAACCCAGCGATGGAGGTCGCCGATCTGCCCGCGATCTCAGCGGCCGGTCGGGCAGCGGGGGCGACCGTGGTTGTCGACAACACGTTTGCGACGCCGCTCTTGCAGCAGCCGCTCGCCTTGGGCGCGGACATCGTGATGCACTCGGCAACGAAGTTCATCGCCGGCCACTCGGACGTCGTACTGGGTGCGGTGGTCACCGCGGACAATGAGCTGTGGACTGCGCTGGAGTTGCGGCGACGCAGTCTCGGCGCGATTCCGGGACCGATGGAGACCTGGCTTGCGTTGCGTGGGCTCAGGACGCTCGCGCTGCGGCTGGAGCGGTCGCAGTCGACCGCCGCCTTCCTGGCACAGAAGCTGCTGGAGCACCCGCGGGTCAGCCGGGTGCGGTACCCGGGCCTGCCGGACGATGCCGGTCACGCTCGCGCAGCGGCCCAGATGTCCGGCTTCGGCGCGATCCTGTCGTTCGAGGTCGGCGGCGATGCCGAGTTCGCGCAACGGATCTGCGAGTCCACCAAATTGTGGCTGCACGCAACCAGTCTGGGCGGCGTGGAGTCGTTGCTGGAACGGCGTCGCCGGTGGGCGATCGAGGTGCCGACCATCCCCGACGACCTGATCCGGCTGTCGGTCGGGATCGAGCACCCGACCGACCTGTGGGCGGATCTGGAGCAGGCGTTCACTTCTGCGACTTGAGCACCGATCCGCCGAAGAACGTCAGGACGCAGAGCACGAGCGGCAGGATGAACGCGATGTTGAGCGGCATCCAGTGCGCCAGTCCGCCGATCAACGCCGGGCCGGCGAGCAGACCGACGTACCCGAGTCCGACCACGCGCGCCATCAGTGCACCGGCGGCGCGCGGGTCGAGGTTGCCTGCGGCGGTGAACAGTTGCGGTACGCCGCCGGCCAGACCGATGCCGAAGATCGCCCAGCCGACGAGGCCGAGCGCGACCCATGGGCTGACGATGACGATCGTCATTCCGACGGCCGCGATGGCTGCACCCCAGCGCACGATCGCTGCTGGGCCGACGACCGCGGCGACGCGATCAGTGAGGAAGCGGCCAATGGTCATGGCCACGGCAAAGGCGCCGTACGCGTAGGCCGCCGTACTGACTGAGGTGCCGAGGATGTCGCGGAACTGCAGCGCCGCCCAGTCGTTGGCCACACCCTCGGCCAGCATCAGGCCGAAGGCCAGTCCACCGAGCGCCCAGACGAGCTTGGCCGGCGGCTTGGTGCGCTCCTCGGCTGCTTCTTCCTCGGGCGGCTCGGTTGCCTCTAGCAAGAATCGCCCAGCGGCCAGCGCGATCACAATGCAGACGACGCCAGCCGTGCTGAGCGTGGTCTGAGTCGGTACGCCGGCCCGTAGCGTAGCGGCGCCGATCAGCGCCGCGATGGCGCCACCGATCGACCAGACCGCGTGGAACGCCGCCATGATCGGTCGCGGGTAAGCACGCTCGACCACCACGGCCTGCGCGTTCATCCCGACATCGATCGCGCCGTTACCGAAGCCGAGAACGATCAAGGCCAGGCCGAGACTCCACCAGCTTGTCGCGAGGCCAGGGCCGAACAGCGCGATGCCGAGCAGGATGCCTGCGGCCGGGACCAGCTTGCGCTGGCCGAGGCGGTCGACGAGCGGACCGGCCAGCTGCATGCCGGCGAAGGCTGCGCCGCCGAGAGCCAGCAGAAGCAGGCCGAGGGTACTGTGCGAGATGCCGGCCGCGTGTTCGATGCTGGGGATGTGAACGACCCACATCCCGACCGCGAAGCCGTTCAGGCCGAAGTACAGCCAGGTGGCGATGCGGGCTGCTCTCGGCGGGGCGGCCTGCTGGAGCGTTGTCATGGGGATTCCTCCGGGTCGGCCACCTCGACGAGCGTGCCGCGCTGCATGAGCAGGGTGCGCTGGTCCTCGGGGGCGGACGGGTCGGTGATGATCAGGTCAGGCCGTTCGGCCGCACAGACATAGGCGAGCGCAGCGCGGTCCCACTTGGCGCCGTCGGCAAGCACGATCGACCGCGCCGCGACGCCCAGCGCCGCTTGCTTCACCTCGGCATCACCGAGGTCGAACGCAGTCAGACCGGCATCCAGACTGAACGCACAAGGACTCAGTACGGCGACATCGAAACGCAGCGCCCTGAGCGATGCGACGGTCAGCGGACCGACCAGCGACTGCTCGCCCTTGCGCATCTCGCCGCCCGGTATCAGCAGTCGAACGCGCGGCGCATCGGCCAACTCCTGGGCCACCTGCAGGGACAACGGCATCACCGTGACCGCGCGCTGCTGCAACAGCCGCGCCACCTCGAGCGCCGTCGTACCGCTGTCGAGGATGACCGTGTCGCCGTCCTTGAGATGCGCCACCGCGGCCTGGGCGATCGCCTGCTTGGCGGCGACGGCCGCCTGGGCGCGCAGACTGTACGGCGGCTCGACGCCGGAAGGCATCGCCGGTACGGCGCCGCCGTGGACGCGCTTGAGCACCCCCTGCGCCGCCAGGTAGTCGAGATCGCGGCGGATCGTCATATCCGACGACTCCGTCGCCTCGACCAGTTCCTGGACCGAGATTCGGTTTCCCCCGCGCAGGCGATCTATGATCGTTTGATGCCTTTCTGCACTTCTCACGCGCAGAAATCTACCATCCTCCTGATCGTTCGAACAGATGGACTGTTTACTTGTGGCTGACGACACCCAACTGATCAAGCGCTCCCGCGTGGCCATCGCCGCCGTCTTCTGCGTCCACGGCTCGGTGACCGGCTCGTTCGCGACCCGGGTCCCGTGGATCCAGGACCACGCCCACCTGTCCCCTGGTGAGCTCGGCCTGGCCCTCGCCTTCCCGGCGATCGGGGCTGCGCTGATGATGCCGCTGGCCGCGCGCATCAGCCACCGCCTCGGCACCCGCACCGCGCTGCGCGGCCTGCTGGCGCTCTGGACGCTCGCGCTGATCCTGCCGTCATTCGCCCCTAATCTGCTGACGCTGTGCGCAGCCTTGCTCGTGTACGGCGGGACGTCGGGGATGGCGGATGTCGCCATGAACGCGATCGGCGTCGAGGTCGAGCACCGGCTGAAGAAGTCGATCATGTCCGGGCTGCACGGGATGTGGAGTCTCGGTGCGCTGATCGGTTCGGCGATCGGCACGGTCGCTGCGCATGCCGAACTGAGCGCCCAGGTCCATCACGTCATCGCGGCTCTGGTGCTGACTGTGCTCGGGCTCGCGGTCTGCCAGTTCGTGCTGAACATTCATCCCGAAGATGACGAGGAGCCGCCGGCGCGCTTCGCCTTGCCGCCGCGATCCGCGTTGCTGATCGGTGCAGTCGGGTTCTGCGCGGTGTTCGCCGAGGGCGCGAGCCTGGACTGGTCGGCGGTCTACCTGCGGGATGTCTTGTCCAGTTCGCCTGGTGTTGCGGCCGGTGCGACGACCGGTTTCGCATTGACGATGGCCGTGGCACGGCTCACCGGCGATGCGATCGTGGACCGATTTGGCGCCGTCCGGACGGTTCGGTTGAGCGGCGTCATCGCGGTGCTCGGTGGAGTGCTCGTGGTGCTCGCGCCGAATGCGGCTGCCGCGATGATCGGGTTCGGGCTGATCGGCATCGGCGTGGCGGTCGTCGTACCGTTGGCTTTCGTGGCCGCCGCCCGCAGTGGATCGAACGCTTCGCAAGCCATCGCCGGCGTCGCGACCATCACCTACGCCTCCGGCCTGGTCGCCCCGTCGATCATCGGCGGCATCGCCCAAGCCAGCAACCTCACCGTCTCCTTCATCGTGGTCACCGTCCTCGCCGCGGCCCTGGCCTTCTTCGCCCCCGTACTACGCAGCCGGCCGCGCGCAGATGTCTAAGCGAGGCCGTTGGGCAGCAGCGATCACGGCGACTGTCTTCCTCGTCGCCCTGTGCTTGCGCCCAGCGCTGACCGCCGTCGGCCCGGTCCTCCCCCGGATCGGCGCCGACGAAGGCCTCGGCGAAACCGCCCAGGGTCTGCTAGCCGCCCTACCGCTGCTCGCCTTTGCCGCCGCCTCGCCACTTGTGCACTTCGCGTCCCGGCGCTTCGGCATGGAGCGGACAGTGCTGATCTCGCTGTTCGTGCTGGCGGTCAGCAGCGTGGCCCGCTCGTACACCGGCGCGGCCGGTCTCTGGATCGGCACCGTCGTCATCGGCGCATCAATTGCTGTGGGCAACGTTCTGGTCCCGGTCATCCTCAAACGCGACTACGCCGCCCACGTCTCCCGAGCCACCGGCATCTACACCGCCTTCATCACCGGTGGCGCCGCGCTCGCCTCAATCGTCGCCGTACCGATCGCCGACGCAGCCGACTGGCGCCTCTCCCTCGCCATCTGGGGCGGCCTGGCCCTGCTGGCCGCGCTCATCTGGCTCCCCCGCTCACTCGGCGCCGAACCTCCGCCACCTGTTGTGTCGCGCGGGGCTGAGCTGGTCAGCGTCTGGCGCCAACCCATGGCCTGGCTAGTCACCGGCTTCATGGGCCTCCAATCCACCAGCTTCTACCTCCTGGTGAACTGGCTCCCCACCATCGAAATCTCCACCGGCATCTCGGAGCGAACGGCGGGCGTGCACGTCTTCCTCTTCCAAGGCTTCGGCCTCATCGGCGGCCTCACCATCCCCCGCCTCCTGAAAAACCCGGTCAGCCAGCGCGCGGGCGCCGTCACCGCCAGCGTCCCCATCGTCGTAGCGCTCCTGGGCCTGCTGCTGGCGCCGGGCTTGGCCGTCCTCTGGGCCATCATCGCCGGCCTAGGCCAAGGCGCCGCCCTAGTAGCAGCCCTCACCCTGATCAGCCTCCGAGGTCGCACTCCCCTCGAAACGGCCCAGCTCTCCGGCATGGCCCAGTCAATCGGCTACCTCCTAGCCGCGACAGGCCCCGTAATCGCCGGCGCCCTCACCCAGCAGACCGGCTCCTGGCACGCCACCCTCATCGCCTTCGCCGGACTGTCCGCCGTACAGATCGCCCTAGGCGCCTTCGCCGGCCGCCCCCGCCCCGCCTCGCCTGACAACGCGCCATCTCCCATTTGATGGGCTCACCCACCAGCATGTGGGAGGGCCAACCGCATGCCATGGGCACACCCACAAGCCGATAGGCCCACCCACCAAATGGGGCTCTCCTGACTGATCTGTGGGTCAGTTTCGGTTGGGGAGGGTGGGCCGGTGACCGCCGAGGTTGAGCATGGCCAGGGCGATGAGTGCGGTGGGTGAGTGGAAGCCGAAGGCGACGCGGGTGA
>NZ_SMKX01000211.1 GCF_004349055.1 Kribbella antibiotica
GGGATGGGGAAGGATGGGGGCGAGCGCGTTGGTGGCTCGTTGGTTTGTTGTCGGTGAAGGGGAAACATCGTGGTGGTGCAGTCGGTCGAGCAGCGGATCGCCTTGGAGCTCGAGGTCGGCGAGAACCAGGTGCGGGCAGCCGTGGCGCTCCTGGACGAGGGGTCGACGGTTCCGTTCATCGCTCGGTACCGGAAAGAGGTGACCGGGGAGCTCGACGACGCGCAGCTGCGGACGATCGAGGAGCGCCTGCGGTACCTGCGGGAGCTCGACGAGCGGCGGAAGGCCGTGCTGGAGTCGATCGAGAGCCAGGGCAAGCTGGATGACGGGCTGTTGGCGTCGATCCTGGCGGCCGACACCAAGGCGCGGCTCGAGGACATCTACCTGCCGTTCAAGCCAAAACGCCGTACGAAGGCGATGATCGCCCGCGAGAACGGTCTCGAGCCGCTGGCCGACGGCCTGATGGCCGACCCGACCGTGGAGCCGCTGGCGGCCGCGGCGGTGTTCGTGAACGCCGAGGTGCCGGATGTGCAGGCGGCGCTGGACGGCGCGCGGGCGATCCTGGTCGAGCGGTTCGCCGAGGACGCCGACCTGATCGGTGCGCTGCGCGAGCGGCTGTGGACCCAAGGCCGGCTGGCCTCGGTCGTCCGCGAGGGCAAGGAGACCGACGGCGCGAAGTTCTCGGACTACTTCGAGTTCGACGAGCCGTTCACCAAGATGCCGTCGCACCGGATTCTCGCCCTGTTCCGTGGCGAGAAGGAGGACGTGCTGACGCTGAACATCGAGCCGCTGCCGGCCGGTGTCGAGGCGGACGGCCCGACCGAGTACGAGACCACGATCGCCCGCAAGGTCGGCGTGGAGAACTCGGGGCGCGCGGCCGACAAGTGGCTGGTCGAGACGGTCCGCTGGGCCTGGCGGACGAAGATCCTCGTGCACCTCGGCATCGACCTGCGGCTGCGCCTGCGCCAGGTCGCCGAGGAAGAAGCGATCCGCGTCTTCGCCTCCAACCTGCGTGACCTGCTGCTGGCCGCCCCGGCCGGCACCCGCGCGACGATGGGCCTCGACCCGGGCTTCCGTACCGGTGTGAAGGTCGCCGTCGTGGACGCGACCGGCAAGGTCGTCAACTCCGGAGTCATCTACCCGCACGTCCCGCAGAACCAGTGGGACAAGTCGATCGCCACCCTGGCCCAGCTGGCCGCCGCCCACAACGTCGAGTTGATTGCCATCGGCAACGGTACGGCGTCCCGTGAGACCGACAAGCTGGCCGCCGAGCTGATCGCCAAGCACCCGGAGCTCAAGCTCACCAAGGCCGTCGTGTCCGAAGCAGGCGCATCGATCTACTCCGCGTCGGCGTTCGCCTCGGCGGAACTGCCCGACCTCGATGTGACGATCCGTGGCGCGGTCTCGATCGCTCGCCGGCTGCAGGACCCGCTGGCTGAGCTGGTGAAGATTGACCCGAAGTCGATCGGCGTCGGCCAGTACCAGCACGACCTGGCCGAGAACGCCTTGTCCCGCTCGCTCGACGCAGTCGTCGAAGACTGTGTGAACGCGGTCGGCGTCGACCTCAACACGGCCTCCGCGCCGCTGCTGACCCGGGTCTCCGGAATCACCCAGGGCCTGGCCGACAACATCGTTCAGCACCGCGATGTCAACGGCCCGTTCGCGTCTCGCTCGGCGCTGAAGGACGTGGCACGCCTCGGCCCGAAGGCGTTCGAGCAGGCGGCCGGGTTCCTCCGGATCCCCGGTGGCGACGACCCGCTCGACTCGTCCAGCGTGCACCCTGAGGCCTACCCCGTCGTACGGCGCATCCTGGACGCGACCGGATCGGACGTGAAGGGGCTGATCGGGTCGGCGGAGTTGAAGCGCCTGAAGGCCGCTGACTTCGTCGACGACATGTTCGGTCTGCCGACCGTCACCGACATCCTCGCCGAGCTCGAGAAGCCCGGCCGCGACCCGCGACCGGCCTTCAAGACCGCGGTCTTCGCCGAGGGCGTCGACAAGATCGCCGACCTGAAGCCCGGCATGAAGCTCGAAGGCCAGGTCACCAACGTGGCCGCCTTCGGCGCCTTCATCGACATCGGCGTCCACCAGGACGGTCTCGCCCACGTCTCCGCCCTGTCGAAGAACTTCGTCAAGGACCCGAGCGAGGTCGTCAAGGTCGGCGACATCGTCACCGTCAAGGTCCTCGAGGTCGACATCCCCCGCCAGCGCATCTCCCTCACCCTCCGCATGGACGACGAGGTAGGCGGCGCTCGCCCGGCCGGTGGCGACCAAGGCCAGCGCCGCGGCGGTGGCGGTCAGGGCGGTGGACGCGGCCCCAGCGGTGGTGGCCGTGGCCCCGGTGGTCAAGGTGGTGGCGGTCGCGGCCCAGGTGGCGGACGCGGCGGTCAAGGCGGTGGACGCCCGGCCCAGGGCGCCCCGAAGGCCGACACTCCCATGGACGAAGGCTCCCTCGCCGACGCCTTCCGCAAGGCGGGCTTCACCGTCCGCTGACAAACCCCGTAAAGGCCCCGGACCACGCCACCAGCGTGCCCTCCGGGGCCTTTTCCGTGGGAGCTCGCCGGACAACACGAACGACTGCAGGTACTGCGTGCATTACGCCCTCACGGCGATTGGCGGGCCGGTGCCGAGCGCGCCGAGGGCGACCACCTGCAGTTCTTCGTGTCGCCAGCAGCCCGACCTGTGACCTACCTCGGCAGCGAGGGTTTCAGGAATGGAGGGCTGAGTGGAGGCGGCCTTCGTGCTGGTCGAGCCAGGCGATGGATCGGCGGATCTCTGTTGCTTTGGTGAGGGAGAAGGCGTCGGAGCGGCCGACCCGGAAGGCAAGGATGCGTTCTTGCTGCCGGCGGATGGCGGGGAGGAGGTCCGCGGCCAGCGGTTCGGCGGGCAAGGGCGCGGGTGCCAGGTAGGCGTTCAGCGCTTGGCGCATGCGGCGGGCCTGCTGGGTTGGCGTGTCCGGCGTTGTCCCAAGGTCCAGGAAGGTCCACAAGAGGTAGCCGAGGTCGTCGGTTCGGGCGCCAGGGGCGGCGTCGTCGAAGTCGATGATGCCGACGATGTGGTCACCGGACACGATGGTGTTCCACGGCGCGATGTCGTTGTGACAAACGGTCTCGTGGTCCCCGGCTTCCGGCGTACCGGCCAGTGCGTCGTGCATCTGCCGGACTATGTGCATCAGGGCGGCGAGCTGATCATCCGACCACTCCCGGCCGCTCCCGGTATCGCCCGGCAGATAGTCGAGAACCTCTCGTCCCTGCTCGTCAATGCCGTGCAGCCTGGGCACTCCGGCTATCGCTTCGAGTCTCCCCAGGATCGTGTGCACAAAGGGAGAACGATCCGTCAGCGGACGCCGTACCGTTCCGGCGACAAGGGCGACGCCCGGCCGCGAGCGCCCTCCGGTCAGCTCCTGCTCATCCGTCGAGGCGTCGCGATTGGACTTCACCACCTGATTGTCGGTGCGCTGGATACGACACCTCAACCCAAATACCAGGCACGCGTCGCGGACGGACAGGACGTAGGCCTAGCTCATTCCTCGGTCCTGTTCACGAGGCCCAGCGCCAGGCCAAGGACGAAGACGGGCCGGGCCGGGCTGGACTGGGCCGGGCTGGGGAGCGCTACCCACCCAAATCGACAGGTAACACTCCCCAAACTCCCGCAAATAGCCGGCGCTGCGTGGCGGATTGGCCGACGGACAGGACGTATAGGTCTAGTCCATGGTTTGGTCCGCTCACGACGCTCGGTGCCGGGATCAGATTGGGCGGCACCTCCTGTCATTCGGAGGCTGTTGGCGCGGGTCGGCCTGGCAAGAACTCGTCGTAGTCCGCCGCGTCTCTTGAGCGCATCCCACGCGTTAACCGGGCACAGGTCGCCGACGACTACGTGTCGTCGCGACGCGCTTCCCGGCTCACCACGAGGAGACACGAATCGCGTGCAGGGGTGGGGCTCACGGATGAGCCCGAAAGTCGGCGCACGGGTCGGCTCAACCACCTAAACACCACAAGCCGGCGCGCACGTTTGGCGCATGGGTGGGGGCTCACCGCGTGAGCACGGACCTCGTGCACGGGTGGGGTTGACCGCCTAGCCCGGAGGTGGATTGGAAGTACGGCGAGCCCAAGGAAAGTAGATCGCTGCGGTGACCGCGAGGCCGACGAGCCAGGAGATGTCGGCGCCGCCTAGCAGATCAGTCACTGGGCCGGTGTAGAGCTTTTGGGCGAGGAAGGGGATTTGGACGGCGATGCCGACGAAGTAGGAGACCAGGGCGGTGACATTCCAGGCGCCGTAGCGGCCGGAGGCGTCGTACAGGGCTGGGATGTCTACACGTTCTCGGGAGATCAGGTAGTAGTCGGTGAGGTTGATGGCGCTCCAGGGGGTGAAGACCATCAGCAGCACCAGGACGAAGTTCTTGAAGTTGTCGAGGAAGTCCTTGGAGGCGAAGAGGGCGATCAGGACCGAGACAGCCAGGAAACCGATCGTGTACGCCGATCGCACGGCGGGACCGATGCGCGTTGATCGGTTGAAGGCGGTGACGGTGGTGAGCAGGGTCATGGCGCCGCCGTAGGCGTTCAGGGTGTTGACGGCGAGTTTGCCGATGACGATGACCAGGTAGATGAGGATGGCGATGGGGCCGGCCAAGGAGCCGAGGTAGCCGACCTGGTTGGCGAGGAAGCCTGCGCCACCGGCCGCGACCAAGGCGCCCAGTGTCATCGACCACTGGGATCCGATGACGCTGCCGAGGAAGGTCGCCAGGAAGGTGTGGCGCTCTGGGGTGTCGGCCGGGAGATAGCGGGAATAGTCAGCCACATAAGGGCCGAAGGTCAACTGCCAGCCGGCGCCGAGCGAGATCGCGAGCAGGAAGGAGACCCAGTCGAAGGGTTTCGCGCCGAAGAGCGAGCCGACATCGACGGTCACCAGCAGCCGGATTCCCAAGTAGGTAAAGCCCAGGACGCCGCACACCGTCGCAAGCCGGCCGAGCAGATGAATCCAGCGATAGCCGAGGGTGGCGACGACCGCGGTCAACCCGCCGAAAACCACGATCCCGACAGCGGCTGGACCGACGTGCAGGATCTTGTTGACCGCCTGCCCCGCAAGGACCGTTCCGGTGGCGGCAAACCCGAGGTACATCACCACGACGAGCACCAGCGGTACGACGGCGCCGTACACGCCGAATTGCGCCCGGCTCGAGATCATCTGGGGCAATCCGAGTCGCGGGCCCTGCGCGGAGTGCAGGGCCATCACGATGCCGCCGAAGATGTTGCCGAGCAGCAGACCGACGATTGCCCACAGTGCGTCGGCTCCGAAAACCACCGCCAACGCTCCGTCGACAACCGCCGTGACCTGCATGTTCGCGCCGAACCACAGGGTGAACTGACTGATCGGCGTACCGTGCCGCTCAGCCGCCGGGACGACATCGATACTGCGCTGCTCGACGACCATGCCCGCGATGTTGCCACGAGCCACGATCCGTGGCGAGCAGTAACTAGGCGACGCGGACGTCGGTACTGCCGTCCTTGTGGTAACCGATGATCTGAAGACCGAGCCCCGAGGGATGCTCGTTCAGCCAGGCGAGCGCGTACCACCCGTCCTTGACCTTGATCTCGTGCTTGCCATGGCCGGCTTGCTCGATCGTGATCCGGACGATGTCCGGCGACATCCGGCCGACCGCATAGTGGAACCCGTCTTCATTCGAGGTGTTCATCTTGAACGCCGCCTGAAAGGTGTGCTGCTGGACGGGCGTCCGGACGATCTGAGAGTTCTGGAACATCCGCGCGGGCTCGAACTGCGTCGCTGCCATCAACACGCACTCGACGACACTCTTGCCGGACGGTGACATCGCCACCACGGAGCTCACGCTGCCAGGCGCAACGTCCGAGGCCAGAACCCGCCACTTGGTCAGGTCCGTCCAGAAGCCGACCGAGCAGTTCCGCAACTGACCGGCTTGAGTGGTGGGCACGGGATCCCGCTGAGCAGCCGCGACCAGAGCAGCCGACGGCTTGTCACCGCCCGGGACCATACAGTCCGCCTTCGAGTCACCCCGCTGCAGCTGGAACAGATTGATCGCCCCAGCCCACGCTTTGGCAGCCGGCCGCAGCGGCCGCTTGACCTCCGGGTAGCGCAGCGCGCACCGACGGTTCGCCTCTGCATAGGTGATCTGGACTCCCGTACCGGCTTCGCCGCGCTGCACACCCGGCACCGCGGAGAACTCCGAGCTGAGGTCGGTACCTGCGGCATCGGCGTCCGGAGTGGTCGCGTTCAAGTTCGGCAGCAGCGTCGCACCGATCGCCACCACTGCCACCGCAGCGACACCTCCCCCAGCACCAACGAGACGGCGGGTACGGCGGCTCCGGCGCCCGCGGGTGAGCATGGCGTGCGGGTCGATCGGGTCCAACGGGTCTGTGGCGGCGAGGCGTTCGAGCTCGGCGCCGACGACGCGGTCGTCGTCCATGGGGTTCTCCTTCACGCAGGCCTGCCGATCCGGCGGGTCTGGTCGATGGCGGTTCGGAGAGTGTCGAGGCCACGCGCCGCTTGACTCTTCACGGTGCCCTCCGAGCAGCCCAGGATCTGGGCGGTCTGCTCGATGGACAGGTCCTCGTAGTACCGCAGGACGACGCAGGCCCGCTGGCGCGGGGCAAGTGTCGCGAGGGCGGTGAGGACCTCGTCGCGTTCGGCGTGGCCGACGGCCGGGTCGCCGTACGAGACTCGGTCCGCGGGCAGTTCAGCGGTCGGCACTTCCCGGCGCCAGGGGCGCCGACCACTGTCCAGGGCCGCGTTGACGACCGTACGGCGGGCGTAGGCGAGCGGGTTTCCGCCACGATCGACCTTCGGCCACGACCGGTACAGCTTGCATAAAGCGTCCTGTACGACGTCGTCGGCGCGATGCCAATCGCCACACACCAGGAACGCCGTCCGCCGCAGCGACGCACTCGCTGCCGCGACGAACTCGACGTACTCCTGATCCCGGTCCACCATCAGCCCTCCACTCTCCACTGTCCCCCTCAATACGAGAGCCAGGGAGAGTGGAGTTGCACCTCAGCAAAGATCAGCGCAGATCAGCGAGGTGCCCACCGGGATCACCGAGGTGTACGGCGGTCGCCTGCGGCGCATAGCCCACTCGGCGGTAGACCCGGTCCGCCCCGTCGTCGCCCGGTGTCAGCCAGGCGAGCGAGGCTCCGGCCTGCTCAAAAGCAACCTGCGTCGCGTACGCCGTTGCGATGCCGGCGAGCCCCTGTCGCCGGTGCGTGTGGATCGTGCCAACACCAGCCACCTCCGTGACGCCGTCCGCGACCGCAGTCCAGGCCGCAGTCGCCGCAGCAACCCCGTCGACCCGCACCAGCACCGCACCGCCGTCGCCGAGCACCGGCTGGTAGGTGAACCCGACTTCCTCCGCCTCATACGCATCCGCGGAGACCACATTCGCCTCCGCCTGATCGGCATCGGATCCGATCACCTGAACAGTCACACCCGCAGGCAGGGACGGCTGCACCAGGTCCTCCGGCTCAACGACGAGCAGCGGCGGACGGGAGACGATCGTCATCCCGTTGCTCTCCAGCTCCTCGGCCAGCCCCGGATTGGCCTCCTCGATCAGCTCGGCACTCAACCAGCGCCCCTCGGCCGCGAAAGCCTTCCGCACGATCACCAGCGACTCGCGCACCTCGTCCGGATCGAACGGCGTACCGGGCTCGGCCGCGAGCATCGTCGACAGGAACCAGGCGTCGTCGTCATGCAGCATGCCCACCAGCGGCCCGACCACGATCTGCCGGCGCGATCTGCCCAACCCGTTCAACTGTGCTCGCGCGATCCGCGCCCCGATCTGCATACTCACGACCCTAGTCGGCCAGCGGTCACCGACTCGACGGATTTACCCCCAGCAGAAGCAGGTCGAGCAGCCGGTCGAGGTCGGCCGCCGCGGGCGGTCGCCCGAGCAGGTCCGCCAAAGCGTCCAAGGTGCGGATCAAGTCGTCCCGGACAGCAGCTCTCGTACGGCGCCCAGTCGCGACCTGAGCGATCACGCGCTCAACGCGCTCCGAGCCGCTCAGGAGTTCCGCACCCACAGAGGAGGCCGAGGGCTGGTCCTCCCCGATCCGCACCTCGAGCTGTGCTCCGAGCGCGGTCGCCAGTCGATCCAGCGCCGCCACGGTCGGATTCCCGCGACCGTTCTCCAGGTTCGCGATGTACGGCACGGACAGGCCGGCATCCATGGCGACCGACGCGATCGTGCGCCCGGCTGCTTTCCGCCGATCCCGCAGTACCTCACCCAGCTCCATCCTGGCATCCTATTCCGAGAGAACACAGTTGCCAAGATCTGTCCTGTCAGGATAGTTTCCCGGCTCGTGGACATCCTCCGAAACCGCGACTTCCGCCGCTTGTGGATCAGCAGCGGGGTGTCCGGCATCGGTTCCTGGCTGCTCGTGGTCGCGCTACCGGTCCAGGTGTTCATGCTGACCGGATCCGCGGCGGCAACCGGGCTCACGGTCGCGCTCGAGGCGCTGCCGCCACTGCTGCTCGGACCGTGGGCCGGCGCCTGGCTGGATCGGATGGATCTGTCCCGCGCGATGTGGATCGCCGACCTGGTCAGCGCGGCCGCGGTCGCCGCGATCCTGTTCGCCGACAAGGATCGGATCTGGGTGATCTACCTGGCCGTCCTGATCGAGAACGCGGCGACCACGGTCTTCCGACCGGCCGCTCGCGCCCTCGTCCCCGCAGTCGTCGGCACCGGCGCCGAGTTGGCCAAGGCGAACGCGCTGAGCGCCGTCAGCGCCAGCACGATCCGCCTGGTCGCACCACCACTCGGCGCACTCCTGCTGACCGGCCCCGGAATCACCACGGTGCTGATCGTCGACATCGCGAGCTATTTGTTGTCAGCGGCAACCATCGCGACGATCCGCCGCCGCCCCTCCGCATCCAGTACGGCGGAGGCTCCGAGCGTCGGCGTGCGCCCCGGCATCCGCTATATCGCTCGGCATCGTGGACTGCGGGGCATCCTGCTCGGGCAGACCTTGTTCCTGACCGCGAACGCAGGCCTCACCGCCCTACTGGTCCCCTTTACCGTCGAGCGTCTCCACGCACCGGGCGCCACGATCGGCTATCTCATCTCAGGCCTTGGCGCCGGCTATCTACTCGGAGCCGCCATCAGCGCGAAAGCCCAGTCCTGGCTAGGGATTCGCGAACTTCTCGTCGCGACCCAACTAGCCACAGCCGCCGCATTCTTCCTGCTCGTCAACTCTCCGAGCGTCGCATTAGCAGTCGGCGCCGCGGTCCTGATCGGCCTCCCCGGCAGCGTCCTGCTGATCACCGCCGAGACCACCATCCAGCGATCCGCACCGGCCGAGATGCTCGCGCGGATCGGCGCATTGTTCTTCGCCGCCGATTCACTCGCTCTCATCATCGGCGCCCTCGCCGCCCCGGCCATCACGCTGCTGATCGGCCTCCCGGCGACGCTCAACGCAGTCGCGGGGTTCGCCGTCATCGCGGGTCTGCTGACATTGGTCGCCGTACCGGGTCATCCGGCAGCGTTCACACGACCGGCACCGCCGCAGCCGCGTCGTACCGGGCTCGGGACGTAGCGATCTCGGTCTGGTGCTTCTCGGTCCAGGTCACGAGCGACTGAATCGTGTCGTGCAGCGTGACGCCGAGCGGCGTGAGCTCGTAGTCGACCCGCGGCGGCACGACCGGATACACAGTCCGCAGCACCAGCCCATCGCGCTCCAACTGGCGCAGCGTGACCGTCAGCATTCGCTGGCTGATCCCGTCGATCGTCCGCTTCAGCTCGGTGAACCGCATCGAGCGGTCGTCGAGCAGCGCGATCACCAGCAACGACCACTTGTCGCCGATCCGATCGAGGATCTGCCGGACGTCGCAGTCCTCCCGGGTGTCCCACTGGAAGGCCTCCTCGGTACAGCAGGAGTGACTCGGTTCCTTTGAAGTGCCTTCTTCCATAGTTCCCGATGGTTCCTCAGGATGGGGTCAGTTACAAGAGAGAACCGTCTATGACCTGGGAGTTTCTGTGTCAACACCCATCACCGGCCGTGCTTGGGCCGTTCTGTTCGTGCTCTGCGGCGCGATCTTCCTGGAAGGCATCGACGTCTCGATGATGGGTGTGGCGATGCCGTCCATCCGCGCCGAGCTCGGCCTGAGCACCGGCGAACTGCAGTGGATCGTCAGCGCCTACGCGCTCAGCTACGGCGGCTTCGTACTGCTCGGCGGCCGCGCCGCGGACCTGCTCGGCCGGCGCCGGATGTTCGTCGGCTGGCTGGTCGTCTTCCTGCTGTTCAGCGGCCTCGGCGGCTTCGCGACCGAGGGCTGGGTGCTGATCCTGGCCCGGTTCGTCACCGGGATCGCAGCCGCGTTCATGACCCCGGCCGGCCTGTCGATCATCACCACCACCTACCCCGAAGGGCCCCAACGCAACAAAGCACTTCTCGTGTACGCCGGTACGGCGGCCGGTGGCTTCTCGCTCGGCATGGTCACCGGCGGCCTACTCACCACGATCGATTGGCGCTGGGTCTTCTTCGCCCCCGTACTGATCTCAGCCGTGATCCTGGCCGCAGCGATCACCCTGATCCCGCGCGACTCCGAGCGCCCGAAGACGACCGGCGGCTTCGACCTGCCCGGCGCCTTCACCCTCACCGGCGCGATGCTGCTCCTCGTCGCCACCGTCGTCCGTGCGCCCGACGTGGCAGTGCTTCAGACCCTGCTGACAGCAGCAGCCGGTACGGCGCTCCTAGCCGCCTTCATCGCGATTGAGCGGCGAACGTCCACCCCGCTGATCCGCCTGGGCCTGCTGCGGAACAGCTCGCTGGTCCGCGCGAACCTCGGCGCGATCCTGCTGGTCGGAGGGTTTGTCGGCTTCCAGTTCATCACCGTGCTCTACCTGCAGGAGCTGCGCGGCTGGTCGGAGTGGAAGACCGGGCTCGCGCTGATGGTGATCGGCATCGACTCGGTACTGGCACCGACCCTGACCCCCTGGCTGGTCAACCGCTTCGGCAACCAGCGTGTGGTGCTCGGCGGCTTCATCCTGGCCGTCGCTGCCTACCTCGCGTTCCTACCGCTCGGGACGACGTTCGCCGCGATGCTGCCGACGTTCCTGCTCCTCGGGCTCGGATTCGCCCTGGCGTACGGGCCGTTGACGATCGCTGCGACTGACCGGGTGGCCGAGGACGAGCAGGGACTGGCCAGCGGCGTGCTCACCACCTCGTTCCAGTTCGGGGCGGCACTCGGGCTCGCGGTAGTGGCCGCCGTACTGGCTGCTGCCGACGAGTTGACGATCGATGCCTTCCGCAACGGTCTGCTGGTGCCGCTGATCGCGGCGGTCGCCGGGGTGGCGGTGGCGGCGGGCGGATTGCGGGTGCCGGTGCGTAATCAAATGGCCGCACAGGGT
Source organism: Kribbella antibiotica (assembly GCF_004349055.1). Lineage (GTDB taxonomy): Bacteria > Actinomycetota > Actinomycetes > Propionibacteriales > Kribbellaceae > Kribbella > Kribbella antibiotica. The sequence goes on from NZ_SMKX01000211.1 coordinate 11,369, forward strand.
TAGCAGGAAGTGCGACATTTCCACCTGGTTCGAAACGTCGGGGGGTGGTCCGAATCGTTATTGGTAAATCCGTGCAAACATTCTTGACAGGCCATTCAAACCAGCGGATAAGCACCCAGCTAGACCGCTCTGACCAGGGGATTCGTAGGGTTTCCCTACTCTGCGTCAAGGCTCTGTAAAGGTCCCTGCGAAAGTGTTCCTGCGGGCGCGGCCATGAGGTGTTCTTTTCTCAGCACCGGACAAAGCCGTCCGGGGAGCCGACCGAGACTGCCTGAAGGGCCGCTGATGACCGAGACGCTGGAAACCCCCACCACCCACTTTCGGGTGCGGGTCTGGTTCGGCGCTCACCCGATCGCGGACCACACCGCCACAGCGGACCAGGCAGTGCAGTACGAGGAAGCCATGCAGCGGCGCTTCGCCTCCCTTCGGGTGACGAGCGAGCCGGTGCCGGCGGACGTTGTGGCCAGGCCGGGTCGATGACGACCCGGCCGACGCTGCTCGGATATGTACGGGCCGACGCGCTGAGTTGCGCGGAGGAGCTGGCCGCGGCGACGAATTCTCTCGCCGCCTTCGCCAGCGCCGAGGGATTCACCCTCGGCACGGTCTACACCGAGCGCGACACGGCCGAATCCGCAGCTTTCCACGCACTGCTCGAGGAAGTGAAGCGGTCCGACGTCCGGGCGGTCGTCGTACCAGCTATGCACCACCTCGGCTCGGTCGGTACCCCGGCCGCCCTGCGGCAGCACCTCGAGTTCCACCAGGCGCACGTCTGGGCGGCGAACCCGAATGGATAACTGAAAACACAGACAAGCGGAGCTGACGTCTTGACCCCTGCATCGGCGTCGGTTCCGCTCTCCACCTCCACAGCTGCACCGGGAATGCCCGGGCGGTAGTGGACTCCAAGGCCCCACCGGCTGCTACCGGTGGGGCCTTGTCGATGCTCTAGGCAACTATTTTTCCCGGATGGTCCAGTCCGGCGCCGGTCACCCGCACTGCCCGTCCGCACCGGGAAAGGTTCGATGAACGTCAAGTTTTCGGATCGTTCCGCGTGGGTCGAGGTGTGCTCCGCGCCCAAGTGGGGTACCACTAGGTCGTCCCGCGGTTCAGTCAGTGTCATTCGGGCATGGGTGAGACTCACCGAGCCGCGAGTTCTCCCACTGAGGGGCGGGAGAACGACCGGCCGCGGCGGGCGCATCCCAGGTGCGCCCGCCGAGCTCGGGTCGAGCGCGGACCGCCCCCACTCACAGTGAGAATGGTTGGCGTGGTCCCGCAGCGGTCTTCCTGACTCACCCACTCACTGACTTCGGGTCTTCAATTGGATCTGTCGGTCGACTCGCTGCGGGACCACGTCTGCACCCACCC
>NZ_SMKX01000212.1 GCF_004349055.1 Kribbella antibiotica
GGGGTCAGCGGGGCGGGCGGAGTTTGTCGGAGACCCAGTCGCGGACGCCGCCGAGGCCGTCGCCGAGGTCGCGGAGGACCTTGGCGAGCGGGTCTTGCGAGCGGGCGAAGGCGTCGCCGTACGACTTGGCGGCGTTCTTCGCCTCCTGTGACATCGAGGCGTTGTCGTCGTCCTGGCGCTTGGGGTAGTCGCCGGAGACGATCGTCGTGTACTCGCCCTCGTCGACCCAGCGGCGCAGCTCGTGCGCGCGGATGACGGCGAGCGGGTGCGACTGGGCCTCGAGGAGCAGCAGCTTCAGCACGCTGTCGCGCAGGTCGCCGGAGCTCTCGTACTCCGTGCCTTGCGCCAGGAAGGTGGTCGTGTCGAGCTCGGCGAGCTGGCCGCCGCTGGCCAGCTTCATCTGCACGCGGAGTGCAACCGCCGGATCCTGTACGGCGAGCAGGCCGGCGCGGTCGCCCGACAGCTCGGCCTTGCGGGACCACTCGTGCAGTGCGGCGATGATCGCGCGGATCCCCAGGGCGCCGATCGGCATCCAGTTCATCGCACCGGTCAGCCGCATCAGCCAGAACAGCAGCGACTGGTAGAGCGCGTGCCCGCTCTGCGCGTGGCCGAGCTCGTGACCGAGGACGAACCGGAGCTCCTCCTCGTCGAGTCCCTGCAGCATGGCGCTGTTGACGACGATGATCGGCTTGTCGAGGCCGATCGTGAACGCGTTCCAGATCGGGCTGTTGGTGATGTACAGCTCAGGCAGCTGCCGTACGTCGAGAGTGCTGCCGGCCTCGGTGTAGAGCCGGTGCACCCGCGGGAACTGCCGCTCGTCGACCCGGATCGCCGATCCGAGGAACTGCAGCCGCACGGCGCGCTCGTCGATGAGCCCGGAGATCTTCCGCAGGACGAAGTCGAACCCCTTCAGCTGCCGCAGCGCCACCAGGGCACCGCGATCCGCCGGGTGCTCCCACGCGCGCGAGCTGATGTCGGTCAGCGTCACCCGCGGTCGGGTCGGCCGCTCGCCGTTCTCGGTCATTTGTTCCCCCACAGGTCGGTGTCCGTCCCAAGGTAGCTCGGTTCCGGGTCTGACCGGGTCTGACCGGATTGCTGGTTCGTGCAATCTCGAACGCCCAAGCTGGTGGACGACAACTCTCCAACCGCCCCTGGAGGTCCTCATGATCCGACCTGCCCTCGGTGCGGCCATCGCCTTGGCCGCACTGACCCTCACGCCGGCAATGCCCGCCGGCGCCCTACCAGACCCTGCATCGGCTCAGCAGAGTTACATGGCGCAACGGGCCGCCGTACCGGAAGCCAAGGCGGCCGCCGTACGCACTGCCGTCGACATGGCTCCGCTCGCCCGGCCGACGCTGCGCGTGCCGTTCCGGTGCAACGAGACCTGGTCCGGTGCGAGCCGGTCGGGTCACAGCCCGTCGTACTACGCCATCGACTTCAACTACGGCTCCGGCACCGCCGACCTCGGCAAGCCGGTCAAGACGAGCGCATCCGGCACCGTGATGCGGTCGGCGTACGACGCCGGCGGCTACGGCAACTACATCGAGATCGCCCACGGCGACGGCTGGCGCACCCTCTACGCCCACCTGCAGAGCCGCGCAGTGGGAGTGGGCGCCACCGTCACCGACAGCACCCAGATCGGCCGCGTCGGCGACACCGGCAATGTCACCGGACCCCACCTGCACTACGAGCAGATCAAAGACGGCGTAGTCGTGGCGGCCCTGTTCGGAGCGAGCACCTGGGCCGTCTACCCCGGCCCGTCCAGCTACTCCCGCGGCTACGACTGCTGATGATCTGAGCTCGGTTCCCAGGCGCGGAATACCGAAATCTTGACGGAACACCTAACCTGCTGCGCATGAGTGACAGCGGTGTGTGTCGTGAGGTGGATCGTCGGGACGAGAAGGCCCGCGCCTGGGTGTCCGAGGCGGTTCGCGTCGTCGAGGCGGATGCGAACCGGAGTGCGGACACGCATCTGCACGTGTTCCCGATGCCGGCTGTTACCGGTGTGGACCTGTATCTGAAGGACGAGTCTGTCCACCCGACGGGTTCGCTGAAGCATCGGCTGGCGCGGTCGCTGTTCCTGTATGCGCTGTGCAACGGGTGGATCAGCGAGGGGATGCCGGTGATCGAGGCGTCGAGCGGGTCGACCGCGGTCAGCGAGGCGTACTTCGCGCGGCTGCTCGGGCTGCCGTTCGTGGCGGTGATGCCGGCCTCGACGAGCCCCGAGAAGATCGAGCTGATCGAGTTCTACGGCGGCCGGTGCCACTTCGTCGAGCGGTCCGGTCAGATCTACGCCGAGGCGAAGCGGCTCGCCGAGGAGACCGGCGGTCACTACATGGACCAGTTCACGTACGCCGAGCGGGCGACGGACTGGCGTGGCAACAACAACATCGCCGAGTCGATCTTCACCCAGTTGGCGCTGGAGGAACATCCGATCCCGACCTGGGTCGTCGTCGGCGCCGGTACCGGCGGTACGTCGGCCACCATCGGGCGCTATGTCCGCTACCAGCGCCACGACACGTCGGTCGCTGTCGTCGACCCCGAGAACTCCTCGTTCTTTCCCGCCTTCGAATCCGGCGACCGCGACTTCGCCACCGGCCGCCCCTCCCGCATCGAAGGCATCGGCCGCCCCCGCGTCGAACCCTCGTTCGTGCTCGGCGTCGTCGACCGGATGATCGCCGTACCGGATGCGGCCTCGATCGCCGCCATGCAGTTCTGCTCCCGAGTCACCGGTCGCCTGGTCGGCGGCTCCACCGGCACCAACCTCTGGGGCTCACTCCGCCTGGCCGCCGAAATGCGCCGTACCGGAGTCCGCGGCAGCATCGTCACCTTGCTGTGCGACAGCGGCGAACGCTACGGCAACACCTACTACGACGAAGCCTGGCTCCGTACGAGCGGAATCGACATCACGCCGTACCTCGCCACTCTGGATACCTTCGCCACCACCGGCGAATGGCGGGAACCTGTCACTGGGTGAGGCGGGTGGTTACGTCGTCGGCGAGTTTGCCTAGGAGGCGGCCTAGGTTGGTGCGGTCTTGGGTGGGCCAGTCGGCGATGACTTCGCGGAACCAACCCAGGACGGTGGTCATGTAGGTCTGCGCGGCTTCGGTGCCGGTGGGGGTTGGCTCGATCAGGCTGACGCGTTTGTCGGTGGGGTCGGCGACGCGTTGGACGAGGCCGCGTTGTTCGAGGGCCTGGACTTGCCGGGTGACGTGGGGGCCGACGACCTGCATGCGTTCGGCGATCTCGCCGACGCGCAGAGGAGTGCCGGCGTTGGCGAGGGTGATCAGGATCGTCATGCCGGGGCGATCCAGATTCAGGCCGGTCGCGTCGGTTGCCTGCTGGGCCAGCCGGCCGCGGCTGATGGCGGCGCTGAGCTGGCTGAGCCTGGGGAGGATTTCGAGCAGGCCGTCGTCGCGGGTCATTTGATTACCTAACTTAGGTATGTATATGCTTCAGGAGATCGATACCTAAAGTACCTATCTTTCCTGGAGGATGCATCATGACTCGCAGCGTGCTGATCTCCGGCGCCAGCATTGCCGGCCCGGCTCTCGCCTACTGGCTCGACCGGTACGGCTTCGACGTCACCGTGGTGGAGAAGTCCGAGGCGCTCCGCGGTGGCGGCTACGCGATCGACATCCGCGGTACGGCGCGGGAGGTGGTCGAGCGGATGGGCCTGCTGCCGGAGCTGCGCAAGGCGCATGTCGACTCCCGCAGGATCTCGTTCGTCGAGCCGGACGGTGAGCTGATCGCGGCGATCCGGCCCGAGCTGATGACCGGCGGCGAGGAGGGGTTCGATCTGGAGGTGCGGCGAGGTGACCTGGCCGAGGCGCTCTACCGCCCGACCCGCGACCGGATCGACTACCTCTTCGGTGACTCGATCGCGCGACTCGACGACCGGGGCGACCGGGTGGATGTGGTCTTCGCGAGTGGGGTCGAGCGGTCCTTCGACCTCGTGATCGGTGCCGATGGTCTGCATTCCAGCACCCGGGGGATGGTCTTCGGTCCGGAGGAGGACTATCACCGCTACATCGGTTTCGCGTTCGCCGGCTTCACCCTGCCCAACGAGTTCGGGCTCTCGCACGAGGGTGTCATCTGGAACGCCCCCGGCCGCTGCGCAGCGCTGAATGCGCACGAGCCCGACGAGCCGGTCTACGGCTTCCTCACCTTCCGCCTGGAGGAGCCGCCGTACGACGCCTTCCGTAACCCGGCGGCGCAGCGGGAGCTGGTCGCGTCGAGGTTCCCCGAGCAGGGGTGGCACGTGCCGCGGCTGGTGGAGGCGATGCGGAATTCCGCCGACATGTTCTTCGATGTGGTCAGCCAGATTCACATGCCGGGCTGGTCACGCGGACGGGTCGCGCTGGTTGGCGATGCGGCCTATGCGACGTCGTTCATGTCAGGGCAGGGTTCGAGCGTCGCTCTGGTCGGTGCCTACGTGCTGGCGGGGGAGCTGGCCACGCACGCGGACCACACCGAAGCCTTCACTGCGTACGAGCAGCGAGTGCGTGGATTCGTAGAGCAGAACCAGGCACTGGTGCAGGAGGGTCAGTCGGGCCTGGCACCGACGACTCAGGAGCTGCTGGATGCCCGCAACGCCGCCCTGCGGGGTCAAACGATGAGCCGCGAAGAGGCCCGGGAGGCACACACCGCGCTGGAGCTACCGGACTACGAGGCGATGAAGAGCCCGGCCGTGAGTCCGACGGCGTAGACCAGCTCGGTGAGGCCAGTGCCTTGCAGCACGGGGATCAGGGCCGGGCCTACCGCGTCGCTGAGCACGATGCGGGTTGCCTTGATCGCCAGCGGTACGGCGATGAACGCGAGCAGCGTCCACGGAGTCGCCAGCGCAGACACTGCCGCCAGGACGAACGCCAGCACGATCAGACCGGCGTACAGCTTCCGGGAGTTCGCAGCACCCAGTACGACGGCCAATGTCCGTTTGCCGGTGACAGTGTCGGTGGGGATGTCGCGGAGGTTGTTGGCGACCAGGAGCGCGCAGGCGATCGAGCCGATCGACACTGCGCCGGCCACTGCGACCCAGCTCAGCTTCTCGGCCTGGACGAAGGTGGTGCCGAGTACGGCGACCAGCCCGAAGAACAGGAAGACGCTGACCTCGCCAAGCGCGCGGTAGCCGTAGGGGCGCTTACCGCCGGTGTAGAACCATGCACCGATCAGTGAGGCGGCGCCGGCGACCAGTAGCCACCAGTTGGAGGTTGCGCACAGCACGATGCCCAGTGCGGCACCGACACCGAAGCAGGTGAACGCTGCGGTTTTCACCTGGCTCGGCGTGGCGACCTTGGAGCCCACCAGTCGCAGTGGGCCGACGCGGACCTCGTCCGTGCCGCGGATGCCGTCGCTGTAGTCGTTGGCGTAGTTCACCCCGATCTGCAAGGTCAGGGCAACCCCCAGGGCCAGCAGAGCCTTCCACCAGACGAAGGAGTCCAGGAACGCAGCGGCGCCGGTACCGACCAGAACGGGGGCGACGGCGGCGGGGAGGGTTCGGGGTCGCGCGCCTTCGATCCACTGCGCAGGGGTGGCCATGGACAGGGATTCTTTCAGCCGTACGCTCGGACTGTTATGGCTACCCTCCACCTGGTCCCCGGTACGCCGGAAGCGGTGCTGTCCGCGTTGACCGCCGTACTGGATGGCGGAGCACCCTTCGCGCCCGTGCCGGACGACCCAGCGGCAGCAGCGCGAGTAGTACGCGCGGTGGCCGCGGATCAGCCCATCGACGACGACTGCGCTGTCGTACTGAGCACGTCTGGGTCCACTGGCGAGCCGAAGGGCGTGGTGCTCTCCCGGGCCGCGCTGATCGCGTCGGCCGAGGCGACGCACGAGCGGCTCGGCGGACCGGGGCAATGGCTGCTGCCGATGAAGCCGTACTTCGTGGGTGGGCTGCAGATCCTCACTCGCTCTGTGCTGGCAGGTCAGACACCAGTGTTGCTTGGCGACAGCTTCAGTGAGTCCACCAAGGCGATGACAGGCTCACGCCGCTACACCGCGATGGTGCCGACTCAGCTCGCCCGGTACCTGGAGACCGAGGTGGACGCGTTGCGGTCGTTCGACGCGATCATCATCGGTGGTGCGCGTACGCCGGCCCCGCTGCGGGCTCGGGCAGCAGCAGCCGGGGTGACTGCGATCCCGGCCTACGGGATGACCGAGACCGGTAGTGGCTGCGTGTATGACGGACTACCGCTGACGGGTACCGAGGTGGCCATCGACGACGGGCGGATCCTGATCAAGGGGAACACGCTGTTCTCGGGCTATCGGTCACAGCCAGAGGTGTTGCAGGACGGCTGGTTCCGGACGCAGGACCGTGGTGAGCTCGTCGACGGTCGGCTGCGAGTCATCGGCCGCATCGATGACGTGGTGATCTCTGGGGGAGTCAACGTCACCCTGCCGACCGTGCAGGCCAGACTGCTTGAGCACCCGGATGTGAAAGACGCTGTGGTGCTGGGAGTTCCAGATGCGGAGTGGGGGACCCGAGTGATCGCGTACGTCGTCGGTGAGCCGAGCCGGGAGGAGCTGCGGGACTTCGTGGCTGAGGTGCTGCCCCGGACGTGGGCGCCGCAGGAGGTGCGCCGGCTGGACGCGCTGCCGATGCTTGCCTCCGGCAAGGTCGACAGGCAGGCCCTGCTGTGATCACCTACTCGCTCGGGCTCAAGAACAAGTTCCGTGGCATCACCGTCCGCGAAGGCATCCTGTTCGAGGGTCCAGCCGGCTGGGCCGAGTGGAGTCCCTTCCTGGACTACGACGACGCCACCTCCGTCTCCTGGCTACGCGCTGCACGAGAGGCCGCGTACGACGGTTGGCCCGCGCCGCTACGTGACGTCGTACCGGTCAACTGCACTGTGCCTGCCATCAGCCCGGAGAAGGCCGCAGCGATCGTCAGAGCTTCCGGCTGCCGCACCGCCAAGGTGAAGGTCGCGGAGCCTGGCCAGACGCTCGCCGACGACATCGCCAGGGTGGAAGCCGTCCGCGATGCGATCGGTGACGGTCAGGTGCGCATCGATGCCAACGGACTCTGGTCCGTGGATGAGGCCCTGCATGCCCTCAAACAGTTGTCACGCTTCGACCTCGAGTACGTCGAACAGCCGTGTATGGCGGTCGAGGACCTGGCCGCCGTTCGTCGGCGTACAGACGTCCTTGTCGCGGCCGATGAGTCGATCCGCCGGGCCGAGGACCCCTTGCTGGTCAAGAAGCTTGAGGCGGCCGATATCGCCGTACTCAAGGTGCAGCCGATCGGCGGCGTCCGCGCCTGTCTGGAGATCGCGGAACAGATCGGTCTCCCGGTCGTCGTCTCATCCGCCCTGGAGACCTCCGTCGGTATCGCAGCCGGTGTCGCCCTCGCCGCCGCCCTCCCCGAACTCCCCTACGCCTGCGGGCTCGCCACGGTCTCCATGTTCACCAGCGAGGTGGTCAGTGACCCCCTGCTGCCGGTGGACGGCTTCCTGCCCGTACGGCGCGTGCAGCCGGACCAGCTCGAAGCCAACCGGGCCGATGCCGAGCGGACTGCAGTGTGGGAACAGCGCCTGTCCAGAGTGCAACAGAGGAGTGCCGGATGAACCCGTCCACTGCGTTCGCCACCGTCGTGGTCGACGAGCTGATCCGCTGTGGAGTCCGGGAGGCCGTGGTCTCCCCAGGATCCCGCAGTGCGCCGCTCGCCTTGGCATTCGCCGAGGCGGACCGCGCCGGCCGCCTTCGGCTGCACGTGCGGATCGATGAGCGTACGGCGGGCTTCCTGGCGATCGGACTGATCCGCGGAACCGGTCTGCCCGTGCCAGTGGTCACCACGTCCGGTACGGCGGTCGCCAACCTGCACCCGGCTGTCCTGGAAGCCTCGCACAGCGGACTGCCCTTGATCGTCCTGAGTGCAGACCGTCCGCCCGCGCTGCGCGGTGCCGGAGCGAACCAGACCACCGATCAGCTCAAGGTGTTCGGCTCAGCTGTCCGACTGTTTCATGAGCTTGGCACTCCGGTTCGTGAGATCGGTCAGGTCGCCTACTGGCGCTCGCAGGTCGCCCGTGCCGTGGCCAATGCCACCGGTGCTCGGTCCGCTGACCCGGGGCCGGTGCAGCTCAACTGCCCGCTCGCTGAGCCGCTGGTCCCGACTGACGGTGAGGACTGGCCGGAGTCGCTGGATGGGCGCAGTACTGGGCCTTGGACCGCGGTGCACGCTGTGGCTGGTCAGCTGTCGACCGTGTCGCCTGGACCGAAGACCGTGGTCGTCGCTGGCGACGGCGCATCGCAGGCGGCGCGGCTAGCGGCCGAGTCCGGTCACTGGCCGCTGTTCGCCGAGCCCTCCAGCCGGGCAAGAACAGGTCCTGCTGTCATCTCAGCCTACAGATTGTTGCTGCAGGCAAATGATCTGGTCAGCGAAATCGAGCGGGTGCTGGTCTTTGGGCACCCAACACTGTCGCGGCCGATCTCGAAGCTGCTGGCGCGTGCGGACGTCGAGGTGATCGTGGTCGCGCCGACTGGTCTGTGGCCGGACCCGGCCCGCCGTGCGGCCGCTGTGGTGACCGGACTCCAGGTCGCTGCGCCGGACACCACGGATTGGCTGGAGCGCTGGCAGCAGGCAGACCAGACCGCCCGCCCGGCGATCGACAAACTGCTCACTGACGGCCTCACCGGCCCCGGGATCGCTGCATTCGTTGGTGCCGCCGCCGGCGCGGACGGCATGCTGGTGGTCGCCTCCTCCAACGCGGTCCGTGACCTGGACTTGGCGCCGGTCGTCCCGATCCGCACCATCGCCAACCGCGGGCTGGCCGGGATCGACGGCACCATCTCAACGGCCGTTGGCGCTGCCCTGGCGAACGCAGGACCGACGTACGCGCTGATTGGTGACCTGGCCTTCCTGCATGACTCCAACGGCCTGATCATCGGCCCGGACGAGGCACGGCCGGACCTGCGGATCGTGGTGGTCAACGACAACGGCGGCGGGATCTTCTCCACTCTCGAGCAAGGCGACCCGAACCACGCATCGCACTTCGAGCGTGTCTTCGGTACGCCGCACAACACTGACCTCGGTGCGCTGTGTGCGGCGACCGGAACGCCGTACAAGCTGGTGGAGACGGCCGAAGCACTGCAGGCGGCACTCGCAAGCACCGTGGCCGGGATCGACGTGATCGAGGCCCGCGTGCCGCGGTCTACGCACCGACCGTTGGCTGAGGAGCTGGTTGCGGCACTGCGGGGTGTCTAGCCGGATGCAGACTCCGCAACCGGTTGAGCAGCGGTGCGACGGCAGCGATCACCAGTGCGGTCGTGGTGAGGATCGGAATCGTCGCACCGCGCAGTGAGGAGTTGAGCGGCGCAGCGATCGTGAAGATCAAGCTGACCGCCGCCATAGTCGTCACCAGCCGTCGGCCCGGCCGGGCCACGGCCAGGAACGGCAGACACCACAGGAAGTACCAGTCATGAGCCGTCGGACCGAGCAGGACGATGGCCAGCAAGGCGATGCCCACAGCACGCGCCGCATGGTGGATCGACGACCGCAGGCTCAGCACGGCGATCAGTGTGATCGCCAGGAGCATCCCAGTGAGCTTGACGATCTCCAGTGACTGTTCCGCGGCAGTGTCCTGGCCCAGGAAACCGAGAATGCCGTGGGCGGCGTCACCGACCAGGTTGGCGATCGAGAACGGTGACCGGACCAGGCCCGGCACATCGAGTGCGTTCAGCCAACCCGAACCGACGTTGGTGATCGCACCGACCGTCACTAGGGACAGGACGGACACCACGCCCGCCAGAGCCAGACTGGCGAGTCGTGACAGACGTTTCGGCAGCGGACTCATCACTGCGGCGATGGCGATCACCACTAGCCCGCCAGGAAGCTTCACTGCGGCAGAGACACCGGCTATGACTGCCGCCGTACCCCAGTGACCTGTCAGCGCTAGTGCGAAAGCACTGCAGGCCAGACCGATCATCAGGATGTCGTTGTGGGCTGCGCCGATCCCATGCATCAGCAGCATCGGGTTGAGGACCACCAGCCAGGTCGCGAACACAGGATCGACCCGACAGGCCGTAGCGATGCGGGGGATGGTCCAGGCGATCAGTGCGATGCCGATGACTGCCAGCAGACGATGCGCCAGCATCAGTACGTACGGATCCATCGTCAGGTGCGCCACCAGGCCGCCGTACGCGAGAGGCAACGGTCCGTACGGCGCTGGTGTCTCCATCCAGCGTGGATCCACCGCCTCGACGATGTGGCCGGACAGTGCCGCCGGGCCAACCGCATAGGGGTCGAACCCCTCGGCCACGAGCGCACCCTGCGCCGCATAGCTCCAGGCGTCCCGACTGAACAGCGGTGGGATGAAGAGCAGCGGCAAACTCCAGTACGTCGCCATGCGCACCAGCCGCGGCTTCTGGCCAGCCATGACGTTGCGGCCGACCTCTAGCCACGCCCACGCCATCAGCCCGAGCCCGGCCACCATGAACGCTAGTGCGATCATCCGGCCGGCCAGTGCGGTACGCAGGTCGCCAGTGATCGGGAAGGACGCCACCCAGGACGACGGAGGCACCGTCGAGGTCACCAGACTGGTCACGGCGACAACGACAGAGCCCACCACGCCACGGACCAAGGGTGATCGCACGGCCGGACGCTACGCCGGCCATGCGACTCCCTGATGAACTTAAGCCGATTCTTTCTTGAAGGTCCGGGCACCGACAGTCAGGCCGACGACAGTCAGCAGGACAACCCAGAACAGACCCCACAGCGCCGGGCTGCTCGCTACCTCGCCACGGAACATCGCACGGACGCCATTGACCACGTGTTTGAGCGGACTGATGTCAGAGAGTCGCTGCAGCCAGGTCGGGCCGATCTGCATCGGCAGGAGAATGCCGGAGAGCAGCAGCAACGGCATGGCGATCCCGTTCAGCAGCGGGGCCAGTGCGTCCTCGCTCTTGGTGATGAGCGCGACCGAGTACGACAGCGACGCGAAGGTGGCGCCGAGCAGGGCCACAATCACCAGTGAGAGCAGCACACCCTTCCAGGGCGCACGCAGCCCGAGCGGAATCGCCGCCACGAGCAACAGTGCCGACTGAGCGACCAGCACGACGACATCGCGCAGTACTCGCCCTGCCATCAGAGCCATCCGCGATGCCGGAGTGACCCGGTCGGCCTCGATGACGCCGGCGCGGTACTCCGCGATCAGACCGAAGCCCACGAACATCGCACCGAACATGCCGAGCTGGACGATCAGACCGGGGATGAACACCTGGTAGGCGTTCGTGGTCGCGCCCTCGCTGATCTGCGCGGTGATCGGCTTCAGGAGCGGGCCGAACAGGAACAGGTACATCAGCGGCTGGCTGAGCATCAGGATCGACCACATCGGGTTGCGCAGCGACAGCCGCATCGCCCGGTTGAACACGATCCACGTCTCGCGCAGTACCGTCATGCTGTTGCCTCCTCGTCGCGCAGCGAGCGCCCGGTCATCGTGAGGAACACGTCGTCGAGTGTCGGCCGGTGCACCTCGACTCCCTCCAGCTCAATGCCCTGGGCGTCGATCGACCGCAGCAGACCGGGCAGCACCGAGCCACCACGCGGGATGCGGAAGTTCACCGTCGCACCGTCGGCCTCGATCGCCACCGCGCCGTCCAGCTCCGCAACGATCTTCGAAACAGCCGGTGCGTTCGCAGCGTCGGCCAGGTCGAGCCGGACGCCGTCACCGGAGACCTGCTGCTTCAGCTCCTCTGGAGTGCCGGAGCCGACGATCTTCCCCTGGTCTATGACGAGGATGCGGTCGCAGAGCGCGTCTGCCTCGTCCAGGTAGTGCGTGGTGATGAAGATCGTCGCCCCACGCGCCCGCAGCCCGCGGATGTGCTCCCACAGGTTCGCTCTGGCCTGTGGGTCGAGCCCGGTGGTCGGCTCGTCCAGGAAGATCAGCTTGGGCTCGTGGATCAGCCCCATCACGATGTCGAGTCGCCGTCGCTGCCCACCGGACAGCGTCTTGCACTGCCGCCGCCATAGCCCGGGCAGATCCAGCTCCTCGAACAGACGCTGGCCGCGCGCAGCCGCCTCCGCCTTCGGTACGCCGTACAGCCTGGCGTGGTCGACCACCTCGTCACCGGCGATCGCCTCGGGCAGTGTAGACCCGCTCTGCGGGACGTACCCGATCCGGCGGCGCACGCCGACCGGGTCCTTCGCGAGGTCGCATCCCGCCACGGTCGCGGTGCCGCTGGTCGGCTGGATCAGAGTCGCCAGCATCCGCATTGTCGTCGTCTTGCCGGCCCCGTTGGGCCCGAGGAAACCCACGATCTCGCCATCGGCGACCGCTAGGTCCACCCCCTGAACCGCCTCTACCGGCCCCCGCCGGGTCTTGAACGTGCGGACGAGTCCGCGAGCTTCGATCATCATGCCGACAAGTCTGCGCAATCAACCTTGAATAGTCAACATTGAATAGTCGCTCGGATGATCCTCATTTGATGGGTCAGCCCATCCGGTTGTGGGTGGGCCAACTGCATGCGGTGGGCCCACCCACACTCCGATGGGTCAGCCCACCAAATGGGGCTCTCCTGACTGATCTGTGGGTCAGTTTCGGTTGGGGAGGGTGGGCCGGTGACCGCCGAGGTTGAGCATGGCCAGGGCGATGAGTGCGGTGGGTGAGTGGAAGCCGAAGGCGACGCGGGTGA
>NZ_SMKX01000213.1 GCF_004349055.1 Kribbella antibiotica
CGCCGATCCCCATTTCGTGGGTCCACCCATGAGCTTGTGGGAGGGCCCACCGCATGCAGTTGGCCAACCCCCATCCCCGTGGGCCAGCCCACCAAATGGGAACGGGCTGTCGGTGAGGGAACGTGGCGAGGCGGTTGGTGAGGGGCGGACCGCCACACCACCACAAGTGGTCGCGGGGGACGGGCGCACGCGGCGGGCGGTGGTCGGCGGGCAATTGTGATGGGCTGGCGGTCCGGCTATTCGGCGCCGGCTAGGCGGAGGCCGATGACACCGGTGATGATGAGGGCCAGGCAGGCTACGCGGGCGGGGGTCAGTTGCTCGTTGAAGAAGATGATGCCGAGGGTGACTACGCCGACGGAGCCGAGGCCGGTCCAGATGGCGTAGGCGGTGCCGATGGGGAGGCGGTCGAGGGTTCGGCCGAGGAGGTAGACCGAGGTGATGCCGAAGACGAGGACGCCGATGGTCGGCCAGAGGCGGGTGAAACCTTCGCTGGGTTTCATGCTGAGCGCGAAGGCGATCTCGAAGGCGGCGGCGGCGAGCAGGATGAGCCAGGCCATCAGGCCGCCAGTGCTCCGCGCAGGTGCCGCTGGGTGACGGTTGCGACCCGTACGCCGAGAGCGTGGGCGGTGCGCAGGTCCGTGGCCGGGGGCGCTTTCTCGGCGGAAAGATCCGCATCGGACTGTGCCATCGCGCCGAGCCAGCTGCCGAGGCGGTTCAGGTCCTCGATGCTGGCGGTGCTGTCGGACCAGCCGGGGTAGATGTCCAGGCCGACCCAGATCATCCCGTGCTGGGCCGCGAAGACTGCGAAGTCGACCAGGCTGTTCAGCTTGTCACCCGACATCGCCTTCGAGTTCGTGAACCCGGCCGCGATCTTGTCCCGCCAGCCCAGATCGTCGCCCCACACCTTCGAGCTCGCCTCGGCGAACGCCTTGAAGACCGCGCTCGGACTCCCCATGTACGTCGGTGCGCCGAACACGATCGCATCAGCCGCGGCGAGCGTGGCCCAGACGTCGTCGGTCAGCTCGTCGAGAGCGACCAGTTCCGCAGTGGCTCCGACCGAGAGCGCCCCGGCGGCGACCGCCTCGGCCTGCTTCGCGGTGTGCCCGTATCCCGAGTGAAAGGCGATCGCGATCCGGGCGGATGGGTGGCTCATTCTTTCCTCCAGAAGCTCTAGCGGACTACAGTCCGTCTTATGGACGACAGTAGCGGACCGCAGTCCGTTTCACAACGAGAGCTGCCGGTCGTCGGGAACCCACGCCCCGAACGAGCCGACGCCCGCCGCAACCGGCTGCGCGTACTGGAGGCGGCCGAGCGGCTGTTCGCCGAGCACGGGGTCAAGAACGTGTCCGTCGACGCGATCGCAGCCGAGGCCGGCGTCGGCAAAGGCACGGTCTTCCGCCGCTTCGGCGACCGTGCGGGCCTGTCCGTCGCGCTACTCGATGAGCGCGAGCAAGAACTCCAGGCGAAGATCCTGACCGGACCACCGCCACTAGGCCCAGGCGCTCCAGCGGTCGACCGCGTTGCCGCGTTCCTGACGGCGTACCTGGAACTGCTCGACCGCCACGTCGAGCTCTTCATGGACAGCGAAAACGCCTCCGACGGCGCCCGCTACCGCATCGGCTCCTACAACCTGTGGCACCGCCACCTGTCCCACCTGGTCGAACAAGCCCGCCCGGAGCTGGACGCTGACCACACCGCCCACGTCCTCCTCGCACCCCTGGCCGCGGACCTTCATCAATCTCTCCGCGACCGAGGCTTCGGCCTGTCCCGGCTGCAAGCAGGCTCGGAGAAGATCGCCAGAGCTCTGCTGACTACATCGGCGGCGTCAACAGGCAGGTGACTCGGCGGGACACGAGGTTCCAGTTGGCCTCGGTCGGGTAGACGAAGTGCACTTCGGAGCGTTCGTCGGCCTGTCGCTTGGATGCCAGCCAGCGGTCGTTGCAGCCCTTCCGGCCATTGGCCTGAACAGCAACCTCGCCAGGCCAGTTCCCGGCGGTCAGTTCGAAGACGGCGTACACCTCACCGCCGTTGGGTCCGCTGCACGGCACCACCGTGACTGCAGACAGGTCGGCGTCCGTGAGCGACTTGACGCAGTCGCCAACGTTCAACGCTGCCGGTCGTACCGTCGGTGGTGGGCTGTCCCGCAACACGAGGGCGACGATCGGCACGATCCAGGCCACCGAGATCACCATCGCCGCGATGGCCCAGCCCTTGCCCTTCTGGTTCCTGCTCGGCATGCGCTTCAGCGCGACCAGGCCAAGCCCGAAGCTGATCAAGGTGGTGCCGAAGAGCGAGAGCACGAAGGCGATCACCGCGAGCGTGCTGGTCTCCCGCGGCCGCCCCTCCGGAGACTCGCCGGACGCGCCCGGGATCGGCCGCATCCCCAGTACGCCGGTGGACGGCGGCTGGCCGGGGGACATATCGCCGTACAGGCGCTGTCCGCGCGGCGGTGGGGGATTCTGCGTCATGCATGGACTGTAGGGCCGGGCCGACGCTCGTGTCCCCGGAATTGCACCTTGTTGCGATCGCTAGAGCTGCACGGTCAGCCGGATCTCCGGCAGGTCGCCCAGCGACGAATGCGTCCGATCTGCCGTCTCCACGAACCCGTACTGCGCATAGAACCGCCGACCGCGGGTATTTGCCTCCAGCACCCATAGCCGCGCCACCGTGCACCCCGCGGACCGTAAGTCAGCCAGTGCTGCGTTAGTCAACGCGCGGCCGGCCCCAGCACCCCAGTAGTCCGGGTGCACGTAGAGCGCGTACAGCTCGCCGGTGCCAGCCAGCGCCTGCGGATCACGCTCGGGACCAACCCCGGCGTACCCGATCACTCGCTCGTCGACGACCGCCACGTAGATCCGCGACCGCCCAGCCGTGATGCTGTCGGCCCAGGCCGTGGCGATCGCTGGAGCATCCATCGCGTCGAGGACGTCCTGCGGGACGATTCCCGCGAAGGCTGCTCGCCAACTGGCGACCCGAGCCTCGGCCGCTCCCTGCAGATCTTCGGGTTCGGCTTGGCGCACCTGCATGATTCAGTTGGTCTTCTTGGACTTTTCTTCGCTGGCTTCCTGCGCTTTGGTGAGGCGTTCGCGGGCGCCTTCGAGCCAGGACTGGCAGGTGGTGGCGAGGGATTCGCCGCGTTCCCACAGGGCCAGGGACTCTTCGAGGGTGGTGCCGCCGGCTTCGAGTTTGCGGACGACCTCGACGAGCTCCTCGCGGGCCGCCTCATAGGACATCTCAGGTCGTTCGGCACTCACGGCTTCTCCTCGGGCTGGACTTCTACGGCGAATCGGCCGTCGGTGACTCGGGCTTGCAGGACATCTCCTGCGGCTACCTGGGCGAGCTCGCGGACCGCCGTACCGTCGGCCAACTGGAGCACGGAATACCCGCGCTCCAGCGTCGCCTTGGGGGACAGGGCCCGGACGCTGGCCAGGCGGTGGCTGATGTCGTCGGCGGCGCGGTCGAGACGATGGGTGAGGGTACGGCGGCTGCGGTCGAGCAGCGCGTTGATTTCGTCGGAGCGTCGCTCGATGCCGGATGCCGGGGCGGCCAGGGCCGGGCGACTGCGGATCGCGCTCAGGGCATGCGCCTCACGGTCCAGATAACTGAAGATCGCGCGCAGACCGCGGTCGCGGAGGAGGCGGACGCCGTCCAGTTCCTCGCGGACGTCCGGCACGATCCGCTTGGCGGCGTCGGTCGGGGTCGATGCGCGAAGATCCGCGACCAGGTCGAGCAAGGGGGAGTCCGGTTCGTGGCCGATGGCGCTGACAATCGGCGTACGGGCTTGGGAGACCGCGCGGATCAGACCCTCGTCCGAGAACGGCAGCAGATCCTCGAGCGAACCACCGCCGCGCGCGATCACGATCACCTCGACCGCCTCGTCGGCATCCAGCTTGCGCAGCGCCTGCATGACTTCACCGGCCGCGGACGGTCCCTGCACCGACGAATACTCGACCCGGAACGCAACCGCCGGCCAGCGCCGCTTCGCGTTCTCCAGTACGTCGCGCTCGGCCGCTGAATCGCGGCCACAGATCAGCCCGATCGTGTGCGGCAGAAACGGCAACCGCTTCTTGCGATGCGCGGCGAACAGCCCCTCGGCCGCCAGTAGTTGCTTGAGCCGCTCGATCCGCGCCAGCAGCTCGCCGATCCCGACATGCCGGATCTCGCTCACTGCGAGCGCGAGCGTCCCGCGCCGGGCGAAGAAGTTCGGCTTGGCGTTGACGACGACCCGCGACCCGTCCGTCACCGGCGGATCGACCGCCTCGAACACCCGCCGGTTACACGTGAACCGCAACGAGATGTCGGCGTCGGTGTCTCGCAACGTCCCGAACACGGTCGCCGTCCCGCGCCCGATCGACACGTCGGTCAGCTGTCCCTCGACCCACACTGCACCGAGCTGATTGATCCAGCTCGCAATGCCGTTCGCAATAGTGCGAACGGCTGCAGGCGCATCCGGCGAGGTCTCCAAAGCCACCCCCAGACCCTACGACCCCGCACCGACAAAACCCCGCACGCCCTGCTGGCCCGGGCGTCGGCCGATAATTGGCCCATGCGCGAGCTCACCTACTTCATTGCCTCCAGCCTCGACGGGTACGTCGCCGATCCGAGCGGCGGCGACCCGACCGACCTCAGCCCGGGCGGCTTCTTCCTGGCCCAAGGTGACCACTCGGTTCCGCTCCTGACGGCGTACCCGGAGACGGTGCCCGGCGCGGTCCGCGAGGCGCTCGGGATCGATGCCGAGAACCGGGTGTTCGACACGGTCCTGATGGGCCGCAAGTCCTGGGAGCTGGGCCTCGAGCACGGCCACACCAACGCCTACCCGCGCCTCCGCAACCTGGTCTTCACTCGCACCCTCGCCGAAAGCCCGGATCCAACGGTCGAGTTCGTCTCCACTGACCCCGTCGAGCGTGTCCGCGAGTTGAAGCGCGAGGAAGGTCTCGGCATCTGGCTGTGCGGTGGCGGAAGCCTCGCCGAGAGCCTCTGGCCGGAGATCGATCGCCTGGTAGTCAAGGTCAACCCCGTCGTAATCGGTGCCGGCGTCAAACTATTCGCCACCGACAACTTCGCCGTACGGCGCCTCAAGCTCACCGACCACCAGGTCTATGAAAGCGGCGTCGCCGTCCTCACCTACCGCAAAGCGTGACTCGTGCGCCCCTTGCTCCTACTGGACTTCGACGGCCCGCTCAACCCGTACCGGGCCGAGGAGATCCCGCCCGGCTATGTGAGCCACGAGATCGTCGAGGGGGAGAAGTCGTGGGTCGTGCTGCTCAATCCGCAGCACGGTGTGGAGCTGAACGCGCTCGGCGCAACGTTCGACTTGGTGTGGGCGACGAGCTGGGAGCACGGCGCGAACCGCCTGCTCGGCCCACTGCTGGGCCTGCCCGAACTCCCCGTGATCGTTTGGCCGCCGCGGGAGCCGGTCTCCGGCGTACGACGAGGCTCGTGGAAGACCCCGTACGTCGCCGAGTGGGCGGCCGGCCGCCCGTTCGCCTGGGTGGACGACGAGCTGAACCGCTACGACCGCTTCTACCTCGACGATGCGCACCAGGCAGCACACCTCGCGCACCGGGTGGAGCCGCATCTCGGGCTCACCGCACCCGACTTCGCCGTACTGCGGGCGTGGGCGCAATCCGGCTCTGCCGCCTGACCCGATCTGCCCAAGAAACGCCCGCCCACCTTTAGGGACGGGGGCTCGTCTTTGGGCGCCGAGCTCATCTTTGAGACCCCACCAGTCGTTTCGGCGGGGGAGAAGTGGTTGGTGGGTGCACAAAGTACTGGTTCGTGCACAAAGACACGGCGACCCACCTTTGGCGGGAAGGCTGGCGGTGGGAGTGGAGGAGCGAGGCGGAAAAGCCTTTGCGGGCAACGGCAATCCGACGCATTCTTGAGGCAGTACGAACACCTCCCGAGGGAGCCGTCCGGACAGGGCGGACGGCTCCCGGAAGTGGTGTCAGTTGCCCACGGCAACTGAAAGATCAGCCAGGGTGGCGCAGTTGGCTAGCGCGCACCCCTCATAAGGGTGAGGTCGCCGGTTCGAGCCCGGCCCCTGGTACGCGATTGCGTGATGCTGCTCACATGGTGCGGACCCGTACCATGGAGACGTGACTGCCCAGCCTGAAGACACTGGTTCGACCACTGCCGTGCGGACGAAGCGGGTGCTGCTCGCTGCGCCGCGGGGGTACTGCGCCGGCGTGGACCGAGCCGTGGTGGCGGTGGAGAAGGCCCTCGATCTGTACGGCGCTCCCGTGTACGTCCGCAAGGAGATCGTCCACAACAAATATGTCGTGGAGACCCTGACGAATCGAGGCGCGATCTTCGTCGACGAGACCGACGAGGTCCCCGAGGGCCAGACCGTCATCTTCTCCGCGCACGGTGTCTCACCGGTGGTGCACGCCGAGGCAGCGGCCCGCCAGCTGAAGACGATCGACGCGACCTGCCCGCTGGTGACGAAGGTGCACCACGAGGCAAAGCGGTTCGCCGCGACCGATTTCGACATTCTGCTGATCGGGCACGAGGGTCACGAAGAGGTCGTCGGGACGAGCGGCGAGGCGCCGGAGCACACCACGATCGTGGACGGACCGGACGACGTACCGAATGTCACCGTCCGGGACCCCGAGAAGGTCGTCTGGCTGTCGCAGACCACGCTCTCGGTGGACGAGACGATGGAGACCGTGCGGCGGCTGCGCGAGAAGTTCCCGCTGCTGCAGGACCCGCCGAGTGACGACATCTGCTACGCCACCCAGAACCGCCAGGTCGCGGTCAAGAAGATGGCGCCCGAGGTTGACCTGATGCTCGTGGTCGGTTCGAAGAACTCGTCGAACTCGGTCCGCATGGTCGAGGTCGCCCTCGACTACGGCGCCAAGGCCGGCCACCTGGTCGACTACGCCGCCGAGATCGACGAGAAGTGGCTCGAAGGCGTCGAATCGGTCGGTCTGAGCAGTGGTGCGAGTGTGCCGGAGATCCTGGTTCGCGACGTCCTGCGCTGGCTCGCCGAGCGTGGCTACGGCGAGGTCCAGGAGGTCAAAACCGCCGAGGAGAGCCTGACGTTCGCGCTCCCGAAGGACCTGCGGGCCGACCTGAAGGCGGCCGGAAAGCCGACCACCGGCACCTCCGACCACGCCTGGACGCTCTAACGGATCGTCACCTGCACACTCGCGGTGGCATCTTCCTTTACTCCACAGAATCTTTCCCGGTAGCTGTACGTGTAGGTCCCCGCCTTGGCATACGTGTGCGTATCCGGCGGGATCGACCCGCTGCCCTTGTACGGCGTCTTCGCCTTGGCGCACTCCGCGCCGTTGCTGAACGCGCTGAACGGCTCACTGTCGTCACCCCAGCTGTAGGCCGACCCCTCACTGAGCGCCATCAGGTTCTGCGGGGGCAGCTCCTGACCTTGGGCGATCGGAAGCAGCACCGTGCCGCTCCCCGACACGGTCATCGTCACGGTCCGCCCCTTCACGACCGGCTTCAGCGTGAGCTTCACCCCGTACGGCGACGGCACCGTGGCCGCCGGCGTCGGAGTGGAGGGCGGCCCGAGCACCGGCGGCTGACTGTCGATATCGGTCAGGTTCGTCGAGATCGCGAACACCGCAGCCACCGCAGCAGTAGCCAGTACGGCGACCCCAGCCGCGCGCCGGCGCCGTACCTTCCGGACCCGGGCGAAGACCGCCTGACTCGGAATGGCGGTCGGCGGTGGCGGATCGGCGGCGAGGCGCTGGAAACGCGCCTGCAGGTCGTCATTCATGGTCGACCCCCTTCTTTTCGGGGGCTAGTCGGTCAGCTGAAGTGATGCCGGCGACGAGCTGGTGCTCGCGCAGCTTGGCGAGTCCGCGGGAGATATTGGACTTCACGGTACCCACCGAGCACCCCATGATCTGCGCGATCTCCGCCTCCGGCAGGTCCTCGAAGTACCGCAGCACCAAGGTCGCCCTGGTACGACGAGGCAGCTCGGCCAGCGCTCGCAGCAACTGATCGCGGTCGTCGACTACGCCGTACTGGGAGTCGCTGGCAGGTTCCGGAAGCACCTCGGTCGGGGTCTCGCCCTTCCACTTCCGCCGCCACCACTGCGTACTGGTGTTGACCATCGCAGTCCGCGTGTAGCTCTCCAGCGCGTTCGCGCTGCGCAGCGAGTTGCGGTGGAACCACACCTTGGTCAGCGCGGTCTGCACCAGGTCCTCGGCCAGATGCCACTCACCGGTGAGCAGATACCCGAAGCGCTGCAGAGCGGTGAACCGTCCGTCGACGAACTCGGCGAACTCCTGATCCCGTTCGGCACTCATCTACTTGATCACCAGCTGTACCGACTTCGTACTCGTCACGTCCCCAGTGGGGCCGCAGAACTTGACCGCGAACTTGACCGTGTAGGTCCCCGGCTTCGGATACGCGTGCGGGTCCAGGTGGTAGGTGACCGCGCCGGTGGTCTCCTTGGTCGAGCCCTCGCAGCTGATCGCGCCCCCGTCGCCGCCGTCCGGCTCACCCTGTCCCCAGGTCGCAGTGAACCCGGTGGACATGTCGATGAACGAGTTGTCGGTCGGCAGGTAGTCCCCGCCGCTCAGCGGCACCCGCACCGTGCCGCGCATGGTGACCGCCATCTTCCCGACCTTCCCAACCACCGTCGGCACCATCTCGATGCTCACGGCACCGACCGGAAGCTGGACAACCGGCGGCGGCGCGAGCACTGGCGGCTGACTGTTGGTGCTGTTCAGATTGCCCGCAATCGCAACCACCGCGGCCACCGCAGCAGTAGCCAGTACGGCGCCTCCTGCGGCCCGGCGCCGCCGTACCTTCCGGATCCGGGCGAAGACCGCCTGGCTCGGAATCTCGCTCGGCGGCGGCGGATCGGCCACGACGCCCTTGAACAGCGTCTGTAGGTCGTTCATGATTCGACCGCCTTCATCCCAGGTGCCGAGATTCCGGCGACCAGCTGGTGTTCCCGAAGTTTCGCGAGCCCCCGCGACACGTTGGACTTCACAGTGCCGACCGAGCACCCCATGATCTGCGCGATCTCGGCCTCCGGCAGATCCTCGAAGTACCGCAGGACCAAGGTCGCCCTGGTACGACGAGGCAGCGTGGCCAGTGCCCGCAGCAACAGATCCCGGTCGTCGACAACGCCGTACGGGGAGTCGCCGGCGGGCTCGGGCATGATCTCGGTCGGAGTCTCGCCTCTCCACTTCCGCCGCCACCATTGGGTGCTGGTGTTGACCATGGCGGTCCGGGTGTAGCTCTCCAGTGCGTTGGCGCTGCGCAGCGAGTTGCGGTGGAACCACACTTTGGTCAGCGCGGTCTGCACCAGGTCCTCGGCCAGATGCCACTCACCAGTCAGCAGGTATCCGAAGCGCTGCAGAGCCGTGAACCGGCCGTCCACGAACTCGGCAAACTCCTGGTCCCGTCCCGGGTCCATCCCCTTACCCACCTCTCATGTTGGTCAACATGGTGATGAGGTGAGAGCCCGGAAAGGTTGAGTCGTGATCCGGGTGAGTTCAGGACGCAATATTCAGGCGGTCAGCGGCGGGCTTCGACCACCACGTAGTCGACGGTGAACTCCGGCATCAGCTGCTCGAGGTACGCAAGCCCCTCGGCGTGGACAGCGTCGTACACCCCGGCTTGCTGGAGCAAGGGAGTGGTCTTGGCGCCGATGGGGTGCAGGAGCATCCGGGTGTTCCAGTACTCGTCCGGTGAGTCCACGGCGAAGGTCAACTGGTGCCGCGTGAGCGAGACCTTGAAGCCATGCGGGGCGAACAGTTCGGCGACTGCATCGGCGTCGTGCCAGACGGGCTGCGGTCGGGTGGGCGGGCGACCTGTGACCTTGGCTACGGCCTGGGCCGGGATGCTGATCAGCTTGTCCAGGAAGCTGCTCGGCTGCCACGCAGTGGACAGAAATCGACCATCCGGTGTGATCACTCGAGCGATCTCGTCGGCTGCCGCCTGCGGATCCGGAGCCATGATCACTCCGAAGTTCGACAGCACCACATCCGCAGAGCCGTCAGGCAGCGGCATCTCGGCCGCAGTCCCAGCCAGTACGGCGACCTCCAGCCCTCGTGCAGCCGCAGCACGTGTGGCGACTTCCAGCAGGCGGGGAGCCGGGTCGATGCCTGTGACCCGCGCGCCCAGCTCAGCGGCCAGCAGGGCGGCGTTCCCGGTGCCGCAGCCGAGGTCGACAACGTGCCCGGACTCCGCATCGATCGCTGCCGCGGTGACGAGGGCCTTCGCGGCCGGAGCCAGGTCGGTCGCGAACCACTCGTACTCTCCGACACTCCAGTCGAGCTCCACTGCTACTCCTTCGTCAGACGGTGGCGTCGTACTGGGACTGGGCTGTGTTGATGGCGTTGATGTGTTCTTCGGCCCAGTTGCTGACGGTGGTCAGCGGGGTGATCAGTGACCGGCCCATCGGCGTCAGGGCATAGACGACGCGGGGCGGAACCTCGGCGAAGACCTCGCGGGTGACCAGGCCGTCGCGTTCGAGGCGGCGCAGGGTCTGGGTGAGCACCTTGGGGGCGACGCGGCCGATGCCGTCGCGGAGCTCGGTGAAGCGGAGTGGTCCGTGCTGCAGCAGGAGCACGGCCAGAGCCGTCCACTTGTCGCCGATGCGGTCCAGAACCACCCGGGTCCCGCAGGCCGGGTTGAAGAGGTCGCCGCGCTCGTACATTCCATTAGTAACCACTAGGTACTTATAGCACGTTGAAGTAGCCAGTAACCAATAGATACTATCGGGATAACAAGTTGAGGTTTCACCTAGCTGGAGGCAACAGTATGAAGATCGCGGTCTATGGCGCGAGTGGCATGGTCGGCAGCCGGATCGTCGCTGAGGCGGTCTCCCGGGGGCACGAAGTCACTGGTGTGACCCGCTCCGGAGGCGAGTTCCCGGCCGGTGTGCAGGCCGTTCAGGCCAGCGCGAACGACGTCGCCTCGGTCAAGGAAATCGTCGGCGACGCAGAGGCCGTCGTTGTGGCGCTCGGCCCGAGCCGGACCGGTGGCAGCCACCAGGACTACCTCGACGCGATCGACAACCTGATCGCGGCCGCTCGCGGTACGGCGACCCGGCTGCTCGTCGTCGGCGGCACCGGTGGACTGCAGATCAACGGCCAGCGAGTGGTCGACAGCCCGGAGTTTCCGGCGGACTACAAGCCGGAGGCGCTGACCGTGGCCGGCGTGCTCGACACCCTGCGGGCGACCGATGAGAGCGTCAACTGGACGATGCTGCACCCGGCGTACGTGATCGCGCCGGGCGAGCGCACCGGCACCTTCCGGCTCGGTCTGGACGAGCCGGTCGGCGAAAGCATTTCGGCCGAGGACTACGCCGTCGCGGTGATCGACGAGTTCGAGAAGCCGGCGCACAACCGCAAGCGCTTCACCCTCGGCTACTGAGTTCGGCGAGCAGTTCCTGCCAGTAGGTTCCGTCGCCGGTGGTCGTGAGGTGGAGATAGGTGCCGTCGGCAACCGGTTCGAAGGCGACTGTTACGTGGTCGGCGCGCTGAGGATCCCGATCGGGATGCCAGGTGAAGCTCAACGATCGGGCGGGATCCCAGTCCGAGACCGTGCCGCGCCAGGCGCCGGCGGCGTCGTACAGGCGGGTGCCGACGGCGCCTTCCAGCTGTAGTGCTTGGGTGAAGACGGTGGTAGCCCGCTCGGGGCGGAGCGGGACTACCACCGTCATTTTCTGCATGGGGTCAGTGGATCAGGTTCAGTTGAAGGGGTCCAGCGTCAGGAAGGCCTTGGCCGGGTTGCCGTCGTGGACGAGAGCCTCGTGCGCGCCGACGTCGTCGAAGGCGAAGCCGTAGGCCTTGCCGTCCACCATCTGTGCGTGGATCTTCTTCGAGTACTGGTTGGTGACACCGTCGGCGTAGAAGTTCGCGTTGCTGGTGTCGGGCTGGTTGGCGTTGATCAGCAGCGTCGACCGGTTGTAGCCCGCGCAGAGCGTGCGGGAGATCGGGCCGCGGACCAGGTCGTTCGGTGCGTCGAGGAACTTGAAGCAGCCGAAGACACTGGCCGAGTCAGGCTTCTGGAACGACGTGACCGTCTGGCCGGCGGTGTTGGTGAAGTTCATCGTGTTGCCGGAGACGCGACCGAAGTACTTGGTGTTCGGCTGGTCGGTGAACGGTGTCACGGTGAGCGTCTGCGAGCTGTACTTCGTCCACACCCGGTTGATGTAGTCGTCCATCGCGTTGGCCGGCAGTCCGCCGGTTTCGACGCCGTACAGAGGTGCGAGAGCGCGCAACGGCTGGCCGTTCGGGCCGTTCTGGATCAGGCCGCCCCAGCCGCCGGCCTGGTTGCGCAGTGAGTTGAAGAAGGCGTTGTAGCCGCCCGGCTTCAGGTGCCCGGTGGTCTTGACGGCACCGCCGCCGGTCGGTTGTACACCGACGGCGTACGGGATCGTGAACATGTCGACCTGGGTGCTGTTGATCCAGATGCCGCCGTCGTTGAGTGTGTACTCCGATGAGCTGAACAGGATGTTGCGGTTCGGGTCCGACGGGTTCTGGATCGCAGGCTGCACCAGACCGCCGGTGGTCAGTTTGAACACGATTTTCTGCCCGTAAGAGAACCAGACTCGACCGGAGAACTTGGGCATCCGTATCGTGATCGATTGACCGTTGGAGGGACCGGCGATGGAAGCGTCCGGGGCGGGAGTGGGTG
>NZ_SMKX01000214.1 GCF_004349055.1 Kribbella antibiotica
GGTGGTGAGATGGGTGGGTGACTGGGCGGATGGTTGAGGTTACTGATGCTGCGGATCCGCGGTTGGCGGATTATGTGCAGTTGCGGGAGGTGACGCTTCGGCGGTTGCTGGAGGAGGAGCACGGGCTGTTCATTGCCGAGGGCGACAAGGTGATTCGGCGGGCGGCTGAGGGTGGGTTCGAGCCGCGGTCGTTTCTGCTGGCGCCGCGGTGGCTGGATTCGCTGGAGGACGTGCTCGCGAAATGGCCCGAAACTCCCGTGTATGTGGTGTCGGAGGAGTTGGCCGAGCAGGTCACCGGGTTCCACGTGCACCGGGGCGCGCTAGCGTCGTACCGGCGGACGGCGGCGGCTCCGCTGGCGCAACTGCTGACCCCAGCCGTACGGCGGATTGCGATCTTCGACGACATTGTCGATCACACGAACGTGGGAGCCGGGTTCCGCGCGGCGGCTGCGATGGGGGTCGACCTGGTGCTGGTGACGCCGACCTGTGCGGATCCGCTGTATCGCCGGTCGATCAAGGTGTCGATGGGGACGGTGTTCCAGGTGCCGTGGACTCGGCTCGGCGAGTGGCCGGAAGCGCTCAAAACACTGCGGGAGCAAGGGTTCGTGTCGGCCGCGCTGGCGCTCACCGACGAGTCCATCACGCTGGATGAGTTGGCCGCCCGCCAGGACGAGCGGCTCGCGCTGATCTTCGGGACCGAGGGGCACGGCCTGAAACCGCATGTGCTCCAGCAGGCTGACCTGACAGTGAAGATCCCGATGGCCGGGGGAGTGGACTCGCTGAATGTCGCCAGCTCGGCGGCCGTCACGTTCTACGCGACGAGGGCGTCGTAGCCGACAGTTTCGATCCGGGCCGCCAGCGGCTTCAGGTCGGCGATGAACTGGTCGAGTTCGTCGGCGGTCAGGCTCGCATAGGCAGGCGCGGCTGCGAGGTCGGTCTGCTCCTCGATGCGGTCCTTGAGCTCCCGGCCGAGCGCGGTGAAGCGATCGTCGGCGCCAACCAGACCACGCTCGCGTAGTCCGGCGACGACCGCCTCCAGCTGGGCATCGGTCAGCGGGTCAAGCCGCCCGTAGGCGCGCGGCGTCATTCCGCCGTCGAGGGCCGCGAAGACGTGCGCCTCCTGACCGTTGATGCCAGCGGCAACCAGTGCGGCGTTGTGACCGTCACCGCGGTGCTCACGCAACAGCGTGGCCGCGTGCCAGAGCCGAGCGAGCGGTTCAGTCGGTACGGCGATCGTCCGCAGACCGGCGTACAGGGGGCGGCCCTCGAGCGGCGCATCGAACGCCAGCCGGAGCGCAAGGTCGGCGGCACGGGCAATGGCGGGGGAGTCGGCCAGCGAACCGAGGATGCCGCGGAGCGCCTTCACGCTGCCGGCCTCCCGCGCCGCGAGCGCTTCCGCCGGGGTCGCGACGTCCCACACCCCGGTGTAGAACTCTTCGGCCATACCCGGCGCGAAGTTGAAGAAGATCGCGTCCACGACCGCGGCCGGGACCTGGCCCAGCGGTGCGGCCCGCCCGGCGAAGTAGAGCGGCCAGTACTGGCCGTCGTCGAAGCCGATGGCCGCCATCGCCTCGTTCGGCGCGTCGCACATGTAGGTGACCAGGTGGAGCGGCTCCAGCAGTTCGCGACCCAGGTAGCGGGCGAGCGTCGTGGTGGCGGTGCTGGTCATCGTGACCTCCGGTGTTGGGTCGGATCCGGCCTGTTGCCGGTCCCTCACCCTGGCTACGAAATGCCGCGGTCCACTTCGACGCGGACCCGGGAAGTTCTCGGAGATCCACTCTTGACCATGGCCTGGGAATGCGTAATCCTGCGAGGAAAGCGCATTCCCCAAGAAGTGAGGCCCGCATGGAGTACGAGGCACAGGTCTGGATCGATGGCTGGGCGGAACGCCCGGCGTCGGACTGGTCACCGGTCCTGGACAAAGCAGCCGGTACGGCGTTCGCTCGCTACGGCAGCGCATCGGCCGAACAGGTGGACCGGGCCGTTCGCAGCGCCCGGCGGGCTCAGCCGGGCTGGGCCGAGGTGGACGCGAACGCCAAGTGCGAAATCCTCCGGGCCTTCGCCCGCGAGCTGGAGAACCGGCGCGACGAGCTGCTCACGCTGATCATCCGCGAAACGGGCGGCACGAAGGAGAAGGCCGAGGAGGAGCTCGGCCAGTCGATCAACCAGTTGCTGAACTCGGCCACTCAGCTGACCGAGAACGCGGGCGCGATTCTGCCGCCGTACAAGAACGGCAAGATCTCGCTCTCCCGGGCGGTCCCGCTCGGCGTGATCGGGCTGATCGTGCCGTGGAACTACCCGATGAGTCTCGCGATGCGCGCGCTGGCTCCAGGCCTCGCGTACGGCAATGCCGTCGTACTGAAGCCGGCCGAGCTCACGCCGATCGCGGGCGGCCAGATCCTGGCCGAGGCGGCCAAGGCAGCCGGGGTGCCCGCGGGTGTGTTCAACGTGGTCCCGGGAGACGGTCCGGAAACCGGGAGAACGCTCTCTGAGCACCCCGATCTGGATCTCATCCACTTCACCGGCTCGTTCGAGGTCGGGCAGCAGATCTCCTCGTTCGCGGGCAAGAACTTCCGCGCCGCGGCGACCGAGCTCGGCGGCGACAACGCGTTCGTCGTACTGGATGACGCGGACATCGACCAGGCGGCAAGCTGCGCACTGTGGACCTCGCTCTGGTACCAGGGCCAGACCTGCATCACCGCCGGCCGCCACATCGTTCTGCGCTCGGTCGCCGACGAGTTCACCGCGGCTGTAGTCGACCGTGTGGCGAAGCTGCGAGTCGGCGACCCGCTCCGAGATGAGGTCGACCTCGGCCCGATCATCACCGAGCAACAGCTGAAGCGCTTTCACGAGGGTCTTGTCGAGCCGTCGCTCGCGGCCGGCGCCAAGCTCGCCACCGGCGGAACGTACGACGGCCTGTTCTACCAGCCGGCCGTACTGACTGGAGTGACGCCGGACATGCCCGTGTTCACCGAAGAGATCTTCGGCCCGGTCATGCCGATCACCGTCGTCGACTCCGAGGCGGAAGCGCTCGACCTGGTGAACCGTCATCGCACGTTGATG
This sequence comes from Kribbella antibiotica, assembly GCF_004349055.1. GTDB lineage: Bacteria > Actinomycetota > Actinomycetes > Propionibacteriales > Kribbellaceae > Kribbella > Kribbella antibiotica. The sequence goes on from NZ_SMKX01000214.1 coordinate 3,064, forward strand.
AATTCGGTCTTCACCAAGGACACGATGCGCGGCCTCGCCTTCGCCCAGAAGGTCAAGAGCAACGAGGTGCACGTGAACGACGGTTATGCCCGGCACGGCGGCGAAGGCCAGCTGGCCGGTTACACCCACCGGCAGTGGATCGGGATCCAGACCACGCCGACCGACTACCCAGCCTGGGCATCTAAGTGAGGCCAAGAGAAGTGAGCACAGCCATGTACGTACGCATTGGCGCCGGCGTCCTAGCAGCGGCGCTGGTCCTGACGGCCTGTTCGGGCAACGACACCAAGCCGACTGGCGGGTCCAGCTCCTCGACGAACGAGAAGATCGAGCTGAACTACGTCAACTGGGACGGCGGTATGGACAAGGTCGTCGATGACTGGAACAAGCTGAACCCGAACATCCAGGTCAAGCTGACCAAACCGTCCGGCACCGGCTACACGCTCTACAACAAGCTGATCACCAACAACAAGGCCGGGACGAATCCCGACATCACCGAGGTCGAGTACCAGGCGCTCCCCGCGCTGATCGCGAATCAGGTCGTCGTACCGATCGATGATTATGTGAAGGGTCTGGACACCAAGTACGACAAGGCGTCGCTGAGCCAGGTGCAGTTCGAGGGCAAGACCTACGGCGTGCCGCAGAACGTCTGCCCGATGGTGTTCTTCTACCGCAAGGACATCTTCGACAAGCTCGGTCTGAAGGCGCCCGCGACCTGGGCCGAGTATGCGACGACAGCGGCCGCGATCAAGAAGGCGGACCCGAAGAAGTTCATCGGGAACTTCACCGCTGCCGACCCGGGCTGGTTCGCCGGACTGGCACAGCAAGCCGGGGCCAACTGGTGGAAGGCCGACGGCGACACGTGGACCGTGAAGATCAACGACGACGCCAGCAAGAAGGTCGCGGATTTCTGGGACGACCTGATCAAGAAGGGCCTGGTCAGCCCGCAGCCGAACTGGTCGGCGCAGTGGAACACCGACATGAACAACGGCACGCTCATCGGTTGGGTCGGCGCGCAGTGGGGCCCGAACCAGCTGCCCTCGATCGCCAAGGACACCGCCGGTAAGTGGGCCGCCGCGCCGCTGCCCGCGTGGACCGCTGGTGACACCACCGTCGGCATCTGGGGCGGCGAGACCGAGGCTGTCACCGCGAACTCCAAGCACCCGGCGGAAGCGGCCAAGTTCGTCGAGTGGATGAACTCTTCCGAGGCAGGCATGGCGTCACTGATCAAGAACGTCCAGGCGTTCCCCGCGTCCCCGGCCGGGCAGCAGTTGCCCGAGCTGAAGTCGCCGCCGCCGTTCATGTCGAACCAGCCGGACTACAACACGCTGATGGCGACCGCCGCCAAGGGTGTGCGCACGTTCGACATCTGGGGCCCGAACGCCAACGTCACCTTCGACTCCTACTCGAACGCGTTCGGCGGTGCGTTGCAGAAGAAGACAGCGCTCTCCGGTGCTCTCGACGCCATGCAGGACGCCACGGTGAGCGACATGAAGAAGCTCGGCTTCCAGGTCGCCGGCTGAGATGAGCAGGCCCACAAGACAGTACGGCGGGTTCCTGCCCGCCGTACTGGTCACGCCGGCCGTCGTGCTCCTGGCGCTGTTCACGGTCGCCCCGGCGATCTATGCGGTCTTTCTCAGCTTCCGCCGGCTCAAGGTTGGTCGCGGCCTGCTCGGCGGCGGCAAACCCACCGAGGTCTGGACCGGCCTGGCCAACTACACGGCCGCGCTGAGTGATCACGAGTTCTGGGCCAGCCTCGGCCGGATGCTGCTGATCGCGGCATTCGGTGTCCCGGCAACCGTCGTACTGGCGACTGTGTTCGCACTGTGCCTGGACGCCAAGCGGGCAAGGCTAACTGGGTTCGCGCGGCTCGCGATCTTTCTCCCGTACGCCGTTCCTGGCGTCGTCGCGAGCCTGTTGTGGGGGTTCATGTACCTCCCGGCGACCAGCCCGATCGGTGGCGGCGTGATCGACTACTTCGGCACCAAGGGCATCTTCTTCAGCGTCGCGAATGTCGCGGTCTGGGGTGTCGTCGGGTTCAACATGGTCATCCTCTACACGACTGTGCGGAGTCTGCCGCGAGAGTTGTTCGAGGCGGCCGAGCTCGATGGCGCCTCCGAATTCCAGATCGCGGTCCGGGTGAAGCTGCCGCTGATGGCACCCGCGGTCGCGATGGTCGCGCTGTTCTCGGTGATCGGTGCGCTGCAACTGTTCAACGAACCAACCACCCTGAAACCGCTGGCGAACGCGATCTCGTCCACGTGGGTCCCGCTGATGCGCGCCTACACGGACGCCTTCGTCGACAACAGCATCTACGAAGGCGCAGCGACGTCGTTCCTGCTGATCTTGATGACGGTCGCCGCGACCGTTGTGGTCTCGGCGGTCGGCCGCCGGATCGGAAGGGCGCGATGAGACAACAACGCACCCGCTGGGTGCCCACGCTGATCCTGCTGATCGGCGCCTTGTACTGCGTCCTTCCGGTGCTGTGGATCGTGATTGCCTCGACCAAGACCAACGACGAGTTGTTCTCGACCGCGCCGTTCGTCCCGGTCTTCAACGGTGGTTTCTGGTCGAACCTAGATGCCCTGTTCAGCTACAACCACGGCATCTTCGGCCGCTGGGTGCTGAACTCGGTGATCTACGCGGTCGGCGGCGGATTGTTGTCCACGGCAATCGCCGGGGCGGCCGGGTATGCGCTGGGCAAGTACCGGTTCACCGGCAGCGTCGTACTGTTCCGGACGATCGTGGCTGCTGTTCTGCTACCGCAGATCCTGCTCGCCGTTCCGCAGTTCTTGTTACTGGCAAAGGTCGGCATGACCAACAACTACGCCGCGGTGTTGCTGCCACAGCTGGTCAGTCCGTTCGCGATCTACCTGTGCAAGATCTACGCCGAGGCCTCGGTCCCGGACGAGATCATGGAGGCGGCCCGGATCGACGGCGGCAGCGAGTGGCGGATCTTCCGCCTCGTCGGTGCACCGCTGATGCTGCCGGCACTGGTGACCGTGTTCCTGCTGCAGTTCATCGGGATCTGGAACAACTTCCTGCTCCCGTTCGTGATGATCAACGACGACCACCTGTACCCGCTCACCCTCGGGCTCTACGGGCTGATGATCATCACCGGTGGCCAGGCCGCGCAGTACTCGATCGTGATCGCCGGTGTGCTGGTCTCGATCGTGCCGCTCGCGATCCTGTTCCTGAGTTTGCAGCGCTACTGGAAACTCGACCTGATCAGCGGCGGCGTCAAGCTCTAGTTCGCTCGAAGTATGCCGCGGTGGCCTCGTCGGCCGGGTAGTAGGACTCGACGGCGAGGTCGTCGAGGGTCAGGTCGAGGGGAGTGCCGAAGGTCGTGATCGTCGAGAACATCCGCAGTTCGGCGTCGTCGACGCGGATGACCATCGGGATCACGACCTCGGCTTCGACCACCTCGCCGGTCTCGTCCGATGCCAGGAGCTCCTCGTAGAGCGCGGTGAGCCGGGCATTCGGGGCCACCGCCAGTTGCCGCCGTACCCGCGAGCGGAACACGTTCCGGGTGTTGCCGAGGTTGACGACGAGAGGTGCGAGGCCGCGCGGATCCAGGCCGAGCCGGAGCAGGTTCATCGGTGGCTCAAGCAGTTCCGGGGCAACGCCGGTGAGAAACGGATCGAACGCCCGGTTGGTCATCACGATGTCCCAGTGGCGGTCGAAGGCGAGCGCCGGATAGGGCTCGTGGGCCCGCAGCACTCGGTCGACGGCGGCTCGCGCCATCGACAGCGCCGTACTGTCGAGGGGACGTTCGGCGTACCGGGGTGCGAAGCCGGCCGCGAGCAGGAGGGCGTTGCGCTCCCGCAGCGGTACGTCGAGTTGCTCCGCGAGCCGCAGCACCATCTCGGCACTCGGCTGGGACTTGCCGGTCTCGACCAGACTGACATGCCGGGCCGAGACATCGGCCGCGATCGCGAGGTCGAGCTGGCTGAGCTGCCGCCGGTGCCGCCACTGCCGCAGGAGTTCGCCGATCGTTGCCATGGTCATCGAGCCTACTCAACCTGAGCTGGTTGTCGATGAAATGCGACTTCATCGACAGCCGCAGCACGCCGCCGCGACACTGCTGCTCATGACAATTGAGAACGAGCAACTTGTCCAGAAAGCGTTGGGTCAGCTCATCGGGGAAGGTGGCGTCAATGCCGTGGAGCCCTTGGTGAGCGAGGACTTCCGGCATCATCGGCCCGACGGCCTCGTCCGCACCAAGAGCGAGTGGCTGGCCGATGTCGGCAAGGCCCTGATACCGCTCGCGGGGATGCAGGTCGAGATCGTGCACCTGCTGTCCGGCGGTGACCACGTCGTCGTCCACACCCGCCGGCAGCTTCCCGACGGCGGCCCGGCGATCGTGGTCGTCGATATCCTGCGGATCGCCGACGGGCAGATCGCCGAGGCGTGGGAACTCATCGAGCCGGTCGCCGAAGCGGAGGCCCACCTGAGCTGGTGGAGCTAGGACAATAACGGCGGTGTGCTGGCGCGGATGACCGGGTACGCAGGCACTGTGCGCCGGGTCAGCTGCTCGGTGGTGGTGGCGCGGTAGACGGCCTCCTGCGCGACGGCGTTCAGAGCGACATGCACGGTGGTCAGCTTCGGTACGACGTCGCGCAGGGTGCTGATGTCGTCGAAGCCGGCCACGCCGACGTCCTCGGGAACGCGCAGGCCCCGCTCGCGGAGCCCGGCCAGCGCGCCGAGCGCCATGTCGTCGGTCACCGCGAACACCAGATCGAGCTTGCGCACCTCGGCATCGCTCAGCCCGAGGATGTACTCGCGGGCGCCGACCCAGCTGAACTCGCCCTCGTGGATGCGCGTGGTGGTGACGCCGGACTCGGTCATCCCGGCGACGAACCCCTCGACCCGCTGCCGCATGGAGAGCAAAGCGATGTCGCTGCCGAGTGCCAAGCAGTTCCGGTAACCGAGCCCGGCGAGCTCGCGGGCCAACTGGCGCGCGCCCTCGTGATTATCGAAATCGACGGTCTCGAAAGGGAGATCGGACCGGCTGATGAGCACGACTCGGCCGCCGGTCTCCTCATAGCGCTGCAGCTCGTCGATCAACGCGTGCTCGGACGGCGGAGCGACGTACCCGGTGCCGGCCAGGATGATCGCGCGCGGCTGCTGACCGCGCAGCTCGCGGACGAGGTCCAGCTCGCGCTCGGGCTGCCGCTCGGTGACCGCGATCGACACGTGCAGCCCGATCGCCTCGGCCTGCTTCATGATCTCGGCGGCCATCGCGGAGAAGTACGGGTCGGAGATCAGGCTGATCACCAGCGCGATCGTGCGCGAAGTCCCGCGGGCCATTGCCTGAGCGGGCAGATTCGGGGTGTATCCGAGCTCCTGGGCCGCGCTCAGCACCCGCTCGCGGTAGCTTGGAGCGACTCGGCGGGCGCTGCCGTTGAGCACCCGGGAGGCAGTCGGCTGGGAGACTCCGGCAGCCCGCGCCACATCGTCGAGTGTGACTGGGCGTCGTGGCGCAGCAGATTCCCCCGGACCGTTCATCGTTGCAGTTTATCGACAGGGGGAGACGGATGCGTACGACTGAACGCCTGATCCTGCGTCCGTTTCAGGACATCGACCGGGAATCCTGGGCCGCGCTGAACAGCGATCCGGACGTGATGCGCTACATCGGGGGACCGATGACCCGCGAAGCGGCCGACCGCGAGGCCGCTGGGATCAACCAGCAATGGGAGTCGGAGCGGTTCGGATTCCTGGCCGTTGAACGCGCTGTGGATGGCGTTTTCCTAGGCGCAGCAGGGCTTTCGCGCGAGCCCTGGTATCCCGACACATTGGAGGTGGGCTGGCGGTTGGCTCGGGAGTATTGGGGTCACGGCTATGCCACCGAGGCTGCGGCGCACTGGCTTGCCTACGGCTTCACCGAGCTCAAGCTGCCGAAAATCAACTCGGTCACCGACACGCCGAACGAGCGCAGTATCGCCGTGATGCGTCGCCTCGGGATGACGTTCGACCACACCGCCGACCTCGATTTCGACGGTGAGTCGTTCAACGCGACGATTTATTCGATGACGGCCGCGGGCTTCCGCATGATCTGATGCCACCATGCCCAAGGTCGTGCTCGTCACCGGATTACAAGCGTCAGGCAAGTCCACGGTCGCGCCGCTCCTGGCGGCTCGCCTCGGACCGCCGGCAGCGACACTCGACGGCGACATCTTCTTCAACGGAGTGGTCGCCGGAGCCGAGGTGATGACCCCGGACGCGTCGCCGGAGGCGGTCCGGCAGCTGGAACTCCGGTACGACGCGAGCGCCCTGGTGGCGCAGCATTACGCCGACAACGGATTCGATTTCGTGGCCAGCGACATCGTGCTCGGCGAACATGTCGAGCGCTGGCTCAGCAGGCTCAAGGGCGTCGACACCTACCTCGTCGTACTGACGCCGTCGGTGGAGTCGATCGTCGAGCGCGAGATCGGGCGCGGCGGGAACAACTCCTACCGGGACTGGCAGGAGGGCGGTTCGCTGGCGGACGGCGTACGGGCTTTGCAGGCGGGTCTCGACGAGATCCCGCGCCGGGGCCTGTGGGTGGACACCACCGGTCAGACCCCGGAGCAGACGGTCGACGTCATCCTCGCGGACCTGGAACAAGCCCGCTGGTAGGTCAGGTGGCGGAGACTTCTTCGTCCTCGTGCTCGACCATCGGGGTGATCGGCCAGTCGTCGGGGTAGTCCTCGGCCAGCTCCTCGGCCTCGGCGTACAGGCGCTTACGGTACTTGCGGGACAGCCGGTCACCGAAGACCGTGCCCTGGGTGTGGTCGGTCTCGTGCTGGAAGCAGCGGGCCAGCAGACCGGTGCCCTCGTAGGAGACCGGCTCGCCGTGCTCGTCGACGCCGCTCACCGTGGCGAAGTCCGGGCGGACGCACTTGGTGAAGACGCCGGGCAGCGACAGGCAGCCCTCGTCACCCTCGTCGAGGCGGCGGTCCTTGCCCTCGGGCAGTTCGACGACCGGGTTGCAGACGACGCCTTCGTGCCGGACGCCGTCCTTGTCCGGGCAGTCGAAGATGAAGACCTGCAGATCGACCCCGACCTGATTGGCGGCCAGGCCGACGCCCTCGGCCGCATCCATCGTCGAGAACATGTCGGCGATCAGTGACTGCAGCTCGGGACCGAAGTCGGTCACCGGCTGGTTCACGTGGTGCATCACCTCGGTGCCCCAGCGAGTCATCGGGCGGACGGAACCACGCGCGTACTTCGAAACCATGGCAGAAATTCTATCCGGCGGACCGGGGCCGTTCCGACCGGGTGACGGAGATCCCCGCCACCCGGCCGGGCGGAATTACTTCGCGTTGACCTCGTCGCGCCACGCGACCCAGTCGCGGAGCAGACCGGTGTCGTAGTCCGGGCCGGTGGCCGAGACGGTGAACAACCGGGTGCCGACGTCGAGCAGGCCCTTGCCGACCTCGTCGGGCGACTTGTCGCCGACCGCGGTCGAGCGCTCGATCTCGCCCGGGTTGCGGCCGATCGTCTTGCAGTGCTCGTCAAGTACGGCGTGCTTGTGCGCGATCGTCTCCGCGTCACCGAAACCGTGCCAGATGTTGGCGTGCTGAGCGACCAGCTTGAGTGTCTTCTTCTCGCCGCCGCCACCGATCAGGACCGGGATGTCGCGGGTCGGCTTCGGGTTCAGCTTGGCCCAGCGCGCCTCGATCCGCGGCAGTGCCTGGCCCAGTGCGTCCAGGCGACCGCCCGCCGTACCGAACTCGTAGCCGTATTCGTCGTAGTCCCGCTCGAACCAGCCCGAGCCGATGCCCAGGATGAGCCGGCCGTTGCTGATGTGGTCGACGGTGCGGGCCATGTCGGCCAGCAGGTCGGCGTTGCGGTAGGAGTTGCAGGTGACCAGTGCGCCGATCTCGACCCGCTTGGTCGCCTCGGCCCACGCGGCCAGCATGGTCCAGCACTCGAAGTGCAGGCCGTCCGGCTCACCGGACAGCGGGTAGAAGTGATCCCAGTTGAAGGCGATGTCGATGCCGATCTCCTCGGCCTCGGCCACCGCGCGCCGGATATCGGCGTACTCCGCGTGCTGCGGCTGAATCTGGAAACCGATCCGGACGGGGAAGGCGCCGTACGGACGGTCGGTGGACTCGGAATCTGTCATGGTGGTGATCCTATCCGGCGTTTCGGAGGACCCTCCGGATCGGGTGGGGAAGAGATGGGAGATGTACGGATGCCGGACGAGATCGACGAGTTCGCCAGGCTGTTCAGCGGGTTTCTGGAGCGGATGCAGAACCATCGCCCGGAGGGCTTCAGCCGGACCGGGCTGCGGGACAAGCTGATGGAGCATCTCGGCGCCCAGCCCGAGCAGGTGCCGGTAGTGTCGTCGACCTTCGCGCCGTACGACCTGCCGAACGTGCAGCGTGCGATCGAGGCCTGGTTCGACTCCTTCGAGGTTGTCGGCCTGGCCGGTTCGGGTCGCGGCCACCACTCGCTCAGCGAAGTCCTCGAGATGGCCGTCTACGACCGCTTCGGGATCGGTGCCGTCGACTACGTCCGGGTCCCGATCGACCTCGACGAGGAGATGGACTGCGTCGCTTTCGGCTTCTACCTCGGTGTCCAGGGCAACGACCGGTACGCCGCTCTGTTGCGCGCCCCGAACCCGCAGTACGGGCGATCGACCGTGGATCTCGAGGTGCTCACCGTCGACAAGGCAGCGGGGGACCGGTTCCTGAAAGCCCTGCCCGACTTGATCCGCCAGCACAACGTCTTCCGCGGCAAGGTGGTCTCGTTCGAAGGTAGCGAGTTCGGCCAGGGCATCGGCCCGTTCCGCCTGCACCCGCGCGCCGACATCACCCGCGACGACGTCGTCATGCCCGAGGGTGTTCTGGAGCGCGTCGAGCGCGAAGTCATCGGCATCGCCGAACACCGCGAAACGATGCTCAAGGCCGGTCAGCACCTACGCCGAGGCGTCCTCCTCTACGGCCCGCCCGGCACCGGCAAGACCCACACCGTCCGCTACCTGCTGTCCCGGCTCCCCGACTTCACCGTCGTACTGCTGGCCGGGACGAGCATCCACTACATCTCCCAGGCCTGCTCGCTGGCCCGAATGCTCCAGCCGGCCCTGGTCGTCCTAGAGGACTGCGACCTCGTCGCCGAGTCCCGCGACTACTCCCACGGCGGCGAAAACCCCTTGCTGTTCCAGGTCCTCAACGAAATGGACGGCCTGGCCCAAGACGCCGACGTAGCCTTCCTCCTCACCACGAACCGCGCCGACCTCCTGGAACCAGCCCTCGCCCAACGCCCCGGCCGCGTAGACATGGCCGTAGAAGTCCCGCTCCCGGATGCCGACGGCCGAGCCCGCCTACTCCGCCTCTACGGCCCAGCGCTCGACCTTCCGGCTGCTGTAGTTGACGAGCTGGTCGCCCGCACCGAAGGCACCACCGCCTCCTTCATGAAGGAACTAGTCCGCCGCACAGTCCTCCTGGCCGCCCAAGCTGGCACCCCACCAACCCCCGACCACCTCCGAACCGCAGCCGACGAACTCCTCTCCTCCCGAGACGCCCTAACCCTGTCTC
>NZ_SMKX01000215.1 GCF_004349055.1 Kribbella antibiotica
TGGCCAGACCCACCGCCACCGCCTCAACCGAGGCGGCGACCGGCAAGCCAACAAAGCGCTCTACGTGATCGTCATCAGCCGACTCCGCCACGATCCACGCACCCAGGCCTACGCAGCGAAACGCACCGCCGAAGGCCTGTCAAAGAAAGACATCATCCGCTGCCTCAAACGCCTCATCGCCCGCGAGATCTACTACGTCCTACGCCAACCAAACCCCAAGCCAACCGCTGCTTGACATCCATAGGAGCATCCAACCTCGGCGACAGTCCAAGCGCCACGCTCAGCCGGCGACGGGAAGCCGCCCTCGGAAGTACTTGGTGAGTGGCGGGCGTCCGCTTGCTTAGCTGACCTTGGGTTTGTTGTCGGTGAGGAACCAGGCGGCCAGTACGCCGGCTATCGCGCCGAAGAGGTGGCCTTGCCAGGAGATCCCGTCTTGTGGAAGCAGGCCGCCTAGGAGGGCGCTGCCCCAGACGCCGATGACCACGACTCCGACGAGGACTTGGGAGATGCGGCGGTTGAAGATGCCGCGGGCCACCAGGTAGGTGGCGTAGCCGAAGACGACGCCGCTGGCGCCGATGGTGATGGTGTTCGGCGGAGACACCAGCCAGGTGCCGAAGCCGCCGATGACGGTCACGAGGGCGGTGACTGCGGCCAGACGGGCGGCGCCGCTGAGCGCGATCAGGGCGCCGAGGGTGACCAGCGGCAGGGTGTTGGAGATGAGGTGGCCGAAGCCGAGGTGCAGGAACGGAGAGGTGACGATGCCGATCAAGCCCTCGGGGTCGCGCGAGATGATCCCGTACTGGTCGAGGCGGCCGTTCAGTGCGGTGTCGACGATCTCGCTGAGCCACATCAGGCCGATCAGCACGGCGAGCAGCTTCAAGCCGCTCCCGATCCGCGACGTGTCCACCGTCCGGCCCGTGCGCTTAGCGGGTGTCTGAAAACTCATGTCCCCACGATGCCGTATTGGACCAAGTCTCAGGACGCGGCGGGCGCGGCGACAGCGCAGCGTGATCTCTGGGATACTTAATGTTGCTGTCGAGGGGGCTTGGGGGAACGACGATGCCGATCGCCGTGTACGTGCTCGGGTTGAGCATCTTCGCGCAGGGGACGTCCGAGCTGATGCTCGCCGGACTGCTGCCGGAGATGTCCGAGGACCTCGGCGTGTCGATCCCGGCCGCGGGGCTGCTGATCTCGGCGTTCGCCTTCGGCATGCTGCTCGGCGCCCCGATCCTGGCGGTCTTGACGCTGAAGTGGTCTAGGCGCACGGCGCTCCTGCTGTTCCTCGGCATCTTCACGCTGACCCACATCGCCGGCGCCCTCACCCCGAACTACGCCGTCCTGCTCGCCACCCGCGTCATCGGCGCTTTCGTGTACGCCGGGTTCTGGTCGGTCGCCGCGGTCACGGTCGTGGCCATGGTTCCGGCCAACCGCCGGGCACGCGCGATGAGCATTGTCACCGGCGGGCTCACGATCGCGACGATCGTCGGGCTGCCGATCGGGACGGTTCTCGGTCAGCACCTCGGCTGGCGGGCGGCGTTCTGGACCGTCGCCGGCCTGTGCATCCTCGCGATGATCGGCGTACTGCGGACCATCCCGGCCGGTCGGCCGGACCCTGCGCAAGCACCCCGGCTGCGCGAGGAGCTCAAGGTCCTGGTGAGCCCGCGGCTGTGGCTCGCGTTCGCGACCACCGCGCTGGTCACGGCGTCGATCCTGGTCGTCTTCAGCTACCTCGCGCCGCTGCTCATCCAGACCACCGGGCTTCCCGCCGGTGCCGTGCCAGGCGTGCTCGCGCTCTACGGCCTCGGCTCGTTCATCGGCATCGCCATCGGAGGCCGGTACGCCGATGCGTTGCCGTTCCACACTCTCTTCACCGGCATCACAGGCGTGATCGTTCTGTCGGCGGTGCTCGCGCTCACTGCGGGCAGCCCGATCGTGGCGGTCGCGGCGATCTTCCTGCTCGGCGGGTTCGGCTTCGCGGTGAACCCCGCCCTGAACGCCCGCGTTTTCAGCCTGGCCGGGGACGCCCCGATCCTGGCGACCGCGACCAACTTCTCGTCGTTCAACATCGGGATCACGCTCGGGCCGTGGCTCGGCGGGATCGCGATCAGCGCGGGGGCCGGGTATCGCTCCCTCGGCTGGATCGCGGTCGCCACCGGGCTCGCGGCCCTCGCGACGGTCGTCGTAGCCGCCTACCTTCCGGTCAGTTCACCGGCCCACTCGGATCAAGGTGCGACGGATCGAAGTCTGCCTTCCGCTTGAACACGTACTTGTTCAGCACCCAGGTCAGCGCCCACAGCGCGAGTCCGAGCAGCATCAGCCAGCCCGCGATCTCGTAGTCCTTCGTCGCCCGGCCGGACAGCGGGCTGGCCAGGTAGACGCACAGCACGGCACCGAGCACCGGCAGCACTGTTGGTGCACGGAAGTGCTTGTGCTCGACCCGGTCCCGGCGCAGGACCAGCACTGCGACATTCACGATGGCGAACACGCACAGCAGCAGGAAGGCCGTCGTACCGCCGAGAGCCGTCAGGTCGGCGTACCCAATCAGGACGAAGGCGAGCAGGGTGGTGAAGATGATGGCGACCCACGGCGTCCGGCGCTTGTGCAGGACCCGGCCGAGCGGGCCCGGCAGCACCTTCTCGTGCGACATGCCGTAGAGCAGCCGGCTGGCCATCAGCATGTTGATCAGGGCCGAGTTGGCGACCGCGAACATGGTGATCCAGGCGAAGATCTCGACCGGGAAGCCCGGTGCGCCGACCTTGATCACCTCGAGCAGTGGCGCGTCGCCCTTGCTCAGCTTCTCCGGCGGTACCAGTGTGATCGCGGAGATCGCGACCGCCACGTAGATGACACCGGTGATGCTGAGGCCGATCAGCATCACCTTCGGGAAGATCTTGACCGGGTCCTTGGTCTCCTCGGCCATGTTCACCGAGTCCTCGAATCCGACCATCGCGAAGAACGCCAGCGCGGTCGCCGCGGTCACCGCACCGAACGGGGACTCACCGGCCGGCACCTTGAACTCGGTCAGCCGCGAGGTGTCACCGTCGCCGCTGATCAGCGCCCAGGCGCCGACGCCGATCACGATCAGCAGACCGGTCAGCTCGACAGCGGTGAGCACGACGTTCGCCTTGACGCTCTCGCCGACGCCGCGCAGGTTCACGATCGCAATCAGCGTCATGAACGACAAAGCGGTGATCAGCAGCGCCGTGCCGTGGCCCTTGCCGATTCCGGCGGCGACGAAGAAGTTCGCCGTGAACGCCTTCGACGCGCTGGACGCGGATGTGAGGCCCGAGCACATCACTGCGAAGGTGAGCATGAAGGTCAGGATGTGAATGCCGAACGCCTTGTGCGTGTAGACCGCTGCGCCACCGGCCTTCGGGTACTTCGTGACGAGCTCGAGGTAGGCGGTTGCGGTCAGCAACGCGACGACGAACGCACACAGGAACGGCAGCCAGACCGCACCGCCGACCTGACCGGCCACCTTCCCCGTCAGCGCGTACACGCCGGTCCCGAGGATGTCGCCGATCACGAACAGCAGCAACAGTCCCGGGCCCATCACCCGCTTCAGCTCGGGCCGGTCAGCGGTCGCAGGCGTCGCGGTGGCGCCTGAGGTGTCGCCCATTGTGCCTCCCTGGATTCGGTGCGTCAGTGGACCATATCCAAGGGTGCAATCGCCACGACCCACGCTGGCCGGAAATGACCGGCAACTCCTGCGAGCATGTGGTCCGTGATGCACCTTCGTCTCATCGTCCCACCCGATCGCAGCGACCGCGTCCTGAACACCCTGGTCGACGATCCCCGGGTGACGAGCGTCGTCAGACTGCCCGGAGCCGCCCAGCGGCCGGCCGGTGACGTCGTCGAGTGCGACGTCACCCGCGAGGCGACCTCCGACATCCTGGACTTCCTGAAGGATCAGGGACTGCACGACGACGGATCGGTCGCGGTCGCGGTTGTCGAATCCAGCCCGTCACGCAACGCCCGCGCGACCGAGAAGGCGGCACCGGGCGCACCCGACGACGCGGTGATCTGGGACGCGGTCGTCGATCAGGCGTACACCGAGGCGAGTGGTTCGTGGAGCTACTACACCTTCCTCACGCTGGCCACGATGATCGCCGCAGTCGCCGTCGTCACCGACTCGTCGATTCTCGTGGTCGGCGCCATGGTCGTCGGCCCGGAGTTCGGTGTCGTGGCAGCGCTCGCGGTCGGGCTGGCTCTGCGCAACCGCGGGCTGACCTGGCGGGCCGCGCTGCTGCTCGTTCGTGGGTTCGCGCTGGCGATCGTGCTCACCGCGCTCGCTGCGTTGCTGGCACGGGCGGTGGGCTGGGTCGACACCGAGTCGATCACCGCCGCCCGGCCACTGACCGGATTCATCTGGCGCCCGGACAAATGGTCGGCGGTGGTCGCCGTACTGGCTGGGTGTGCTGGTGTGTTGTCGCAGACCGCCGGCCGGTCGAACGCCCTGGTCGGGGTGTTCATCTCGGTGACCACAGTGCCGGCCGCCGGCGACTTGGCGCTGTCGGTCGCCCTCTGGGCACCCGGCCACATCGGTGGCGCGGCTGCCCAGTTGGGGATCAACCTGGCCGGTATGACGATCGCCGGCGTACTGACCTTGCTGGTGCAACGGTTGGTCTGGCGGTCCTAGCAGGTCGCGAGCATGCTCTGGAGTGCTGTCTTCTCAGCGGACTGGAGAGCCAAGCTGTAGGTGTGCTTCACCCAGATCCGCTCCCGCGCGTAGACGCAGTGCACGGCGGTGTTGGTCGGTTTCCATGCGGACGGGTCCGAGTCGCCCTTGGAGCGGTTACTCGAAGCTGACACCGCGACCAGCTGCGCGATCATCAGGTCGTTCGCGTACTGCTCGCGCTTGGCGGTGGTCCAGCCGCTCGCGCCCGACCTCCACGCCTCGGCGAGCGGGACCATGTGGTCGATGTCGATCGACGAGTCGTCGGCGACCCAGGTTGCGTCGTACGAGCTGTACCAGCGGCCGGCGGTCGGCTCGCACTGGCTGTCCACGGTGACTCCGGTGCCGTCGCGCTTGAGCACCTCATCGCGGGTGTCGCAGGTGCCCGACACGGTGTGCCAGTGCGGGAACTTGTCGCGCGAATATCCGCTGGTCGAGCCTTCGGCCTTGACGGTCAGGCCATTGAGGTAGGTGGTCGCCGTACTGGCGCTCGGTGGGGTCGGCGGTGCAGCCAGGGCTGGGCTCGAAGAGAGCGCCCAGATCGAGGTAGCGCAGAGAGCTAGGGCGGTGAGGCGTCGCATCAGTCAGGCCTTCCAAAGGGCGGATCCCCCCTGACGTGCTGCCTCAAGCCTTGCCCGCCCTGCTCACGCCGGAAACCACCCCGTGGTGAAACCCGAGTGAACGCTCGGCCGAACCGGCAGCACCAGTACGACGTCACACGGCCATGAGAGATCTCCAGTGGGACGGCTGCATCAACGCCCGGGACCTGGGCGGCCTCGGGAGCATGCGAACGGGTGCGATCGTGCGGATGGAGGCGCCGACCCGCCTCAGCGCAGACGGCTGGGAGGCTGCCTGGGCGTACGGGATCCGCACGATCGTCGACCTGCGGCACGTGAACGAGGGGCCTCCGGATCAGGTGCCGCGGCCGGCGGGACTGACCGTCGTACAGGTTCCGCAGGACCCGGCGACCGATACCCCGTTCTACAAGCACTGGTCGCAGCTGGACAGCTTGTCGTCGCCGCTCTACTTCCCTGCGCTGCTGACGGAGTATCCGGAGGTGATCGTGGCCGCGGCCCGAGCGATCACCAACGCCCCTCCGGGCGGCGTGGTGATCCACTGCGCCAGCGGCAAGGACCGCACCGGTCTCCTGTCGCTGGCGCTGCTCGCGTTGGCGGGCACCGAGCCTGAAGTGATCATCGCGGACTACCTACTCACCTACGAGCGGATGAAGCCCCGGTTCGACGAGCTGGGCCTGCGTGATCAGCTCACGGCGGTGACCGACATTGTGATCGCGCATGGCACCACCGTGGAAGCGTCGCTCGCCTCGACCATCGAGATGTTGGCGATGCCGGCTTTCCTCCTCAGCAACGGTCTGCGGAAGGAGGAACTGAACGCTCTTCGCGCTCGCCTGCTAGTCCCGCTCCACGACGGTGAGGGTCCAGCCTGAGGCGGCTGGTTCCAGCTCCGCGTTCCAGCGCTCGCTGACGAGCTTGTGCAGCGCCTTCGGCGTGCCGGGGTCTTTTCCGGACTCCAGTACGTGGCG
This sequence comes from Kribbella antibiotica, assembly GCF_004349055.1. Taxonomy (GTDB): domain Bacteria; phylum Actinomycetota; class Actinomycetes; order Propionibacteriales; family Kribbellaceae; genus Kribbella; species Kribbella antibiotica. The sequence goes on from NZ_SMKX01000215.1 coordinate 6,219, forward strand.
GGCGACCAGACCGCGGGTGTGCTTGGCCATGTGCGACACAACGGTCCGTACGCCGTTGCGCTCGCGCACCACGTTCACTGACACCCACTTGCCGGCGGTCGGGCGCCAGGCGGCGACGTATGTCGAGGAGCGGCAGTCCACGATCACACCGTCCGCTTCGGCGAGCGCTGCGGCCAGGGGCTCGCGCCAGACACCGGCGAGCGGGCCATGGCCGGGTAGTGACGTCCCCATGGATAGCCGGTACGGCGGTACGCGGTCGGCCGGGCGTAGTGCGCCCCAGGCGGCCGACACGACGAGCAGCCGGTTCGCGGCCCGGCGCTTGGTCCCGGGAGAGAACGTGGAGTAGCCCAGAGCGTCGTACAGGACACCGGAGTACAGCTCAGACACCGGTACGGCGGGCTCCGTGCGCCAGCGCGTGTTGCGCTCGACCTCGGCCTGGAGCGACGGGCCGACGCCCAGAACGCCGTACGCGTCCTGAGAGGCGGACACCTTGGCCAGCGTGTCCAGGACCTGCTCGCGGACCGGGTTGAGCTCGGGGAACGACAGGGTGCCGAAGTCGACGGCTCGGCCACGGGCCTTACCGGTCTTGCCTTCCGACGGGGGCAGCAGGATCAGGGTCACGTCAGATCGTCCAGCACAGCGAGGTCCTCGAGGGTCGGGTCCCAGGTGCCGGCCGCGACGTTCTGCGCGATCTGCTCGGCAGAGGTCGCACCGGCGATCACGGAGGCGACCGCAGGCTGTGCGGCCAGGCCGCCGATTGCGACGTCGATCATCGTCAGGTCCCGCTCGGCCGCAAACTCCTCGAGAGCTTCGAGCTTGTCGAAGTCCGCCCGCTCCAGACGCTGCGGCTGGTTGACCAGCCGGGTGCCGTCCGGCGCGCTCTCGCCGCGCTTGTACTTGCCGGTCAGCATACCGGCAGCCAGCGGGAAGTAGGGCAGGATCCCGATCCCGAGGTGCTCACAGGCCGGGACCAGCTCGTCCTCGACATCGCGCTCGAGCAGCGAGTACTGGTTCTGGGCGCTGATGAAGTGACCGACCCCAGCGGTCCGGGCAACCCAATCGGCGTCGACCACCTGCCAGGCGGCGAACTGCGAGCTGCCGATGTAGCGAACCTTGCCCTCGGCAACGAGCTCGCTCAGGGCGGACAGCGTCTCCTCGATCGGGGTGACCGGGTCCGGAACGTGCAGCTGGTAGAGGTCGATCCAGTCCGTGCCTAGGCGGCGCAGGCTCGCCTCGACCGCCCGGCGGATGTAACGGCGCGAGCCACGGACACCCCAGTCCGGGCCGTTGTCGCCCTTCATGTCGCCGCCGAACTTGGTCGCGATCAGCACCTCATCGCGCCGCGAACCGAGCGCGGCGCCGAGCAGCTCCTCGCTGGAACCGTGCTCGCCGCGATACACGTCCGCGGTGTCGAACAACGTGATCCCCGCGTCGACGGCGGCGTTCACCACCACGTTCGTCCGGGCCGCGTCCAGGCGCCCGCCGAAGTTGTTGCAGCCCAGTCCCACCACACTCACCGTGAGGCCTGAGTCACCCAGTTGCCGGTACTCCATCGTGCTCATAGTCAGAGCATAGAGTGGCGCCATGCCGAGTCTCTCCGTCGACGGCGCCCGTACCCGGGCCGCCGCACTTTCCGTCCAGTCGTACGACGTCGATCTCGACCTTACCCAGGGCGAGCGAACGTTCGGATCCACCACCGTCATCCGCTTCACGGCCACCGCGCCGGACAGCTGGGTGGACGTGAAGCCCGATGAGCTGACCTCGGTCACGCTGAACGGGGAGCCGGTCGATGTGGCCGGGCTGAGCGACGGGCGGCTCGCGCTGGCCGGCCTCCAGGCCGAGAACGAGCTCGTCGTGGTCGCGACGATGGCGTACACCCACGACGGCGAGGGTATTCACCGCTCGGTCGACGCCGCCGACGGTCTGGCCTACCTGTACGGGATGTCGTTCCTGGACGCGGCGCCGCGGATCTACGCCTGCTTCGACCAGCCGGACCTCAAGGCGCCGTACCGGGTGAAGGTGACCGCACCGACCGAGTGGCTGGTGCTGGGCAACGGCGCCGCGACGCAGGTCTCCCCCGGTCGCTGGGAGCTGGCCGAGACCAAGCCCCTGTCGACGTACTTCGTCACGATCGTGGCCGGGCCGTACTACCAGGTCACCGACGAACACGACGGGATCCCGCTGAGTGTGGTCGCGCGGCAGTCGCTGAAGGAGGCGGTGGACCGCGAGGCGGCCGACGTCTTCCGCGTCACCAAGCAGGCTTTCGACGAGTACCACCGGATGTTCGGCTACCGGTACCCGTTCGGTGAGTACCACCAGGCGTTCGTGCCGGAGTTCAACGCCGGCGCGATGGAGAACCCGGGCTGCGTGACGTTCCGCGACCAGATGATGTTCCGGTCGATCGCGACCGACGCGGAGCGCGGCAACCGGGCCCGGACGATCGTGCACGAGATGGCTCACCAGTGGTTCGGTGACACCGTCACCATGAAGTGGTGGAACGACCTGTGGCTGAACGAGTCGTTCGCCGAGTACATGGCGCACCGGGTCTCGACCGCGGCCACCGACTACCAGGACAACTGGATCGACTTCGCCTACATCCGCAAGTGGTGGGGCCTGCAGGCCGACCAGCGCTCGTCGACGCACCCGGTTGCCGCCGACCCGGTCAAGGACGCGATCTCGTCGCTCGACGACTTCGACGGTATCTCCTACGCCAAGGGCGCGGCGGTGCTCAAGCAGCTGAACAACTACCTCGGTGACGACGTCTTCCTCGGCGGCGTGATCGCGCACATCCGGGCCGCCGAGTTCGGCAACGCGACCTTCGGCGACCTGCTCGCCAAGTGGACCGAGGCGGGCGCCGTCGACATCGAGACCTGGGCCCAGAACTGGCTGCGGACACCGGGCCTCGACACCATCAGCGCGGTCCGCACCGCCGACGGCATCAAGCTGCGCCGCGTCGCCCCGGCGGCCTACCCGGCTTCACGACCGCACAAGCTGACCGTCGGTGGGTACGACGCCGCCGGCAACGCCACGATCGTCGACGTCGTGCTCGATGCCGACGAGGTCGACGTACCGCTGGATCCCGCGACGCTGGTGATCATCCCGGACACCGGTGACGACACCTGGGCGAAGATCCGGCTCGACGCCGACAGCCTGGCCAACCTGAACGCCGTCCTGCCGAACATCACCGACGGCGTGACACGGGCCGTCGTACTGAACAGCGTGCGCGACTCGGCCGCCGACGCCGAGCTCGACCCGAACCTCGCCTTCGACATCGTGCTCGGGATGCTCGCCGGTGAGACCAGCGACATCGCCGTCGGCACCCTGGTCGGCTGGGCGCGCAGCCACGTCCTGGGCGGCTACCTCCCGTACGACGCGGGTCGCGCGCGCCTCGAGCAGGTTCTCGCCGACCGCCTCCCGGAGCTGGAGGCCGGTTCGAGTGTGCAACTGGCCGTCGTCCGGGCCTACACCCAGTTCAGCGCGGATGCCGACCGGCTCAACGGCTGGCTGGCCGGCGAGGGCGTACCGGCGGGCGTCACGATGGACGCGGACCTGCGCTGGCTCGTCACGCTGCAGCTCGCCCGCATCGGTGCAATCGGCGAGGCCGGGATCGACGCCGAGCTCGAGCGCGACGCGTCGTCCGAGGGCGGCGAGCACGCGATCCGCTGCCGGGCAGCGCTGCCAACTGCCGCGGCCAAGGAGCGCGCCTGGGCCCAGATCATGACCGATGGCGAGCTGTCGAACTACGAGCTCGACGCGGCCGCCGAAGGGTTCTGGCACCCCGCGCAGCGCGAGCTCACCGCGCCGTACGTCGACCGCTACTTCGCCGAGATCCCGGGCACCGAGAAGATCCGGACCGGGTACGTCGTGGCAACCTCGGCGAGCCGCAGCTTCCCGCGGTTCGAGGTCGAGGAGCGGGTGGTGGCACGCGCCGCCGATCTGGTCGCCGATCACGACGTGGCGGCCGGAATCCGTCGCTCGGTGGGTGACCGCGCTGACGATCTGAAGCGCGCGTTGGCCGTCAGGGCAGCGTACGGGGTCTGATTCGTAACGTTCGCCAGGGCCTGTGTCGTCGCAGTCGCAGCGGGTTGTGACTACTGTGACTGATGTGACTTCAGGGCCCTGGTGAGCAGCGCGAAGGTGATTTCGTGACGTAACCTCCACAATGACCGACCGGTACGGCGTGCCGGTCTTGGTCAGGCCCCGTGTCCCGGGAGAGACTGTCGAGAACCGCACAGGAGAACAAAGGCAATGCGCGAGGCGAGGCTCGTCGGTCTGAGCCAGGATGGCAAACAGCTCATCCTGGCGATGGCAGAGACGGGTGAGGAGTTCGCCGTCCCGGTCGACGACCGGTTGCGTGCGGCCCTGCGCGGCGACCGTGCCCGACTCGGCCAGCTGGAGATTCAAATGGAGAGCGCGCTGCGCCCACGAGACATCCAGGCGCGAATCCGGGCCGGGGAGAGTCCCGAGGCGGTTGCTGCGGTCGCCCAGATGCCGATGGAGCGCGTGATGGCGTTCGCCGGGCCGGTCCTGGCCGAGCGGGACCACATCGCGAACCTCGCCCAGCGTGCCTCAGTCCGCCGTCGTGGTGGCGCCGACGCGCCGACCCGCAACCTCGGCGCGTGGGTGGCCGACCGGCTGCGCACCCGGCACGTCGATCCGGCTACCGCGGACTGGGACGCCTGGCGGCGCGACGACGGCCGCTGGCAGGTCCGCGTCTCCTACTTCGTCGAGGGTGAAGACCCTTCGGAGCCGGAGCGCAAGGACGAAAAGATCGCACTCTTCGCGTACGACGCTCCGGGTCGCTATGCGGTCCCGGACGACGACGAGGCGCGCTGGCTGGTCGGTGAGCAGGCGCAGGTGATTGCCCCGCCGGTGCAGCCGGTTGTTCAGCCCGGTGAGCGGCGACTGACCGCCGTCGCCGATATCGATCTTTCGGTCGCGCCCGATCACGGCGCTGACTCGTACGAGGCCGGCTTCGAGGACACGATCAGTCTGCCGCGCCGCAACCACCCTGGAAACCAGCCGGTTTCCCGGGATGCGGAGCGGGGGCCGCGACGCGTGCACTCGGTGCCGAATCCGGATGAAGAGCCGACCCTGATCGACGTACCGATCGAGCAGCCGCCGGCGTTGCACCCGGGAGTTCGCGCGGTGGAGCGTCCGGCGCAGCCTCCGGTCGAGTCGGCAGCGTTCGCTCCGCCGGAAGAGCGTGCGGCGCCGCCGTCCAATCCGTTCACCGAACGCCGGGATGCTCCGCCTAACCCGAGCCCTGAGTCGCGTGCTCCGGAGCGGCCGGTCGGCCCGCCGCCGGGCGCGATCGATCGTGGACCGAACACCACCCGGATCCCCGAGCCGCCTCGCGAGGAGCGGCCGCCTGTGCAGGCGCCGGCTGAGCGCCCTGCCGAGCGTCCGGTGGCGGCAACTCCCCCGGCGCCCGCCCGCCCAGCCGATCCGCGTACCGCTGACCCGCGTCCGGCTGAGCCCCGCCCGACTGAGCTTCGCCCGCAGCAGACCGAGCCGCCGCGTCCGGTCCAGCCTGCTGAGCCTGCTGCGACTCAGGAGCAACTGCCTGAGGAGCCCGAGGCTGCGGCCGAGGAGCCCAAGAAGAAGCCTGCTCGCCGCGCCGCTAAGCGCGCGAGTGTTCCCAGCTGGGACGAGATCATGTTCGGCAAGAAAGCCGACTGACCTTCCAGCAGTCAGCGAACCCGCATCGATCCGTCGGTGCGGGTTTTGTTGCGTCTACGGACAGTTGTCCCAGATCGCGGACGGTAGCGCGGGTGGTGTTGTCGTCAGGCCCGGGCTCTGCCATGATCGTCCGCATGCAGATTCTGCTGTGTTGTCGCTGTTGTTGTTGCTGACGCGCGCCGTCTCCGGCGCACGAGGCCCTGCCCTTTCCCAGGCCCGCCCGCCGACACCAGCACACACAGGATCTTGCACCCATGAATCTTCCGGCTTTCGCCGATCTTCTCGCGTCCCGTGGCCTCCGCCTGCTCCCCGGCTCCCACGCGGTACCGGTCGAGCTGCTCGTCCAGCTGCCTGACGCCACGATCGCCCGCTTCACCGCCCGCGGCACCACCCTGCAACTCCAGCACTACGCCGCCGACGCCCTGACCGCGATCACCATCGCCGCCGAATGCGGCTGCGGCGACCACCACCCGCAGACCGGCCCCGCCCGCGTCACCCTCAGCCGGTACGCCGTCCCGACCGACGCGCGCACCATCGACGGCGAACTCCTCTTCGGCTGGCAAGCCCACGAGGCCGGCCTCCTCCGCCTCACCGACGCCGCCACCCACTTCTTCACCCTCCTCGAAAC
>NZ_SMKX01000216.1 GCF_004349055.1 Kribbella antibiotica
CTCAAAAACCTCACTCCACTGCGACCGCCCCTCCCCCACAACCCGCCGATAAACATCCCGAGCCTCAACCTCGTAATACCGCATTTCCCCAGCGTAGGCGCGATTCCTATGGCAGTCTTGCGAAATGAATGGAACCCGGCTCGAGCACGTCCGCGCCAACGTCGCCGATCTCCAGGCCGCCGTCCATTGGTACACAACGGTTCTGGGCTTCGAGGTGGAGGCCTACTGGCCGCCGGAGTCCCCGAACTACGCCCACTTCAGCACGCACTCCGGCGCCACCTTCGCGGTAATGGAAGCCGAGGGCCGAGGCGGCCGCTTCAACTTCACCGTCGACGACCCCGACACCCTCTGGGCCACCCTCAAAGACCAGGCCACCGTCGTCGAGCCCCTCTTCGACACCCCGTACGGCACCCGCAAGTTCACCATCGCCGACCCCGACGGCAACGAACTCGGCTTCGTCCGCAACAGCAGACCATGAACCTCCGCATCACGGCCGCCGAACCCCTGTACGACGCCCGACTGGCAACGGCACGTTCTCCCTTGCGCACCTAGCCTTTGTGGACACTTTTGTGCGCGGAGCGACATGAAGTTTCCACTCAGCAGCATCACGCCTGACCCAACACCGCACACGCCTCACACTCGGTGCAACGGGCTGGATCTGCTGCCAGCCCGCGACCAGGTTGCCAGCTAGCGGAGGAATGCTGTGTTCAATCATGAGCCGCAGGGTTACGAGTGTCCGCTCTGCTTGGTGGTGGGCGGGGGCGAGGACGACCTGACCAGCCAGCAGGACGTGGTCTTGCGGACCGCGCGGGCGACCGCGTTCGTCGCGTCGCGGTGGTGGCCGAATAACGTCGGCCACGTGCTCGTCGTACCGAATGCGCACCACGAGAACCTGTACGACCTACCCGCGGCGGATGGGCATGCCGTCCACGACGCGGTGCGTGAGATCGCCATCGCCATCCGTACGACGTATGGGTGCGAGGGGGTCTCGACCCGGCAGCACAACGAGCCGGCTGGTTACCAGGACGCGTGGCATCACCACGTGCACGTCTTCCCGCGCTACCCCGGCGACAACCTCTACAACACCCGCCACCTCACAACCCGCCACCCGCGCCGAACGCGAGCCCTACGCCCAGCGCCTCCGCACGTACTTCGCCGCTCAAGAGCGTTAGCAGAAGCGTTAGCAAGCCCGGCCTGACATGACAGAACCCCCAAGCCAGAAGCTCTCTGACCTGGGGGTTCTTCGCGCTCCCCCACCAGGTTTCGATCCTGGTCTTCGAGATTCAAAGTCTCGCGGGCTGCCGATTACCCCACGGGGGATCGTGGTTGCCCGGACAGTCTGCCATGGGCGGGGTCAGCCATCAGCTGAGGGGTTCCTTACCTACGGGGCCGTAGGTTACGGTTGCGTAGGTAAGCCGTCCTTCGATCGAGGGGTAATGCTGATGACTCCACCTGCCGTTGCCGCGCCGGAGGCGCCGGGTCGTACGACGACCGACGGGCTCGACATCGACACGGGGACGCTCGGGGGTGAGCAGAAGCACGTCTGGGAGCAGGTCGCGCTGGCGCTGTTCATCGGGATCCCGTTCCTGGCGGTGCTGGCGGCAGTTCCGCTTGCTTGGGGCGGATTCCTGGGCTGGCGGGACATCGTGCTCGCGGTGGTGTTCTACACGCTCTCGGGGCACGGGATCTCGATCGGGTTCCACCGGTTGTTCACGCACAAGTCGTTCAAGCCGAATCGGCCGCTGAAGTACGCGCTGGCGATCGCGGGTTCGCTCGCCATTGAGGGGCCGGTGGTTCGGTGGGTGGCCGATCATCGCAAGCACCACAAGTTCTCCGACCGCGACGGCGACCCGCACAGCCCGTGGAAGTACGGGAACACGATCGGTGCGCTGACCAAGGGCTTCTTCCACGCGCACGTGGGCTGGTTGTTCGATACCGAGCAGACGCCGCAGCGGCAGTACGCGCCGGATCTGCTGAAGGACAAGGACATCGTCCGGGTCTCGCGGATGTTCCCGTTCCTGGTGATCGTGTCGCTGCTGCTGCCGGCTGTGATCGGTGGGCTGTGGTCCTGGTCGTGGGAGGGCGCGCTGACCGCGTTCTTCTGGGCCAGCCTGGTCCGGATCGCGCTGCTGCACCACGTGACCTGGTCGATCAACTCGATCTGTCACACGATCGGCGACCGGCCGTTCAAGAGCCGGGACAAGTCGGGCAACGTGTGGTGGCTGGCGATCCTGAGCCAGGGCGAGTCGTGGCACAACCTGCACCACTCGGATCCGACCTGCGCGCGGCACGGTGTGCTCAAAGGACAGCTCGACACCTCGGCCCGGACGATCTGGGTCTTCGAGAAGGCGGGCTGGGTGAGCGACGTCCGCTGGCCGGTCAAGGAACGCCTGGAAGCACGCCGGCAGGACGAGTCCCGCCGTACTCTGAAAGCGGTCTGACCGTAAAACTCCCGCAAGCAACACCCGGAATGCGGCATGATGCAGACGTGATCTCGACGTGACGGAACCCAAGCCGCGACGGACCGGCCGAGTCCGGATGACCAGTGCCGACCGTCGCGAGCAGCTGATCACCGTCGCCCGGGGCCTGTTCGCCCAGAAGGGCTACGAGGCGACGTCGGTGGAGGAGATCGCCGCCCGGTCCGAGGTCTCCAAGCCGGTTGTGTACGAACACTTCGGCGGCAAAGAGGGCCTGTACGCCGTCGTCGTGGACCGCGAGGTGCGCGCACTGCTCGACGGTGTCACCCAGTCACTGACCGCGGGCCGCGCGCACGAACTCGTCGAGCAGGCCGCGCTGGCGCTCCTCGACTACATCGAGCACAACTCCGACGGTTTCCGGATCCTGGTCAGGGATTCGCCGGTCGGGTCGGCGACGGGCTCGTTCGTCTCGATCCTGAGCGACGTCGGGACCAGGGTCGAGCACATCCTCGCGGAGAACTTCAAGCGCCGCGGCCTGGACCCGAAGAACGCGCCGATGTACGCCCAGATGCTGGTCGGCATGGTCGCGCTCACCGGTCAGTGGTGGCTCGACGCCCGCCGCCCCCGCAAGCAGGACGTGGCCGCCCACCTGGTCAACCTCGCCTGGAACGGCCTCTCGGGTCTGGAGCTGAAGCCGGTCCTCTCGACCCGCCCGCACAAGTAGCGGACCGCCCCCACTCACCAAACTCGGGAAATCGGCCTCGGTGCGCCCGGGCTGAGCGTGCGCCAATCCCGTCCCGCGGAGTTGGTGAGTGTCTGGAGTCCGCCGACCCCAGTCGTACGACGACATCCGCCCGTGGCATGACTCGCAACCCACCTCGGCCGCCGTACGCTGGCTCGCATGACGGGGTTACTGACCGCGCGGCCGCTGCCTGCCCGGAGCAAAGCGTTCGATCTGATGTTCGCGGGCGCCCTGTTCGTGTCGGCAGGCTTCCTCGGCCTGGCCTACGCGCAACTGGGCGGCGTGGTCGGGTTGGCGATGGTCTTCCCGCTGATCTGGCGCCGCACCCACCCTGAGGCCGTCTTCTTCGCCGTCTCCGCGCTCGCCGTCCTGCAGTGGCTCGCCAACGTGCAACTGCAACCGGGCAATATCGGCCTCCTGGTCGCCCTCTACGCAATCTCCGTGTACGGCGACATCCGCTTCAGCCGGATCGCGCTCGGCATCGGCGGTCTCGGCGTACTGATGGCCACCTCGCGCTACTACGCGAGCTCCGACTGGCGCGAGCAACTGACGATCATGGTCGCGCTCGGTGCCCTTGTCTTCGGCGTCTGGGCGATCGGTGAACGCCGCCGCACCAGAGGCCTGTACGTCGCTCAACTCGAGGAACGCGCTGTCCAGGCGGAACGCACCCGCGATCGCGAATCCAAACTCGCTGTCTCGGCCGAGCGCACCCGGATCGCCCGCGAGATCCACGACGTGGTCGCGCACGGTCTGTCGATCATGATCGTCCAGGCCGACGGCGGTCTGTACGCAGCCGATCAGTCCCCCGAAGCCGCCAAGAAGGCTCTGGCCACGATCGGCGACACCGGTCGCGCGAGCCTCACCGAGATGCGCAAGATGCTCGGCCTGCTCAAGGCCGACGAACAGAACGAGCTGGACCCGAACCAGCCGCGTCCTCAGCCGGGCGTCTCCAGCCTCCCCGAGTTGATCGAGAACGTCCGCGAGGCCGGCCTGTCGGTCGACTACCAGGTCACCGGCACGCCCCGCGATCTCCCCGCGCTGCTCGGACTGACGGCGTACCGGATCGTTCAGGAGGGCCTGACCAACACGCTGAAACACGCCGGGCCCGGCGCGCAGACCTCGGTCAGCCTGGACTTCGGGCGCGACCTGCTGACCGTGGTGGTCACCGACGACGGCCGCGGTGGTGGGGTCGCTCCGAGCTCGGAACCCGGTCACGGCCTGGTGGGGATGCTGCAACGGGCATCGGTCTCGGGCGGTACGGTGAACGCGGGGCCGAAGGCGGGTGGCGGTTACGAGGTGATCGCCAAGCTCCCGTACAACCTGCCCAACGGAGGAGTGGCGTGACCGAGTCTGAAGATGTGATCCGGGTGTTCCTGGTGGACGACCAGGAGCTGGTCCGGGCCGGCTTCACGATGCTCGTGGACTCCCAGCCGGACATGCGGGTGGTCGGGCAGGCCGGTGACGGCGGCGAGGCGGTCGAGAAGATCTCGGTGACGGCGTGCGACGTCGTCCTGATGGACGTCCGGATGCCGCGCCTGGACGGCGTTCAGGCGACTGCCCAGCTGCAGTCGTTGCCGCAGGCACCGAAGGTGATCGTGCTGACCACCTTCGACCTCGACGAGTACGCGTTCGCCGCGATCAAGGCCGGCGCGGCCGGCTTCCTGCTCAAGAACACTCCGCCGGCCGATCTGCTGTCCGCGATCCGTCAGGTGCACTCCGGCGACGCCGTCGTCTCCCCCAGTACGACGCGACGCCTGCTGGAGCATTTCGCCGGGGCGCTGCCCGACCAGGGTGTCGAGCGACCGGATCTCGACAATCTGACCGCCCGTGAACGCGAGGTGCTGCTCGAGGTCGCGCGCGGTCTGTCGAACACCGAGATCGCCACGCTGTTCACGTTGTCCGAGGCAACGGTCAAGACCCACATCGGCCGCATCCTGGCCAAGACCGGCCTGCGCGACCGGGTCGCCCTCGTCGTTCTCGGGTACGAGACGGGACTCGTGCGCGCCGCCAAGTAATACCCAGGTACTACGCGGAATACGGTCCGTGGGACGACGTACCGGAGTACGGATTTCACTACCTTGAGTACATGGCAGGGCGGGCCTGTCGATGGAATCAGGGAGTGACATGAGTTTGCAGACCGGTGAGCTTGCGGCAGGGCGACTGCCGCAGGACGGGATGCCCCGTACGGCGATCCGCGCCCACGAACTGCGCAAGGTGTACGGCCAGGGCGACACGGCCGTGGCAGCGCTGGACGGTGTGTCGGTCGACTTCGCGGTCGGCAACTTCACCGCGATCATGGGCCCTTCCGGCTCGGGCAAGTCCACGCTGATGCACTGCCTGGCCGGTCTGGACACGCCGACCGGCGGGCAGGTGCTGCTCGGCGAGACGGAGCTGACCCAGCTCCCGGACTCGGAGCTGACCAAGATCCGCCGGGACCGGATCGGTTTCGTCTTCCAGTCCTTCAACCTGCTGCCGATGCTGTCCGCGAAGGACAACATCCTGCTCCCGCTCGAGCTCGGTAGCCGCAAGCCCGACCAGGAGTGGCTGGCGACACTGGTCGACGTACTGGGCCTGAAGGACCGTCTCACGCACCGCCCGTCGGAGCTTTCCGGCGGTCAGCAGCAGCGCGTCGCCGTGGCCCGCGCCCTGGTCGGGCGGCCGGAGGTCGTCTTCGCTGACGAGCCGACCGGAAACCTGGACTCGCGCTCCGGCGCCGAGGTCCTCGGCTTCCTGCGCCGCAGTGTCCGCGAGTTCGGGCAGACCGTGGTGATGGTGACCCACGATCCGCTGGCCGCGTCGTACGCCGACCGCGTCGTGATGCTTGCCGACGGCAAGCTTGCCGGCGAGCTGTACGACCCGAAGCCGGAGACTGTTCTCGACGCGCTGCGCCAGCTGGGGGCCTGACGTGCGCCGTTCGCTGCTCTCTTCGTTGCGTGCCCACATGGGCCGCCTGGTCGCCGCATGTCTGGCGATCGTGCTGGGGGTCGGTTTCGGCGCCCTGGCGATGACCGCACACAGCTCTGCCTCGCACGGCATCGACGAGACGATCGGTGCGCAGTACAAGGGTGTTGACGCCTACGCGTACCCCAACCGCGCCGAGCTCAAGCCCACCGACGTCGCGAAGGCCAAGGCCCTTCCCGAGGTCGCGGAGGTTGTTCCGAAGACAACCGCCTACATGGAGGTGGCCTTCCCGGGTGTCATCCGGCCGGACTCGATCCCGATCGACGCCCTGCAGAACACCACCAAGATCGCCGTACCGAGTCTGGCGGGCGGGAAGCTGCCGACCGCGAACGACGAGATCGCGCTGCCGAACAAGCTCGCGGCCAAGTACAAGGTCGTTGTCGGCCAGTCGCTGCGGATCACGTCGTACGACAAGAAGTCCTTCACCGTGAAGGTCGTCGGCCTGATCGACGACAAGAGCGCCTTCGGTCAGGGCGCTGCGGTCGCGACACTGGCTGCGGTGAAGCTGTTCGAGCCGGGCGGGTACATCCAGGCGCTGGCCGTGGCCGGCAAGGACGGGATGAGCCAGCAGGCGGTGGCTGATGCTGTCCAGAAGACGCTCTCGGCCGATATCGAGGTGTACACCGGCAAGGCGTGGATCGAGCACGAGATCAAGAACTACACCAACGGGATCGACGTCCTGGGCGGCGTGTTCGGCATGTTCGCCGTCATCGCGCTCTTCGTCGCCTGCCTGGTGATCAGCAATACCTTCACGATCGTGATCGCCCAGCGGACCCGCGAGATGGCGCTGCTGCGCTGCGTCGGCGCCTCCAAGCGCCAGGTGTTCTCCTCGGTGCTCGCCGAGGCGACCGTGGTCGGTGTGATCGCCTCCGCGATCGGTGTGGTCTTCGGGATCGCGCTGTCGGCGCTGGCGCTCGCTCTGTCGCGTGAGTTCGACTGGGGCATCCCGCCGGTGTCGCTGCACCTCGATCTGTCGTCGATCTTCCTGCCGCTGCTGCTCGGAACCGTCGCCACCATCGTGGCAGCCGTCGTACCGGCTCGCCGGGCGACCAAGGTTGCCCCGCTGGCCGCGCTTCGGCCTGAGTCCGCACCGGCCGCCGCATCCAAGCGTGGCGTGCTTCGGCTCATCTTCGGCTTCATGCTGCTCGGCGGCGGCGGCGCACTGCTCGCGTACGGCGCCGGTCAGCAGAACGTGCCTGTCGGCGTCGGCGGTGGCGTGATCTCGTTCCTCGGCATGCTCGCGGTCGGGACTCTGCTCGTACCGGCCCTGATCAAGGTTCTCGGCGCGCTGCCGGCCAGGACCGGCGTACCGGCGCGGATCGCCGTGGCCAACGCAGTCCGGAACCCGAAGCGGACGGCGGCCACCACCGCGGCCCTGCTCATCGGCGTGACGCTGATCAGCATGACCTGTGTCGGGATCGCCTCGGTCCGCAAGACGTTCGACGTGTCGATGGACGGTCAGTACCCGGTCGACCTGACGGTTGCCACCTACAACGAAAAACTGCCGGCCGGTGCGGAGCAGCAACTCAAGGCGATCAAGGGCATCACTGCGGTGGTCCCGATCAAGACGGTCACCATCAAGACCAAGGGCGAGGAGTACCAGGTCACCGGGATCGACCAGGCCACGGCCGGCTCGGTCATCCACAACCCGGGACTGGCCGACAGCCTCAAGCCCGGTACGGCGCTGGTCGACTACGGCACGCTGCACCGGCTGGGCCTGAAGGAGGGCGCTAAGGTCACGATCGTCTCCGGGAAGAACTCGCTCCCGGTGACGCTCAAGATCGGGCTCGGCCTGGAGCCGTTCAACCTGACTGCGACCGACCTGGCCAAGCTGGCGCCGAACGCGCCGACCACCGGGTACTGGCTGGCCTCGGACCCGAAGGCTGACGGCGCCGAAGTCATCGACTCGGTGAGCCAGTCGCTGCCGTCGGTGAAGGAGCTGTCAGTGAGCGGCGGTCTGGCCAAGCGGACGGCGTACACGAAGATCTTCGATGTCCTGCTGGCCGTCGGGATCGGTCTGCTCGGAGTCTCGGTCCTGATCGCTCTGGTCGGCGTCGGGAACACGCTGAGCCTGTCGGTGCTGGAGCGCACCCGGGAGAACGCGTTGCTGCGGGCAATGGGTCTGACCCGGCGTCAGCTGCGCAGCATGCTCGCGATCGAATCGTTGCTGATGGCACTAGTTGCCGCCGGCCTCGGAATCGCGCTCGGGCTGATCTACGGCTGGGCGGGAACGAGCGCACTGATGGGTGGTCAGACGAAGGACGGCAGCGTCGAGTACGCCGTACCGGTCGGGTTGCTGGTCACGATCGCGGCGATCGCTGCCGTGGCCGGGCTGCTCGCCTCGGTCCTGCCTGCTCGCCGGGCCGCGAAGGTCGCACCGGCGGGGGCGTTGGCCACCGAGTAACACCTAGCTAGCGGCTCGCCCGGCTTGAGGGGGCTGGGCGAGCCGCTGTACTACTAGACGATTTCGATCCGATTCCCGTGGCCGTCGGCGGTGTGAAACCGTCTTCGGCCCGGGATCGTTTCGTTGTCCCAGGCAACGGAATAGCCTTTCGCTGCCAGCTGCGCGGCCAGGCCGTCAAGGTCGGCAACGGCCAGCGCGGGATGAGCCTTCTTGGCTGGGTGGAAGTCCTGCTCGACGCCGACATGGATCTCGGCGTCGCCCAGGCGGAACCAGCAACCACCGCGGGGTTTGAGCAGTTCGGGCTTCTCCAGCTCGATCATCCCGAGCGCGTCGCAGTAGAACGCTCGGGCGACATCCTCGCCGCCGGGAGGGCAGGAGACCTGCACGTGGTCGAGTCTCATAGCTTCCTCGCTACCGCGAAGATCCGGCGGAACGGCAGCAGCGTGCCGTAGTCGCGTTGCGGATAGGCCTCGGCCAGCCGAGCGCCGTACTCGGCCTCGAAGTCTTTGCGCAGCTCGTCCGGCAGCGACTGCAGCACCGGCCGCGCGCCGGTCCCCTTCACCCACTCCAGTACGGCGTTATCGCCTTGCAGCAGGTGGAAGTACGTCGTCTCCCACGCATCCACGGCACAACCCTCAGCGCTCAGTACGTCGACATAGTCGGCCGGACCAGGCACGTCGGGGCGCAACGAACGCTCGCGCGCGAACTCGGCGTACGGGTCCTTGGCAGCGAGCTCACGGAGGATCGCGTGCGAGGGTGCGTTGCCGTTGCCGGGGATCTGGATCGCGAGCCAGCCGCCGGGGCGAAGTGCCTTGACGAAGCCGGGCAGCAGATCGAGGTGGTCGGGGATCCATTGCAGGGTCGCGTTCGTGACGATCACGTCGAGGCTGCCCTCAGGCGCAGACCACTCCCGTACGTCGGCCAAGCCGAAGCTGAGGTGGTCATCGGCGTACTGAGCGGCTGCCTCGATCATCTGCGGGGAGCTGTCGAGTCCGACGATCGTTGCCGTCGGCCACGCTTCCCGCAGCGTCGCGGTGAGCGCGCCCGGGCCACAGCCGAGGTCGACAACGGTCTTGACGTTGTCGGCGTGGATGCGGCCGACCAGGTCGGCGAACGGGCGACCGCGCTCGTCGGCGTACGTGCCGTACTGCTCGGGGCTCCAGACGGGGGACGTGCGCATGCTGCACCTCAGCTTTCAGGATTTATCTTGACGTCGAGATACTTTAGCGCGCCCGGGTCTCTTGATGTCAAGACTCTTGATGGCGTACGCTCACGAGCATGGAAGACGAGGTCGACCGGCTGCTCGAAGCCTGGCGCCGGGAGCGTCCGGACCTCGACGTGACCCCGATGGAGGTCCTGTCGCGGGTCAGCCGGCTCGCGCGGCACCTGGATCGGGCTCGCAGCCAAGCCTTCGAGACCCACGGACTCGAGTCGTGGGAGTTCGACGTACTGGCGGCGTTGCGGCGGGCCGGATCGCCGTACCAACTGTCTCCCGGCAAGCTCCTGAAGGAGACCCTGGTGACGTCGGGGACGATGACGAACCGGGTCGACCGGCTCACCGCTCGCGGCCTGGTCGAGCGACTCCCCGATCCGGGCGACCGGCGCGGCGTACTGGTCCAGCTGACCGACGCCGGCCGGGACGCGGTAGATGCGGCCATGGCCGATTTGCTGACCCACGAGCGGCAACTGCTCGCAGCGATCAGCGGGCGGGATCAGGCCCGGATCGCACACCTGCTGCGCGAACTCGTGCGGCCGTTCGACCTGGAAAAGCACTGACTTTTTTGTATACACATTTCGCAGAATTCTGCTGCAATTCTGCGAAACCGCAGACCGTCACTTCGCATCTCCCGAATCGTTGCTAGTTGCAACGAGATCGAGAGACTGCTGTAGCGGACCACTATCGACACTGAGTGACCGAAACCACTAGGGTCCTTACTGTCGGTGGTGAATCGACTACGAAACGTCAATACATACGGTGACTTCGGCGGCTAGAGGTGGTTCGCCGAAAGCGATCGTGTGGTGTCCGGGGCTCGGGGCTCGGACAACGCCGATCGGCACGGGGCCCGCTCACCCAAAGGTGTCGTGCCCTCCGAATCACAGGGGATCGGAGGGCGCGGCGCCTTAACTTTCGCCCGCTGCATTTGATCAGATCTACGGCCATTCAGGCCAACCGGAATACGCGGCGGATATTACTGCGGAGTTTTATTCCGCGCGTTCCGCCGCATCGAACCAGGCCGTTTCCAGCTCACCGCGTTCGTCGCCGAGCTTGCGGAGTTCGGCGTCCAGCTCGGCGAGCTTCCCGTAGTTGCTCGCGTTCGCCGCGATCTGGTCGTGCAGCTTCGCCTCGGACTGGGCGATCTTCGAGATCTGCCGCTCGATCCGGTTCAGGTCCTTCTTCGCCGCCCGCACCGCGGCCGCGTCGACCACCGGCCCCGGTTCGGCCGGCGCGATGCTCTCGTCGGGTTTCGCGTCCGGCGCCGTACGGCGAACGTTCCCGCCCGCGTCGAGATCTTCGATGTACTGGTCGACCCCGCGCGGCAGATGCCGGACCCGGCCGTCGCCCATGATCGCGTAGACCATGTCGCTGACCCGCTCCAGGAAGTACCGGTCGTGGGTGACCGTGACGACGACGCCCGGCCAGCTGTCGAGGAAGTCCTCCAGCACA
Source organism: Kribbella antibiotica (assembly GCF_004349055.1). Classification (GTDB taxonomy): domain Bacteria; phylum Actinomycetota; class Actinomycetes; order Propionibacteriales; family Kribbellaceae; genus Kribbella; species Kribbella antibiotica. The sequence goes on from NZ_SMKX01000216.1 coordinate 11,190, forward strand.
GTCAGCGTCTCGACGTCCAGGTCGTTGGTCGGCTCATCGAGAATCAGCACGTTCGGCTCGTCCAGCAGGATCCGCAGCAACTGCAGCCGCCGCCGCTCACCGCCGGACAGATCCGAGATCCGCGTCGTCAGCCGGTCGCCGCTGAACCCGAACCGCTCCAGCAACTGCGAGCTCGTCATCTCGCCACCGTGGCCGGCCAGCGCCGCCGTGTTCTTGATGGCGCTGATGTGATCGAGGACCGTCACCGACCCGTCGATCTCCTCGAGATGCTGCGACAGGTTGGCCACCCGGACCGTCTTGCCCTGCTTCACCAGACCGTGGTCCGGCGGCAGCAGCCCGGTCAGCACCTTCAGGAACGTCGTCTTGCCGGCACCGTTCGGCCCGAGCAGGCCGATCCGGTCGGCCGGGCCGAGCCGGAAGGTGACGTGGTCGAGCATGACGCGATCGCCGAACTTCAGGCTCACGTCCTCCGCGTCGAACACGTCCTTGCCCAGCCGCGCCGTCGCCAGCTTCGACAACGCCAGCTTGTCCCGCGGCTCCGGCTCGTTCGCGATCAACTCGTTCGCGGCATCGATCCGGAACTTCGGCTTACTCGTCCGCGCCGGCGCCCCGCGCCGCAACCACGCCAGCTCCTTCTTCAGGAGGTTCTGCCGCTTGACCTCAGTGACCTGAGAGCTCCGCGTCCGCTCCGCCTTAGCCAGCACATAAGCGGCGTACCCGCCCTCGTACGACGAGATGTTGCCGCCCTGCACCTCCCACGTATTGGTGCACACCGCGTCCAGGAACCACCGGTCGTGTGTCACCACGACGAGCGCTCCGGCCCGGTCCACCACATGCTGAGCCAGCCAGTTCACCGCCTCGATGTCCAGGTGGTTCGTCGGCTCGTCCAGCACCAGCAGATCGACCTCGGTCATCAGCAACTTCGCCAACGACGTCCGCCGCCGCTCCCCACCGCTCAACGTGCCCACCTTGGCCTCAAGGTCGACCTCGCCCAGCAAGTGCTTCATCACCGACCGTGCCCGCGGATCAGCCGCCCACGTATAGGTCTCCACATCCCCCAGCACCGCATGGAGAACGCTCAGCTCCGGATCCAACTCATCCGTCTGCCCCAAGAACCCCAGCCGCAGATCCCGGTTGTGCGTGATCCGCCCACTGTCCGGCTCCTCACGCCGAGCCAGCACCTGCAACAACGTCGACTTCCCGTCCCCGTTGCGCCCCACCACACCAATCC
>NZ_SMKX01000217.1 GCF_004349055.1 Kribbella antibiotica
GGTGTGCCCGTCGGGGGGCCGGTGGGCGGCGTCGTCGGCGGCGTCTTGGGCGGCACCGTCGGCACAGTTGTCGGGTCGTCGACCGGCTTGGTGGTCGGGTCCGCGTAGGAGTCGTCCCGGATCGGGAGGGACGCGTCGGCCGGGTCGTTGTGGGGCTGCTGCAGCAGGATCCACGCGATCGGGGCGATCACGAGCAACACCGCTGCCACGGCAACGAACGGCCGCCGCCTACCACCCTCGCCACGAGCAGCCCGAGACACCGGTCGCCCATCCGGATCTACCGCCGTACTGTCCGCCGCTTGCCGCGGTCGGGGCCCAGCCTTCGCTTCGCGGATCGCCGTCGTACGGGGTCCTGCCAGCTCAGAGGTGCCGCGTGCCGTCCGCGAGTCCGCAACCGCAGCAACCGGCGGCTGCGTGTACGACGGGCTAGGCGTCACCAGCGTCGCGTCATCCACCGCGGAGTCCGGGGTAGCCGGAGCGATGCGCGTGGGCTCGGCCGGTGCGGACTCGACCCGCGCCGCGGGAGCCGGCTGCTCCTTGGGGCGCTCGGGTGGGGTGGTGGCCCAGGCGCCCAGGCCGGCGAGGTCTTCGGCCGGCGTCGACTGGCGGGTACGACGCGTGGGGGCCGGTGCGGGTGGCTGTGTGACCCAACCGCGTTCAGACGACCCTGTGCTCAGCGGAGCGGTTGGGCGCGGGGCGTACTGCGGGGTGGAGTCGGTGCGGGTGCGCGCTTCCAGGTGAGCTTGGGTGTCGGCCCAGGCCTGGCTGTCGGTGTGGGGCTGGGCGTTGGCCCAGAAGGGGGACTCGCCGCCGCGCGGGGCGTAGCGGGGTGGCTCGGGTGGCGGGACCGGCGCGGGCTCGGGCGTGCTCGTGTGAGAGCCCCGGGCGCGCGTTGCCTTCCTGCGCGGTTTCTGCCGGCCACTGCCGGAATCGGACGACATTATGTCGCTGTTCCCTTCACTGTCTTGCCCCCAAGACGTGCCTCATCAACGCTTCGACAAGGACGGATCTACCCGCGGTGACCGGCCGGAAATCGGCCGGACGTTGTGGCATTCGAACAACGTCTGCGCCACTGTCGGTGCCTTCGACACAATGACAGGCCTAGCTACGGCCGAAGTCCTGCACCCAGCTGCCGTTACCCACATCGGACCGCACCTTGCCGGAGTCGTAGCCGACGCCCAGCACGGTGAACTTGCAGTTCAGGATGTTCGCCCGCTGCTTGTCGCTGTTCATCCAGGCATCGACCACCCGCTGGGGGCTGGTGGAGCCGGCGACGATGTTTTCGCCCCAACTGCCACCGTCGTATCCGGCGTCCTGCATCCGGTCGCCCGGGTTCTCGCCCTCGGGGTTGGTCCCGCTCATGTACTGGCGGTTGACCATGTCGGAGGCGTGCCGTCCGGCGGACTCGACCAGCGCACTGTTCAGCCGCAGTGGACCGCAGCCGTGGTTCTCGCGCTCCTCGTTGGTGAGCTCGAGCACCTCGCGCTCCTTCGCGCTGGTGCCCCCACCATCGCCGGTCGGCGGCGGCTCGGGGGTCTTGCTCGGCGGCTTGCTCGTCTCGGTCTTGGTCGGCGTCGGGCGGGTCGGTGGCTTCGGGTGGCCCGGCTTGCCCTCGATCGTCTTCGGTCCGCCCGGGGTGACGATCACGGTCGTGACACCGGTGGTCGGCGCGGTCGGGGTCGTCAACGGGCTGGACGGCGAACCGCTCGGGGTGACTGCCGGCGTACTAGGGGTTGAGGTCGTCAACTCACCGTTCGCGCCGGAGCCGATCACGGCGGTGGTGACCTTGCCGTTGGGCAGGGTCTTGGTGACGGTCTTGAGAGGGCCGGTGTGCGCGCCGTCGACGAGCGAACCACCGGCGTTGTCCCGGGTGTCTTCGGAGACGTTCAGCACCTTCGTCGCGTCATTGACCGTCGAACTGTCGCGCGACATCAGATAGATCACCGGGCCGATGGCAACGAGCACCGACAAGGCGCTCGCGATCGGGCCGACCAGGCCGCGCTTGTTCTTCTGCGCGCGTCGGGCACCGCGGTGCCGCCGGGGGGTTGGCGCATCCGTCATGAGTGGGCGAATCCTCTTCGTGGGCGTCGTTTCGAATGCTTGGCCGAACCCCTGCGGTCGTGCCAGGTTCCCCCCTGGTTACCGAACAGCGACCTTAACCGATACTCGGTGTCACCGTTACAGTTCCGCGATACGCCTTAACGCTTTCTGAAGGTTGCACAGGACGCTTCCTGAAGGTTGCACAGGACGCTTGCTGAAGATTGCCCGGGATGCTGCTTGAAGCTTGCCTTCAGCCACCGAAGTCCTGGACCCAGGAGCCCTTACCCCATTCGGATTTCACCTGTCCGGAGTCGTAACCAACTCCTAACATGGTGTAACTGCAATTGAGGATGTTGGCGCGGTGTCCGGGGCTGTTCATCCAGCCCTTCACGACAACTGCCGGGCTGGTGTAGCCGACGGCAATGTTCTCCGCCATCGCGCCGCCCTTGAAGCCGGCCGACTTCATCCGCGCGAACGGCGTCCGCCCGTCCTGACTGTTGTGCGCGAAGTAGTGGGTGTCCACCATGTCCGATGCATGCGCCTGAGCCGCCTTCGCCAGTGCGCTGTTCGTCCGCAGCGCGCCACAACCAGCCTTCTTCCGCTCGGCATTCGTCAGCGTGAGCACCTGCGCCTCCGGACCACCGCTGGCCGTGGTGGTGGTCGACTTCGTCGGCTTCGAAGCCTTGGGCGTCGCGGTGCGGGTCGGCGGTTGGGTGGTCGGCTTCCGCGTTCCTTCGCGACTGGGCGCCGTACTGGAGCGGGTGGGGGTGGGCGTCGGCGTCTTGGTGACGGCCTTCGTCGGAGTAGGCGTCGTATGGCGTGGTGTCACCGACGGAGTCGTCGGACGGGTCGGCGTCGGGATGGTGGAGGCGTCGTCGGTCGCCGTGGTCAGCGGCTGCTCCTGACCGGTGACCTTTTGATCGCCCAGGTCTCTCAGAACGAACCAGCCGATGCCGGACAGAACTATCAGGCCGGCGAAGGCCGCGAGCAAGGGACCGGCCACACGGGAGCGCGGTGACCGTCGAGGGTTCGTCATGGTGAGCAGCCTTGCCCACTCGATTGTTGCCTGACTCCTCCGAAGGGAGGCCTTAACGACTATCTGACAAACGGTACGATTGTCTGACAATCAGCAGCGTGCAGTGACCACGTCAGCAATGACCTTCCAGCCCAGGCTGCGATACAGCCGGAGGCCGTCGATCGAGGCGATCAGGATGCCGCGCTTGGCGCCTTGGGCCGCTGCGGTCTCGACCAGTGAGGCCATCACCGCACTGCCCAGACCGCGCCGCCGGTGCGCCGGGTCGGTCTCGATCCGGTCGGCCACCGCGTCCGGTCCGACAACAGCCATCCGGCCGCTCGACACGACGCCACCGTGCAACGTTGCACGAGTGATGATGAGGTCGTCCTCGAGCTCGGTGTGCAGGGCATACCGCTCGTGCAGCTTCAGGGCAGGCTGCTCCGACAACTGGATCGTCATCAGCCAGTCCTGGTCGCGCTGCACCTCCAGGCCGAGATCCTCGAGCTGCTCGACCCGCGCCTCTTTGTCGTCGGTGGCCAGCGTGATCCAGCCGACCCCGCGTCCACCGGGGGCAGCCAGCGCCAGCTCGGCGGCTCGCTCGACCCGTTCCGGTTTGTCGTCCGCGTCCAGGACGACGTACTCGACCGCGCGGTTCTCCTCACCGGCGCGGACGGTCAATATCCCGTCGTGGTCGTCCTCCACCGTCGTCCAGCCCCTCGAGACTGACCACCCGGCCTGCCAGCGGCGGACGAGTTCCTCACGATCTCTCACCAGTTGATTCAACCAGCCGAATGCCGAGACGGCGAGCGGAACGGTGTCGCATGACACAAACTCGCCGTCTCGAGGCAGTCACGGACGGGGATCACCGGGCAGGATCTCGAAGATGTAGTCGTCATCCCAGCGACCCTCGCGACCGGGGGCCGCCGCGCGGCTGACGCCCACCTTGGTGAATCCGTTGGCCTCGGCAACATGCGCGGACGCGGTGTTCCCGACCGCGGCGAGCAGAGTGATCCGGCGCCGGCTCAGACCGCCCTCCTCGATCGGTGTGAAGGCGTGCTCGATCACCAGCCGGACGGCGTTCGTCATCAGGTTCCGGCCGCGCCCGGCCGGGTGCATCCAGTACCCGATCTCACCGGAGCCACTGTCCATCCGCTTCTTCATCCCGAAGATGCTGACGTTGCCGAGCAGTTCGTCGGTCGCGGCATCGGCGATTGCCCACGACACTCCTTCGCCCGAGGCCAACGGCTCCTTCCGGCTCTCGACGAAGCCTTCCGCGTGGTGCAGCTCATACGGCGACGGCAGCCCGGCCAGCCAGTACTGCGTCCGTTCGTCGTTACATGCCTCCTGAACCCGCGGAGCGTCGTCGGGCCGCAGGGCGCGCAGTACGAAACCGTCGCCCTTCAACTCCGGCACGGTCCACCAGTTGCCCTGCGGCTCCAGCTCCTCGTCCCGCGCCACGGTCGCGACCCATTCGTCGTACCGGACGCCACGCGCTGACCCACCACCCGGTACGACGACCACTCCGCGGAAGCCGGCCTTCCAGGCGACTCGACGCGAGGCCCAGTTGCCCACGAACGCCCGCCAGATCACCCGCTGCCAACCGAGGTCGTCGAACACGTGCCGGATCGCGAGCTTGGCGGCCCGCGTCATCACTCCGCGGCCGCGGACCCAGGGAGCGATCGAGAACCCGATCTCGCCGACCCCGCCCTCGCCGCCGTGCAGGCTGACCGAGCCGCTGAACCGCCCGTCGACCTCGATCGCCCAGGCGCGCTCGCCGTACTCTTTGCGCCAGTTGTCGGGCACCATCTCGGTCACGAAGGAGACGGCAGCCTCGCGGGAGTACGGGACCGGAATCACCGTCCAGCGCTGCATCTCCGGGTCCTGGCAGAGCTCGTACACGTCGTCGGCGTCGGCCAGGCTGTGAGCGCGCAGGGTGACCACGTCGTCGCTCAGAACCGGCACGTCCTCGGGAAATCGCATGCTCCAGGGTGACAACGTCGCTGCGCTGCGGCAACGCCATTTCCTGACAGCACGCCGAACTACCTTTAGGCTGAGCCCGTGAATGCAGCCGGAGCGGAGCCGCCACGCGGCCGGGGTGGACAGCTGGCCGCGCAACGACAGGCCACCATCGTTGCCGAGGTCAACAGTCGCGGCGCGATCACGGTGGCCGAACTGGTCGAGCGGTTCGGCGTGTCGGATATGACGATCCGGCGCGATCTGGACGCGCTGGACTCCAGTGGGCTGCTGCACAAGGTGCACGGCGGAGCGACCTCGGTCGGTCTCCGCAGCGCCCACGAACCAGGCTTCGACGCCAAACTGACCCAGGAGTCGGCCGCCAAACAGGCCATCGCCGCCGAGGCCGCCGGCCGCGTGCAGCCTGACAGTGCGATCGGAATCGGCGCCGGTACGACGACCTATGCGCTCGCCCGGCAGTTGCTCCGGGTCGAGAACCTGACCGTCGTGACGAACTCGGCGCGGATCGCGGACGTGTTCCACGGCAACTCGCGCTCCGACCGGACCGTCGTACTGATCGGTGGTATTCGGACGCCGTCCGATGCGCTCGTCGGCCCGATCGCGACCGCCGCGCTTGGCTCGCTACACCTCGACCTGCTGTTCCTCGGCGCGCACGGGGTTGATGCCGAGCACGGTCTCAGCACGCCGAACCTGATGGAAGCGGAGACCAACCGCTCCTTCATCGCCGCCAGCCGCGAGGTCGTAGTAGTCGCCGACCACACCAAATGGGGCACCGTAGGCCTCAGCACCTTCGCCACCTGGGCCGACCTCGACGTCATCGTCACTGACGGCGGCCTGTCGGCCGGCGCCCGCAAATCCATGCGCGACACAGGCTGCGAACTCGTCATCACCCCCTGAACCTGAACCACTCGGCGATTAGGAGTGGGGCTTGACGGTGTAGGGGGCGGCGAACAGCTTCCTGGCCTGCTTCAGGCCGATGTTGCCGTCTGCTCCGACACTTCCCGGGAGGCAGCCGTCTTTCTGGAGCTGCCACTTGGTGGCTTCGTTCAAGGTGTCGATGTCGTAGTTGCCGCTGATCTTCAGGTTGCGGCCGTCCTTCAGCTTGATGCGGTTCAGGACGAACTGCAGGCGCTTCACACTGTCCGAGTTCGACGTCCCGAACCGCAGTTTGTCAACGAAGACCAGGCCGGAGGCGAGCACGGTGGCTTGCGACACCAGCGTGCGGGCGCTGCCGGGCCCGTAGACCAACGACGGCGGGAAGATGCAGATCTCGTTCGAGGCGGTGCCGTCCGACGGCACGCCTTCTTTCGAGCCGATCCCCTTCAGATAGTCGTAGCGACTACCCCGGTCCCGATGCCCCCACATCGCCGCCAAATGCAGATGCGGTCCAGTGGCGTTGCCTGAGCTCCCGGATTCGCCGAGTTGGTGACCGGCGGCCACCTTCTGACCTTTCGTCACGTTGATTCCCGGCGACAGGTGCTGATAAAGCACCGACGCCTTGCGGCCGGCGTGCGTGATCCCCAGCAGCACCCAGTTCGACGGTGCTCCGACGACGTTGGGTTTCGGCTTGTTGGTCACTCCGTCGTTGCAGTCCAGGACGACACCGGCGGCGACGGCGAAGACCGGCGTACCGAGTTCGACCGGATAGTCGAACGCGGCGTGCAGGCCGCCTTGGGAGTAACGCCATCGTGTTCCTACCGTCAGTTTTCCGGCAGGCAAAGGCTGGGCCATCGTGGCCACCTCATTTCCCCCTACTAGTACTTCCCCTTAGTCGGAAAGTACGCCGGGAAAATGCGGCTGCCCAGTGCTCGTGCCGCACTCGTGCACGAATGGGCAACAGGTCAATCAGTTGATTCGCGACGCACCGTTCGAAGGCGTTGCAGCGAGTGCCGAAGGAGCGGTGAAGCCCTTCTCGGCAAAGGCTTTCTCGATTGCGTCGAGCACCGGCGCGGCGGAATCCGTTGCCGTCAACGCGATGATGCAACCACCGAATCCACCGCCGGTCATCCGCGCACCAAGAGCGCCGGCAGCCAGCGCCGTGTCGACCGCGACATCGAGCTCCGGAACAGTCACCTCGAAGTCGTCTCGCAGTGACACATGCGAAGCGGTGAACAACGGCCCGACCTCACGCAACCGCCCGGCCTTCATCAACGCGATCGCGTCCTCGGTCCGCTTGATCTCGGTGACCACATGCCGCACCCGGCGCCGATCGACCTCGTCGTCGAGCCGCGCCAGCGTCTCGTCCAACGAATCAAAAGCAACAGAACGCAAAGCCGGTACGCCGAGTTGCGCAGCGGCGCTTTCGCAGCTCTTCCGGCGAGCGGCGTACTCACCGTCGGCGTGCCGATGCGGGGCCTTCACATCGACCACCAGCAACGTCAATCCGTCAGCTGACGGGTCGAACGGGATCTGGTCCAGCGAGCCGGACTGGATGTCGAAGGCCAGCGCGTGACCGGCTGTGCAGCACATCGACGCGGTCTGGTCCATCAGGCCGACCGGCGCACCGACGTACTGGTTCTCGGCGCGCTGGGCCAACCGCGCGACCTCGGCCGGATCGACTTCGACATCGACCAATCCCAGCAGGGCAATGGATGTCGCGCAGAGCAGGGCAGCGGACGACGACAGGCCGGCGCCGGTGGGGACGTCCGACTCGAAGAGCAGGTTCGCGCCACCGATCGGGTAGCCGGACTCGCGCAGAATCCAGGCCGCACCAGCCGGGTACGCCGCCCAGTCGTCGACCGAGCGTGGTGCCAGCTCATCAAGAGCGAATTCGATCACCGCGTCGTGCCCGACGGACGAAACCGCGATCCGGCCGTCAGAACGCTTCCCGGCCGTCACCACGATCTCGTTCGGCAACGCGATCGGCAGGACGACACCGTCGTTGTAGTCCGTGTGCTCGCCGATCAGGTTGACCCGGCCGGGAGCGCGCCACGAACCGTCCGGCGCCGTTCCAAAGATGCTTTCGAAGCTCATGAACGGACCTTTCGCAGGGTCTCGGCCACGTCCTCCGGGCTGGTGTCGCTGATGAAGGCGCCCATCCCGGATTCCGAACCGGCCAGGTACTTGATCTTGTCGGCCGCCCGGCGGATGGACAGCACCTCCAGGTGAAGGTAGCCGAGCTCGCGGTCGATCCGGACCGGGGCCTGGTGCCAGGCGGCGATGTAGGGGAGCGCCTCGCCGTACAGGCCGTCGAGGCGGCCGAGGACGTCGAGGTAGAGCTGGGCGAAGTCGTCGCGCTCGCCGATCGAGAGGTCGTCGATGCCGGCCACCTGGCGGTGCGGGTACAGGTGGACCTCCACCGGCCAACGGGCGGCCTCGGGCACGAACGCGGTCCAGTTGCCGTTCTCGGCGATGACCCGGGTGCCCTCCTTGCGCTCGGCGGCCAGGATGTCGGCGAACAGGTTGCTCCCGGCAACTGCCTGGTGCTCGCGGGCGCGTGCCATCAGGGTGCGCATCCGCGGCGGGATGAAGGGGTACCCGTAGATCTGACCGTGCGGGTGGTTGAGGGTGACACCGATCTCGCGGCCGCGGTTCTCGAACGGGAAGACGTATTCGATGTCGTCGCGGGCGCTCAGATCGGCGTTCCGGTCGGCCCAGGCATCGACGACGAGCCGGGCCTGGCCCTGGGAGAGCTGGGTGAAGGAGGAGTTGTGGTCGCTGGTGAAGCAGAGCACCTCGGTCCGGCCGGGGCCGGCGAACGACGGGAACCGGTTCTCGAAGACGGCCACGTTGTAGTCGTGGTCGGGGATCTCGGTTGGGTTGCCCGGCTTGCTCGCACACAGCGGGCACTGATCGGCCGGCGGCAGGTAGGTGCGGGTGTTGCGGTGCGTCGCGTAGGTGATGACATCACCGGTCAGCGGGTCGGTCCGCAGATCGACCTGGGGCTGCGGCGCGGGCAGGCCGCGGGTGTCCTCGAGCGGAACCCGGGCCGGCAGGTCGGCCGGGTCGTAGTAGATCAGCTCTCGTCCGTCGGACAGCAGGGCGTCCGTTCGGCGCACACCACGGGGAGTCTTCACGCTAACCATCGTAAACCAACAAACTCGAACATGCACCGTGGTACGTCCCGCCGGTACTCTGAGGATATGGACGACGACGCCCAACGCCCGCCCTCTCGACATACGACGAGAGGGCTTTAGGAACCCGCACTCATGAACGAAACGCTTCTCAATATCGTCCTGATCCTGGTCTTCGTGCTGATCGGCGGGGTGTTCGCCGCGGCCGAGATGGCGCTGGTCTCGCTCCGCGAGTCCCAGGTGAAGGCCCTCGCCCACCGCGGTAAGCGGGGCGAGACGGTGGCCCGGGTGGCCGCCAACCCCAACCGGTTCCTGTCCGCCGTGCAGATCGGCGTGACCCTGATGGGCTTCCTGTCCGCCGCCTTCGGTGGCGCGACCCTGGCTGACGCCCTCGCGCCGCACCTGCAGGACCTCGGTCTGCCCGAGGGCGTGGCCGCCACGGTCGCGCTGATCCTGATCACGGTGCTGATCTCGTACGTCTCGATCGTGCTCGGTGAGCTCGCGGCCAAGCGGCTCGCGCTGCAGCGGGCCGAGACGTTCGCGCTCGGCCTGGCACCGCTCGTGGACCGGATCGCTTCCGGCGCTCGCCCGGTGATCTGGCTGCTCTCGAAGTCCACCGACCTGGTGGTCCGGGCGCTCGGCGGTGATCCGAACGCGAACCGCGAGGTGATGTCCGACGAGGAGCTGCGCGACGTGATCTCCGCGCACGAGTCGCTCGGTGAGGAAGAGCGCCGGATCGTTGACGACGTGTTCGAGGCCGGTGGCCGGCAACTGCGCGAGCTGATGCTGCCCCGGACCGAGGTCGACTTCGTCGACGCCGAGATGCCGGCGTACAAGGCGGTGAAGTTCGCTGCCGAGCGTCCGCACTCGCGCTACCCGGTGATGAACGGGTCGGCCGACGACATCGTCGGGTTCGTGCACGTCCGGGACCTGTTCGACCCGGCGGTCGCCTCGCGCTCGGTCCGGGTCGGTGACCTGGCCCGCGAGGTCCTGATGCTGCCGGACACCGCGAAGCTGCTGCCGACGCTGACCGAGATGCGGCGGCGCAGCACGCACCTCGCGATCGTCCTCGACGAGTACGGCGGCACCGCCGGCATCGTCACGCTCGAGGACCTCGTCGAGGAGCTGATCGGAGACATCAAGGACGAGTACGACGAGGAGTCCACCGAGACCACGCGGTTCCGCAGCGGCGACATGGAGGTCGACGGGCTGCTGAACCTGGACGACTTCGCCGACGAGACCGGCCTCGAGCTGCCCGACGGCCCGTACGAGACGGTCGGTGGATTCCTCGCCGCCCAGCTCGGCAAGGTCCCCGCGGTCGCTGAGGAGGCCCAGGTCGACCACCACACGCTGACCGTTACTGAGATGGACGGCCGTCGGGTCGCCCGGGTTCGCGTGCACCGGGTCCCGCAAGCAGGGGATCCGGCGATTCCGGACGAGGCGCAAGCAACCCTCGCCGACTGAGGATTACGACACCACCCACGACGTACCCGAGGCCCTGGAAGATCAGGAGCGGGATGATGCCGACGACCTCGCCGAGCAGGCCGGCGGCGGCGATGCCGAGCAGGACCGTGCCGCCTTCGGCGGCTCCAATGGCGCCGAAGACGCGGCCGCGGGTGCCGTCGAGGGTGAGCTGTTGCAGGATGGTCATCAGCCCGGCGACCGAGAAGGCGCCGGGCAGGCCAACCAGGATCATGCAGACGAACGCCGGGATCAGGCTGTCCGAGACCAGCGGCGAACAGAACATCGCCAGGTCGATCAGGCCGAAGAAGAGTGCGCCGACACCCAACATGGTTGCTGCCGGCAACCGTGATCCGAGGCCGGCGGCGACCAGGCCGCCGACGATTCCGCCGATCGCCTGCGCGGACACGATCAGGCCGTAGGCCTTGCCGTCGCCACCGAGCTCGGTGGCGACGAACGGCGCGAAGAGCGTGCTCATGATGCCTTCGCCGAGCCCGGTCACCAGGCAGTACACGAAGAGCAGCCGCATCCCGGAGCCGCCGACGCACAGCTTCAACCCGTCCGTCCACTCGGCGCGCAGCCGCCGGATCGCGCCACCGGCCGCCTCGACGACGGCACGGATCCGCTCGGTTCGATGCCGGACGGCGGAGAGTAGCGCGACGGCGAGCAGGAAGGTTGCCGCGTCGGCGATCGCGAGCAGGGTCAGGCCGCCGGCCGCGGTGAGGACGCCGCCGATCGCGGCACCGATCAGCCGGGCGAGGTCGCGGATCTGGCTGTTCAGGGCGTTCGCCGTGACGAGTTGTTTCGGCTCCACGAGGACCGGGATCAGCGACTGCTCGGCCGGTTGGAAGAACTGCTGCAAACAGGCCTGCGCGAGGACGACGCCGTACACGATCCAGATCGTTTCGGCGCCGCGAACCGCCAGCAGGGGAAGGAGAACGACCACGTTCAGGATGTTCGTCACGATCATCGTCGTGCGCTGGTCCCAGCGGTCGACAAAGACGCCGGCCAACGAGCCGAGCAGGACGGTCGGGGCGAACGATGCGAGCAACAGACCGCCGGAGGCCAGCGTCGAGCCGGTCAGTGCGTAGACCTGGAAGGCGAGGCCGGTGCGGAGCAGCCAGTCGCCGGTGAGCGAGATCAGACCGGCGCTCAGCACCAGCCGGTAGTCGCGTTGCCGTGCAAGGACGCCCCACAGGTCCTTCATTGCACGGTCACGATCTGGGTGATGGAGACATAGCGGCTGCCCTCGGGCCGGGTGGACGGATCGTCGATCGGCCGCTCCTCGACGTACCGCTCGACCAAGCCGTTGATCTGTTGCATCAGCTCAGCCAGCTCATCGCCGGTCAGGTAGATCCCGCTGCGCCCAATGCCCGCATGATCACGCCAGATCGGCTGCTCGTCTGGACGCTGCTGCTGCCACTCCGCCAGCGACTCCAAGGCCCGCTCGGCCAGCAATTGCTCCAGTACGTCGGCCGCTGCCGCCCCCTCGGGAGTCCGAGTCGCATCACGCCACGACTGCGAAGTCGACACCAGCCGCCATGGCCGCTCGCGGTTGTCCTTGCCCGGAGCCGCCTCCACGAAGTCGTATTTCGCCAACTGCCGCAGATGGTGTGACGCCAACGCCTGGCTGATCCCCAGCCGCCGCGCCGCATCCGCCGCCGTCATCGGCCCCTCCCGCCCCAGCAAACTCTGCAGATCCAGCCGCACCGGATGCGCCATCGCCCGGATCGCCAACGGATCATCCAGCAGCCGAGTCCGCTTCTCCAAAGACATGCTTGGAATATGCGGCAGGCCGAATCACATGTCAAGCCGTTGCTTGGAATACCCC
>NZ_SMKX01000218.1 GCF_004349055.1 Kribbella antibiotica
CTAACCACCCCTCCACCCCCCCACACTGCCCGCCGGAGCCACAGCCCGGCGGGCAGTGTCATTTGGTCAGCTCAGTACGCCGACCGCCGCCCGAGCGCATTTGGTGGGGCAGCCCGCCGGGTTGTGGGTGGGCCAACCGCATGCAGCTAGCCCACCCACAACCGCATGGGTCAGCCCACCAAATGGGGATCGGCGATCGCCGTACGACGGGCGACGTAGTCTGGTGACATGTCACGGAACCGCAGCCCCCTGCTTGACCGGCCCGCGGCCGTCGAGGCCAACGGACTCGACGCCGGAGTCGCGGCGCACTACGGCTCGGATCTGCGGGAGCAGCGAGCCATCGTGGCGGGCCAGGCCTTCGTCGACCTGTCGCACCGCGACGTCGTCACGATCAAGGGCCCGGACCGGCTGACCTGGCTGCATGCGCTCACCACGCAGTACTTCGAAGGCCTCAAGCCCGGTACGTCGACCACCGCGCTCCTGCTGTCGCCGACCGGCCACGTTGAGCACGCGATGTACGGCGTGGACGACGGCGAGACGTTCTGGCTGCACACCGAGCCTGGTGCGGCGGCCGCGCTGGTCGAGTGGTTGCAGAAGATGGTCTTCATGACCCGCGTCGAGATCGCCGACGTGACGGCCGACTACGCGATTGTCTGGCGCCCGGGACCGGCCGCTGGTGAGCACCTGACGCGTTCCGGTGCGGACTCGCTCGGCGGTCACGAGGTCTTCCTGCCGCGCGCCGAGCTCGCGGGCCTGGAAGGTCCGGCGGCTGGAATCTGGGCGTACGAAGCGCTCCGGATCGAGGCCGGTCACCCGCGCCTCGGCCTGGACACCGACGAGCGCGCCATCCCGAACGAGCTCGGTTGGCTGGGTGTCGGCGTACACCTGGAAAAGGGTTGCTACCGCGGGCAGGAGACGGTCGCGCGCGTCCACAACCTCGGCCGCCCGCCGCGCCGCCTGGTCCGGCTGCTGCTCGACGGCTCGGTCGACCACCTGCCCGCGCATGGGTACGCCGTACAGGTCGGTGCGAAGCAGGTCGGCTTCATCGGGTCCGCGGCCCGGCACCACGAGCTCGGCCCGATCGCGCTCGCGCTGGTCAAGCGCAACGTCGACCCCGCAGCCGACCTCGAGGTCGTGGCCGAGGATCAGCCGACAGTGACCGCTACCCAGGAGCTCCTGGTCGACCCTGAGGTCGGTCTGCACGTTCGCGCCCGGTTGTGAGCCGGATCATTCGCAAGATCGCTTTTTGCCCCTGACATTCTGCCCGTACAGTTCGTGGCGTGAGCGAACCTGTGATCCTGGCCGATGTCGTCCGTAGCGGTTTCGTGGAGGGCCACCACCGCGGCTCCGTCGTGGTGACAGACCCCGACGGCAGCGTCTCCTGGTCGGTCGGCATCGTCGACCAGCCGATGTTCCCCAGGTCCTCCAACAAGCCGATGCAGGCGTTGGGCATGCTCCGCCACGGCCTTCCGCTGGACGGGAAGCTGCTGTCCCTGGCCGCGGCCTCGCACTCGGGTGAGCCGTTCCACGTCGACGGCGTCCGCGAGATCCTCGCGCTCGGGAAGCTCGACGAGTCGGCCCTGCAGACACCCCCGGCGTACCCGCTGGAAGACGCCGTCCGCGACGCCTGGGTCAAGGCGGGCCACGGCCAGGAATCGATCGTGATGAACTGCTCCGGCAAGCACGCCGCGATGCTCCTCACCTGCGTGGTCAACGACTGGCCGCTCGACACCTACCGCGACGCTGACCACCCGCTGCAGCAGGTCATTCGCACTGCAGTCGAGGACACCGCGGGGGAGAAGGTCTCGTACGTCGCAGTCGACGGCTGTGGTGCGCCGATCCTCGCGATCAGCTTGGCCGGCCTAGCCCGTTCGTTCGGGCTGTTCGCCGCTGCCGAGGCCGGCACGCTCGAGGCGAAGATCAAGGACGCCTACCGCGCGTACCCCGAGTACGCCAGCGGGAGTATGCGGGACGAGACCGCACTGATGCGGGCGATTCCCGGGCTGTTCTGCAAGGTGGGCGCCGAGGCCGTTTATGCGGTCGGTCTCGAAGACGGTCGCGGGATCGCGGTCAAGATCGAGGACGGTACGCCGCGAGCCCGGGCGGTCGTGATGGCCGCCGTACTGCGGAAGCTCGGGATCGAGCACGAGGTCATCGAGCAGCAGTCGCAATTCCCGCTGCTGGGCGGCGGCGTACCGGTCGGCTCGGTGCGGCCGCACGCCCCGACCCTGGGTTAAGCGCTTGTTACGCAGTGCGTGAGTGAGGTCACGGCCGGTCTGCTTGCAATTGCAAGCACCCTGCTAGCACACTGGGGACATGGCCAGATTGAGTGATCGTGTTGCCGGTTCGGTGGGCTCCGTTGGTGAGTACCTTGCCGAGCAGCGGCGGCAGGCGCAGTTGTCGTTGCGGCAACTGTCCGATCTGGCCGGTGTGTCGAACCCGTACTTGAGCCAGATCGAGCGCGGCCTGCGGAAACCGTCGGCCGATGTGCTGCAGCAGCTCGCGAAGGCGTTGCGGATCTCTGCGGAGACTCTGTATGTACGGGCCGGCATCCTCGATCCGGACGACGGCTCGGACGGCCAGCGCGCCTCCGGAGTGGTTGACGCCGTCCTGCTCGACCCGCTGCTCAACGAGCGGCAGAAGCGGGTCCTGCTGGATGTGTACGGCTCCTTCGTCCGTGAGAACACGCCCGCCGACGAGACCGCCGCAGCGCCGCCCGCGGCGTCGCAGCCCAAGGCAGCGACGCCCAAGAAGAGGGCTGCGGCCAAGAAGACCCCTGCACGACCCAGCACCACCTCGTAACGACCTCGCCGAATATTTCTAGGAGAAGCCTGATGGCTACCCGCACCCCCGTCACCCCCCTGTACGCGATCGCCGGCGCCGGCGACCTGGCCGTGGAGAAGTTCCGCGCGGTCAGCGACGACGTCAGCACCCGGTTCGCGAAGCTCGACCAGAAGACCGTGCAGGCCGAGATCACCAAGCGTCAGACCGAGCTCACCGCCGAGCTGACCAAGGCTCAGGCCGAGCTGACCAAGCGCTTCGAGGCCATCGTCGCCGACGCCCGCACCGCCCCGGCCAAGCTGCGTGAGCTGCCGGCCGTCGCGCAGGCCGGTCTGACCACCGTTCTCGGCCAGGCCGAGGAGACCTACGAGGACCTCGCCGGTCGCGGCAAGGACCTGGTCGGACGGATCCGCTCGCAGAAGGCCACCACGGACCTCGAGGCCGCCGCGAAGACCACGGTGAGCAAGGCCAAGGCCACCCGCACCACGGTCAAGAAGACCGCCACGACCGCGCAGCGCAACGTCAAGGCGACCACCACCGCGGCCAAGAAGACCGCGCAGACGGCCGCCAAGGCCACCACCGACGCCGCCGCCAAGATCGGCGACTGAATCTGCCTCGTCTCGCTTCGCGATGACAGGGAGTAGTTTTCACCCCTGATCGGGTAAATCTTTGCGCCTGGGCGGCCTGCTCCCGTGTACGACGGGGGTGGGCCGCCCGGTCTTTCGGCTAGGCTCGGGGGCATGCTCCCACTCGCCACGTTCCCGACCCTCTTCCCGGGGTTCGCGGGCCCGTTCGAGATCATCTGGTGGGTGGTGCTCGCGCTGAAGCTGGTCGCGCTCGTCGATGCGGCCTTCCGGCCGCGGGCGGTCTTCCTCGCCGCGGACAAGCTGACCAAGCCCGGCTGGGTGCTGATCCTGGTTGTCTTCTCGCTCAGCCAGCTCTTCCAGGGATGGCTGAGTTTCACCGGCCTGATCGGGATCGCCGCTGCCGGTGTCTACCTGGTCGACGCTCGCCCGGCCCTGCGCGCCGCTACCGGCCGTGGCCGGGGCGGCTGGGGCATTCGGCGTCGCCGGGGCCCCCGTCCGCTCTAAGCACCCGTTACGAGCGGTAGACGATGACCTTGTCGCCGACGTGGACCAGGTCGAACAGGGCCTTGATCTTGGCCAGGTCCCGGACGTTCACGCAGCCGTGCGACGCGCCGTTGTAGCCACGGGCCGCGAAGTCCGACGAGTAGTGCACCGCCTGACCGCCGCTGAAGAACATCGCGTACGGCATCGGTGAGTCGTACAGCTTCGACACGTGGTTCCGGCTCTTCCAGCCGACCGTGAAGCCGCCCTCTCGGGTCGCCGTCTTGACCGCCCCGAACCGTACGTCGAACTGCATCTTGACGACGCCATCGACGACGTACCGGAGTTTGCGCGTCGTCTTGTCGATGCACAACGCCACCCCGGTCGCGCACCGCGCATCCAGCTTCCGCCCGTCCACCACCGGCACCGGCGGGTAGAGCTCCTTCTGCGTCGGCTCCTTGGTGGCCGCGACCAGCTTGTCCCACGTGTTCTGGTCGACATAGCCGAGCGGCGGAATCCCCTTGTTCTGCTGGAATTTCTTCACCGCACCGCGGGTCATCGTCCCGTACTCGTTGTCCAGATACCGCTTGTCCAGCAGCTTCAGCTGAATCAACCGAGCCTCAAGCTTCCGTACGGCGACACTCGTCGCGCCGTACTTGTACAACGCCTTCGGGTAGATCGGCAGCTGTCCCTGGACCTCGAACGGCACCGTCTTCACCTCGACCGGCGCCGCCTTCGCGACGAGCCCTGCCCCCAGCAGCCCCGCAACCGCCGCACCGGCAACCACCCCGGCCACCACGTTGCGAATGATCAGCGCGCGCATCGGACACTCCTCCGTCGACATTGTCCCCGTACCCCGTAGGACGTCCTCACAGCCACTTTTGTTGACCCCCCAGCGTAAATTACTTACCGCCACCCCACACCCGTCGTAAGCAACTCGTGACCGGAGAGCCCCAGATGGACATCGTCCTGAGCACGGCGGACATCACCACCGTGCCCGCCGACGCGATCGTGAACGCCGCTCACCACGCTCTGCGCGGCGGAGGCGGTGTCGACGGAGCAATCCATCGAGCAGGCGGCCCGGAGGTTCTCGCCGAGCTGATGGAGCGCTATCCCCGCGGAGCGTCACCCGGGGATGCTGTGTGGACGACAGCGGGGGAGCTGCCCGCGTCGTACGTGATCCATGTGGTCGGGCCGAATTACACCGCTGGGCAACGAGACCCGGCGGTGCTGGAATCGTGTTACCGCAACGCTTTGCGGATCGCAGACGAGTTGGGTGTGAAGACGCTTGCCCTGCCGGCGGTGTCGGCCGGGATCTTCGGGTGGCCGGCGCGGTCGGCGGCCGAGATCGCGGTCGGGACACTGCGCCGTACGGCGAGTGGTGTCGAGACGGCGACGTTCTGTCTGGTGGAGCCGCGGCTGTACAAGGCGTTCGGAAAAGCAACAGCGGCCGAGGCGTGAAGCCTCGGCCGCTGTGAGAGTGCAGTGGATCAGCCGGCGTAGACGACGACCTTGTCGCCGACCTTGACCTGGCCGAAGATCTTGGCGAGCTTGGCCTTGTCGCGGATGTTGACGCAGCCGTGCGAGGAGCCGTTGTAGCCGCGGGCCTTGAAGTCCGACGAGTAGTGGACGGCCTGGCCGCCGCTGAAGAACATCGCGTACGGCATCTTCGACTTGTAGAGCGTCGAGACGTGGTTCTTGGACTTGCGGGTGACCTTGAAGGCGCCGTTGCGGGTCGGCGTCTTGCTGCCGCCGAAGCGGGCGTCCAGGACGTACACCTGCTTGCCGTTGACCAGATAGACCAGCTTGCGGGTCTTCTTGTTGATGCACATGACGCGGCCCTTCATGCACCGCGGGTCCAGGTGGTAGCGACCGATGTACTTGGTCTTGGCGACGGCCTTCTGCGCCACGGCCACGGAGGTCTTGGGTGCGACCTGCGGTGCGGCCTGAGCCGTCGTACCGGCTGTCAGTGCACCGACCCCCACGAATGCGACGGCGGTCACGGTGGCGCCGAGCTTGCGCAGAATCCCCATGGTGTTCGTCCTTCCCCCAACTGAAGTTTTGCTGTTCACAGAGTCAGACGCCGCGAAGCGTCGATAGGTTGGTAACGGTTCGGGACGAAGTCCCCGGTGACCAGCCGAAAAAGGGTGTATCACACCCGTGTATTTCGACGCAGCTCACCGAGGACGACGTTGCCGAACCGTGTTCCGAAAAGACGAACGACGGCCGAATCAGGCCTTGTTCTTGCGGCCCAGCTTGGCGCGCTCGATCTGCGTCAGGGCGAGCTTGCGGATCCGGATCGCGTCCGGCGTGACCTCGACGCACTCGTCCTCGCGGCAGAACTCCAGCGACTGCTCGAGCGACAGCTTGCGGGCCGGAACCAGCTTCTCGAACTCGTCCGCGTTCGACCGGACGTTGGTCATCTTCTTCTCACGCGTGATGTTGACGTCCATGTCGTCGGCGCGCGAGTTCTCGCCGATCACCATGCCCTCGTAGACATCGGTGCCCGGCTCGCAGAACATCGTGCCGCGCTCCTGCAGGTTCACCATCGCGTACGACGTCGTGACGCCGGTACGGTCGGAGACCAGCGAACCCGACGGGCGGGTGCGCAGCTCGCCGAACCACAGCTCGTAACCCTCGAAGACGTGGTGCGCGATACCGGTACCGCGGGTGTCGGTGAGGAACTCGGTGCGGAAGCCGATCAGGCCACGCGCCGGAACCAGGAACTCCATCCGGACCCAGCCGGTGCCGTGGTTGGTCATCTGCTCCATGCGGCCCTTGCGGACCGCGAGCAGCTGGGTGACCGTACCGAGGTACTCCTCGGGGCAGTCGATGGTCAGACGCTCGACCGGCTCGTGGCGCTTGCCGTCGATGTCCTTGGTGACCACCTGCGGCTTGCCGACGGTCAGCTCGTAGCCCTCACGACGCATCTGCTCGACCAGGATGGCCAGCGCCAGCTCGCCACGGCCCTGCACCTCCCAGGTGTCGGGACGCTCGGTCGGCAGGACCTTGATCGAGACGTTACCGATCAGCTCACGGTCGAGCCGGTCCTTGACCAGGCGGGCGGTGACCTTGGTGCCCTTGACCCGGCCGGCCAGCGGCGAGCTGTTGGTACCGATGGTCATCGAGATGGCCGGCTCGTCCACCGTGATGAACGGCAGGGCGATCGGGTTCTCCGGGTCGGCCAGGGTGTCGCCGATCATGATCTCGGGGATACCGGCGATCGCGACGATGTCACCCGGTCCGGCGGAGTCGCCCGGCACGCGCTCGAGCGCCTCGGTGATCAGCAGCTCGGTGATCTTGACCTTCTGGATGGTGCCGTCGTGCTTGCACCACGCGACCTGGGAGCCCTTCTTCAGGGTGCCTTCGTGGACCCGGACCAGCGCGAGCCGGCCGAGGAACGGCGAGGCGTCCAGGTTGGTGACGTGGGCCTGCAGCGGCGCGTCCTCGGTGTACTCCGGGGCCGGCACGTTGGCCATGATCGTCTCGAACAGCGGCTCGAGGTCCTCCGAATCCGGCAGGCCACCATCGGCCGGCTGGGTCAGCGAGGCGCGACCGGCGCGGGCCGACGCGTAGACGACCGGGAAGTCGAGGGCACTCTGGTCGGCGTCGTGGTCGAGCAGATCCAGGAAGAGCTCGTAGGTCTCGTCGACAACCTCGGCGATCCGGGAGTCCGGACGGTCGACCTTGTTCACCACGAGGATGACCGGCATCCGGCGCGCGAGCGCCTTGCGGAGCACGAACCGGGTCTGCGGCAGCGGGCCCTCGGAGGCGTCGACGAGCAGCACGATCGCGTCCACCATCGACAGGCCGCGCTCGACCTCACCACCGAAGTCGGCGTGGCCGGGGGTGTCGATGATGTTGACCGTGACGGTCTCGCCGCTGGCCATCTTGTGCCGGACGGCGGTGTTCTTCGCGAGGATGGTGATGCCCTTTTCGCGCTCCAGGTCACCGGAGTCCATCGCCCGCTCGTCCACGTGCTGGTGGGCGCCGAAGGCGCCGGACTGCCACAGCATCGCGTCGACCAGGGTGGTCTTCCCGTGGTCGACGTGGGCCACGATCGCGACGTTGCGCAGGTCGTTACGGACAGGCATGGGGAAGCGCTCCAAGCAGTAGACTGGGTGTCAGGCGGTGGCTACGGCGCGTTGTGAATCACGGCCGTTGTTGTTTTTGCTAAAACAGGGGCCACTCGACGCAGGGCACAGCGCCTCTATCCTACCGGCCGCGCTTGGTATCGACTAAACGTGTGATGCCGGGCACCTACAGCACGCGGTGCACCTTGTGCTGAGCGGCCTGGGCGCGCGGCCGGACGGTGATCCGGTCGAGGTTGACGTGCGCCGGGCGGGTGGCGACCCAGCTGACGATGTCCGCGATGTCGTCCGAGGTGAGCGGCTCGGCCACTCCGGCGTACACGGCGTCGGCCTTGGCCTGGTCGCCCTCGAAGCGGGTGAGGGCGAATCCCTCGCTCTTCACCATGCCGGGGGCGATCTCGGTGACCCGCACCGGCTGGTCGAACAGCTCCAGGCGCAGGGTGTCGACGACCGCCTTCGTGGCGTGCTTGGCAGCGACGTACCCGCCGCCGTTCTCGTAGGCGACCTGCCCAGCGGTCGATCCCATCACGATGATCGTGCCGCTCCCGGCGATAAGGGCCGGGAGCAACGACTTCGTGACGGCGGCGACGCCGATCACGTTCACCTCGAACATCCGCCGCCAGGCATCCAGATCGGCGTCGGCCACCGGCTCCGCGCCGAATGCGCCGCCGGCGTTGTTCACCAGGAGATCCAGCCGGTCACCGACAGTTGCGGCCAGCGCTGCAACATCCTCGGCCGACGTCACGTCGCACTGCACCGCCCGGCCGTCGATCTCCTTGGCCAGCGCCTCGATCCGGTCCAGCCGGCGCGCGGCCGCGATCACCTCGAACCCGTCCTTGGCCAGCCGGCGGGCCGTGGCGGCCCCGATTCCGCTGCTCGCTCCGGTCACCACGGCAAGAGGACGGTCATTCGAAGTCATACCCCGAGTCTCGCAAACTCCGTCCGGGGTTCGGGAACCTGTCTCACCGCTTTGCGCACAACCAGCGTGAGAGCCACCACAGTGACGACCGCAAAACCAGCCAGTACGGCGCCAGTCGCGCCGTCGACGCGGATGACCGAGTGGCCGCGGAAGGCCTGGAACGCGGTGACGGTCATCAGGCCGGTGTAGGCGAAGGCGGCCACACTCACGAGCTGCGCACGGACGCGTTCCGCGCGGAGCCAGGTCACCCGGGTCGCCAGCACCATCAAGAGCAGGACGAGCGCCAGCAGCGCGTGCAGCGCATGCATGCCGAAGAAGTGCGAGACCCGGAGGTCGCCGCCCTCGGTGCTCCAGCGTGTGATCGGCAGACCGGACCCGCCCGGCTCGACGCCGATGCTGTGACCGCCGCTGAGCTCGACCGGTCGCCCGTACGCATCGGTCACGTGGTCCCGCTCACCGTCTCCGCGGGACAGAACGAGCGCGACGGCCATCCCCGCGAACGCCAGACCGACACCGGCCCGGATCGCCCTGGTCAGCGGCTTGTCGCCGATCTTCTGGAACAGCAGCATGATCGCGATCACCAGGCTGGCGGTGAAGAGGCTGAGCACACCGATCGAGAAGACCTGGGCACCGATCGCGGTGACCTTGTCGGTGCTGGTGTTGAAGTGGCTGAACGTGCCCCGAGCGGCCTGGACGGCGATGAAACCGACGTCGATGATGCCGGAGAGCGCGAAGACGGTACCGGTCCACCAGCCGAACCGCTTCGCCTTCTTCAGCCGGGACAGCAGCCAGGCCAGGGCGGCGCCGTACGCGGCGAAGGAGAAGGCGAATTTGAACGGCTTGATCCAGACGGACTCGTTGAGGATCTCGCGGCTGTCGACCAGCAGACCGATGGCGGAGACGAGGACCAGGGCGGCCATGGCGGACACCATCAGCATCAAGGGGCGATGCCAGGTTCGTACTTCGGCGAGGACGTTGTGCATGCCCTCAAGGCTTCCGGTGCGGACCTGATCGCACAGTGGGCCCAGAGCGCCTCCCATAGGGGAGTTACCTCCACTTACGGGCGTACGCTGGCAGCGTGAGTCTGCCGCCGTCCACCGACCGTCCGCCGCGGCGGGTCGCGATGATCAGCCTGCACACCTCGCCGCTCGACCAGCCGGGGACCGGGGACGCCGGTGGCATGAACGTGTACGTCGTCGAGTTGTCCAAACAGCTCGCGGAGCTCGGGATCGAGGTCGACGTCTTCACCCGGGCGACCACGTCGGCGCTCCCGTCGCGGATCGAGCTGATGCCTGGCGTGACGGTTCGCAACGTCGCCGCCGGTCCGTATGAGGGCCTCACCAAGAACGAGCTCCCGGCTCAGCTGTGCACGTTCGCCCGCGCTGTCCTGCGCGCCGAGGCGATCCACGAGCCCGGCTGGTACGACGTGATCCACTCGCACTACTGGCTGTCCGGGCAGGTCGGGTTGCTGGCGCGCGACCGCTGGGCGATCCCGCTCGTGCACACGATGCACACGATGGCGAAGGTCAAGAACCTCAGCCTGGCCGAGGGCGACGTACCGGAACCGTCCGCTCGGGTGATCGGCGAGGAGCAGGTGGTCGAGTCTGCGGATCGTCTGCTGGCCAACACTCCGGACGAGGCCCACGAGCTCATCAGCCTGTACGGCGCTCAACCCGCGAAGGTCGGTGTCGTCAACCCCGGCGTGGATCTCGAAGTGTTCGTGCCCGGCGACCAGTCGGCGGCTCGGCGATCAGTCGGCGTGCCGGAGGATGCCGTCGTACTGGCGTTTGTCGGGCGCATCCAGCCACTGAAGGCCCCAGACCTGCTGATCCGGGCGGCCGCGCGGATGCTGGAGCGCGATCCGTCGTTGCGTTCGCGGTTGGTGGTGGCGATCATCGGTGGGCCGTCGGGCAACGGGATGGAGCACCCGGAAGCGCATGCTGAGCTGGCGCGGGCGCTCGGGGTCGACGATGTGACCCGGTTCGTGAAGCCGATGGAGCGCAGCGGGCTGGCCGAGTGGTACCGAGCAGCCTCGGTCGTCTGCGTGCCGTCGTACTCGGAGTCCTTCGGCCTGGTCGCTTTGGAGGCCCAAGCCTGCGGTACGCCGGTCGTCGCGGCCGCCGTGGGCGGTCTGACAACCGCAGTGGCCAACGGGCAGACCGGCCTGCTGGTCGACGGGCATGGGGTCGACGACTTCGCCGACGCGCTGGCCCGGATCGCGACGGATCCGCACACTCGCGAGACGATGAGCCGCGCGGCGGTCAAGCATGCGCAGGGCTTCGGTTGGGAACTGACCGCTCGTAAGACGCTCGCGGCGTACCGGACCGCGGCGGAGACCATGGCGGCTGAGGTGTTTTCTGAATGAGGGTGTCCGCGGCGGATGTGATCCGTCAGGTGCTGACCGAGAACGAGATCGAGTTCACCGAGTCGTCGCCGGGAGTCTTCAGCGCCGATTTGCCGGGGGAGCGCAAGCTCAAGACCACGGTTTCGCTGACGGTCGGTGCGCAATCGGTCCAGGTGCACGCCTTCGTGGCCCGGCACCCCGACGAGAACCACGCGGCCGTCTACCGCTGGATGCTCGAGAAGAACCTCAAGATGTACGGCGTCGCCTTCGCCGTCGACCATCTCGGCGACATCCACCTGGACGGCCGGGTCCCGCTGCACTCGATCACGCCGACAGAGGTGGATCGGCTGCTGGGTGCCGTACTGGAGTATTCGGATTCGTCGTTCAACACGATCCTGGAGCTGGGCTTCGCCTCGTCGATCCGCAAGGAGTACGACTGGCGGATCTCCCGCGGTGAGTCGACCCGGAACCTGGACGCGTTCAAGGGCTGGCTGGAACCTCAGTAAACTCACCTCCATGACCTATCGCCTGATCCTGCTCCGCCACGGCCACAGCGACTGGAACGCGAAGAACCTCTTCACGGGCTGGGTCGACGTCGACCTGAACGCCCAGGGTGTCGAGGAGGCGCACCGCGGCGGTGAGCTGCTCCGCGACCGCGGCCTGCTCCCCGACGTCCTGCACACCTCCCTGCTGCACCGCGCGATCCGCACCGCGAACATCGCCCTCGAGGTCGCCGGCCGCTCGTGGATCGACGTCCGCCGCTCCTGGCGCCTCAACGAGCGCCACTACGGCGCCCTGCAGGGCAAGGACAAGAAGCAGACCCTCGAGGAGCTCGGCGAGGAGCAGTTCATGCTCTTCCGCCGCTCCTACGACACCCCGCCGCCCGCCATCGAGCGCGGCTCCGAGTTCGACCAGGCCGGCGACCTCGAGGGCGATGTTCGCGGTGCGGATCGCGCGGTGCAGCAGGGAGGTGTGCAGGACGTCGGGGAGCAGGCCGCGGTCGCGGAGCAGCTCACCGCCGCGGTGCGCCTCCTCG
>NZ_SMKX01000219.1 GCF_004349055.1 Kribbella antibiotica
GGGAGTGGGTGGGTTGCCGCCGGCCGGCCAGGCGTGGAAGTTGCCTGCGGCATCGGCCCAGCCCTGCTGGCCGGTGCTCAGGTTCGTGCCGAGGTTGTAGATGTACAGGGCGTCACCGCGGCCCGAGTTGTTGCTGATTTGCAGCGGAATGGTGGCCGGAACGGCCGCCGCCGGAGTAGTGCTGCCGGCGGTGAGCAGACCGGCCGCGGTCACCAGAGCCGCGACGATCGCCGGGAGATGAAGTCTTTTGCGCACAGTTCCTCCTCAGATCTGTCCCAGGAGAAGGCAAAGCACACGGGCGGCGGGGACGGGGGGCGCCGTCCGTCTGAGAGCGCTCTCATAGTCCCGTGAAGTCACCCCAAGCTGTCAACGGTTCACTGTTGTCGGATCTCCGCCAACTTGATGAAATAGCAGTGTGTGATCCATTGAACACACTGAGTCGCCCAAGGTTTCCGTCCGCCGCCGCTCCCCGACATGCGACACCGCATGCAGCGGGAGATCATCAGGCCTTGGGTCGACCAGATCTCAGTGAGGAAGGAAAGCAATGGCAGGCACGATCTGGATCCCGGGAGCTGAGCGGATAGCGCCGTCGTCCCCCGGTGGCACCATCACCTCGAAAGCACCGCCCCGCGTGGTCTGGCACACCACCGAGGCCGATCCCGGTACGTCGTCGGTCTGGTCCGCGATGATCCGGGTACTGAAGAACAAATCCGCCGAGCCGCAGGTCCTCTACGATCCGCTGACCGACCGGCTCGGGCAGTTCATGCCGCTGAACGTCGGCGGCCGCGCACTGCGCAACGACGGCGCGACGATGACGAACCGGGTCGGTCGCGTCTGTATTCAGATCGAGGTGATCGGCCGCTCGGCCAAGCCGTTCACCGGCTACTGGAGACCTGGGAAGAACTTCCGTGCGTTCATGGCCGCAGCGCGGTCCTGGGGTATCAAGGACGTCTGGCCGGCCGGGCCGCCGCCGCGGTTCATCGCCAGTCCGCCCCATAATGTGCCCGAGTCGCCTCGCAGCCGGACCATCTGGCTGAATCGAGGTGGTCATTACGGTCACAGCCACATTCCCGGGAACGACCATGGGGATCCAGGTGGCATCAGTACCACCGCATTGTTCGCCGCCAGTGGCACGACACCGAAGGAGCTGTTCACCGTGGGGCAGTACGAGAACCTGATGCAGCAGATCAAGAACGAAGGCGCCGCCACCCGCCAGGAGGTTCGCCGGCAGGCGATCTGGTCGCTGCGGTACGGCCTGCAGACCGAGGAGGAGCGGGCCCGGGCCGACCGGGCCTTCGACGACGCGATCGACGCCGGAAAGACGCTCGCGGAGGCGATGGCGGACGTCTCGCAGATCATGCAGCCGATCGCCCAGGACCTCGAGTACCGCGCTCGTCAGAACGGATGATTCACCGGGTGTACCGGGCGACACTGGGTAGGTAGGCAGAAACTGTCGGTGGTGTCCGGCACCATCTGTGACATGAGTGGCGCGACGATATTACTGGTGCTGTTGTTCCTGGTGGTGGGTCTGCTGCTGGGAGCCGGATTCGGAGTGCTCTGGGCGCGCGGCCGCGATGGTGCCGCGCTCGCCCGGATCACTGCCGAGCGTGACGCGGCCGAGGATCGGGTCGTCGAGCTGACCCAGGAGCGGACGTCGGTCGGGCAGCAGATGGGCGGCCAGGCCGTGGTCAAGGAAGCCTTGGACCGGCTGCACGTCCAGCTGAATCAGCTCGAGAAGGGCCGCGCGGCCTGGCAGAGCGAGCTGCACCAGCAGGTCAACGAGGTGCGGATCAGCGGCGAGGCACTGCGCCGGGAGACGGCGTCCTTGTCGACCGCGCTCCGAAAACCTCAGGTCCGTGGGCGCTGGGGCGAGCTGCACCTGCGGAAGACGGTCGAGCTCGCCGGGATGGTCGCGCACTGCGACTTCACCGAGCAGGCGACTACGACGGGCTCCTACGAGGACGGCGTGCTCCGGCCCGACCTCGTCGTACGGCTGGCCGGGGGAAAGAACCTGGTCGTCGACTCGAAGGTGCCACTGGCGGCGTTCCTGGAGGCGGCCGAGTCCGACGACCCGGACTTCCAGGAGGACCGGCTGCGGGCGCATGCCCGGCATCTGCGGGTCCACGTCGACCAGTTGGCCGCCAAGGCGTACTGGACGCGGCTGTCACCGTCGCCCGAGTTCGTCATCCTGTTCGTGCCGGGGGAGTCGTTCCTGTCGGCCGCACTCGATGTCGAGCCTTCGCTGCTGGAGTATGCGGCCGAGCGTCGCGTCATCCTGGCAACACCGACGACATTGATCGCGACCTTGCGTGCGGCTGCCTATGCGTGGAACCAATCGGCGTTGACCGAGTCTGCTCAGCAGGTCTTCGAGCTGGGGCGTGAGCTTTATGACCGGTTGTCGGTGATGGGTGATCACCTGGGCCGGGTAGGCCGGTCGCTGACGTCGGCGGTCGAGGCCTACAACGGGACGGTCGGTTCGTTCGAACGCCGGGTCTTCATCACTGCCCGCAAACTCCGCGACCTGCATGTCACCGAAGCCGAGCTCACCGCGATGGAGTCGATCGAAGCCTCCGTCCGGCCGCTGACCGCCCCCGAGTTCCTGGTCGCGGAAGATCAGGAACCCATCCGCCGCTGGCCGGTCACCGATGCACCCCACCAGCCGCCGCTGACGGGGTAGCCCTCCCCAACGAGAAACCGCCTGACCCCGGAGGGATCAGGCGGTTGCCAAGAGCAACGTTTGTCAGCGCGGCTGGCAGTCCATGGCCGGGAAGGAGTAGCCCTTTGCCTTCAGCAGCGGCAGGACCTTGTCGAGCGCCTGCACGGTCTGGCCGCGGTCGCCGCCACCGTCGTGCATCAGGATGATG
Source organism: Kribbella antibiotica (assembly GCF_004349055.1). GTDB lineage: Bacteria > Actinomycetota > Actinomycetes > Propionibacteriales > Kribbellaceae > Kribbella > Kribbella antibiotica. Next base: position 2,865 of record NZ_SMKX01000219.1, read on the forward strand.
TTGTGGTTGTGCGCGTTGTTCAGGATGTTCTGCACGATCGCGTTCACACCCGGCCGGGCCCAGTCGCGCGGGTCGACGTCCCAGAGGACCTGGACCATGCCGGCGTCCTTGATGTCCTTGCGGACCTTGGGGTTACTGGCGCCGTACGGCGGGCGGAAGCAGGTCGACTTCGGGCCGTCGAAGATCTGCCGGTGCCGCTCGGCCGCGGAGATCGCGGTCAGCTGCGGGTGCGAGATCGAGTGGCTGCCGATGGTGTTGCCGGAGGCAAGGATCTGCTCGCGCAGGCCAGGGTGCTCGGACTGCATCTTGCCCAGCTGGAAGAACGTTGCGTGCGCACCGTGCTTGGCCAGGACCTCCATGATCTTCGGCGTCCAGTACGGGTCGGGCCCGTCGTCGAAGCTGAAGAACAACACCTTCTTGTTCTTGCCCTTGACCAGGTTGGCGGTCGGGTCACCGGCCGGCTTGCCCGGTGTCGACGGCGGCGCGGCGTTGGTCGGCGTCTCGGTCGGCTCGTTGGACGGTGTGCCGGACGGCGGGTTGTTCGGCGGCGGTGACGTTTGCGTGGTCGCGGCGGCCGGTTGTGGCTGCTGTTCGTGTCCCAGCGCCAGGACCAGCAACGCACCGGCGACGATGACCAGCGCCACCCCGGTCGCGATGAATGCGGCGAACTTTCGGGACATGATGCTCCCTCTCTAGCAGGCGGATGTTCCCCAGTCGCTCCCCCTCAGGAGCCTCACATCCTTCAAGACGCCTCAGCTCCTTCCATGGTTGGCATTCCCATGTTGCGGTGAGGTCTCAGCGCCTTCACAGCCGCCGGTTTCTGCTGCTGCTGTGACCTCGGTCGCACGTGGTGTGGCGACCGTCGCGGGCACACCGCGGTGATAAAGCCTGCCCTCGAGAGCCTTGACACTCGAGACCAGCACGAAGCTCATGCTGACCAGCAGGGCCCAAGCGCCGAACTTCGCCGGATGCACCAGTCGCCAAACATCAACCTGGTCCGGATAATTCCAGGCGTCGAGGAACGTGCCGAAGTTTTCCGCGATCCACAGGAAGAACCCGATCAGCACGAACGACACCGCGAGCGGCATCCGGTAGCGCCGTCCGCCGACGGTGTAGAAGACCCATGCCTTCCGCAGTACCCACAGCAGCGCGACAGCGATCGGGATCCGCAGATCCGGGATCCAGTGATGCGTGAAGAAGTTCGCATAGATCAGTACGGCGAGGATCGTCGTCGCGACCGGACGGTAGCCGCTCACCCGCAGATCGAATCGCCGCCAGGCCTGACAGATGTAGCTGCCGACTGCGGCGTACATGAAACCGGCGAACAGCGGTACGCCGGCGAACTTGGTGACCGCGTCACCCGGGTACTGCCACGAACCGATCTTGACCTTGAAGAGTTCGAGTCCGAGGCCGACCAGGTGGAACCCGAAGATCACCGCGACCTCACGCCACGTCTCCAGCCGCACGACCCAGAACAGCAGCGTCAGGACCAGGCAGTAGATCAGCAGGGCGTCGTACCGGGCGATCGGCAGCTCGACGTATTTGGAGATCGCGAGGCCGGCGAAGAGGAACGCCGGGAACAGGCACGAGACGAGTTCGAGCAGGCCGAACCGCAGGAATTGCAGGCAACCGAACACGAAGCGTGAGCGATCCGGGGCGAGCTTTCTCCAACTGGTCACAGAGTGGAGACGTTACTTGCCCCCGGCTGGTTCGACCCTCCTAAATGAACCGCAAAGGACCGGGAGGACGCCATGGAACCGAAGGTGGTCTACGAGACCGATCGGCTGCTCGTGCGTAACTGGGCGGCCGCCGATGGTGACCGGGTGTTCGACATCTACCGGCGCTGGGAGGTCGCCCGCTGGCTCGGCGCCGACCCGAAGGTGATGACGGACCGGGAGAGCGCGAACCGGGTGATCGACCGATGGAACGAGCGGGGCCAGGAGGCGCCGTACGGGGTCTGGGCCGTCCACGAGCGCGCGACCGGGACCGTCGCCGGGACCGTCCTACTCGTCCCACTGCCGGAGCCCTCGGATGGGACGGCGAGCAAGGGCGAGGTTGAGGTGGGTTGGCACTTCCACCCGGACGCCTGGGGCCGCGGTCTGGCCACGGAGGCCGCGCGCGGTGCGATCGAGCACGGTTTCAAAGCCGGACTCCCACAGATCTACGCCGTCGTCCGCCCCGACAACGGCGCCTCCCTCGCCGTCTGCCGCCGCCTCGGCATGCGCTCCCTGGGCCGGACTTCCCGCTGGTACGACGCCGAACTGGAGTCGTTCCTGCTCTGAATTGGGGCCAAGGCGGTTGACCCGCGTACTCTTGACGCCCGTGGCACTCAGCATCGGAATCGTCGGGCTCCCCAACGCGGGCAAGTCCACCCTGTTCAACGCCCTGACCAAGAACAACGTGCTCGCGGCGAACTACCCGTTCGCAACGATCGAGCCGAATGTCGGGGTCGTCGGCGTACCGGACGAACGCCTGAACAAGCTGGCCGGGCTGTACAACTCGACCAAGATCATCCCGGCCACGGTGCAGTTCGTCGACATCGCCGGGATCGTCCGCGGTGCCTCCGAGGGTGAGGGCCTGGGCAACAAGTTCCTCAGCCACATCCGCGAGTCCGACGCGATCTGCCAGGTCACCCGTGTCTTCCGCGACGACGACGTCACCCACGTCGACGGCAAGGTCTCCCCGGCCGACGACATCTCCACGATCCAGACCGAGCTGATCCTGGCCGACCTGCAGACCGTCGAGAAGGCGATCCCGCGCCTCGAGAAGGAGATGCGCCTCAAGAAGGAGGCCGCCGTCACCCTCGAAGCCGTCCGCGAGGCCCAGAAGCACCTCGAAGCCGGTACGCCGATCATCGCCACGAACGTCGACCGCGACGCCATCCGCGAACTCATGCTGATGACCGCCAAGCCCTACCTGTTCGTCTTCAACTGCGACGCCGACGAGCTCTCCGACGAGCCCCTCAAGCAGCAGATGCGCGACCTGGTCGCCCCCGCCGAAGCCATCTTCCTCGACGCCAAGTTCGAAGCCGAACTCGTCGAGCTCGGCGACGAGGACGAAGCCCTCGAGATGCTCAAGGAGATGGGCATCGAAGAGCCCGGCCTCGACGTCCTGGCCCGCGTAGGCTTCGACACCCTCGGCCTCCAGACCTACCTGACGGCAGGCCCGAAGGAAGCCCGCGCCTGGACCATCAAGGTAGGCGCCACCGCCCCCGAAGCCGCCGGCGTCATCCACACCGACTTCCAGCGCGGCTTCATCAAGGCCGAGATCGTCTCCTACCAAGACCTCCTCGACGCCGGCACCCTCGTCGCCGCCCGCGCCGTAGGCAAGGTCCGCATGGAAGGCAAGGACTACATCATGCAAGACGGCGACGTAGTCGAGTTCAGGTTTAACGTCTGACCTCTGGATCTAGCAAGTAGCAGCTCGGGATGGAGTGACGGCGATGCTCGTCGTGCTGGATACGACCGTCTTCGGGGCTGACCCGATGTGTGCGAGCGATGCTTGGGGCGTTCTGGCGCATGCCGCTGAGGCCTGGGATCTAAAGATCGTCGTGCCGAGTGTGGTGCAACTTGAGGCCGTCGCCGGCTACCAGCGATCGCTTGTCGGACTGCAGACAGCGGCCGAAGGGTGGATGAAGAAGCAGCGGTTCATCGGACTCGGGCTCTCGGCGGCAGCCGATGACCTGGAGATGTCCATTCATGAAGCGGCCGAAAATTACGGGGATCAACTGACGGCGATTCTCGCCGACCTGAACGCAATCATCGTTCCGGTTCCGAATGTCCCGCACTCGGTAGTTGTTGAGCGCGCCGTTTCGCGGAGGAAGCCGTGTAACTCGTCCGGTGATGGATACCGGGACACGCTGAACTGGCTGACCGTGCTGGAGCTTCTGCGCCAGTATCCCGATGATGATCTCTACTGGGTTTCAAACAATACCGGTGACTTTGGGGGCGATTCGGCACCTGAATCCGATCAGGAGCCCGACCCGGTACCGGCGGTGCTTCATGCGGAGCTTCTGGAGGAGCTAGCTGCGGCTGGCTTTTCTGAGCGTGTGAAGTACGCGCATGAGCTGAGGGATATGGTCTCCGATTTGGCTGCGACCTTAGCCCCCGAGCTTCCGCAAGACATGCGGAATCTCCGGAGTCAGCTTCGAGCACAAACATTGACGCGATTCGTTGCTCAAGAGGTACTGCCAGGCGTCGCGCCCTCGATTGTGGTTCCTCGTGAGTGTGCTCTGCCAGTCGATACGATCTGGGCTGAGCTCCTCGCGGTAGGCGAGCTCTCTGATTTCGATTTCGAGATCAGGGGGGCGGCGGGTGGAGACCAGGCGCTGATTGATTTCAAGATCACGGGCGAATCCGTGTTGGTACTTAGTCGGCCAGTCGTTGAGAAAATACCGGCTTCGGCGACTCTATCGCCTGAGGATCAGACCTTCGAGATGCAGATCTCGAAACCATTGGTTTTCCGTGGCTACCTTGCAACGAACTCAGTCGGAAAGCCGCTCGGTGGTGAAATTACAAAGATTGCTAGCCGGGTGGATGATCCGATGCGGGCCGATTGGCACGATAAGGACGTGCGCGATCGGAATCGCTCCGCCCTAAGTGGAACATTCGCCAGAGCGTTGGCTGGTTTCAAGCCTGTCATTGATCCCAAGCTGATTGAATCGATGACCCCAAGCCTGACAGCGGCGATACAAGCGATGCAGCCTAATCTATTTCCGTCCCTTGCTTCGACACTCCATGATCCACAATTCTTGACTGCCTTGCAAAGGGTAGTGGGATCTTTAAAGTTGCCGATGAATGACCCGAAGTACATGGACGACCTGCGGGCAGCGCTGATTACCGGACGGAGTGAGCCGAAGGCTGTAGGTGCTCCGGAGACGCCCGCGAAAGGCGAAAACTTGTCCGAGGGCTCGGAGGTGGCTGTCGCAGATGTCATGCCTGAACAAAAGGGCGACGATGAGACGGGGGAACATCCTGAGTCGGATCTGCTTTAGCCCTACTTTCTAGAGCGAAGAATGTGAGATCACAGGTTGAATGGTAGCGGAACTGGGTCGAGTTCCGCTTCAATGTTTGATACTGCCTCCGGCGTCTAACCGACACCGCCTTCGGCGGCGACTGTTCCATTGGCGCCTCCGGCGCAAGCACGCAAGGCCGGGTCTTACGAGATCTGCTCGATCTGCTTCTGGGAAGACGACGCAGTCCAACTCCGTTGGCCCGACTGGGCAGGCGGTGCCAACAGCCTGTCCCTCCGAGATGCCCAGCGGACCTTCGCGCGCTTCGGAGCTATGGAAGAGCGGTTCGTCAGCAAGGTGCGCAGCCCCGAGGCTGCCGATCGGGTAGACGAAGGCTGGCGGCCGATCGACGTGCGGCAGGATCACTTCGAACCGCGAGGCGTCCAGGAGCGCCCCTGGCCTCCCGACTACACAGTCCTCTACTGGTGGCGTTCCACCTTTTGGAGGCGCAAGTGAGCGCCGTACCGATTCGCTTCCGGTTCGGGTTCCACCCGCTGGCGGAGGTCGGGCTGTGGGGTGGCGACAAGCCGACTCTGCATTGGTTCGGCCTCACTGACGGCTGGTACTGGATCGAGCTGGGGGATGTTCGCCTGCTGAAGTTCGCGGCTGACTACGACATTCCGTACGTCGACTACTACGTCGTACGGCTGTGGGAGGACCTGCTGGCGCTCCTGCCCGCGGCGCTCGAAGACGTGCCGACCGACCTGCTCGGCTTTCTCGAATCCGACGGCCGCGACTGGTGCGACGTCGAGTCCGAAGCAGCTGACGCCGCCATCGATTGCTGGTCCGACCGGAGCCTGAACTTCAGCTACCTCCGCGAGTCGCCAAGCCTTCGCTGCTGGCGAACCGGCAACGACCTCACCATTGACTGGAACGCCCCCACCAACTTCGCCGAGCCCCGAACCCTGCGAACCACAGTCACCGTTGCCGACTTCGTCACCGCCGTCGACGAGCTTCACGCAACCTTGATGGCCGCCATGGAAGCCCGCGCCATCGAAGTCGAAGCCTCCCCACGCGCAGGCGTTGACCTCGACCTTCCCAACCTCCACCGCGAACACCAAGACCGCGCCCAGTGGCTCACCCGCGCCCGCTCTCGCATCCGCACAACCGACTGGACCGCCGTACGAACCGGAGCCACCCAACTACGTCCTGACGCTCATGCGCGACGCGACTAGGTCGAATTCCGCTTACCGCCCAACGGGCATCGCCTCGCCGGACGGCCGGCCCATCACAACTGAACCGTTCGGCCGGTTGCCCGCCTGCGACCACAGCCACCGGCCGATTGTGATGGCCTGGGCGTCCGGCAGCGCCGGGGATGTACCGATGGACGGGTAGTGGTTCGTCCAGCGGCCATTCGCGCCGCGTGCCGGCACAGTCGTTGACGGGTTACTGCGGACCACCACCCGTTGATCGGTACGCCGGACCTGCGCCACTGACAGACCCGTGCTGTGTCTTCGTTCGTGGACAGAACCGTGTTGTCCACGAACGAAGACAAGATTTGCGCGAGCTGTACGAGAGTGGCTGGTTCTGGGTCGTCTATCCGATCGTTGGCGCGGTGCTTTTCTCGTTCGAGTGGCCAGCTGACGGCTTGGGGTCACTCACAGAGAACTGTCCGTGGCGTGGGTCAGGATGGAACCATGGCGGAATCGACGCGTACGGCGGGGGAGCGGCTTCAGTTCGCGGCTCGGGGTGCGGCCGGTGCTCTGCCGGGGGTCAGTGAGGGCCGGCCCTTCGTCGACTCGCTCGACGTCTTCAAGGTGTCCGGGAAGGTGTTTCTGATCGTCACGGACGATCCGGACAATCCGATCGTCACGGTCAAGTGCGAACCGGAGTACGGCGCGGAGCTGCAGCGCGGGTATGCGTCGATCACGCCGGGCCGGTACCTCAGCAAGCGGCACTGGATCTCGATCGGGCCGGGCGAGCGAGTCACCGAGCGGATGGTGGTGGATGCGGTGGAGCACTCATATGACTTGGTCGCCGGTGGCTTGCCGTCGCGCAAGGACAACTGATGGAACCGACCCTGCCGCTGTTCGAGGATGAACCCCATCGTCCGCTGGCTGACCGGATGCGGCCGACGGAGCTTGACCAGGTTGTCGGGCAGGAGCACCTGCTTGCCCCTGAAGCTCCGCTTGGCCGGATGGTCGCGCAGCAACGCCTGGTCTCCGCGGTTCTGTGGGGGCCGCCCGGAGTTGGCAAGACGACGATCGCGCGACTCCTCGCCGATCGCAGCAACCTTCACTTCGAGCCTGTCTCGGCCACGTTCGCCGGTGTCGCCGACCTGCGGAAGGTGTTCGCCGCAGCCCAGCAGAGGCGCACGGTCGGACAGGGCACGCTGCTGTTCGTCGACGAGATCCATCGGTTCAACCGGGCCCAGCAAGACAGCTTCTTGCCGTACGTCGAGGACGGCACGATCGTCCTGGTCGGAGCCACCACGGAGAACCCGAGTTTCGAACTCAACGGCGCACTCCTGTCCCGTACCCAGGTCTTCGTTCTCAGGCGCCTCGACGAGGCCGCGCTGGAGTCGCTCATCGGGCGTGCTGAGGAGCTCACCGGCCGCCCGCTGCCACTCGACGAGACCGCGCGCCATGCCTTGACCGCCATGGCAGACGGCGATGGCCGCTACCTGCTCAACATGGTCGAACAGCTCCAGGCCTTGCCCGCCGCCGAGCCGCCACTCGACACCACCGCGCTCACCCGGCTCGTCCAGCAACGTGCACCGCTGTACGACAAGGCGCAGGAGGGCCACTACAACCTGATCTCCGCGCTACACAAGTCGATGCGCGGCTCGGATCCGGACGCCGCCCTGTACTGGCTCGCCCGCATGCTTGACGGCGGTGAAGACCCGTTGTTCGTGGCGCGTCGCCTGGTCCGCTTCGCCAACGAGGACATCGGCATGGCCGACCCGCATGCAGTCCAGCAGACGCTCGCGGCGTGGGACGTCTACGAGCGACTGGGCTCACCCGAGGGAGAACTGGCGATTGCGCAGGCTGTCGTCTATCTCGCCACCGCTCCCAAGTCGATCGCCGTCTACCGCGGCTTCAACGCCGCCCACCGATCCGCCAAGCGCACCGGCTCCCTGATGCCGCCGGCCCACATCCTGAACGCCCCCACCCGGCTGATGAAGGAACTCGGCTACGGCAAGGACTACCAGTACGACCCCGACACCACCGAAGGCTTCTCCGGCGCCGACTACTTCCCCGAGGGAATGGACCGCGAGGCCTACTACAAGCCCACCCGCAACGGCTACGAATCTCAGATCACCGAACGCCTCCGCCAATGGGCCGCCCTACGAGCCGGCGCCACGCGCCAGAAGGACTAGCAGGGTTGAGGGCGTGGTTCTGAAGCCTGGCTGAAGGTTGGTCTGGAGACTCGAAGCCAAGATGGTTCGAGCAAGGGGGAGTCATGTCGGACTCGTACTGGCGGTTCTGTTACCTAGGGGCGGACGGGGAAGAGGTCTGCCACGATTTGTACGCCGAGTTGGAGCCTGGGCTCGACGAGGTGCTGACCGGGCAGGTCAAGGAGCTGGGCGGACTGCAGGAAGCTGTCGGGCGGGTGACGGATTCCGCCGTGCGGATCAGGCTTGTCGAGGTGCTGGACGATGCGGCGATGCGGTTGAACACCGGGCTGCCCGAAGGATTCGTACTGCGCCGGGCCGATCTGGCGGCGTTCGCAAATCAGGAGGAGTTCTTCGGCGTACCGGGTGTGGTCGGGATGACGCACGTCGACGCCTTCAACACCCTCCGGGCCGAAGGCTACGGCGTGAAAACGGTCTGGGAATGGACCAGTTCCGCCGAAGAGAACACGGTGACCGACCAAAGCCCCACCGGCGGTTCTTTCAACCTCCCACCGACGGTCGTGAACATCTGGGTCCGCACGCTGCCGCCCGAACCGGTGATCCCCGACAAGCCGGTGTTCATCCCGGAATAGCGGACGTGCACCACTGCCCAACCTGTTGTCCGCCTAGTGGAGGGTCGTCAGGGTTCGGGCGGCCTCGTGGACTGCGGTGATGAGTTCCGGTGGGGAGAGGGCGATGGCGTTGCCGGCCTGGGCTAGTACGGCGGCGGTGGCCTCGGTGGGGTTTTCGAGGTCGGTGTGGAGGAT